>DASSFI010000076.1:0-3002 GCA_035694465.1 Pyrinomonadaceae bacterium | reverse complement strand
GGGGCGGCCACGGAGGGCCGCCCCTACAGTACGTTCAATGGTTCCTATGATAGCTCAGAAAATGGTGCTTGTGAGGAACCATTAAACGTATTAACGTTCGGCATCCGTTTATTTATCCTGACCATCTTGCTTCTGTTCATATGCGCACAGGCTGCGGCGCAGACAAGCCCGCTTGCTCGTGACGGCCGCGCATACGAATCCTGTTTACCAACTGGCATCTGTCTCGACTCAGCCGGTCAGACTTTCGACGTCGGCAACATGCCGCTCGCAGCGGTGTCTTCGCCGGAAAGCAACCGAATCGTGCTTTCACTCAACGGTTGGCGACAACAGGGAATTCAAATCGTCGACGCGCAGACAGGCGCAATCGTGCAAACGATCTCGCAACCGAGCGCATTCTTCGGACTCGCCTTCTCACACAACGGCCATACACTCTACGTCTCGGGTGGTAGCGAAGATGTCGTCTATCGTTACGCCTGGCACGACGGACAAGCCACGCTCATCGACAAGCTTACTCTCGCCCAAAAAGAGCCGCGAAAAGACGGCACACGATTTCCAGCCGGACTCGCTGTCTCTCACGACGACAAATACTTGTTCGTCGCCGAGAATCTCGGCGACACACTCGCGGTAGTCGATCTGGAAACCACTCGCGTGGTCCAACGGATGCGAACGGAAACGTACCCGTATGCAGTGGCACTTTCACCAGCGGGTGAAGTTTTTGTCTCAGCGTGGGGAGGCGATACGGTTTCAGTCTTCACGCCGGGTAGAAAAGCTGTGCTTCAGGAACGCGGCAGAATAAAAGTTGGACGGCACCCGTCAGCGCTATTGCTAAACCAGAATGGCTCCAGACTCTTTGTCACTTCCGCAACTACCAGCAGCATCGCCGTAGTCGATACCAAAACCTTACGCGTCGTAACATCGCTCCACGATCCACCGCCTGCTGGTCCATCTCAGGGCAGCACTCCGAATGCACTCGCACTTTCGCAAAACGGACTCGAGTTATATGTCGCGGAGGCAGATAACAACGCCATCGCAGTTTTTCAACTCGCGCGCGCGACCGCGGGAGTTGCCAAAGCGCGTGGCGTCGACCGCTTGATCGGAAGAATCCCCGTCGGCTGGTATCCGGCCGCGTTACTGCTGAACAACGATTCTCTGTTTGTCGTGAACGGCAAGGGACGAGGCACCCGGGCGAATCCGCAGTTTCCAACTCCGGATGTCGAACTGCCCGATGGAAGCACTGCTTACACGCTTGGCCAGTTGAATGGAACGATCACGAAGCTATCTGCGGAGCTGAAGCCGGCTGCGCTACCCGCGCTTACGCGTCGCGTCGCGCGTGCAAACAACTGGGACAAGCCGGAGAAAACGAATCGTCCCTATCCGCCGTTCAAGCACGTCATCTACATCATCAAAGAGAATCGCACTTACGATCAGGTGTTTGGCGATTTGCCTCAAGGTGACGGCGACGAGTCGCTCGTATTTTTCCCGCGGGCGATCTCACCTAATCATCACGCACTCGCGGAGCGATTTGGTCTCTTCGATCGCTTCTTTTGTAATGCCGAAGTGAGTTCGCAGGGACATGTTTGGAGTACCGGTGCGTACGTAACCGACTACGGCGAGAAGACAATCCCATCACTTTATTCGGACCGTCGTTCACCAGTCGATCGTGACGACGTCGACGAACCTGTCGGTGGATACGTTTGGGATGCGGCCATCAGGAAAGGCATCAGCTTGCGGAACTACGGCGAATTCGGAGAAGCGATCCCTAACAAGAACAAGCAGGAACCGGTTCGCTATCGGGCCACGAAGCCCGCGCTCGATCGCCACACCTCGCGCGAGTATCCCGCTTACGATTTGAGAATTCCGGATCAGCGTCGCGCTGATGTGTGGATCAAAGAATTTCAGGAGTTTGTGCGGCTGGGGAATTTTCCGGCGTTGCAGATCATGCATCTTCCGGGAGATCACACTGGCGGCGGACGTCCCGGGCGACCCACGCCGAAGGCGTTTATGGCCGACAACGACCTCGCGTTGGGACGTCTCGTTGAAGCAGTGTCGCATTCGCCTTACTGGGAGGACACAGTCTTCTTTGTTTTGGAAGACGACGCGCAGGATGGACCGGATCACATCGACTCGCATCGATCGGTGCTGTTAGTGATTTCTGCTTACAACCGCAGCGGAGTGATTCGTCGTTTTGTGAACACGACCGATGTGCTGGCGACGGTGGAAGAGATACTTGGTCTCAGCAGACTGTCGAAGTTTGATCATTATGGACGTTCGTTGCGTGAGATTTTCACGGCTACGCCTGATCTGACGCCATACGTCGCGCTCAAGTCGGAACAACCCCTCAACGAGTTGAATCCGGCCAAGAGTCCGACGGCTCAGGCGTCGCTTGAGTTGGATCTCGATCGTGTTGATGCGGCTGATGAGGATGCGTTCAATCGTGTGCTTTGGACGTTGCTTAAGGGTAGTCAACCGTACCCGGGTGTGAAGCGGATGTCGTCGCTCGAAGTGGTGCGAGCGCACTGATATGAACGTCGTGATTCGGTTGGCGTCGGAGAGCGATGCTGGAACACTCGCGCGACTCCGGTATGAGTTGCGTTCGATGTCGCAGCAGGTGGTTGAAGACGAGCAGAAGTTTCTGGGGCGTTGCGAATCGTGGATGATGGAGCGACTGCGGAGTGGTGGTTTGTGGCGGTGCTGGATCGCGGAACGTGAGGCGCGCGCTGTTGGGGCTGTGTGGGCGCAGCTCGTTGAAAAGATTCCTAATCCGACAGGGGAATCTGAGTCCTACGTTTATCTCACGAACTTCTACGTTCTCGAGGAATATCGCAGCATCGGCATCGGTTCGCAGTTGTTAGCCGCGGTGCTGGAATGGAGTCGCGGCCAGCACGCGCAAACGGTAATCCTCTGGCCCACGGAAGTAAGCAAGCGTTTTTACCAACGCCACGGTTTCACACTCGCCGACGATTTGATCACTCGGAACGTACTGTAGGGGCGGCCCTCCGTGG
>DASSFI010000075.1:0-63897 GCA_035694465.1 Pyrinomonadaceae bacterium | reverse complement strand
TACATTCTTTCTTTCATCACCTGGTTGCCGGCGGTCGGCGCCATTCTCATTCTGGCGTTAATGAAGAAAGACCAGTCGAGCCTGATCAAGAAGTTTGCGACCGGCTGGTTTGCGCTCGACTTTCTCGTCTCGCTCTTTCTGCTGACGTACAACCGCAGCACCGGCGGCATGCAGTTCCTCGAAGATCACCAGTGGATTCCGATTATTGGCGCGCGTTATCAGATGGGTGTTGACGGTGTTTCCGTACTGCTGATCGTTTTGACCACGCTCCTCGGCGCCATCGCGGCTTTATCTTCGTGGGAATACATTCAGAAACGCGAGAAAGAATATTACGTTCTATTGCTGTTGTTGCAGACGGCCGTGATTGGTGTCTTTTCTTCGATGGACTTGTTCTTGTTTTACCTGTTCTTCGAAGTGTCGCTGGTGCCGATGTACTTCCTGATCGGAATCTGGGGTGGCGAGAACCGTCTGTACGCCGCGATCAAGTTCTTTCTTTACACGCTCGTCGGTTCGGTCGTGATGCTGCTTGGCGTTTTGAAGATGTACTTCCTGACGCAGGACGCTGCGATCGGCGGCAAGGTCACACAATCTGCGATCAATGCGCTCTCGGGAACTTCGGAAGCGGGGCAGATGGTCTGGAATACGTGGCAAACGGCGAAAGGCGCCGGCACCGGCACATTCAACATCGTGTTCATGCAGGCAATGGGACCGTTGCTGCCGACCGGTACTGTACAGATACTTCTCTTCGCCGCATTCGCGCTCGGTTTTGCGATCAAAGTGCCGATGTTTCCTTTCCACACGTGGCTGCCGGACGCTCACGTGGAGGCGCCAACGGCGGGTTCAGTCATCCTTGCCGGTATTTTGCTGAAACTCGGCACCTACGGTTTTTATCGATTCAACTTGCCGATGTTTCCCTGGGCTTCGACCGACCAGAGCAGTTTTGCTAACGGCGCTTTCGGCGTCCGCAGTGTCGTCGTCTTTCTGGCGATCGTCAGCATTCTTTACGGCGCACTTGCGGCCATGTATTTCGTCGTCAAAAAAGATGGCGACGTGAAAAAACTCGTCGCCTACTCGTCTGTATCGTCGATGGGCATGGTGATGCTCGGACTGTTTGCGCTCAATCCGAATGGCGTCAACGGCGGCGTGATGCAGATGATCAATCACGGCATCTACTCAGGCGCGCTGTTTCTGCTCGTGGGCATCATCTACGAACGGCGACACACGCGTAACGTGGCTGAGTTTGGCGGGCTTTCGCACGTCATGCCGGGCTACGCTGCGATCTTTCTCGGCATGGTGATGACCGCGATTGGTCTTCCGCTGCTGGCAGTATTTATTTCCGAGTTCCTTGCTTTGCGAGGAGCGTTCGAGGCGAATCCATACTGGGCCGCCTGGGCTGCGCTGGGAATCATCCTGAATGCCGGTTACTTTCTGTGGCTCTATCAGCGAATGTTCTTTGGCACCATTGATAATCCGAAGAATGAAAGTTTGCCGGATCTAAAACCGCGTGAGTGGGCCTACATGGTGCCGCTGATGATCCTGTCGCTTTGGATTGGTATCTATCCAAAACCGTTTCTTGAATACATTCAGCAGCCTGTGAACGCTGTAGTGAAGCAAGTTCGACCCGATTACGTGATACCGGGAACTGCCGCACCGGCCGCAACCGAGAGAGCGGAGAAGTAGCCGCCAAAGGCACAAAGCACAAAATTCATGTTTCTTCTGCAAGCCAACGCCACCTCGCTGATTAGCGCCGCCGATCTGCAACTGATCGCGCCGGAACTGATCCTGACTGCCTGCGCCTGCGTGGCACTGGTGATGGAAGTGATTCTGCCGTACCGGAAGAGCAAGCTCACTGCTTACTTCGCGCTCGCCGGTGTTGCCCTCGCGTTTGTTTCAGTCGTCCTGCAAATGTGGACAGGGCTGCCGGCTGAAGGCTTCTACGGCATGGTGCGGATCGACGGCTTCGCGTTGCTCTTCAAAGTAATATTCTTGATTTCTGCGGCCCTCGCAATCGGCATCTCTACACGCTTCCTCGATATCGAAGGCGAACAGCACGGCGAATACTATGCACTGATCCTCTTTGCCACCGTCGGCATGATGTTTATTGCCTGCGGCTACGATCTCATTTCGCTTTACATCAGTCTCGAGTTGATGGCGCTGACGTTCTATGTGCTCGTCGCTTTCACGAAGCGCGAAAAGAAGTCGAACGAAGCCGCCATGAAATACTTCCTGCTCGGCGCGTTTTCGTCGGGCGTGCTGCTCTACGGCATGTCTTTGCTTTACGGCATTGCGGGCTCGACAAACATCGGTCAAATCAACGGTGCTTTGACAGCTCTAATGCCCAAACTTGACGCCGCAGTGGCCGCTAACGAGGCACTCGGCGGTCTCAGACCAATGTTGCTGCTCGCGATGATTGCGCTCGGCGCAGGATTGTTTTTTAAAGTTGCCGCCGTGCCGTTTCACATGTGGGCTCCGGATGTTTACGAAGGAGCGCCGACCTCAGTTACCGCATTTCTTTCGACCGGATCGAAGGCCGCGAGCTTTGCGTTGTATGCGCGCATCTTCAGCGTCGCCCTCGAACCTATGCGCGCCGACTGGGCGCCGTTGCTTGGTCTGGTCGCCGCGATCACGATCATGGTTGGCAACTGGGCTGCCGTCACACAGGAGAACTCCAAACGCCTGCTGGCGTACTCGTCGATCTCCAACGCGGGTTACCTGCTGCTGGCACTCGTCGCACATAACGAGTATGGCAACATCGGTCTGATCATTTATCTGTTGGTCTACACCCTCATGAATATGGGTGCTTTCGGCGTGATCATCAGCCTGCGTCGCCGTGGCATCATCGGCGACAACGTTGATGACTTGACCGGACTAGGCCAGAAGGCGCCGTTCATGGCGGCGATGATGGCCATCTTCATGCTGTCTCTCGGCGGCATGCCGATTACCGGTGGTTTCATCGGCAAGTATTTTTTGTTCGGCGGATTGATTAACCGTGCCGACGCCGATCACAAAAGCTGGTACTATTGGCTCGCGGGTTGGGCCATCCTTAATACCGTCGTCTCTTTCTACTATTACTTCCGTTTCATCAAGGTGATGTATCTGGGCGACCGCATTGCCGATAACAAGCCGCTCGCACTCTCACCGGCGCTGCAGTTGGCGCTGGTAGTTTCGGTCGTCGGCGTGATGGTGATCGGGATCTATCCGCAGCCGTTCATTGCGCTGGCCCAGGCATTGATACCATCGCCGTGATGGTTTTCTTCTACTTCCTCGCGGCAGTTTCTATCTGGTTTGGAATTCAATCATTATTGAGTGGGATTCGTTACGCGAAGTATGTGCGGCGTGAGACGAGTCGCGCGTTACCGCAGTTTGAGCCGTTTGTGTCGGTCATTGCGCCCGGTCGCGGGCTCGAGCCCGGTCTGGCTGAAAACCTTCGACCACTGTTGGAGCAGGATTATCCGCGCTATGAGGTGCTGTTTGTTTTCGATCGCGTGGATGATCCTGCGATTCAGGTTGTGGAACACGGATCTTCGCGGATTGGCAGAACGATTATTGCCGGATCTGCAACGGATAGTGGGCAGAAGGTTCACAACCTGCGCGTGGCGGTGACTGAGGTCGATCCGCAATCTGAGGTATTTGTTTTTGTCGATACGGATGCGCGGCCGGCAAATGATTGGCTCAAAAAGTTAGTCGCGCCACTGGCGGATGAAACACTTGGTGCTGCGACTGGTTATCGCTGGTTTGTCCCGAGTCGAGGGGGAATTGCATCGCGCCTGCGCGGCGTTTGGAATGCGTCGGTGGCGTCTGCGCTTGGCAGCGATACAGCGAAGAACTTTTGCTGGGGGGGCTCTACTGCAATTCGACGAACGACATTTGAGAGACTACGTGTTGCTGAGCGCTGGCGCGGAACGGTCTCCGACGATTTCACGATCACGCGAGTACTGAAGGAAGCTAACTTTCGGATTCACTTCACCCCACACTGTCTCGTCGCTTCCGTTGGCGACTGCGACTTGAAAGAACTTTTCGAGTTCACCACGCGTCAGATCAAAATCACGCGCGTCTACGCCTCAAACCTCTGGCTTCCGTTATTGCTCGGCTCATCCCTCTTCGCCATCGTCTTCTTCGGCGGCTTTATCCTGTTAATCCTGCAAATCCTGCAAATCCTGTCTCCATCTATTCTTTTGCCACTCGCCCTCATCGTGATTTTCACACTCGGCGCCACCAAATCATTCATCCGCTGGCGCGCCATAACCATCCCATTAAAGGCCTACCATTCCGCTCTGAGTCGCGATCTCTTTGCCCACGTTTTCCTATGGCCTATCGCCTCGTTACTCTATCTCTACAACGCCATCGTTGCCGGTTTCTCGCGGCGCATTACCTGGCGCGGCATTACCTATGAATTGAAATCACCCACCGAAGCTGTCATTATCTCTCGCGATTCGTAATGCCCAACAAAGCCATCCAGTTTGTGCAGTTGTTACGTTCGACGAAGCGCGACAGACGCCTCGGCACGGTGATCCTGTTTGTTACGTCGCGTTGTAACGCGTTTTGCCAGACGTGTTTTTATCACGAAGAGTTGAACCAGCCCGGTGATCTGACCTTCGCGCAAATCGAAAAAGTCTCGCAAACGATGCCTTCGATCACCGATCTGTGGCTCTCAGGCGGCGAGCCGACGCTGCGACGCGATCTTTCAGACGTCATCGATCTTTTTGTCGCGAACAACGGTGTCAACCGGATCATAATTCCCACCAACGGCCTGATCAAAACGCGTGTCTACGACGTCGTCGATCGCGCCCTCGGAAACAATCCGCAACTCGATCTCTACCTGAACATTGCCCTCGACGGCTACGGCGAGACTCACGATCGCATTCGCGGTGTTCCCGGCAACTGGGAAAAGGCGCTCGCTTGCATCGAGTCGCTTTATCCGCTCAAGGAAAAGTACACCGATCGCTTTCGACTGAACGTCAATACAGTTGTCTGCGCGGCAAACTACACCGAGATCGAGATGCTGTCGGAGTTTATGTGGGAGAACTATCGTCTCGACGGTCAATACTTCAACATCATTCGTGGTGAAACGCTCGTCGGTGAACAGATCAAACAGGTTCCGTCCGAAGTCTTGCCGGCCATGTACGCGCACGTTTCGAAACTGACGAAACGTTACGGCGAGCGAATGTTTGCCGACGACGACAAGAGCAAGCGTTTTGTGAAGAACGCCATTTACGCCGGTACGATCATCACTCACTATCGGACGCAACACGTTAACTTTCAGCAGCCAACGCCCTGGCCGTTTCCCTGTACGGCTGGCGAAACAACCGCAGTGATCGACTACAACGGCGATGTACGCGCGTGTGAGTTGCGGGAAAAATTTGCGTCACTCGCCGATTTCGATTTCGACTTCGGCGCTCTTTGGGCCGCAAATGAACATCAAGCAGAACTCAACGCCATCGACGGTGGCAAGGCATGTTGGTGCACGCACGTGTGTTTCATTCACGACTCGATGCGACATTCACGCCGCGCCTTGCTTTATGAAGTTCCCAAAAACTACCTGACGCGCGAAAGCTGGTGATCGCGTGGCGAATAAATCCGACCAGGAAGAGAATCGGAAAACCGGCTTCGCCTATGCGGCCGGGATCGCTCTCTTTGCGGTGGTCGCGACTTTCTGCGGGATTGGCTGGATGCTCGATAAGTGGCTTGGCACGCAGCCGTGGTTTCTGATTGGCGGCATCGTCTTCGGGTCGGCGGCTGGCCTGTTTCAGTTCATCCGCATTAGTTCGAAGACGTATTAGCCACGGATAAACGCGGATTTGTGCTGATAACTCGACAATTTACTAAAAACCCAGTTAAAATCACCGGCTTCGCAATGCTGGAGTACAGAGTTTTATGCAGTATGGTCGTCGCCAGCGCTTTAGCAGTGACGATCTCAGCTTTTATTGCGCCCTGGCGCGTGACAACTGGGTTGTTGGTTGGCGGTTTGTTGGCGCTCTTTAGTCATCGCTGGTTGACAAACTCCGCGGCCGCGGCGATTCAACTTTCAACATCTGGCGGCGCTCCGCAACTCAGACTCGCACAGTTTGTGTTGCGCTATGCGGTAATTGCAGCGGTCATTTTCGGCGCCTACACGCTCGATCTGATTTCGCTGCCGGCAGTGCTCGCCGGCATGTCCACTTTTGTTGTAGCAATGTTTGTCGAAGCTATTAGAGAGTTCTACTTCGCAATCACAAAGCGAGAGGAAAATTAGTAGATGTTTTGGTTTGCAGAGGAAGCTGCTGAGCACGCTGAAGAGGCTGAGCACCATGCTCCGATCGTCGTTCAGTTGGTTAATAGTTGGTTCGGCGAATACGCTCTTCGTTTTGAGAAGGCCTGGACCAAGCCGGTTTGGGACAAAGTTCTTGGCTGGTTCGGCACTACGCCGGAAGCCGCCTTTGGACCTTACACAGCCGAAACCGCGATTCCCTGGTACACGGTGATGTTTTTTATCGCCTGTATTTTGAGTGTGGTCATCATCTGGATTCTGAAGGGCAAACTTTCCGAAAGTGAGCCCGGCGGCGGACAGCAGACACTCGAGGTCAGTGTGCTCGCAGTGCGGAACATGATCGAAGACATCATCGGTCCGCACGGTCTGCAATATTTCCCGGTGGTGATGACGTTCGCGGTTTTGATTCTCGTCTCAAACCTGATGGGACTCTTTCCGTTGTTTATGAGTCCGACTTCGGCGACGAGCGTGACTTTCGCGCTCGGTCTCAGCTCATTTCTTTATTACAACTACATCGGCATCGGCGAGAACGGACTATTCGGTCACTTGAAACACCTGGCTGGTCCAATCTGGTGGATCGCGCCTCTCATCTTTCCGATTGAGTTGATCAGTAATTTTATCCGGCCTTTTTCACTCGGCATTCGTCTCTTCGGTAACCTGTTTGCGGACGAGAAGGTTTTGGAGACGCTTGCCGGTCTCGCGCCGCCGTATACGTGGTTTGCGCCGATCCTGTTGATGCCGTTGAGCGTGTTTGTGGCTTTGATTCAAACGTTTGTTTTCATACTGCTCTCGCAGCTCTACATCAGCGAAGTTTCGCACGCGCCGCATCATCATGAGCATGGCGAGCACGGCGAAGAAGAATACGAGGGCGACGAGTTTATAGCTCCAGTTCTTACTTAATGGCTTTATGAGCGCGCAACGAGCGACGTGGACAATCGCGTCCACAAACGTTGTTGCGCAATTCAAAGAACTCATTCGACCGCAGCAAACCAGACAATTCATAGCAAGGCAGGTCTGTCTCGCAGGAGCGCCGTTGTAAGAGGGGCGGTGGATACCGGATGCAGGCGAAATTATCTCGTCGCGGTTTGCTCGATCAGGTGAGTTGCAATGCAGGTTAGAGGAGGAAGCATGAGCAAATTCAGAATGGTGCTGTTCGCCGTGATTGGTATCCTGATGAGCAGCATGAGTGTGTTCGCGCAGGCAGCAGCGGAAGACAACGCGAGTTCAGTGAGCAAGTATCGCGCGCTGGCCGCTGGTATCGGATTCGCGATCGCAGTGTTTGGCGGTGCGTTGGGTCAGTCGAAGATTGGCGCGTCGGCTTGTGAAGGCGCGGCTCGTAACCCCGGCGCGGCTGGACGTATTCAGACGATGATGATTCTTGGTCTGGCGCTGATCGAGTCGCTGGTGCTGTTTGCGCTGCTGGTGATCTTCGCGGTCGTCAAACCGAGCTAGTTTTAGACACAGTATTAGCCGCAGATGAACGCGGATGAACGCAGATCAGGTTTGCGTTCATCCGCTTTCAACTTTAGACTGGCAGTAATGAAGAAATGTCCAAAATGCGGCGTCGAGTATCCTGAGACGACGACTCTCTGTCCGGCTGACGGTATTGCGCTCGAGAAAGATCCTGACGCCCTCATCGGCGCCACGCTCGCCGGAAAATATCGCATCGACGCACGCCTCAACGAAGGTGGAATGGGAACTGTCTATCGCGGCACACACGTGCTGATGGACAAGACGGTCGCGATCAAAGTGCTGCGCCCAGCGCTGGCTGCCGACGAAAAGATCGTGGCGCGATTCTCACGCGAGGCACGCGCCGCTTCCCGCATTTCACACCCGAACGCTTTGAGTGTTACTGACTTTGGCGAGGACGAGAGTGGACACGTCTTCCTCGTGATGGAGTTTTTGAGTGGTAAAACTCTCAAGCAGGTAATACGCGACGATGGTCCGCTGCCGCTGGCGCGAGTCGTCGATATCACGCGCCAGGTCGGAGATGCGCTCAACGCGGCGCACGAACAGGGAGTTGTTCATCGCGATCTGAAGAGCGACAACATCATGCTGGTCGACACGATGGCGGGCGATCACGCGAAGGTGCTGGATTTTGGCATCGCCAAGATCAACGAGCCGGATGGAAATCCTGTCGATACGGCTCTGACGGCGCCAAATCTCGTCATCGGTACGCCGCAATACATGTCGCCGGAACAGTGCTCGCAGGATGGGGAGATTGATGCGCGTTCGGATATTTATTCGCTCGGCGTGATTCTGTTCGAGATGCTGGTCGGACACGTTCCGTTTTCAGGTGATTCGCCGACGATGGTGATGATGAAGCACTTGCAGGAGCCGGTGCCGTCAGTGCTTGAGGAGCGGAGCGACGTACCCGCATCGGTGGCGCGAGTGGTGGCGCGGGCGATGGCGAAGGTTCGTGACAATCGTTACCAAACCGTCGCCGAGTTGATCGAGGACCTGACGATCGCGTCCGGGATGACGATTCATCGCCTCGGGCCCGTGGGTGTAACCAATTCCGGTCAGAATGTTCCCGTGCAAGACGACGAAGTGACGATGGTGCGGCCGCGCGAGGAGGCAGCGTATGTTCCGCCGCCGCCGGCGCAGCGACGAGAACCGGTGCGAGTTCCTGTTTCGGGACCGATGCCGCCGCCTCAGGCTGCTTCGAGTTTCAATCCGCTGAAGATCATCATTCCTTCTTTGGTGGGATTGTTGGTGGTGTTTGCGGCCGTTTATGCGTTGACGAGAAATTCGGGCGTGGGTGAGGCAAATACGAATCAGCAGACGCAGACGCTCGCGGCAGATCCAAATAGCCAACCGGTGCAACCGGCGCAACCGCCGAGTGGCAAGGGTGAACAGGGAATTCCGTCGGGTGGAACGATCACGCCGCCGGCGAATGTGAATTTGAGTCCGAATGTGAATGCGGCGGTTTCACCGCAACCGATTGAGGATGTTAGTCCGGCGGCGAATGCAAACGCTAACGAGAACAGTAATTCGAACAGCAACAGCAATCGCAAGGCGCCTGCGTTGCCGGAACCGACCAAGAGCGTGTTACCCGACAACCCGCCACCGCCCGCACCGGCAGCCAGTAAACCGCCCGCAGAAAAGCCATCGCCGACCGCCACCCCAATTAATTAGTTGATTCCACAAAGGGGCGGCCACGGAGAGTCAATCATCTCAGAACGTACTGTAGGGGCGGCCCTCCGTGGCCGCCCTTGCGTTAGACTCCCGCAGCGTTTGAAACCAATTGACCGAAGCCTTCGTGGTCGTCAATCGCTATTTCAATCTCCATCACGTAACACGGAATCGAAAACGACAGCGTCCGCAGCTTTACGGCATCCTTCGCCGTCGTTATCAACGCCTCGGCCCGCGTCTCTTTGATAATTGAATCGATCTCATCCTGCGAATAAACGTGATGGTCCTGGAATGCTTTTTCCAGATGGACCTCATAACCCGCTTGCTTCAATTTCGCAAAGAACGATCGCGGATTCCCAACCGCGCAAAACGCCGCCACCCGCTTCGGCGCCTCGATCGCCTCGCCACCATTCTTCAACGCAACCACCCGCACCATCTTCATCTGCGACTCGAATACAGGACGGCCGTTAATCAACTGCGCCACCTCTTCTCGCAGTTTACTGACACTCTCAACCTGATCGCAGCGCGTAATCACCGCGCAATCAGCGCGACGCAATCCATCGAGCGACTCACGCAACCGCCCGTGTGGCAGCAGTCGTCCACCACCCCACGGATTCGTCGCATCAATCGTCACAATGTTCAGATCGCGCGCGACGCGGAGGTGCTGAAACCCGTCATCAAGAACAAAGCATTCCGTGCCGAAATCCTTAATCGCTTCACGTCCCGCTGCAATCCGGTCGGCGCTGCTAATCACCGCCGCCATGCCCTTCAACCGAGTGGCCAGCAGATACGGTTCGTCGCCTGCCTCGCTCGGGGAAGCCAGCACGCCGTAACCATCCGAAACGATCACCTGGAGATGCGGGTCCTTCCTGCCATAACCACGCGTCAGGATGCAGACCTTTTTGCCCTGCGCTGCAATCAACCTCGCGACGTATTCAACCAGCGGCGTCTTGCCCGTGCCGCCGGTCGTGATGTTGCCGATGCTTATGACAGGGCGATCCAGCCTCGTCGTCTGAAAAGTGCCACGACGATACAGCGAGAGACGAGTGCGCGTGACGGCGCCATACAAGAGACTCAGAGGTGGAAGTACGATTGATTTCATGCGCCGGGAGCGTTTGCCGCCAGAATTGATTCGGAGCTTGAGCTGGTGCGTGGATTGGACGAAAGGAGAGGCGCAATGAGTTTCATGGTGCGGTCAGCCGCGCCCTGGTTGTCCGTCACGAGTTGTTTGGCTCGACGTCCTAGCTCCGCCCGCTCGCCAGCGTTAGCCAGAAGCCTGGTGAAAACATGTGCGACCTCATCGGCTGCCGGACAGCCCTCGAGTGGCGGCAACTGAATTAGCCCCTTTGCTTCGTTCATGAGCGCAACGATCGCGTGAAAGTTATGTGTGTGTGTGCCGGTAACGATTGCTGTCCCGCTGGCTGCCGGCTCAAGTACGTTGTGACCGCCCTTATCGACGATGCTGCCACCGACAAACACGATCTGCGCCAGTTCGTAGGTCGCGGGCAATTCGCCAATCGTGTCGAGCAGAATTACTGTGGCCTCGCGATCTTTGTCATCCGGTGTATCCGTTCGCCTGCTCCAACTCAATCCGGATTGTTGAATCAGATTTGCAACTTCCTTAAAGCGCTCGGGATGTCGAGGCGCGATCATCAACCGTACTGGCGTATTTAGCTGTTTGACACTGTCAAGAATGACTTGTTCTTCCGACGCGTGGGTGCTGGCCGCGAGTATTAACTGCCCACCGCCACTCAAGCCGAAGCGCGTTCTCAGTTCTTCAGTCTTATTTTCCAAACCGCTCGCAACTTCCGCGTCAAACTTCAGATTGCCTGCTGTGACGAGTCTTTCCTTCGGCATCCCGAGCACTTCGAGCCGTTCCGCGTCCGCTTCAGACTGCATCACTGCCAGGCTAAGTGACGAAAGCACGCGTCGAAGAAAGAAGGTTATCAGTTTGTACCGTCTGAACGATTGTCGTGAGATACGTCCGTTAACGAGCGCTACGGGAATCTGTCGCGCCTTACATTCGCGCAGGAAGTTCGGCCAAAGCTCGGTCTCCATGATCAGCACTGCTGCGGGGTTGATCGCTTTTAGTGCTCGCCGCACAGACCAGCGCCAGTCGAATGGAAAATAAAAGACGCTGGTAGCCTGGTTGCGAAAGACGTCGTGCGCGAGATCTTGTCCGGTGCGCGTGATGGTCGAGACCACGAGATCGTGATGCGGAAACTGCTGTTTGAGGCGTTGAGCCAGCGGTCGTGCAGCCTGAGTCTCACCGACCGAGACGCAGTGTAACCAGATAACAGGTTTACCGTTGACTGGGGGAACAGACCCGAGACGCTGGCGCAATCCAGTGATGTATTTTCCGTGCGCCAGCGCTTGAAAAAGGAAGTGAGGAATCAGAACCAGCAGACCGAGCGATAGCAGGAGGCTGTAAGCCAGATACATAAACCCTCACTTCGCTCGCTCGATGTACCGTCCTTCCGTTGGATCGACCCGAATTCTATCGCCTTCGTTGATAAATGGCGGGACCGTAATGGTCACACCGTTTTCGAGCGTCGCCGGCTTATTAACATTCGAGACCGTTGCGCTCTTGAGCGTCGGTTCGGTTTGCGTGACGGTAAATTCCATCGACGGCGGCAGATCGATGCCGATTGGCGAGCCTTCATAAAACTCTGCCTGGATCTTCATGCCCGGCATCAGCCACTGGGCCGCGTCGCCGAGGTCGTCTTCACTCAGAGCGGTCTGTTCGTAGTTCTCGGTGTTCATGAAGTGGTGATGTGAGCCGTCTGAGTAGAGATACTCCATCTCGTGTTGCTCCATCGAGGCACGGTCGATCGTGTCGGCCGAGCGAAAGCGATGTTCAAATGACGCGCCGGTTCGAATATTACGCAACTTGGTTTGGATCATCGCCCGCAGGTTACCGGGCGTGTGGTGTCGAAATTCCAGGACTTTGCACGGCTGGCCCTCGAAAACGATAACCATACCGCGGCGAATCTGTGTTGCAGGAATAGCCATATAACTGAAGTCTCCGTCTAAAAAGGTAGGATCTTAGCAAATTGGGTAGTCTAACGACGCGCTTTAGTATTGTCTAGTAGCCACAAAGAAGCACAAAAGCTCAAAAAGAAAATTTCTCTTTATGCGGTTCTGTGCCTTTTTGTGGCTAATAAAAAGGGCAGCCTCCTGAAACTTGTTCCAGAGAGACCGCCCTTCTTGAGGAGCCCACCTACCTCGTTTGTAGTAACGCTAAGGACCGAAAATAGTTCCAAGAGTTAAGCCGCCCGCGCCCGCGGGACTCGACGCAAGCGTGCGAAACGTTCGAGCCATTGCTGCGCCTGCTCGTAATGCGGAAACTTACGTTCGTCCTGCCGAAATGCGCTGGTGTGGCGATAGCGGCGGCCGTTGATTAAACGTGCCGGATGTTTAATGTGCAGCATCTCGTGATACAGAATGAACTCGACAACGAAATCCGGTACCTCTCTTGAATCCAGCGTCTTGCTCATAGTGATGCTGTCGAAAACCTGATCGTGATGACTTCTGAGGGTCTTAGTCCGGCGTTGAGACCAGGTAATCGTCGGCTTCGGTATCGCTCCGTCGAAATGATTGCGGTTCAACTTTGCAAACATCCGATCGAGATCATATACCTTTCCGTGGGCAGTCGAGATCATCTTTCGTCCGCGTCCACGACGCGCCAGATCAGTTGAACGCATTACCGAAGGTGTTAATGAATATTCCCTGTAAACCCGGTCGTGAATAGTCGGAACTCGTTTGCGGAGTAATCGTGCCACAAGAATAAAAGCAAGCGCCCGCAAGGCTTCGGGCGGCGCATCTTTACAGATTTCGGATAAGCCTACGTAAACACGTCCCTGTCGCAGACGAATTGAATGTCTCAGCCCCGCGTACGCGCAAAAACGCACTTCGATCGCGGGTACGCGATTACCCATATGTCGAAATGCGTCGGCAAAATATTTGGCTACTTCACTCATTACGGTAACTCGGAGCGGCGAACAGCGGTTCGGGGGGTTACAATCTTAAGGACCGCAGCCGCGAGCAGTCAACCTTTACCGGGAAGCGACAATAAAGCTCCCAAATTCAACAGTTTAAGAAGCTCGCCAGATTTCTGAAACAGGGCCGAATCGGCCTAATCTGTGCAATCTGTGGATAAGTTTGTATACTCCCAAGCAATGCCCCGAAGAGCCACGAATCTCCAAACCACAGAGAAAGGCAGCCTCGACTCCCGTGCGGAAGTGCTGTTGGCAGCTTTGATCCAGGAACACCTCGTTACCGGCGAGGCGGTTGGTTCTCGTGTGCTTTCGGACCGCTTTTCACATGGATACGGATGGAGTCCAGCGACG
Source organism: Pyrinomonadaceae bacterium (assembly GCA_035694465.1). Taxonomy (GTDB): domain Bacteria; phylum Acidobacteriota; class Blastocatellia; order Pyrinomonadales; family Pyrinomonadaceae; genus PSRF01. Next base: position 50,166 of record DASSFI010000075.1, on the reverse strand, counting down.
ATTCGGAACGTAATGGCCGACCTCGAGGAGGCCGGACTCGTCGAGCAGCCACATACTTCTGCCGGCCGCGTCCCGACAGATAAGGGTTATCGATATTACGTCGACCACGTGCTCGGTGAAGCACGCCTTTCGCGCACCGATCTCAAGACCATCAACCAAATATTCTCCCAGAACGAAATCGACGCGGGTTCGTCACCCGATCGTCTGATGGAGACGGCGTCGCACGTTCTTTCAGCGCTCTCGCAGAATGTCGGCATCGTTGTTTCACCATCACTGGCCGACAACCGGCTCAATCACATCGAGTTTGTACTGCTGCCAGACAAGCGAATCCTGGTCGTGCTCGTCTCGACAGCCAACATCATTCACAACAAAGTGATCAGAGTGGCTGACGACCTCACTCAGGACGATCTCGATCGGACGGCTCGCTACTTGAATACAGAATTCGGCGGCAAGAGCCTGATCTCGATCCGTGCGGAGATCGTGGAATTGATGAAAGAAGAGAAGGCCCTCTACGACAAGCTGCTGCAAAACGCGATTTTGTTGTGTGAGCGGAGTCTCGAAGGTGAGGAAACTTCCGGCGACGTCTATGTTGACGGTGCTTCAAACATTCTGATGAAGCCCGACTTTGTCGATATCGAACGCATGCGCGAGCTGTTTCGGACGTTTGAAGAGAAGTCGCGTTTGATCAAGATACTTAACGAGTGCGTTCACGATGCGGCAAACTACCCGGGAGATGTGCACGTCGTGATCGGACGTGAACACCCGACGAGTTCAATGCAGAATTGCACGCTGATCACTGCACCATATCGCGTCGGCTCGAACGACAATATCGGCACACTGGGCGTTGTTGGTCCGATGAGAATTGAATATGCACGGATTATGGCTATGGTAAACTACATGGCGCGGTTAATTGAACATAGACTGAGCGACCAGGCCGCGCGTTAGCGAGTAGAGATTCGATCCTTCCTAATGACATCAGACGGACGCGACAAAGGTTCGCATCGCATTCCAATCAGATTTACTGACGCTGACGACGAGGCAGAGTCTGCGGAGAGCACACCGGCGGACATGTACACATCAGACCCCGACAACGAAGGTGAGGAAGTGCTGTTCGACGAGGATGTCGTCGCTGATAGCGAACCGGGTTCGAACGAGCCTGCCGGTGGACCGGCCACGGCTGAACTGATAGCAACGCGAGCGGAGCTGAAGCGTGTCGAAGCTGAAAACGCCGAACTCAAGGATCTGGTGGCGAGACGTCAGGCCGATTTTGAGAACTATCGGAAACGAGTCGAGCGCGAACGTGGGGAAACCTACAACCGCGTGGTGGCGGACATCGCCACGAAGCTTTTGCCGGTCGTGGACAATTTGAAAAGGGCGCTTGAAGCTGAGTCGTCGGTCGAATCGTCAGAGTCTGACGAGTTTCGACATTTTCTCAGCGGTGTGGATCTTATTTACAAGCAGATCAACGGCGTGCTCGACGCGTTAGGCGTGAAGCCGATTGCGGCCGTTGGGGAACAATTCAATCCGCATCTTCACGAAGCTGTGGTGACAGAAGCAACCGACGACTATGAGCCTGACACCGTGATGCAGGAGATAGTCGCAGGCTACCGTCTCGGCGACAAACTTATTCGCCCCGCACTTGTGAAAGTCGCAACGCGTAAATGAGCCACATAAGGCACAAAAATCACATTCGAATGAATAGTAAAGAGTTGTTATTGAGCGCCTCCAATCAGAAAATCATTTTGTGCTTTTTGTGCCTTTTTGTGGCTAATTAGGATCAATGGGAAAGTCGATCGGAATAGATTTAGGGACGACCAATTGCTGCGTCGCTGTGCTTGAGGGTGGCGCGGTGCAGATTGTCCCGAATAAAGAAGGTGGGCGCACGACGCCGACCGTGGTCGGTTTTACGGAAAAAGGTGAGCGGCTCGTGGGGCAGATTGCGAAACGCCAGGCCGTCACGAATGCCGCCAATACTGTTTACGCAGTCAAGCGACTCATCGGGCGCAAGTTCAGCTCAAGGGAAGTCGCGAAGATGCGCGAGACTTCGCCGTTCGAGATCGTCGATTCTCCAAACGGTGACGCGCGTATTCGCGTCCAGGGCCGCAACTACAGTCCTCCTGAGTTATCCGGCATCGTCCTGCAACGTTTGAAAGCCGCTGCCGAAGACTTTCTCGGCGAAGCAGTGACTGACGCAATCATCACCGTTCCGGCTTATTTCGACGACACGCAGCGACAGGCCACGAAAGACGCCGGCAAAATCGCCGGATTGAAAGTAGAACGCATCATCAACGAGCCGACCGCGGCGGCGCTGGCATATGGTCTCGGCAAGTCGGACGTCGAACGCATCGCGGTTTACGACCTTGGTGGTGGCACTTTTGATATTTCGATTCTGGAAATGAATGACGGCGTGTTCGAAGTACTGTCGACTTCGGGAAACACGTTTCTGGGTGGCGAAGACTTCGACGAGCGCATCATGAGCTGGATGGCGAGCCAGTTTCTCGCCGACACCGGCATTGATCTGCGTCAGGATCGTCTCGCCCTGCAACGACTAAAAGAAGTTGCGGAACGCGCCAAGTGCGATCTTTCGTCCGCAGCCGAAACCGGAATCAATCTTCCTTTCATTGCGGCTGACGCGACCGGTCCGAAACACTTCAACAAGACGCTGACACGCGAGCAATTCGAGACGTTGGTCAGCGATTTGGTCGAATCTACTATCGAACCATGTTTGAATGCGCTAAAAGACGCGAATCTACAGCCGGCTGACGTTCACAAAGTTATCCTCGTCGGCGGTCAAACGAGATCTCCGATTGTCGAACGCACCGTCGAGAAGATCTTTGGCCGCAAGCCTTCTTCGGAGATTAATCCGGACGAAGTCGTGGCGATGGGGGCGGCGATTCAGGGCGGTGTGTTGAATGGCGAAGTGAAAGACATCGTCTTGCTCGACGTGTTGCCGCTTAGTCTGGGCCTGGAAACTCGGGGCGGACTGTTCACTAAAATTATCGAGCGCAACTCAACGATTCCGCTTCGCAACAGTCTGACGTTTACGACTGTCGTTGACAATCAGTCGTCGGTCGAGATTCACGTGTTGCAAGGCGAACGTGAAGTGGCGCAGGGCAATCGCTCGCTGGGGAAGTTTGAGCTGGTCGGCATTCCGCCGAATCCGCGAGGCGTGCCGCAGATCGAAGTCTCATTTGAAGTTGACGCGAACGGCATTGTCTCGGTTTCAGCCCAGGACAAGACGACCGGACGTGAGCAGCAGATGCGCATTACGCCGACCTCCGGACTCGCACCCGACGAGATTGATCGCTTAATCAGAGAAGCCGACGACTTTGCTGACACCGATCGCACCGCGAAAGAAGTCGTCGTTTCGCGAAACAAATTAGATTCATTGTTAAGAAATACCAGGAAGTCGTTTGTAAAATTTGGTGGCTTGCTGTCGCAGCCCGAGCAGGAGACTGCCGAGGTAACTTTCGCTGAAGCAGATGCAGCCGTCAAAAGTGAAAAGCTTGATGAGATCAACAGAACGTTGATTAAGTTGGAACGCATCGCCGGGCAACTCACATCCGCAATGTTGAACACTCCAGACGAAGTGAATAGCGAAACTTAACATCCTGCTAATTCTGTTCATCTTTTCAAGACGAACAAGATAACCAACTGAAAGAACTGTATGAGTAAACGTGATTATTACGAAGTATTGAGCGTTAGCCGCACGGCTACCGATCAGGAGATCAAGAGCGCCTACAGGCGTCTCGCAGTTAAGTATCATCCGGACAAGAATCCCAACGACGCGTCCGCAGAAGACAAGTTTAAGGAAGCTGCCGAAGCTTACAGCGTGCTCTCGGACGCCGAGCAGCGTAAACGTTACGACCGCTTTGGTCATGCGGGTGTTTCCAGTAGTGCTGCGGGCGCCGGTGGAGCGTGGGGGGCGCCCGGTTTTGGCGGTATCGAAGACATCCTCGGCGACCTGTTTGGTTTTGGTGACGTGTTTGGCGGTGGGCGCGGAGGCTCGCGCCGGACGTCGGCCCAACGGGGCGCAGACCTTCGCTACGATCTCGAAATCAGCCTCGAAGAAGCCGCGCAGGGGATGACGGCGCAGTTACGTATTCCGCGTCTCGAATCATGCGATACGTGCAAGGGCTCCGGTGCGGCGGCGGGAAGTCAGCCGGAGTCGTGTACGACCTGCTCCGGATCCGGGCAGGTTCGTTACCAGCAGGGATTCTTCTCAGTCGCGAGAACCTGTCACGTTTGTCGCGGCGCCGGACGCGTGATCAAGAACCCTTGCCCGGATTGCACAGGCACGGGCCGCGTCGAACGCGAGAAGCAGTTGGAAGTAAAAATTCCGGCGGGGGTCGAAACCGGCTCTCGATTACGCGTTTCAGGTGAAGGGGAGGCCGGCACGCAGGGGGGCACGTCGGGTGATCTTTATGTGGTTATCCACGTAGCCGAGCACGACCAGTTTGAGCGACAAGGTAGCAACCTGTACGAGGCCATCCCGATCACCTTTACGCAGGCCGCGCTCGGCGCGGAAGTCATGGTCAAGACGCTCGACGAGGAAGAGAAGTTAAAAGTGCCGATGGGCACGCAAACCGGGACGGTGTTTCGACTCAGAGGCAAGGGAATGCCGGTGCTCGGTGGACGTGGTCGAGGCGATCTCTTCGTTTCAGTGACCGTGATCACGCCGACGACATTGACGCGAGAGCAGCGCAAATTGCTCGAGCAGTTGGCTGAAGTTGAGAGCAAGGATCTGGAGAATAAAGGACTGGTCGATAAAGTCCGAGACATTTTTGGGTAACGCGGATAAACGCGGATTGGATACGGATTATGATGATGAAGACCCGACACTTCCTCCTACTTGTGTTGATCGGTTGTCTTAGTTTAACGGCTCGTGCGCAGGACACGATGGATGGGCTGAAGGACACCGACTTCAGCAAGACGTCGCTCAAGCAAGCCCAGGTACAGCCGCTCAGTCCTGAAGATCTGAAACTGCTGCGGGGCATCATTTTTGGCCGACACGGCCGCGTCTTCAAAGACAACGACATCAAGGTCTATCTCGAAGAGCAGTCGTGGTACAAACCCAATCCCGAGTTCAACAACTCGCTTCTCAACGCAACGGAGCGTCTGAACCTCGACGTCATCCGTATCGCCGAAGCTTCCAAGCACGAAACGATTCAACCGGGCGACATGCGTTACTGGCGCGATCGCCAGATTACTGCGCGCAAGCTTGGCAAGCACAGTGGCGCCGAGTGGAAGGTGTTACAAGCGGAAATCGAAGCGATTCACGGCAAGCGTTTCGACGACGACCCGTGGCTTCAGCAGTATTTCGAGGAGCGCTACTGGTATTTCCCCGACGCGAAGTACGACGCGAAAAAGCTTTCCACCATTGAGCGTAAGAATCTCGAGACCTTGAGCATGGCGCAGAAGCGGCAACGCAACGTGGCGCTATTGCCGGGCGACATGGAGTTCTTTGAAAACAAAACGATCACGGATCGTATGCTGATTGGACTCAGCCTGCACGAGCTGCGTCTGTTGCGTAACGAAATCTACGCTCGTCATGGCCGCATGTTTCGCGCGGAATGGTTGCAGCAGTATTTTTACTTTCAGCCGTGGTACAACCCTGACGAGAACTTTAAAGACGAAGAGATTTCGGGCAACGACAAGTTAAATGTCGAGACGATCGTCAAGTTTGAGAACCGGATTCACCAGGAGATAAGCAGCAAGCCGATCACGCGTGCGTTACTGGAAGGATTATTCCTCGAAGATGCGAGCCAGATGCGACAAGAGATCTATGCGCGTCACGGAAAAGTCTTTAAAGAGCCCTGGCTCCAGAAATACTTCTCAAGCTTCGACTGGTACAAAGCCGATCCAAACTTCACCGACGACGCCCTGACCGAGGTGGAAAAGAAAAACATCGCCACCATCGCCGCCTACGAAAAACGTGCGGTAACGGCGATGAGTACGATAGAGGGTTGATAAGGCCAAAGACCCCGCGTGCCGGGGTCACCAAAATCAATCCCTTCTTAATCCGCGTTCATCTGCGTTCAAAGAAACTCAGAGCCGAATCGCCCTGTTTTAGAATTCGACTTCGCTGAAGCTCACCAATCGCATCCGGTAACTCGGTTTTGTGATGATGTTCCGCAATCACAAGCTCATTATTACCGAGTAACTGAAGCGTCTTGACGTAGTCGTCTTTGTACGGTGGATCGAAGTAAACAATGTCCCAACGCTCTTCTTTCGACTGCCGCAGAAACTCGTTCACCTCTGAACAGTAAATATCCCACTGCTCCTCCGGGATCCGGCACAACTGCACATTCGCTTCAATCAACTTACACATCCGCCGCGAACGATCGACAAACGTGGCGTGACTCGCGCCGCGCGAGAGCGCCTCGATTCCGACGGCGCCCGATCCGGCACAAAGATCAAGAAACCGAACATCTTCAATGCGCGGCGCGATGACATTGAAAAGTGTTTCGCGAAGCCGATCGGACGTCGGCCTCACGTCCAGCGACGGCGGACTCTTGAGATTTCGTCCCTTGTATTCTCCGGCAATGATCCGCATTTCTTTATCCGACCGCCGCGAGTCCAAACCGCGGGTCCTGCTTGATGCGCGCGATCATCCGCCCGGTAACGACGGACTTCTCCTTGGCGAGGTAAAACTCAGCCTCTTTGCGCGCTTTTTCCAGCAGTTCCTGATCGCGAACGATGTTGCCGATGCGAAACTCCGGCAGTCCTGACTGCTTCGTTCCCAGCAACTCACCCGGCCCACGCAGTTCGAGATCTTTTTCAGCGATCTTAAACCCGTCGCTGGTTTGCGCCATGATGCCGAGTCGTTCTTCGGCGACGGCCGTCTTCTTGTCGCTCGTCAAAAGTATGCAATAACTCTTCTCAGCGCCGCGGCCCACACGCCCACGAAGTTGATGTAGCTGCGAAAGTCCGAAGCGCTCCGCATGCTCGACAATCATCACCGATGCATTTGGAACATCAACGCCGACTTCAATCACCGTGGTAGAGACAAGAATCTTCGTCTCACCGGCGACAAAGGCGCTCATCACTTTCTCTTTCTCGGCCGGCTTCATCTTCCCGTGAAGCAGGCCGACTGAAAGTCTTGGAAAAACCGTGTCGCGCAGATACTCGTAACGCCGTGTCGCGTCCTTGAGGTCCATCTTCTCCGACTCGGCCACCAGCGGGTAAACGACGTAAACCTGCCGGCCCGCTTTGACTTCGCGCGAAATCAAACTCTTTACTTCCTGTCGCTGGTCCTCGCCGTAGACCTTCGTCTCGATGGGCGTTCGACCGGGCGGCAGTTCGTCGATTACAGAGACGTCGAGATCGCCGTAGACCGTCATGGCGAGCGAACGTGGAATCGGTGTGGCCGTCATCACGAGCACATCGGGATTGAGCCCTCGCGCACGCAACTCGGCGCGTTGCATCACACCGAAACGATGCTGTTCGTCAATTACAACCAGTCCGAGTTTCGCAAACGCCACCGCTTCCTGAATCAACGCCTGCGTACCGACACAGGCATGTATCTCACCGTCTCTGAGCGCGGCATGCAGACGGCGCTTTTCTGCTGCGCGTAGTGAACCGGTCAACAACTCGACGCGATACGGTGTTTTTGCCAACAAACGTTTGATATTGCGTGCGTGTTGTTCGGCGAGGATTTCCGTTGGCGCCATCAACGCCGACTGAAGATCGTTTTCCATCGCCGCGATCATGGCGATCACTGCCACGATCGTTTTGCCACTACCGACGTCGCCTTGCAGCAAGCGATTCATCGGCGCACGCGATCGCATGTCTTTGAAGATCTGTTTTGTGACTTCCACTTGAGCGTCCGTCAGTTTGAACGGCATCACCAAGGCAATGTGATCCTTGACGGTTTTGTCGATGCGCATTGGCAGGTCTTTGACTTCTTTCACTCTCTGGCCGCGCTTCAAGCCGATCGCAAATGCCACCCAGAAGAAGTCTTCGAAGATCATTCGCACGTGAGCGCGACTGCGCGATAGTTCGTAGTCGATCATGGAAACGTCAACGGGCGGGAAGTGAATCTCGCGCACGGCCTGGGCGCGGGTGATCAGTTGGGCCCGGTGGCGAAGGTCGGCGGGCAGCGTCTCCTCGATGTCTTTGTCAGTGAGAAGCGAGAGCACGGCGTGCACGATTTCTCGCACCCGCTTTGAATTGAACTCGCCAAGCTTGCGATAAACCGGCACACGGCGACCGACGTGAATCGCTGCGAGTGCCGGATCGGGTTGGTTTTCCTCGCTTTGTTCCGGATCGGGTTCGACGCCGGCGTCCGCCTCTTCGGGTGGCAGGAGAATCTCGAGTTCGTCGGCAGCGTTGTTGAGACGGAGTTTGTAAGTGTTACGGCGTGCTTCCCACTCCCAGCGGCCAAAGGTAATGAAGCGTGTGCCGCGCGCGAGTTTGGCGGTGTAATACTTGACGATGTCGTACGCCCGCCGGCCTGATACGAACCACCAGACGATCACCTCGCGGCCGGTCATTGGACCATCGATTCCGGCAACTTCGAAGATGTAGAGTTGCGGCCGGCCGTAGCCGCGCTGATTTCTGATTGCGTAACCGTGTGCGTGAGTAACCGTCAACTCGAGCGAGGCTTCCACTCCTTCCTTGAGATCCTTGATCAGAGCTGGCCGCGACCGGTCTTCGTAACGCATCGGAAAGTAGGTCAACAGATCTTCGACAGTGGCAGCGGCGGAATTCTTCTTGTGTGTTTGCGCGGCGAGTGCTTTGGCGAGTTTGTGAGAGAGTATCTGACCTAATCGTGCAATCTTGAAATTGTGAAGATCCTCAATCGAAGTGTTGAGGGAGATAGCGCCCGGCATCGGAGGGATCATAACATAGCGGGCAGAGGGGAACCGTTATGGACAATGAACGAGCATCGGACGAGACACGCGAACTGCTGAAAGTGTTGCGACAGGGATTATTGCGGCTGCATAAAACGCTTTTGGACCTCGAGCGCAGGGATTATGAGCGAGCCCGCGGTCCGATCGGCAATAGTTATGAGTTTCTACAGCTCGTGTTGAAAGACCCGTGGTTTGATTGGTTGCATCGTCTTTCGGAGATGATCGTGCAGATCGACGAGGCGCTCGATCCGCACGCCGAGACACCCGTGACGGAAGCGGATGCAACGGCGTTGCTGGAGCGGGCGAAAGCGTTGCTGTCGCCATCCGAAACCGGGAGTGTGTTTCAGAAGAATTACTTTCTGGCGCTACAGCAATCGCCTGATGTGGTGTTGTTACATTCCGAGGTGATCAGGCTGTTGGGAAGATAGTAACCACAGATTACACAGATAAATCCGTGTAATCTGTGGTTAACAAAACTGCTCGAACGCTTTTGTGAGTTCACCTGCGATCTGTTGCGCGTCGCGGCCTTCGATCTGGTATCTCTCCAACATGTAAACGAGTTCGCCATCTTTGAGCAGCGCAATTGACGGCGACGATGGTCCGTAACCAGTGAAATAGCTTCGGGCCCGTTCCGTCGCTTCGATATCCGCACCGGCGAAGACAGTCGCGACCTTGTCAGGTTTGACCTCGTTCTGCAGCGCCAGGGCCACTCCGGGTCGCGCCTTGCCTGCCGCACAGCCACAAATAGAATTAACGATCACCATCAAGGTGCCTTTGCTGTCTCGAATCGTCTCGTCAACTGCATCCGGAGTCTTCAACTCCTCAACACCGAGGCGAGTCAAATCCTCGCGCATCGGCCGTATCATGATTTCAGGGTATGGCATTAGTTTATCTCCTCAATTTGTTCTTCCTGCATGTTAAGGCAATTCGCCGAGCGGGTCGAGCGAGCGCATCGCGTGACTGAAGTGTTCGCGGATATCGGAGGCAAGCATTGTTCGCATGCCGAGCTCTTTCGCGGCGAAATCACCAGCCAGGCCACCGACGTAAAGTGCTGCGATCGTCGCGACTATCGGATCCGCTCGATCTTCGAGTGTTCCATATGCCTGAGCGAGAAAGCCGGAAATCAGACCAGTAAGAGTATCGCCGGCGCCTCCGGTTCCGAGTCCCGCATTTCCAGTGGGATTGATAAACACGCGACCATCCGGCGTCGCCACGAGGGAACGCGATCCTTTGAGAACGAGAATGACGTGATGCGCTGTAGCGAATTTCCGCGCCGCCACGACGCGATCGTCGAGTGCAGATTTATTTTCAGCACCCATTAGTCGCAGCATCTCGCCGGCGTGTGGCGTTATTACGAGGGGGTGTTCGTCTGAACCCTTGAGACTCTCGGGCCAGGGAGCGAGCGAATTCAAGCCATCGGCATCGATCACACATGGCTTCGTGCGGCGCTCGAGGATTGTGCGCACAAAGCGTCGCGTGCGCTCATCGTCAGAAGTGAGTCCGGGTCCAACCGCCACGACTGTCGACTTCTCAGCGAGTTTCAAAAAATGATCGGCAGCTTCGTCGCTGACTGCGCCTCGGTCTGTTTCTGCCAGCGGCGTTGTGATGACTTCCGGCATCGCGCTGGCAGCCACGGACGTTTGCGCCGACGATGGTGTTGCAATCGTCACAAGCCCGGCTCCTGAGCGCATTGCGGCGTTCCCCGTGAGCGCCGCAGCGCCCGAGTAACCGCGCGAACCTGCGGCAACCAAAACATGCCCATGAGTATTTTTGTACGACTCGCGGGTGTAGCGCGTGCTCACCAGCCACTCGCGCGCTTCTTCCGTCTCAGTCAAAAACAACCACGGTTTAGTGGCTTCGATCAGTGACGTAGGCGAACCAATGTCTGACACGATCAACTCACCGCCAAAAGCGCACGCCGGGGAAAGAACATTTGCAAGTTTTGGAGCGGTGAAGGTAACTGTGATGTCAGCCTGAACGGCTGGGCCAATCGGCTTTGGTTTGTCTGCGTTCAGACCTGATGGAATGTCGATTGACAGCACAAGCGGACGAACGCCGGCGGCCCGGTCCCGCGCCTCTCTCAGCATGGACAGGTGTTCGATGACTTTAAGAAAGACGCCTTCGAGAGGTCGTGCCAGGCCGGTTCCGAAAAGCGCGTCGACGATGACGTCGTAGGTGTGACGCGGTTTGGCCAGTTGTTCCCAGGCGACGACGGACTGACACTCGATAAACGTGAGTGGCGGTGGTGATTCGTGCGAGCCGGCCTCGAAACTTGCCAGTCGAGCTACCGATTCAAAGTTGGTGCGGGCGTCGCCTGTCGTCTCCTCGAACTTGCCGAACAAGACGACGCTACAGTGCATCCCGGCGCGGGAAAGGGCACGCGCGAGAGCCGCGCCGTCGCCGCCGTTGTTACCTTTTCCACAAAGAATGAGTGCCTTTTTGGCTGCCAGGTTGCCGTCGAGACGCGCCCGAATCGCCTCCATGCAGGCGGCGCTCGCGGCTTCCATCAGTAGCAGGGAAGAAGTGTGGTAGTTTTCGACGGTAAGACGGTCGATTTCGCGGATTTCTTCAGCGGAAAGTACGGGTTGCACAAGCCACAGATTAACGCGGATCAGCGCGGATCAGAAAGAACAAAGACAAATTTGCGGACCGAGCCGCCCGCCTGCCCGCCGCTGCACCAACTATCCGTCTTTCCAGGATACCTAATAGATATTTTCAATGGCCGGCAGTCTCCAGAAAATTTTAAAAAAAATTTCTGGAACAGGTATTGGGCCTGTTCCAGAAAAAAAGGAGCACTATCTGGCGGCTATATTGTGATTGCAGCGCGAACGTTGCCGTGACCGATCGGCTGAGTTTTTTCCGTAGCTGGTGACAAGCCAGCACCGATTATGTACATCAGAGTTTCGCAAACTTCTCGGGAGCCGGTTCCCACTACCTGGCCCTTTTCATCCTGCAGAACGTAAATTCGACCGGTCGATTCAAGGGGAAGAATCATTGGCCTCGTGTACATCGTTTCGTGGATCTCCTTCGCTGTAGGAAAGAAAATGCTAATTGTGCCTGAGTTCCAAGACCACAGTTAAATGCCGTAGTCTTTGATTTTAGTGAGGAGGGTTTTGTAACTGACGCCGAGATCCTCAGCCGTTTTGCTCTTATTGCCGAGATTCGCTTCCAGCGCGCGGGCAATCTTTTTGCGCTCAACCAGTCGTAACGCACGATGGGCAACATCCGAAAGCGTCCCCGATAAGTCGAGCTGTTCGAGAGTCTCAGATTCAGACACGACTTCCGGTCCAAGTCCGAGATCGCTCGGTTCGAGCACCAGGGTGTCCGAGATGATGCACGCTCGTTCGATTGCGTTCTCGAGTTCACGAACATTGCCGGGCCAACGATGCTGCCGCAATGCAGCCGTGGCTGCGGTACTAAACTGCGCTTCGCGGCCCCGCAATTCGTGTCCGATTTCAGCGGCGAAATGATTGGCCAGCAGCATGATGTCGTCACCACGCTCGCGCAGTGGCGGCACCTCGATCGGGAACACTGCCAAACGGAAGAACAAATCGCCTCGAAACTGTCCGTTCTCTGCGGCTGTTTTCAAATCCTTGTTGGTTGCGGCCACGATGCGAACATCGACCGGCACTGGCGCCCGACCACCAATTCGATCGACGACTTTTTCCTCAATCGCGCGCAGCAGCTTTCCCTGAACAGCGAGCGGCAGTTCGCCGATCTCATCAAGAAACACAGTGCCGCCTGAAGCCAGTTCAAATTTGCCCTGGCGGCGATCGCTGGCGCCTGTAAAAGCCCCGCGCTCGTGACCAAACAGTTCGTTTTCAATCAGTGTTTCGGGAATTGCGGCACAGTTTATGGCGACGAAAGGCTGGTTGCGACGCGGAGAAAGATGATGGACCGCACGCGCAAAGAGTTCCTTGCCAGTGCCTGACTCACCCAACAGCAGAACCGTCGTCTCAGTTTGGGCGACACGCTGCGTTTCACCTACTGCACGTTTGAGTGTTTCTGACTCGCCGATGATGCGCGGAAATCCATAACGCCGCGACCATTCTTCACGCAACAGCACATTCTCGGTTCTGAGGCGCGCCTGTTCGAGCGCTCGCTCGACCAGCAGCAACAGATGATTCGAATCGACTGGTTTCTGAAGAAAGTCGTGAGCGCCGTCTTTCATCGCCTGCACCGCTTCGTCAATCGAACCGAACGCCGTCATGACGATGACAGGCACATCCGCGTCGGCGGCACGAGCCGCACGCAACACGTCCAGTCCCGATCCATTTGGCATGCGCAGGTCGGTGAGTACGAGGCGATGGCGAGAGTCTGCGATTTCGTTGAGAGCCGCGCGAGCGTCAATGGCTTCCGCTACGCTATATCCGGCATTTTCGAGCGTTAGTCGCAGCACGCGACGCAGGCTGTCTTTGTCTTCGACAAGTAGGATATCGGCCACTGCGGCAATACTACACCATCCGCGTTTATCCGCGGCGAAATCTCCCTGTGAAATTCGTTTCCTAAGGCTGTTACTAAAGGTAACGGCTACCGGTTCACCCGACCGCAACGCATAGCGAAACCTGGCGAATTTCAGCCTCTTTCACAACGGTACGGGTGTTGCCAATAGAGGCGCGGGTGAGTTTGGACCAGCCTTCCAGCGACTCCTTGTCGGAGGTAATTACACAAGATGAAACGTAGCCGAAAAGTTAAGCAGCAGCATGGATTCACCATCATGCAGATGGTGATTACGATCGCGATCATCGCAGTCGTATCGACCTTTGGAGTCCTGGGTATCAGAACCGCGCGCGCTGAGTTTCGCCTGCAGAGCTCTGCCAGACTGTTTGCCTCCTACGTCGAAAAGGCTCGCGCCGACTCAGTCCGCCGCCATGCCGCTACCGGAAGTGAAGCATCAGTAGAAACTTTCGGCGCCGGGTCGAGCACCTACGCGATCACAATGGATTTTGGCACAGGCACCGTTCAGACGCGGACGTTTCAACTCGACCCCGGCGTGCAATTCTCAACTGCCGCTCTAAGAGTCACCTTCGACTGGCGCGGCAGGCTGACAACTCAGTGCGACGTTACGAAGTCGTGTGTGTTTCAGGTTTATAGTGCGAGTCTTGACAAGGGTATCCCGGTGGACGTTTCGGGTTCCGGCGATATCACCGTTGACGAACAGCACTTCCCGGATCAGTTGATTCCGGCAATGGAGATCACTCCGGTGAGCGACGGAGACGTCGATCCGGATCCGGCGGGAACTCCGGCTATCGAAGGTACACCAAATCCGGATCCAATTGATCCGATTGACCCAACCGCAACTCCAACACCAACCCCAACGCCGACAGCAACTCCAACACCGACGCCAAACGGCAATGGCAACGGGAATGGAAATGGCAACGGAAACGGAAATGGCAACGGTAACGGCAATGGCAACCCGACGCCGACGCCTACGGCGACACCGACACCAACGCCAACTCCATCACCTTCGCCTACGCCCAGTCCGGCCGCGCAATGCTCGTCAGCACTCAGTTCGAGTTCGCTCAATCTCAGCCAGAGCGACTCAACGAAGAAGTCCGGCACCGTAACTTTTACGATTGCGAATGGAACGGGAACTTACACCGTCAAAGCAACTCAGCAAGGTAACGGCAACAGTTTAGGCATCAGCGCGTCGCCCGCAACAATTTCGGGTAACGGGGTCAGCACCATCACGATCTCCGCAAAGAATGGCGCCGGCAACCGCGGTGTGTTTGTCGTTGACGTTTCTTCCAATGCTGCCTGCGGTTCGACACACACAATCACGGTCACGGTCAGTAACTGAGGATGAATATGGACCTCATCAACAACAACAAGGCTGCCAAACAGGAAAAAGGGTTCACCATCCTCGAAGCCGCGATAGCCCTCGTAATTCTCATGGTCATCGGACTCGGCGTCGCCTCGCTGTTTACCTATTCCATTCAGGCAAACGGCCGCGCCGATGATCGCGAGCTGGCCATGGCTATTGCGCAGAAACGAATGGAGTGGCTGCGTACCATTCCATTCACCACGCAAACGCGGAGTCTCGCTTTTTCATATCCGAACGGCGGCCTGGCCGCGACGGGAACGGGAGGTGTTGCTGAAACTGTGACTAATGCTGGTCGCAGTTACACGGTCAACACGACGATTACGGATCTGAACTTCGTCCCGGCTGGAAAGGTAGATGCCGGCGCCTGCACGCTCAAACGTATTCAGGTTTCGGTCACTCCAGCTACCGCGACGACGAATTTCGAAACGGTCGCTGTTTACACACAGCGATCAACGCAGGTCACCGGCACTTATTAACGATATTGAGGGCGAGGAATTTATGAGTTCGTCGAACAAACAAGCCACGAACGGCGGTTTCTCTCTGGTTGAACTCCTGATCGCGATGGCGATCACGATCGCGTTGATGACTGCCGCCTCGACTCTGCTGGCGAACGCTCTTCGGGTGCGCTCGCGCGAGAATCAAAAGTCCGACGCCCTCGCCGACACGCAACGAGCTCTCAACATCATGTCGCGTGAAATAGCGAATGCCGGATTCAACCTGAGCACCAACGGTATCGTCGCCGCAGATTCCGGAGTGACTAAACTTCGCATCCGCTCGAATCTGAACCGGTTTGACTACACCACCGGAGTAACGGACACGCAGCGGGAGAGTGCAACGGACGCGGGCGAAGACATCACCTACTTCATCAATCTCGCCGACAATACGAAGTATCTGGCCCGCCACGATCTATATGGAACCGGCAGCACGGTGCTCGCAAATCGCATCGACAGCATGAACATTCACTACTTCGGTCAGAAAGTGACTTACACCGCTGCGCCAGGCGCGGCCGACATCAGCGCCGTATCGGCTACCGAAGTCGTAGATAAGTCGACCGCGAAGTACATCGTCATCGCCGTCTCGGTTACGCTGGACCAGGTCGGCACTCCCGGCTCACCCGGATATCAACCACCTTATTCAGTCTTACTTTGTTCAGACGTCACCCTGCGCAACACAGACCTTTGGGGTTACTGAATCAAGGAGATCGTCATTCAATGAAACCGACTCTTGAAAATCGCGCAAACGAAAAAGGCGCCGCGTTGATCACCGCCGTTCTGCTTTCGCTGTTGTTGCTGGCGGCCGGCGGCACGTTGATTTTGACTACGACGATGACCGGCATCACTGCGCGTGACTCGACGGCTGAGATGCAGGCTTACTACGCCGCAGAAGCAGGCATCGCCAGAAGTCTCGAAGTGTTGCGCGGAAATGTTGAGTCAAGTCCGTCAGGCACGCGTGCGTCGTTCAAAAACGTTCTCTGCACGCCGACTCTCTGGACCGCCACGTCAGGCGCCGCAGTCAATGTGTCTTCCGATACCAGTGCGCGGTTTCAAGTGACCTCGATCCTCGATCCTGATAATCAGGATACCGTCACCAAGTGTGCTACTGCTTCATACAAGCCGGATCGCTTGCGAGTCCGAGTGTTGGGACTTGGTCCAAACAACAGTCGCAAGAACATGGAGATCGTGGTCAATCGCTATACGCTTTCGTACGATGTGAACGCGGTCGTTACTTTGCCAAACGGATCAGGCACTCAAATCAACTTTTCTCTGGGATCGAGCAACGTTACCTCTACGTCCGGCACGGATACGGATGGAACCTCACCTGGCATTGCGGCTTACGCCGTTAGTGGCGGCGATTACAACGCAACCAACAACATCATCGACGGTTGTGCGGCGGATGGCACCAGTTGCAACGGCAATGGACCAAACGTGACTCCGGGCGACCCGGCAGTTTTGGGACCTAACAATACGCCAAGCTTTCTTCAATCGGTTAACTCCGCCCGACTGTTTTTATACGGCAGTGAAGGAATGATGAATGCTGCCATCAACCAGGGACGATATTTCACGACCGGGACCGCGGCGATAAACAGTGCTGCCGGACTCGGCGCGAGCAATCCGGACGGAGTCTTCACGTTTGTAGACGGAGATCTCGAACTTGGTCCAGGTAATCCGACGGGACAAGGCACGCTGATCGTTACCGGCAAACTGACCTTGCACGGCAACTTCCAATATAACGGTGTGATCATGGTGCTTGGGACCGGCGAGGTTTATCGAGACGGCGGCGGTCACGGCGACATCTTCGGCGCGATGTTCGTCGCAAAGTTTTCAAAAACCGGAGCCAGCACTGATGTGTTTGGAGCGCCTACCTTCGACACGGACGGCGGCGGCACCGCGAATATTCAGTACAGTTCTGATGCAGTAGACAAAGCCAAGGCAGTCGGTGGCCATACCGTCAGCGGCGTGCGGGAATACTAGAAAAGCGCCCGGTTTTGCAACTCTCTTAATCCACAGATTACACGGATGATTCATAGAATCTGTGTAATCTGTGGATAAGTCTCTCTGGAATCTCACTCCCTTTACGAATTTGATCTCCTTGTCACCAAGGGAATCGTCCGCTGCTGTTGCGGTGCCGCACGCCACAATCGCAGTTGGACGGTAAAGCGCCCCGTCTATTTTCGGATAGCGGGGCGCATTTTTGTTATTGGTCGTTGGAACGGGAAGGTGGTTCGTATTCCTCGCCGCCACCGACTGTGCTTTCGGTGTGCGAGAGTTGCATCGTGAGCATCAGCGGTTTGTAGTCAAACGCCTTTGGACCACCACGAGAGTTTTGGACCAGCATAACGAGGTAATCCTGGTTTTCTCTGAATCTCGAAACACTGCCTCGCTGATTCATGATCACAAACAGCAGCACTTCGCCGTTGGCCGCTTTCATCTGGCCCACGAGTGAACTAGCGCCTCCATCAGTTCTCACCAGGGTGCCGGTCTTGGCGATCACGCTGCCGCGCCACGCGAGACCGGTGAATCGTTCCTCGAGTGTGCCGGGATCGATACCCGCCACCGGCATGATTGCCGCCGGCGACAGACCGTGTTTCTGAAGTTCGGTACGAAGCCCGCGATAAATCTTCATCATCACTCGCGGTGAAATACGATTGATGCCAAGGCCACTCAAAGAAGTAATCCGGATCTCGTCCGGTCCGAGACCGAGTTGAGTCGTTAACTGCTGGCGAACGGAATCCGGGCCGCCCAGCGCTTCGCCAATGCGCTCGGCCATGAAATTATTGGAGTAGCACAAGAGCACTTTGAGAATGTCAACTAACTTGCTCGAGCGCTGCGTTAGCAATAGCCTGGCGGCTGGGACAACGGGCGCGACGTCAACGGCGCCCATCACGGCGACGCTGGGAACGGTTTCGAGTCCGGCGCGATCGTTCAGCAGCGTGCGTTCGTAGTTCCAGGCTCGCATGGCTTCGGCGGGCCGGCGGGTTGAATCTAATGTATCGTAGAGTCGTTCTCCGGAACGCATCGCGGAGGCGCTGAAGTTCATCGTAAATCCGGGTGCGACGATCAGATCTCCGGTAACTTGCTTGACACCGATCTTATTCAACTCGCGCGCGAGTAGCACACCATGTTCGTAATGAAACGAAGGATCGCGGCCGGAGATGTAGAGACTACCGTTGATGATGCCCGTGGCTTTATCGAGCACGCCGTCAGTCCACACACCGGTGGCGAAGCGGTGTTCGGGGCCAAGCGTTCGCAACGCGACAAGCGCGGTGGCGAGTTTCATAGTTGACGCTGGATTGAACTGTTCGTCTGCGGCTTGTGAAGAAACCACTTTACCGTCGAGAGTTTCGATCAGCACGCCCTGCAAACCGTAAAGAGGTCTGGCTGTCTCGCTGGGCGTCGGTGTTGGTGATGCTGGTGGTTCTAAAGGCGTCTGAGCAACGATGGTCGAACCGGCAACCGTCGCACTGGCCATGAAAAGCAAAACTGCTGCAATTAACTTCATATACGCACTCACGAAGAGAGCAGACTTTTGATGCAAGACAACTTTGTGGAGATGTTCAACTCGGCGGGGCCAACCGGTAAACATCATAGCAGACTTTAGCCGCGGATTTTACGCCGATAATCGCCGAACATATCGTTGACAAGCTTTCCAGCACGCTCATAGAATCGAGTTATTGACAAACTACAGTGCAACGCATTCAAGAACCCGTTACAGTTGAACGAGTGGTGGCCACTCACCGAGCACGCCGCCGGGAAATTCGGAAGAGGCTTGGTGAGTTTGAAGAAGTTTGGCGCAAAGGATCTGATGCCAGGCTCTGGGAAGAGTTGGCTTACTGCATCTTCACTGCCGGCGCCTCGGCTCGTATGGGATTGAATTCAGTTGATGCCGTGCGAACGCTGTTGCTCGATGGTGACTCCGATGCCATGACTGTTGCGTTGAAGCAAGCGGGCGCGCATCGTTTTCCGGTAGCAAGACCGCGTTACATTGTAACTACAAGAAATTACTTTCACGCAGACTGCGGCATGAAGTTGCGAAAGCGTTTGCGCGGCTTTAGAGATCCTTTCGAGCGGCGCGATTGGCTGGCACAGGAAAAACAGGTCAAAGGATTGGGTTACAAGGAATCCAGCCACTTCCTCAGGAACATCGGCGTGAAAGGCCATGCTATCCTTGATAAACACGTGATGCGATGTTTGGCTGAAATCGGCGTGATCGACACCGCCAAACCACCTTCAACTCGAAGGAAGTATCTCGAAGTTGAGCAGCAACTGGTTCGCTTTGCTCGCGACGTAAAAATAAATTTCGACGAGCTCGATCTGGTTCTCTGGTCCATGAAGACAGGAGAAGTTTTAAAGTAAAACGGTTGCATGCAGAAAGTGTGAATCATGCTAGGTAATAAAACGAAATCACTGTTCCGGATGGCGGCCTTCACTATGGCCGCCTTTGTGTTTTGTGTTGGCCTCACCGGAACAACTCACAGCGCCGCCGCCTTTGCCGATAAGAAGGCTTACAACAAAGGTTATCGCGCCGTCCGCAAAGGCGACTACGAACAGGCTGAAAAGATCTTTCGCGAGCTCCTCAACAAAGACGCGCATGACCTCGAGGCGCGCCTCGGTTTGAGTTTTACCCTGCTGAAGCAGAGAAGTCTGCAGGGCGCTTACGACAATGCCGCCCGCGTCATCATGGTTGATCCGCTCTCGGCTCGCGCTCATGCTTTGCTTGGTGCGGCAATTCTCGGCGCCGGCGAGTTTCGACTTTCAGTGGAAGAGTTTCGCACTGCACTTGCACTCGACGAGAATGAAGCGCTCGCCGTAGCCGGTTTGGCGATGGTCGATTTCTATGAAAACCGTTTGCCTCTTGCGTTACCCGGATTGCGCAAGGCCGTCAGCATGGATTCCGAGGAGCCTGATTATCTTTTCAGTCTCGGTCAGGCAGCCGCACGAAGTGAGAAGTACAAGGAAGCTGCTGATGCGTATGAGCGATTCCTGGTGGTTGCGCCCAAAACCGATACCGATCGCCGCGCGCGTATCGTTGGTCTGATCGATTTTCTCCGTTACCTTGGCCGGCAGAGTGCGCTTTACGTGCCGAGTGGTGAGTATCGTTCAACAATTCCTTTCGAAGCGACAGACAATCGTCCCATTCTTCAGGTCCGCATCAACGGACAGAAAGAGCCGTTGCGTTTCGTGCTCGATACCGGATCGGGAATGTCGGTGCTCTCCGAACAAACGGCCAGGCGTCTCGGCGTCAAGCCGGTTGCGCGAGGCGGCCAGGCGCGTGCTGTTGGTGGGGGCGGGAAGTTTGAAATCGTCTACGGCTTTCTCGAGTCGCTGGAGATTGGCACCGCCAAAGTCGGAAACGTGCCGGTGTACATCCGCAAGTTCTTCGATAGTCATATTCCGGTGGATGGTTATCTTGGTCTCTCGGCAGTATCGAAGTTTCTGACTTCGATCGATTATGGCACGCGGAAAATGTGTCTGGTGCGACAACATCAGACGGACGAGATCGAGAGTTGGACCATGGTTCGTCGTCCGGAGGGTTTTCAAACGCTGGTTCCGGTAGCGCCCAATGACGGCTCGGTGGAAGTGCCGCTGCGTACCACCTCGAGCGGATTTCTGAGTGGCGAAGTCGGACTCGATGGCTTCGACAAGAACGTTAACTTCATCATCGACACTGCCGCCAGCATCACTGTTATCTCCGAAAAACTTTCGCAGCAGGAACAGCTTTTGGAATTACTGAAACCGTCGAAGATGCGTGTGTTCGGAGCCGCAGGCGTGGCGGAAGATGTGAAGCTGCTGCAACTGCCGCGACTGAGTCTCGGCTTGAGCAAGCTCGAAAAGATCAATGCCGCAGTGCTCGACATGGAACCGGTCAACGAAACGGCGGGCTTTACGCAGAGCGGCATTCTCGGCGGTAATTTCCTGCGGCACTTCCGCATCTATTTTGACTTTGCCAGGGGAGCAATGCGACTGGAACCTTTGAATCAAAAACCCAGAAACGCTGAAAATATCAATCCGGAAGTAGTTGTAACTCCATGAAACAAGCGCTCTATCTGGAAACATCGGTGATTGGTGCTTACCTCGACAACGGTGAGCCTTTTCGACGCGACCTGACGATCAGGTGGTGGGAGCACGAGATGCCCGACTATCGCGCGGTGGTTTCGCCGCTCGTGTCCGCAGAGCTCGGGCGTTTGAAAGAGCCGCATCGCAGTTCGTATCTGAAACTGATCCGCAATCTGGAACAGGTGGATCTAACTGAAGAGGCGGCGATACTCGCGGAAGGTTATATCGCGCGTGGGATCTTTCATCGCAAGTACATCGCCGACGCGTTGCACGTGGCCATTGCCTCGTTTCACAAAATCGATTATCTGGTGACATGGAATTTCGGTCATCTCGCAAACGTACGCCGTCAGGCGCGCATCAGGCTGTTCAATACAGCCGCCGGTTTTTATGTGCCGATGATCGTGACGCCGGAGTTTTTGGTATCGGAAGCAACCGAGCAAGTGACATGATTGCCGTTTGCTATTGATAATGTTTTTGACAGGATTCAAAAGATGTACAGGATGAATCTTGATAATCATGTAGAATCAGGTAAATCCTGTGCAAGGTTTTATGTATCGTCGCCCAAAATTTTTAGAAGTGTTGCACGCAATTCGTGAAGAGATGTCGCGTGAGGCGGACTACGATGTCGATCTGTTTGCCGAGATGGTTAGGTCGGGAACGCCGCCGGCACATGGTCCACAACGCGTCATTCGCGGGTTCAAGACCCGCGCGCCTCGTGCTGAAAATGTTAACAGCAAGCCCGCGAAGCATAGACAGCGAAAGCGTAGCGCGTAATAATGTGCGCGTAACGAAATAAAATACGAACTGAAATCATGAATCCTACTTTTGAAACGATCGGTTTGGAAGTTTCGAACGAGAAAGCTTTCAACTATCTCGCCGAGCGGGCCGGTGACCAGGGCGAGGCCACCCAACTCACCAGGCGCGGCGCTGTCTTGCATGGACGTTGCTGGAAACTCGGAGAAGGTCTCGAAGTGTGGACCGTGCTTTACGAGTCAGGCAGCGGCGATCTCTTTTATGCCGATTGTCGTCCCGGCTTTCGCGCGCGTTACATTCAAACCATTGCGCCGTGGGCGTTGACGGAGTACGACGAAGAAGGCGAAGCCGTCATTCACGGTTATCGCGAGGGCACTGACTGTGAAGTTCTTTTCGAGTTACAGAACTTGACCGAGGTGGGACCAACGGGATTTGGCGCGCAGGAATTGCACATCGGCCTTTGCGGGCTCGCGTATCGCGCGCGCGTGCGTAGTTCGAAATGCAAAACGCGCTGGATGCCGCTCGAGAAGACGGCGCCCGCGAGAGCGGCCCACGAAAACGACTGGAGTCTCTCGGGTCGAATTATCGCTTTCAAACCGTTAAGAAATCCGCTTTCCGGTGGCGAACTCTTCTGGATTCATCTCGATCTGGAGCGTATCAAGCTGGAAGTGCTGGTCAATCGCCGCGCACTGCGTGGCGGATCGCTGGCAGTTGGCGCCACGCTCGATGCGGAAGTCTGGCTTCAGGGACACGTGCTTGACGAACACGCACTGCGTTCGCGTTACGAGGGCATCGATTACGCTGTCTCGCGCGCGACCTTTTGGTCCGGGTTGAGGAGACGAAACTAATTAATGAGCCACGGATTTACACGGATTTACACAGTGTGAATCCGTGTAATCCGTGGCTAAAAAGTTTGCTGATGAAGCGTGTTCTGGTTGTTATTCTCTTAATCCTCATCCTGTTGTCCGCTGCCTACGCCATCAATAGTTACTGGACTCACCGTTTCGATTCTTTAATCGCAAGGCAAGCAGCGATCTATCGCGTCGATCCCGATCTCGTCTGGAGCATCATTTACGAAGAGACTTATTTCTCGCCCTGGAAGAACGGCAAAGACGGTGAGATTGGTCTGATGCAAGTGACTCCCACTGTCGGTCGCGAGTGGGCCACTGAAACCGGAATGCGCGAGCTTCAGAATCAGATGGCTAGCGATCCGGAATCACTCTTGCGCGATCCGGAACGCAACATCCAGGTCGGCTGCTGGTATCTCGAGAAGATATACGAACAGTTTCAGGATAAACCAGAAGCCGAAACGCGAATGGTAGCGGCGTACAACGCTGGACCGAGTCGCGCTGTCGAGTGGAGTCGCACCGATCAACCTGGAAATACTCAATCAGGCGCGCAGTTCATCAACCGCATCGACATTCCTTCAACCCGCGCTTATGTGATTTCGATCATGCAACGGTATCGCCAGCTCAAGAATGCGAAGAGCTCGAGCGCTGCGTTGCAGGAGCCTTCAACCGCAAAATGAGCACTATCTACTCGGCGCGATGGGTCGTTCCGGTTTCGGTGGCGCCGATCGAGCATGGCGCTGTTGCAGTTAGCGGCGACGTTGTTGTTGGCGTCGGCACGCAAGCTGAGATCGTCGAGCGATTTCCTGAGTTCAAGATTGAATCTCTTGGAGAGGCAGTCATCCTTCCCGGACTCGTCAACGCACACACACACCTCGAACTCACGGCAATGCGTGGTTACCTTGAAAACGAGGAAGGAGATTTTTTTGCGTGGCTCAGGAAGCTCACCGTTGCGCGTCTCGAACGTATGACGCCCGATGACATTCGTGTTTCGGCAATGTGGGGTGCGTGCGAAGCAGTGCGTGCGGGAATCACGTGTGTTCACGACGCGAGTGATTCGGCCGTGATGAGCATGCAGGCGCTCCGAGACGTCGGGTTGCGTGGCGTTGTTTATCAGGAGTCGTTTGGACCGGATGCGAGGCTTGTCACTGAGAACTTCGAGAAACTCAAAGGCAAGTTGGAAGAGTTGAAATCGATTGAGACTGGACTCGTGCACGCCGGAGTTTCACCGCATGCCCCGTACACAGTGTGCGGACCGCAACTGGAGTTGATTGCAGAGCTGGCGCTGTCGGAAGGCTTGCCGCTGATGATGCACGCGGCGGAGTCGGAAGCGGAAGAGATGTTTCTGCGTGAAGGTGGTGGCGTTTTTGCGGAAGGTCTGGCGCGCCGACAGATCGAATGGAAAGCGCCGGGTGTCTCGACGATTCAGTATTTGAAACAGATTGGAATACTGGAGACTCATCCGTTGCTGGCGCACTGTATTCGAGTTGACGACGCCGATATCGAGACGCTGAGAAGTAATGAAGCGAAAGTTGCGCACTGTCCGAAGTCGAATGCAAAACTGGGTCACGGGCGCGCGCCGTTCGCGAAGTTTATCGCAGCGGGAGTTGCGGTTGGACTGGGAAGTGATTCGGTAGCGAGTAACAACACCTGCGACATCCTCGAAGAGGCTCGTTTCGCGACGCTGTTGTCGAGATCTGCGGGTGGACCCGTAAGCGCGGCGGCTGCGCTGGAAGCTGCGACTGGACGATTGAGAGAAGGCGAGCAAGCGGATTTTACGGTTGTGTCATTAACCAACACCCAGCAAATCCCGAACTACGATCCGATAGCCACCTTGATCTTTGCCTCGAGTGGAAGAGATGTGATCTTAACTGTGGTTGCGGGCCGCGAAGTGTTTCGTGAGGGACGGGTCACGACCGTCGATGAGGATCAATTAAGACTCCGAATGCACGAAATCTCAGAAAAAATTAACCGCGGATGAACGCGGATAAACGCAGATCTGCGTAAATCCGCGTTTATCCGCGGCTAAATATTAGATGGAGGCCGCGATAGCCTCGTCGAAGATCTCGAGTGCGACGTCGACGTTCTCCGTCGTGAGTATCAACGGCGGTGACCAACGGATTGTGCTTGCCCCGGCGCCGAGAATGATCAAGCCGCGTTCGAAGCACGCGATCTCGATTCGATCGCGCAGTTCCGGAGTCACAAACTCCACGCCCAGCATCAATCCCATCCCACGAACGTCGCCGATACAGTCATACTTCTCCTGAAGCTTCTGCAATCCGGCTTTCAAATACGCACCGACTTCGGCCGAATTCTGAACCAGCCCGCCTTCGAGTAGTTCGATTGTTTTCAACGCCGCTGCGATACAAACCGGATTGCCGCCAAACGTCGACGCATGTGCGCCGGGTTTCCAGTCCATCAAATCCGCACGCGCGACACACGCGCCGATTGGCAATCCCGATCCGATGCCTTTCGCAATACAAACAATGTCAGGCTTCACATCGTAATGCTCGCACGCAAACATTTTGCCCGTGCGTCCCATTCCCGATTGCACCTCGTCGACGATCAGCAGAATTCCATGCTCGTCACAAATGCGACGCAGTCCCTGCAGGAAATTCTTCGGCGCCGGAACGTATCCACCTTCGCCCTGCACTGCTTCAATCACGATCGCGGCAACTTCCTCGGGCGGTGTTGTTGTCTTGAACAAACGTTCCTCGATCCAGTTCAGCGCACCCTGGCTCGCACCGCCATCGCCACAATCCTCGGCGCTAAATGGATTACGAAACTCGTTCGGATAAGGCACATGGACCACGTCGAGTGCCTGCCGCTTGAAGCCCTTGCGCTGCGCCGACTTCGACGACGTCAGCGAGAGCGAACCCATTGTCCGACCGTGAAAGCTGTTGAAGAAAGCGATGAACTTTTCTCTACCGGTCGCGTGCATTGCGAGTTTCAGCGCCGTTTCGACTGCCTCAGTGCCGCTGTTGGCGAAGTGCGTCCGCGTTGGCGACGGCACCGGCACGATCTGATCGAGCTTCTCGGCAAGTTGCGGCATGTGGCGGTAGTAATAATCAGTTCCGCACATGTGAATCAGTTGTTCTGCCTGTTCCTGAATTGCGCGCACGACTTCGGGATGACAGTGGCCAGTCGAACAGACGGCGACGCCGGCGTTGCAGTCCAGGAAAATATTGCCGTCCACATCTTCCACCCACACGCCGCTGCCGCGTTCTGCGACCAGCTTGAACGAGGGTCGCGGGTAGGATGGATTAACAAACTTTGCATCCGCTTCGACAATCTTCCTGCCGTTGGGACCGGGCAGTTCCGTCTTGATTTCGGGGCGTTTCGAAGGTGCGAGTACGCTGGTAGACATTTTTTGACTCCTTGTCAGAATGGCCAATAAAACGCCAAAACCCTAAAGTTCAGGCCGAAGTGATCGATTGTAAAAAGACGGGCGAAACTAGTCAGCGAAGAGGTTAGCACGAGATTCGAGCGGGTTACACATCGCCGCGATTGTATCAGCCACGGATTAACACGGACAAGGACGGATCCGTTTCAAAATCCGTGTCATCCACGGCTAGTGACGCCTTGGACTTTGACCCGATCTTTTATTAAGATTTCCTTCCAAATTCCTGCCCGCGGAGATAAAACACATGAATAAGAGCCGAAGCCTTTTTGCCTTCTTGTCTGTGGCTGCCGTCCTGGCACTGGCCGCGATCGCACCGTTTATTAGCGGTTCGAAAGCGCAAAGTGTCGCGCCTGGTGCGACGACGGGATCTGTCAGCCGCTCGTCTTCCGACAACTCAAAGATCGCTTACCCCGAAAGCAAGAAAGTCGACCAGGTCGATGATTACTTCGGCACCAAAGTAGCCGATCCATATCGCTGGCTCGAAGACGAAACTTCTCCCGAGACAAAAGCGTGGGTGGAAGCTCAAAACAAAGTCACCTTCGGTTATCTCGATTCGATCCCGTATCGCGAGAAACTCAAAGCGCGTTTGACGCAGCTCTACAACTATCCGCGTATCTCGGCGCCGTTTCGACGTGGCGACACTTACTTCTTCACGAAGAACGACGGCTTGCAGAATCAGAGCGTCTACTACATTCAGAAAGGTGTTAACGGTACACCGGAAGAGTTTCTCGATCCGAACAAGTTCTCCGCTGACGGCACTTCGACTCTGAGCGTCTTCTCGCTTTCAAAAGACGGCAAGTACCTCACTTACGGAATCTCGCAGGGCGGCTCTGACTGGGTGACGCTCAGCGTGATGGATGTGACGACGCGCGAGAAGCTTGCTGACGATATCAAGTGGATGAAGAGCTCCGGTGTGTCGTGGCAGGGCAACGGTTTCTACTACAGCCGTTATGCCGAACCGGCGAAGGGCAAAGAGCTCAGCAGCAAGAACGAATTTCAGCAAGTCTATTTTCACAAGGTTGGCACGCCGCAATCAGCAGACGTGCTGATTTACGAAGACAAAGAACATCCGCAGCGCTTCCAGGGCGTCGGCACCACTGAAGACGAACGCTTCGCAATCCTGAACATCTCCGAACGCGGCAAGGGCAAGAAGGGAAATGCCGTCTTCTACAAAGATCTCTCAAAAGGCGAAGACAAGTTCTCTCCGATCGTGGCCGAAATTGGCGACGACAGCTTTGGCATCATCGATAACGTCGGCGACAAGTTTCTGATCCGCACGGACAAGAACGCTCCCAACGGTCGCGTCGTCCTTGTCGATCCGAAGAACCCGGATGAAAAGAACTGGAAGACTGTTTTGCCGGAAAGAAGCGAACCGTTGCAGGGTGTCGGTACCGCCGGCGGCAAGTTGTTCGCTTCGTGGCGTAAAGACGTGGCCACGCAGGCTTATGTTTTTGATTTCGACGGCAAGCTCGAGAATGAGATCGAGTTGCCGGGAGTGGGAACAGCCAGTGGCTTTGGTGGTTTGAACGACGATAAGTATATTTTCTACAACTTCACTTCGTTCAACTTCCCGCCGACGATTTACAAGTACGACATCGCCACCAGGAAATCGACCGTCTTCCGTACCGTCGAAATTCCGGGCTTCAAACCTGAGACCTACGAAACGAAGCGAGTTTTCTACAACAGCAAAGACGGCACACGCGTGCCGATGTTTCTGGTCTACAAAAAAGGCTTGAAGCTCGACGGCAATAATCCGACGCTGCTGTATGGCTACGGTGGTTTCAACGTCGTCACGTCGCCGACGTTCAGTTCGCTGCGCATGGCGCTGCTCGAACAGGGCGTGGTTTACGCGTCGGCGAACATGCGTGGCGGTGGTGAGTATGGCGAGAAGTGGCACGAAGCCGGCACGAAGCTGAAAAAGCAGAATGTTTTCGACGACTTTATTGCCGCGGCTGAGTACTTGATTGCGAACAAGTACACGTCGTCGAGCAGGCTCGCGATTCAGGGTGGCTCGAACGGGGGGTTGCTGGTGGGCGCAGTTTCGAATCAACGTCCTGAGCTTTTCCGCGCTGTAGTCGAGCAGGCGGGCGTGATGGACATGTTGCGCTTCCAGAAGTTCACGATTGGTTGGAACTGGATCGCGGACTACGGTTCGAGTGAAGCGAATGAGGCGGAGTTCAAGGCGCTTTATGCTTACTCGCCGATTCACAACATCAAGGCTGGTGTGAAATATCCTTCGACGCTGATCACGACCGCCGATCACGACGACCGCGTCGTGCCGGCGCACAATTACAAGTATGCGGCGGCATTGCAGGCAGCGCAGAGTGGTCCAAACCCGGTTCTCATTCGCATCGACACTAACTCCGCGCACGGAGCCAGTAACACCACCAAGTCGATCGAACAGACGCGGGATATCTATGCGTTCCTGTTCCAGAATTTGGGGGTTGAGTACAAGTAAAATATTTTAGCCGCGGATTTTCGCGGATAAACGCTGATCTGCGTTCATCCGCGTTCATCCGCGGCTAAAGGAAATTGAATATCGATCACCAGCCCACCTTCTCGCGCGTTATAAGCCTGAATCGTTCCGTTATGTGCCCTCACTACTCGATCCGCAATCGCCAATCCTAAACCGGCGCCGCTTGATCCATTGTTCGCCCGATGAAACGGCAGGAAGATGTCTTCCAGCATTTCCACCGGCACGCCTGGTCCATGATCGCGCACACGCAGCAAAGCAAATGGCTGTTTGTACTCGAGCGTGACCTCGACCGTCGTTCCTTCAGCGGTATGCCGCACCGCGTTACGAATAACGTTTTCGACCGCGCTGCGAATCAACTCCGCCACACCCGACATTGGAATACTACCCGTCGCCAGAAATCGCACCGCTCGATGCTGTACTCTTGCCTCGAAGTCGCCATCGGCCGTCACTTCCTGAACCAGATTCGCGAGATCAAAAGTCTCACGCAGAGTTGAGTCGACACCGCTATCGATGCGTGTCAACGTCAACAGTTGTCCGATCAACTTATCGAGTCGGTCTGCCTCGATTCCGATCCGGCTTTGATACTCAGCCGCCTCTTCGCTGTGTGCCTGTTTCAACAAACTCAACGCCACGATGAGACGTGCCAGTGGCGATCGGAGTTCATGTGAGACGTCGCCCAGCAGGTTTCGTTGTGCAGTTACGAGGCGCTCGATCTGTTCCGCCATGCGATCGAAGTCGTCACCTAGCAATGCGATCTCATCGTGGCGCCGGCCAATGGCAGGCTTCACACGCGTTTTCAGACGGCCGTCAGCAATGTCGCTTGCGGCCTGTCGCAGTTTGCCTAACGGTCGCGTGATGTGGAGCGTCAACGCAAAACACAATCCGACCGCGATGAGTGTGATGGCGAGTAGCCGCAGGTACGGATGCCCGCCAATTGCTTTTGAAACAGGAACGAGCTGACTCGGCGAGGTCTGAAAAGCGAGACTGTACTTCCGTCCGCTTGGACCAGTGACCTGTCTGACGGCGATACCTTGATCAACCCGAACCGCGGTGAGTCCCTGGGCCGCCGTTCTTGCCAGTCCTTCTTTGTTTCGTGCGATCCCCTGCACGACTGCCGGCGCAGGACGATCGAGCAAGACATTTCCGTCTTCGTCGAAGAAGTAAAACCGCACCGTCTTTTTGGTTTGCAGGTCGTCGAGATAGGCGCGCAGCTTTTCCGGTCCCTCGGTTTCATACATCACCGCGGCTTTTTCTGCTTCCATCGGCATGATGCTATGTAGTGTCACTTGCCAGCGATCCTCGTAGAAGCGCGCCAGCAGGGCTGAAGTCTCGAGCGACGTGCCGACGAGAACGATCACCACCAGGAAGCAGAAGAAGATTTTGAGAAAGAGAGTTTGCATCGGGTGTCAGGAGCGGGGGCGTAACGGGAGCGCATAGAGATAACCAATGCCGCGCACACCCTTGATGCGATCGGTACCGTCCGCGAGTGGTCCAATCTTTTTACGCAGGTTGCAGACGTGTGTGTCGATGCTGCGATCGAATGGTGAAAATTCGCGTCCGAGAATATCGCGCGTGAGTTTCTCGCGATTAACGACGTGACCAGCGGCGCGCATCAGCGCTTCCAGCAGATCGAACTCGACCGTCGTGAGATTGATCAATTGATGACCGTGCGTCACCACGCGAGATCCCGAGTTCAGTTCGATATCACCAATCACGATCGCCGGGTTGATTCCGTGAGCCGGCGACGTGGGGGGCTTCGCACGTCTTAGAATCGCGCGAATCCGCGCCGCGAGTTCGGGCGGGCTGAACGGTTTTGGGAGGTAATCGTCCGCGCCCATTTCAAGACCAAGCACCCGATCGAGTGCATCACCGCGAGCAGTCAGCATTAACACGGGCATCGGCGACTCGGCGCGGATCCGGCGTAACACGTCGAAGCCGCTCATTTCCGGCATCATCACGTCGAGAACTACGAGCGCGTACTTACCTGAAAGTGCCTCCTCGATGCCCTGAACCCCGCCGTTTACCGCGTCGATCTGAAAGCCCTCACGCACCAGAAAACGCGAGACGAGATTGCACAGTTCGACGTCGTCGTCGATTACGAGCACGTGTTCGGAGGTTGGTGTGGCTTGAGTCTCCATAAATCGAGGGCTGCATTTTAATGCCGTTGGCCGGTTTATGCAGTCAAGAAATGTTAAGAGAGCCCGCCACCCCTTAACACTTCTTAACGGAGGCTTGGCAATTCTTGACCGCAGTGAGTCTTCGAGGCGCGTATAAGAGGGCACATGATGAAGCTACTGATTCTCATCACTCTCCTGTCGGTTCAGATTGAAGGTTTTCCCCAAACGCCGGCGCAACTCTCGAGCGTGGTCGGCACCGTCATTGAGAAAACAGGGAAGACGATCAACATCAAGACTGATCAGAACACGACCATTGCCATCAGGGCCAACGAAACCACTGCGTGTTTGCGTGTTCCGGCTGGCGCACAATCGCTCGACAAGGCCACGCCCATTCTCTTCGAAGAGATAGTGAACGGCGATCGCGTGCTGGCGCGTGGCAACAAAGCGCCGGATGAGTTTGCGGCTGTGCGAATCGTCGTGCTCTCAAAAGACGACGTTACCAAAAAGCGCGAACGCGATCTCGAAGAGTGGCGCACGCGTGGAATCGCCGGCGTCGTCAAAGCACTCAATCCGGGCACGAACGAGATTAACCTCGAACTGCGCGGCGCCACGCCGGCCAGCTTGGTTGCGATTAATGCGAGCGCCTCACAGTTTCGACGTTACACCACCACGGCAATCAACTTTGAAGACACAAAGCAGAGCAACTTCGCCGAGGTTGCGGTCGGCGATCAACTGCGTGCGCTCGGTGATAAGAGTGCCGACGGCAAGTCGTTCAAAGCTGAAGCCGTTGTATCGGGTTCGTTTAAGACGATCGGCGCCACCGTAACCGCTATCGATCTTCAGAACAATCAGATCTCGGCAGCGACGCTCGATCAACGGAAGCCGATCAAAGTCACAACGCTAAAACAGACTTTGGTGCGTCGTATTCCGGCGGCGCTCGTGCCTGCAATCGCGCAGAAGGCTCGTGCAAATCAGTCTGCGGAAGTGCAGCAACTGATAGACACGCTGCCCGTCGTTGCGCTGTCGGATCTGAAGGCCGGCGATGTTGTGTCGATCACTGGCATTCGAGAGAAAGACGAATCACAGATGACTGCAATCAAGCTGGTCGCGGGTATCGATGCCGTGTTGAGAGCGATGGCGCCACAACCCGGACGTCCACAAACTGTGCGATTGAGTGCCGGATTACCAAACGCGTTCGATTTCAGTGTCATACCGTAACGCGGATCTACGCGGATTTTGAAGAAGGATTTTTCTATGAAGCTGAGAGTCGTGGTTTGCTTTTTGTGCATGGTTGTTGCGGGATCATCTGTGATGGCGCAGCGTGGGGCGGTTGTGCGTGGTGTCGTTTCAGATGAACTCGGTGGCGTGATTGTCGGCGCCACAGTTTCGCTCGTGGACCAACACAGCAAGGAGCAGACGGCCGTCACCGACGCGAGCGGCGCGTTTAGTTTGAGCGGCATCGCAGCCGGAACTTACACGCTCAAAGTGACGCAGCCAGGATTTGCCGAGTTTCAACAGGCGAACATCATTCTCACTACAGTCCAGGTGCGATCGATCAACGTGATGCTCAGAGTCGCAGTGGTCGAAAGCCAGGTCAACGTCGATCCGGGCGCAACGGTCAATACCGATCCGAATAGTAACAAGAGCGCCCTCTCGCTGAAGGGAAACGATCTGAATGCCTTGTCAGACGACCCAAATGAACTCGCGGCTGAGCTGAGTGCACTTGCCGGGCCTGCTGCCGGTCCGAGTGGCGCTACAGTCTTTGTGGATGGATTTACTGCTGGTCCAAGTTTGCCTGACAAACAATCTATCCGCGAGATCGTCATCAATCAAAATCCGTTCTCGGCCGAGTGGGAGCGCATTGGGTTCGGCAATATTCAGATACTGACACGACCGGGCACGGGACAGTTTCATGGTAACGGCGCCTTCACGTTCAGCGATGCCGCATTCAATTCACGTAATCCATACGCCGCGAACCGACCTGGTTACCAGCGTCGCATTTACGACGCCGGGATCAACGGTCCACTCTCGAAGCGCTCGTCATTCTTCCTCGCACTTAGTCGCCGTGAAATCGACGACACCGCGGTTGTGAATGCCACCGCGCTGAATTCGTCGTTGCAACCGGTTCAGATCAGCGAAGCGATCGTGACTCCACGCAGATTGATGTTTATCAGCCCGCGATTTGATTTTCAGCTCAACCAGACAAACACGCTCAGCACGCGTTACAGCTACAACTCGAGCGATCTCGAGAACCAGGGCGTGGGCGGATTCTCGCTCGCCTCGCGCGGATTTCGTTACGAAGACCATCTCCACATTCTTCAGGTGATCGAAACCGCAGTGATAAATCCGCGCGTCGCTAACGAAGCGGCTTTTCAATACATCTGGTACGGCATTCAGCAGTCGACGAACGATCCAGGCGCTGGTCTGATCGTGCTCGACTCTTTCTCAGGCGGTGGGTCGCAGATCGGGAATTACGTCTTCGATCGTAACGAAGGTGAACTACGCGATTACATGACGATGAGTTTGGGGCGGCACAGTCTGAAGTTTGGCGCCCGCCTGCGCTGGGCTCGCATCAACGACATCGCGCCGACAAACTTCGGCGGCACGTTTACTTTCTCCGGCGGCCCTGGTCCGCGACTCGATGCGGCGAACAACATCATTCCGGGAACGGTTGAAGACTTGAGCAGTTTGGAGCGATATCGCCGCACCTTGCTCTTTCAGCAACTCGGCTTCTCGCCGGCCGCAATCCGTTTGCGCGGTGGTGGCGCTTCGCAGTTGACGATCGCGAACGGCGGCGCGTTTGCGGAAGTGCGCCAGTGGGACCTCGCGCCATTTATTCAAGACGACTGGAAGTTGCGGCCAAACTTCACGTTGAGTCTGGGACTGCGTTATCAAGTGCAGACAAACATCAACAGCAGAAATTTGTTTGCGCCACGGGTATCGTTTGCCTGGACGCCGTGGGCGAGAGGGAATGGCACGCCAAAAACTGTGGTGCGCGGCGGCGCGGGCGTCTTTTACGACCTGATTCGTACCAACATCACTCTGCAGGCGAATCGATTCAACGGCAGCAACCAAACACAATACGTCGTCGACGATCCTTTGCTGCTCGATCTCTTTCCGAATGTGCCGTCTGATGCGGCACTAGCGACGTTGAACCAACCACAAACGATGTGGATCAAAGACAATGGCCTGACCGAGCCTTATTTCATTCAATCGTCGCTCAGTGTGGAGCGAAGTCTGCCGCGAAACGTGACGCTGAGTCTTAGCTACGTCAACACACGTGGCTTGCACCAAATTCGTGCGCGCAACATCAACGCACCGTTGGCTCTCAATCAACGTCCCTTTGCGACGAACGACAATATTTACCAGTACGAGACGAGTGGGGTTTATAAACAGCAACTCTTCGTCGTCGCCAGCACCATCCGGCTCAATCCTCGTTTCTCTTTAAATGCTAATTACACGCTTGGTAAAGCCGAAGGCGACACAGATGGACCAGGAAGCTTTCCGGCCGAGACGTATAACCTCGCCACCGAGTTTGGCAGGGCTTCGACTGATATTCGACACCGGTTCACCCTCGCGGGCAACATCGACACTCGCTGGGGTCTCAGCTTTGCACCACTGATTGTTGCTCTGGGCGGCGCCCCCTTCAATATCATTACCGGCGCCGATCGCAACAACGACTCGATCTTTGCCGACAGGCCAGCCTTTGCAACAGATCTGAGTCGGTCGTCAGTGGTGCAAACCTCTTTTGGCGCGTTCGATCTCGCGCCGTTGCCGAATGCGAGGATCATTCCGCGCAACTTCGGCCGTGGACCAGGTTACTTTTCCGTCAACCTGCGCGTCTCAAAGACCATCAACTTTGGATCACTACCGAAACCGGTGCCCGGTCAGCGAGCGCCGGAGACGCGCCCGTACCGGTTGACGTTCAGTGTGGCGGCGGCGAATCTGTTCAATCACACGAATGCCGGGTCGCCGATTGGGAATTTGACGTCACCGTTGTTTGGGATTTCAAACTCGCTTGCGCAGTTCGTACCGCTCGGCACTGGAGGTAGTGCTTCGACGAGTAACAGGAGTCTGGCGTTACGGGCTCAATTCAGTTTTTAACCACAGATTACACAGATTAAAACTTTCGGATCGGATGAGCCTCAGTGTTGAAGATCACCCGATCGAAGTCGAGTGTGTTCGGGGGAGCGAAGAGCAGGTAGAAGTATTTGAAGGTCTCCGCGAACAGGAAGCTCTGCATCGAGTCAGTTTTTTCTTTGGTCTCTACATTCTTCAGCGCCGCATAACCCACCTCAGTGCGACAGTGTTTGACGAAATCACGCCAGAGTTTCTCGCCCATCAGCAGATACTTCTCGTCTTTCGTATAGCGATACAGATAATAAGTCGACTCGACGATCTCCGGTCGCAATGGATAACCCGGCGCTGTGATCTTCTGCCGGCGGTAGTCAAACTCTTCCGGTTCGATACCGGCGTGATTCCACATCCGAAACGATGAATCCTGCAAACGTTTTGCTCGTTTCAGATCTCCTGAGAGCGCCAGCACGGCCGGGAAGAACGCGTCGAGCGCGCCGTAAGTCGTGGCGCGGCGCGCGCCGGTATTCATGTCGGCGTGCCCGTACCACAGCTCCTTGCCGAAATCGCTCCGTTGTTCGTCGGCGAGATATTTGTTGATAGCGGCGATACTATCTCCCCACATCCGCTTGCAATCCTGATCGCCAAACAGCAACGAGCACTTCAAAAGATATTCGTAATAACTGTCGATGGCGCCGCTGATGTGACTGTCCGTGTTGGTCCAGGCGCCAGTCTCGACGTTGATCCATTCTCCGACGAGTCCAATCTTCGAGCGGCGGTTGTAAGTTTCGACGAGGGCGCGTTTGGCTTTTTCGTAAAAGATGGGTTTGCCGGTGAGTTTACTCAAAGCGCCAAACTCGATAATGAGTGTGCCGGTCTCGGCTGGATTGCTGATCGGCTTGCTGACTTTTCCTGTCTTCAGATTGACGTAGCGATACGGCATGCCGGTCGGTGAGTTGAAGACCGGCAGCAGTCGATTACCGAGATCTTCGGCGAGGTCCAGAAAACGCTTGTCGCCGGTTAGCTGGTAGTGCGTAAGTAGTCCGCCCAGCAATCTGATCGTGATCTCAAAATTCTGGACCTCAATATCTTTGTCGAACGAGAGATTGTCGAGAATGTACTGCTTCGTCGCGGTTGCTTCGTCGTCCATGCCCATCAGGATCATGGTGTCGAGCGAATCGACGGCCGTCATCAGAAGTGGTTGTGGGTACCAGTCGTGATAAGTCTTCGAGAGTGGTTTCAGATCGTCGTGTCCCCACGCGTATTTCTTGTAACCATTCCAGGCGTGGAGAAACTCGGCCTTCACTTCGGCTGCTAATTTCTTGTTCTGAGTCTGGCCTGAGACGGTCAGCGGCGCGAGTAGCAGTAACAGAAACAGGATTTTCATTTTGTGCTTTTTGTGCCTTTTTGTGGCTCAAATCTTTTCAAATGAGCGCCGAATCATCTCTTTTGGCGGCGGCTCCGGCCAGATCGAAAAGCGCTTGGACCAGCGATGTCGCAACACACATGTGCGGAAATAATGCTCGTGCTCCCACTCGACTTCAGCCATCGTCAACAGACAGTCGATCAAATCCTCGCGGCCACAAGCAAGCGCATGTCTGGCGGCGGTTTCATACTCGACAATGTTGCGACTCTCCAACCGGCCGGCGCCATACATCGGCGCAAACCACCCGCTGAAGTGACACATCAGACCGAGAAACCGCCCGATGATATTCGCACGTACCTCGCGCACCTTGTTTGGAACACCCCCAAGGCTCTCCAACATCTCGCCGACCAGCGTCCGATGATGCCACTCCTCGTCTTCGATCTGTTTGATCCGGGCACGTTCCTCCGCGTTGCGGACCGAATGCCAATGCCCGCGATACGCATATCCAGCCGCAAGTTCGCCCGAATAGGCCAATTGCAACGTCCGGATTAGCTGCGCACGCGAAGTCGGAAGGTCAGAAGCTTCCATCGGTTTGGAAAGTGGGATTATAGCCGTATTGAGCGTTTTAACTCATTCGACAAACGAAATTTGCAGGAATCTCAGGACGGGCACGGAGTTCAGCTCGCAGGACTCTGTTTTTTCAGCTTCTTTCATGTACAAATTCGTCGTTTCGTGCTACTACTGGCCAGCCGGTGAGCGTCGTCTCCGGCTCCGAGCCTCCATCATTAAGGAACAGTTTGCGGACACAGGCCACGGTCTAGATTTCGCCCGACTAGGAAGATCGCCCAGCTTGGATAAGATCGCCTCCTCAATTGAACGTCGCAGAATGCGCCGGCTTAAGACGCGCTGTGAGATAGAGTTGATGGCCACTCTGTCTCTTTTGGACAACGACGTCCAAAATTGTGACTCATCGCTCATCTTCCTCGGTCGTACACAGGATCTCAGCGCCAACGGCATGTGCATGGTTTTGCCTTCGACCATCATCGATGAGCGTTTTTGTAGTGGTCTGAACCGGCTCAATCTTTCACTGCACGTTCCGGGGGGCGTGATTGGACTCGAAGTCAGTCCGGTCAGGTGTGAGCGGCTGAGTGGCCCATACACCGGACAAGGTTACCTGCTGGGCACGAAGATCACGAACATCGACGATCCGGCGAAGTTTGAGCAGTATTTAGATACCTTGTCCGGAACACGCCGCCAAACAATCGCCGACAACTAAGAACGTACTGTAGGGGTGGCC
The DNA here is from genome assembly GCA_035694465.1 of Pyrinomonadaceae bacterium. GTDB lineage: Bacteria > Acidobacteriota > Blastocatellia > Pyrinomonadales > Pyrinomonadaceae > PSRF01. The sequence continues at coordinate 12,599 of DASSFI010000075.1, read as the reverse complement.
CTCCGTGGCCACCCCCTGCATTGAAGTCCGAGCAGGGGGCGGCCACGGAGGGCCGCCCCTACAGTGGTTATTCAGCTTGGCTTAAAAAATCTTTCGTGCGGGCGTCCTGAGGCGAGTTCATTACTGCGTCGGTTGAGCCAAACTCGACCGCAACTCCGCTTTCCATATACAGAATGTTGTCGGCCACACCCTCGAGAAATCCCATCGAGTGGGAGATGATGATCATCGTGTGACCGCGATCTACAAACGTGCGCAACAATGCCCGCAGGCTGTGCATGCGACGCGGATCGAGCGCGCTCGTCGGTTCGTCGAGTAGTAACAACGCCGGATGCATCGCGAGGGCGCGGGCAATCGCAACGCGTTGCTGTTCGCCGCCAGATAACGATCCGGGATATCGCCGCGCCGCGTGCGTCATTCCCACCGCTTCAAGTAACTCACTCGCCTCAGTTTCAGCAGTCTTCTTTGCCGTGCGCAGGACGTGTACCGGAGCCTCAATGATGTTTCCGACAACCGACAGGTGCGGGAAGAGATAGAAATGCTGAAAGACCGTGCCGACTTTCAGTCGCAGATCCTTCACTCGTTTGCGGTATTCCGAATGTGACAACGTCGCTTCCAGCCGAACACTTTCGACTTCAACCGTCCCGCCACTGATCGTTTCCAATCCATTTAGACATCTCAACAGCGTCGACTTTCCACTGCCCGAAGCGCCAATCACGCCGAGAACAGTTTGCGGCGGCACTTCGAAGCTGATCCCTTTCAGAATCTCGTTACTGCCGAAACGCTTGCGCAGATCAGTAACGCGAATCATGCCGCCGCCTCCTCTTCTACTCGCTCAGTTGCGCGGTCACGCAAACGTCTTTCGAGCAGTCGCGCCAGATGGGCCATCGGCAAACTCATCGCGAGATAGAACGCCGACACTGCGACGCCTAACAGCAGAAATTGTCCAGATGCGTTCGCCAGCTCGCGATAAGCGGTGGCTAACTCCCAAACCGAGATCGCGTAGGCTACGGAAGTGTCTTTGAAAAGCGATACGAAGTCGTTGGTCATCGGTGGCAGGGCAATGCGAAACGCCTGCGGCAGGATGATGCGGCGGAACGCGAGCAGCGGCCCCATGCCAAGTGAATACGCGGCTTCCCATTGGCCGTTCGGAATTGCCTCGAGTGACGCGCGATAGACCTGTGATTCGTAGGCGGCGTAGTTTAATCCGAGCCCGACAAGCGCCGTGAGCCAGCCCGGCATCGCGATTCCGATTACCGGTAAGCCAAAGTAAAGAAACAGGAGTTGGACCAGCACCGGCGTGCCGCGAAAGAATTCCACGTAAATGGTGCAGAGTCCGCGCAACCAGGCCGGTCCTTTCCACTGTCCGACGGCGAGCGGCAAACCCAGCGTGACGGCGATGACCATCGAGCCGAGAGCGATGAGAACTGTCACGGCGGCGGCGCGTGTCAGGCGCCAGAGTGCTTCACGCCAGTTGAACGTGACGTTTGTGTTTGTGTATTCCTCGACTTTGGCGGATTCTTTGCCGGCGCGAATCGGTGCTTGAAACTCCACCTGCGCGTCGTTCCAAAGACCCCACTTCTTCAGAATCGTCTCGAGCGTTCCGTCGACAATGATCTTGTCGATAGCGGCGTCGACTTCGGCTTTCAAGGCATCGTCGTCTTTGCGCAGTCCAATCACGTAAAGGCCACGGGTGAATGGCGCTCCGGCAGGTTTCAACTTCGGATTGTTGCGTGCGTAGAAAGCTTCTGCTGGGACATCAAAGATGACTGCATCGAGCCGTTTTAATTCGAGATCGCGATAGGCGGCGACGGGATCGGCGTAGCCACGCATCGGAATGCCTCGTTGTTCGAGCAGTCGTGATGCGGCGGTGTTGGCAAGTGTCCCAACGCTGCGGTTTTTGCAGTCGTCGATCGAGTTGATGCGATTGTCGTCGCGACGAACGGTAAGCTGAAGTTGAAAGATGTAATAAGGCTTGCTGAAGAGAATCTGTTGCGCGCGATCGCCGGTCGGTTCGAGTCCGTTAACGATGACGTCAAACGACTTTCTTTGCAGCGCCGAGACGAGTGTTTCCCAGTCGCTCGGCACAAACTCCGCCTGCCGTCCCATTGCCTGGGCCAGCGCGTCGACCATCTCTTTCTCGTAACCAATGTAACGATCAGGATTGGCGGGATCGGTGAAGACATACGGCGCGCCGCCACTGGGATCAGCGCCCCAACGCAGAACCCTCTGTCCCGCCACAGAGCCGTAACAGAAGAACAGCAACAAAATGGCTGTCAGACGTTGAACCGTTAACACTTGTCGTTGTAAACCCGCGTCGAGTACATTCTGGCGGTTAGATCTTGGCCACAGATTAACACGGAAAAGACGGATACAGATAAATGTGCACTGATCGCAGAGACTTTCTACGTTTGTCCGCAGGCATTGCTGGTGCGACGCTGTTTGGTGAATCGTTAGTTCATGCTCAGCAGCCGGCGCAGCCGGAGCCGATTCGACGCTTGCGTCGCATGACCGACAACGTCGTTCCCATCTCGATGGAGGAACGCAAAGCTCGCATCGAGAAAGCGCAGAAGCTGATGCGCGATCAGCGTATTGATGCGATCTACATCGAGCCCGGGACCAGCATGTTTTATTACACGGGTATGCGGTGGGGCACGAGTGAACGAATGTTTGCGATGGTTATGCCGGCGCGCGGCGAGATCGCCTGGGTGTGTCCGAAGTTCGAAGAAGAACGCGCGCGCGAATTGATCAAGCTCGGCACTGACATTCGCACGTGGGAAGAAGACGAGAGTCCTTACAAACGCGTTGCAGAGATTTTCAAGGATCGTGGGGTGCGTGCCGGCGCCGTCGGTATTGAAGAGCGGGTGCGATTTTTCCTGTACGATGGCATTCGCCAGGCCGCGCCCGCGCTGAAGTTTGTGAGCGCCGATCCGATTACTGCGGGTTGTCGCATGTTCAAGTCGCCGGCGGAGCTGGCGTTGATGCAACTCGCCAACGACATCACGATCGTAGCTTACAAAGCAACGCGCGATAGCATGACGGAAGGTATGACGCAGGGTGAGTTTGCGGGCAACTGCGCCGCGGCGTTTCGCGCACTCGGAACGTCAGGCGGAATCTTTGTCAGTTTTGGAAAGTACACGGCGTTTCCACACGGCAGCAGTACCCCGCAGCGCTTGAAGGAAGGCGACGTCGTGTTGATGGACGGTGGTTGCAGTATTGAAGGTTACCAGTCAGACATCACGCGCACTTTCGTATTCGGGAAGGCTAACGATCGACAACGACAAATCTGGGACCTCGAACGAAAGTCACAGGACGCTGGCTTTGCGGCAGCAAAAGTCGGTGCTCCTTGTGAAGCGGTCGACGCTGCCGCGCGCAAAGTGATCGTCGATGCGGGCTTCGGACCGGATTACAAGGTGCCGGGACTGCCGCATCGTACCGGGCACGGGATCGGACTCGATGGTCATGAATGGACTAACTTTGTGCGTGGCAACAAGACGCCCATTCAGCCCGGCATGTGTTTTAGTGATGAACCGACGGTCGTGATCTACGGTGAATTCGGTATTCGACTCGAAGATTGTCTCTACATCACACCGGATGGACCAAAGTTTTTCACGAAACAAAGCGAGTCAATTGACGAGCCGTTTTAGCCACGGATTACACGGATAATGGGCAGATGGGTACTAGCGGCGACGATTCTCGCGTCGAGTATGGCGTTCATCGACGGCACCGTCGTCAATGTGGCCCTTCCTTTTCTGCAAACCGATCTCAGCGCGACTGCAATCGGAATTCAATGGGTTGTTGAAGCGTATTCACTTTTTCTCTCGGCACTACTATTAGTCGGCGGCTCGCTCGGCGATCAATATGGACGCCGTCTCATCTTCAACATCGGAGTCGTGATCTTTGCGCTCGCTTCCGCGGGTTGCGGCCTGGCCGCGAACATCGAACAGCTCATCATCGCGCGCTCGGTGCAGGGAATTGGCGGTGCACTGCTTGTGCCCGGCAGTCTGGCCCTCATCAGTTCCACCTTCAACGAGAAAGAACGTGGCAAAGCGATTGGAACGTGGTCCGGTTTCTCTGCGATCACTACAGCTATTGGCCCCGTACTCGGCGGCTGGCTGGTCGAACACTGGTCGTGGCGGGCGGCGTTTTTTCTGAATCTGCCGCTCGCGATTGCAGTGCTCGTGATCTCGATCGCAAAAGTTCCTGAGACACGCGAGCAAGATCATCCAGGCGGACTGGATTGGTTGGGCGCCGCCTTAGCAACGATTGGCTTGGGCGGTCTCGTTTATGGACTAATTGAATCGCCGCGGCTTGGTTTACGAAATCCCTTCGTGTTGTTGGCGCTGATTGGGGGCGTAGCGGCGCTGGTGGCTTTCGTCTTCAACGAAGCTCGCGCGAAGAATCCGATGGTGCCTTTGCATCTCTTCCGCAGTCGAGATTTTGCCGGTGCGAACATCCTGACATTGTTCCTCTACGCCGCGATGAGTGGCATGTTTTTCTTCATGACGCTCAACTTGATTCAGATCCAGGGTTACTCAGCCACTGCCGCCGGAGCAGCATTGTTGCCCTTCGTCGCCCTGATGTTTTCGCTGTCACGCTGGTCAGGCGGATTGATCGATCGTTTTGGCGCTCGCTTGCCGCTGACGGTCGGGCCTACGATCGCTGCTATCGGTTTTGTGTTGATGGCGACTTCTTCAACGGGCCGCAGCTATTGGACCAGTTTCTTTCCGGCAGTGGTGGTGCTCGGACTCGGGATGGCGATCAGTGTGGCGCCGCTGACGACAACCGTGATGAGTTCTGTTGGTGAGGAACAGGCCGGGGTGGCGTCAGGAATTAATAACGCCGTGTCGCGCACGGCGGGACTGCTGGCAATCGCCGTGTTTGGGGTGGTCATGTTGCACGCATTCAGCCAACGATTGGCGAACCGCATGGACGAGATTCAGGTTGATGAGCAACTGAAACATTCGATTTACGAACAGCGCGTGAAGCTCGGGGCACTTGAAGTACCGGCAAACACCGACGCTGCGACGCGGGATCGAATAAAGAGTGAAATCGCCGAGTCGTTTATTTTCGGGTTTCGAGTGATCATGTTCACGGCAGCGGGGCTGGCCCTGGCGAGTGGCGCCAGCTCCTGGTTCATTATCAGGAAATCAGGCCTGGCCAAAACCAAAAAACTGGGAAATTAGCCAAACCAGCACGAAAGCACCTACCGCAACGGCCGCACTCAATAGGTAGATAAGGGATGTTTCGATTAGTTCGGAAGTCTTCTTTTCGTTGATCATGGGGAGATCCCTCAATGTCTGGAGCGCGGCGGCCAGACGCTTTGTTTCGACAGCGCCAGTCGAGAACAAAGCCCGCGTCAAGCCGCCACACTCCAAGCTGGATACTTCGTTGCTCGCGGTCAGTGGTTGCATTACAATCACTCCGCCTCAAAGAACTTGTTGAAGAGCCTTTCGACCGTGTGCATCTTAGGCTCGGACGGATGACAAGTCCTCAGGCAGCACTCAAGATTTCCTCAAAGATATTTCTCAAAGCCGGTTTTTAATGGGTCAGCAGGACAATCACAGTTACGAATTCGGCCGTTTCCGCCTTAAACCGGCGGAACGGGTCCTGTTGCGCGAAAATGAGCCGGTTCCGCTTACTCCGAAGGTTTTCGATATCCTGGTGACCCTGGTTGAGCACGGCGGGCAGGTCGTACCGAAAGACGACCTGATGAAACGCGTCTGGCCCAACACTTTTGTCGAGGAGGGAAACCTGACGCAGAACATCTCGTTACTGCGAAAGGCGCTCGGCGAGAGTCCTGGCGGCGTGCAGTTTATTGAGACTGTGCCGCGGCGCGGGTATCGATTCGTTGCCGACACAAATCAATCTTGGAGCAGCGACAACGGCGAAACTGTGGCTCCAGCTCCGGAAATCGAGCCGGTGCCGGTTGTTTCGATTTCAAACACAGTTGCCCGGTCGACGGGGGTCAAGAGGACTCCTCTGTATGCCCTCGCAGCCGGGATCGTGGTTATCGGGATCATCGGGCTGGTCTATTTCACCAGTGCCGGCAAGGCGGGAAATGCGACCGCGATTCAGTCGATTGCCGTCCTTCCATTTGTAGACGAATCTTCGGATCCTGATGCGGAATACATCAACGACAAGATTGCGGAGAGTTTGATTAACAGCCTTTCGAAGCTGCCTCAGTTGCGCGTTGTGCCGCGCAGCGTGGTGGCTGGTTACAAAGGTCGAGACCTCGATCCGCGTAAGATCGGGCAGGAGTTGAATGTGCGTGCGGTTGTCACCGGACGTATGCGACGTCACGGCGATATCATCAGTATCCAGGCGGATCTGATCGATCTCGATAGTGTCGCGCAACTCTGGGGCCAACACTACGATCACAAAGTCTCTGACGTGCTGCTGGTGCAGGACGATATCTCTCGCGACATCTTTGAGAACCTGCGTCTGAAGTTGAATGTCGAAGAGAAGAAACAGCTTGAGGCTTACCGGGTTTATCTGAAAGGCCGCAACGCGTGGAACAAGCGCACCGGCGACGCACTCCTGCAGGCGATTGAGTTTTTCAATCAGGCAATCGCGATCGATCCGAACAACTCTGCCGCGTACGCTGGTCTCGCTGACTGTTACAACATGCTGGTTGTTTATGGCCGCCTCGAACCGAAGGATGGTTTTCCAAAAGCAAAAGAGGCTGCCACCAAGGCACTCGAGATTGACGAGAGTTCCGCGGAAGCGCACAGCTCGATGGCGTTCATCAAGTTTCGCTGGGATTGGGATCGCACCGCGACCGAGCGTGAATTTCAGGAAGCCATCAAGCTGAAACCCGCCTATGCTCCGGCGCACCAGTGGTACAGCTCATACCTGGTTGCGGTCGAGCGTTTTGACGAAGCGATCGCGGAAGCAAAGCGAACCGAAGAGCTCGAGCCACTCTCTTTCGTGGCGAGTTCGCACCTTGGCTGGATCTATTACCTCTCCGGACAAAACGATAAAGCAATTGAGCAGTGTCGCAAGATTCTTGAACTCGATCCGAGCTCGTTTCCCGCGCGCCGCTATCTCGGACTTGCCTACGAGGGCAAGGGAATGTATGCCGAAGCGATCACGGAGTTTCAAACGGGCGTGAAGCTTTCGGGCAGTCCGTTGATGCTCGCACTGCTTGGTCATGCTTATGCCGCGTCGGGTAAGACCGCCGAGGCGAAGCAGGTGCTCAACGATTTGCAGCAGTTGCAGGGTCAGCGTTATGTGTCACCATATACGGTTGCAGCAATACATGCGGGACTTGGCGATCAGGAGCAGGCTTTCAAGTGGTTGCAGACGGCAGTCGAAGAGCGCGACATCTGGTTGATGAATCTCAAAGTCGATCCGGTCTTCGCCAAACTTCGTTCCCAACGCCAATTTACGGACATCCTCGCTCGCATCCGTCTCCGTCCATAGCCACAAAAAAGCACAGTATTTTGTGACTTTTGTGCCTTTTTGTGGCTAACTTACGCGTTAACTAGTGTGCGGAAGTAGGTGGAGAAGATGAAACGGAAAATAGGTTTAGCATTGTTGGGTTTGTTGCTGTTGTCAGTCGGTGTTTACGCGCAGGATGCGTCGGACACACTTGAGAAATTGCGGGCACAATTGCTTGAAGTGCAGACCAAAGAGGACGGTTTGCAGACTCGATTGGCACAGTTAGACGAGGCCATTAAACCCGAAAACATCGAGCGCTCGTTGGCCGGAGTCGGTTCAACCCGACCGGAAGAGTTACGCGAAGCGCGCCGCCGTCAGCTATCGATTGAGCGCGACGGTGTGCTGGCACAACTCAAGACCTTGGAAAACGGAAAGCAACGTTTGGAAGCAGCCATCGCGAATGCTGAGATCGCCGCTTACCAGCAGAGCGCAAGGCCAACTGACCAAACGATGGCGGCTTCATCGTCAAGAGATTATCAGTGGGTAATGTTGGGCGGTGGCAGTCTGGCGATGCTCGCTCTCGGCGGCGGAGCTTTTGTTTACAGACGAAAAACTCGGCGACGTTAGTAAATCCGTCCCTGATCCGTGTACTCTGTGGCCCAAATGAACCAGCGGCCACGTTCGATCACGATCATCAGTTGGCTCTTCATCATCTTCGGCAGCATCGCCTTACTCTACGGCATGCTGCCGTTGCGCGATATTCCCGGTCATTGGTATGTCCATCTCTCACGAATTCTTCAAATTGTTGCCGGTGCGTTTATGCTTTGCGGTCGCAACTGGGCACGCTGGCTGCTCGTTGCCTGGATTGCGTTTCATCTCGTCGTCGGCGCGCTCAATGGTATAGTCCCGTTTTTAATGCACGTCGTGATTTTTTCGGTCATTCTATTTTTCATTTTTCGCCGCGACGCAAATGCCTACTTTGCCGGCGGGTTGGTATGAATTAAGATTCTTTCACGTCCAGGAATCAAATCAGGAGGATTGCACATGCGCTACCTTACTGCTCTCGCTCTCGTTCTGCTCGTTGTTGTTTCGCTCTCGAATACGCATTTCTCGCAAACTGCTCAAAACGAGAATTCGATCGGTGTGGCCGGTGGTGGGATCACAGTTCCGGGTTGGACCGGAAAGATTGACGCCAAAGAAGCGGCGAACGGTTTGACGCTCAACAGCGCCAAGCTGGCGAAAGACGGCAACGCGCTGCACGTCACCACGGGTCCGGCTGTGACTTACTGGAACCCGAAGAATATGGCGAAGGGCGATTACACTGTTAAGGCGACTTTCTACGAACCGAAGTACATGAGCTTAAATAGTCATCCTCATCCCTACGGTTTGATGATCGCCGGAAACGATCTCGGCACGGACCAGCAGAGTTATCTTTACTGCGCAGCCTACGGTAACGGGAAGTTCATCGTCCGCGGTTTTGGACCAGAGCCATTTCAGATGAACGGTCGAGGTGAGGAAAATCCTGCCGTGAACAAAGCCGCGGGTGTGGGCCAACCGGTGACGCAGGAGATTGCGATCTCGGTAAAGGGCGACAAGGTTGAGTGCTCGATCAACAACAAGGTCGTCGGCAGTTACGACAAGTCAGCCCTCGTCACCACCGGCAAACTCAAATCGACTGACGGCCTCTACGGCATTCGTTTCGCACATAACACCGACGCCACTGTCACCGGTCTCAAGATGACGAAGAACTAACAAAGAACCATCCACAGATTACGCAGAATCTGTGTAATCTGTGGATACCTCTATCGGATGCCCACGAGACCCTGGACTGACTGGATCAACTTCTCACTATCGTAGCCGACGCCATCTTTGAAAACGATCTCGACGTTTTCAATGTCACTGATCGTCGTGGCGGGATTACCTTTCACGACCATCAAGTCTGCCTGTTTGCCTGCCGCAATCGAACCGATGCGTGCGTCTTCACCGAGGAATTTGGCGCCATTAAGTGAAGCGATCATGATGGCTTCTGTTGGGGTGAAGCCGGCCTCGACTAAGAGTTCAACCTCACGCAAATCGCCAAAACCAGCGACGATACCGCCGTTACCCGTCGGATCGAGTCCGGCGAGCAGCAACCCACCTGCCTTCACGAATGCACGTTCAAAATCCATCGCTTTACGCATCAGCGGCAGGAAGTTCCCTTCCGGTGACACGCGTGCGCGCGCTTGCAAGTAACGCACGCGAGCATCCGTCGACATGACATTCAAAACACGTTGATTCAACAGTGCGCTGCTCGCACCGATGCCGCTTTGGGCCAGTAGCGCGCTGCCTGCTTCGAACACCGGCAACGTCGATGTAACCGCCACGTTCTTCGACACGAGGGTGCGAATCGTTTCTTGTGCCGCAGCGCCGTTGAGATCGAGTTGTCGAAGGCTGTTCGAAACGCCCTGCGGACACTGGTCCGGCTGTTTGTTAGTTACAAACTCCGAATCGGCAAACAAGCCGTGCTCGAGATTATCGATGCCAATCTCCGCCGCTTCTTTGTATCCGATGGAACAGAGGTGACCGGTGACTTTGAGTCCGCGTTTGTGTGCTTCTTCGACCACCGCACGCAGTTCGGCGCGCGAGATATTCATGTACGCCTTGAATGAAGTGGCACCGAGATCGGCCCAGAAATTCACCATGCGCCGTGCATCTTCCGGGCCGGTGAGCGTATGCATGACGGGCGTAAACGATCCGCGTCCTTCGAGATACGGAGCCGTGATATGCATCTTTGGACCAATCATGCGTCCCGCATCGATCAGCTTCTTGATCTCGAGATCCGAGTAAGGCGCAACGCTTCCGGTAGTGCGAATCGTGGTGACGCCGAGGGCCAAATAAAGACGCGGAAAACTGATGCCCATGTTCGAATACATCGGCGGCGAGCCGCCCATCGGGAAGAACATGTGGTTGTGCATTCCCACAAGGCCGGGCAACACCGTATAGCCGTTAAGATCGAGAGTCTGAGCATTCGCAGGGATCTTCGCGGTGGCAGCTGGCTCGACTGACTGAATTTTTCCTTCGTTAATGATCACGGTCTGATCGTCTTTTGCCGCAGCGCCGGTGCCGTCGATCACGCGCACGTGCGTGAGCGCGATGAGCTTCGCGTCGGTGCGAATGAACTGGCGGTCAGGAGTTTGTGCGGACGCATTGATCAAACAGCACAACAGCAAGGGGAGAATGGAGAGTTTTATCTTCATCGATTTTCCGTAACAGTAGAATTTGGTAGTCATAAGATAGCAAAACCCGTGGCGTAGCGTGATAGATTACTCGCAGCATTTACCTTATGGCCGTCGCATTTGTCATTTCCATCGCCATTCTCCTCGGGCTGTTGTTTATTCTCTACAACGAAATCCGCCGTGAATCTCGTTGGAGTAAACGACTGCGGGTTTTGTTTGCTGCGATTGTTTTGCTCCTTGCGGGCATGGCGTTCTGGGGATTTCTAATCGAACCCGGCCGGCTGGTTGTGCGCGAGGAAACGATCCTGATTGACAACTGGCCTTACGAACTCAACGGACTCCGCCTCGTTGTTCTTTCAGACCTTCACGCCGACGACTGGTTCGTCAACGATAAGAAATTGCGCCAGATCGTCGAACGCACAAATCAATTACAACCGGAGCTGATCGTGATCCTCGGCGATTACATGTCCAGCAACGGGAACGTAACCCGGCGCGTCGAGCCTGAACACTTTGCGGCGATCTTGAAAGACTTGCACGCGCCGCTCGGTGTTTATTCAGTGCTTGGCAATCACGATTGGTGGTACAGCGGCGTCCAGGTGAGACGCGCGTTGGAGAAAAATGGAATCCAGGTGCTGGAAAACGAGGTCATACACTTCAACGCGCGTGGAACGACGCTCTGGCTGGTTGGACTTGCAGATCTTTGGACGCGACGGCAGAACATTACCGATACAGTTGCGATGGTTCCTGAAGGGAAACCGATGATCGCGTTGACGCATAACCCGGACATTTTCCCGAGCCTCCCGCAACGCGTCCCACTACTCCTCGCCGGCCACACGCATGGCGGACAAGTCAGATTTCCTTTGATTGGGAGTGTCGTCGAGTCGTCTGAGTATGGCGATCGCTACGCAATGGGCCACGTCTTCGAAAACAACCACCACCTCTTTGTCACCACCGGCATCGGCACCAGCATCATCCCGGTACGCTTCGCCGTCCCCCCGGAGATCGTGGCGCTAACTTTAAGAGCGAAGTAATGTTTCAATCTATATATGGAGTCGACGGAAATGGATTTTGAACTTGAACATACGATAGCGCTGTTGGAGCGGACGCCGGCAACTCTCAATTCGATGCTGCGTGATGTGCCGGAGGCGTTGCTGATGCGGAATGAGGGAGCGGAGACGTGGAGTCCGTACGATGTGGTGGGCCATCTCATTCATGGTGAAGAGACTGACTGGATTCCGCGGGCGCGGATTATTCTCGCGCATGGTGAAGCACGGGCGTTCGAGCCGTTTGATCGGGTGGGGATGTTCGAGAAGTCAAAAGGGAAGTCGATCGCGGAACTGCTCGATGAATTTGCGGCGCTCAGAAAACAAAGCCTTCACGAATTGAGCGAGATGAGACTCACGCCGGAGCTATTGGAAAAGCGCGGCAAGCATCCCGAACTCGGCGCGGTCACGATGAAGCAGTTACTTGCCGCCTGGGTGGTTCACGATCTCGGCCACGTCAGACAAATCGTGCGTGTGATAGCCAAGCAATACCGCGACGCAGTTGGACCATGGCGCGCGTATCTATCGATCCTTGAAGAATAATCAGGCCCGGGAGCGGATTCGGTTTTGAACGTTGCAGTCAATGGTAAAGTCGGTTCTTTCGGAACGTTTCACCCCGGTCCGAATCGTCACTTCGATCACCATTCAACCGCGATAAAGAGGAATCTTTGCTCGTCCGCCAAGCGTCTTGAATGATCCCGTCGTCTCCGGCGCTTCAATGAACCTACGCCAGATCACACTTGTCTCACCATGTCCAATCGAAACCGGGATGAGCTCCTCCCAAATTCGCTACCGGCCTAAAAATAGAAAAAGTTGGGACTGAGCTCCTCCCAAATTCGCTACCAGTCTAAAGTAGGGAAAATTGGACCATTAGAGTATTGTTGGACCACCTCGTTCGGCGTCAGACCCGACAAGGAACTATGTGGTCTGAAGTCATTATACTCTTCCTTAAACAACTGGA
>DASSFI010000074.1:0-38509 GCA_035694465.1 Pyrinomonadaceae bacterium | reverse complement strand
TGGAATAGTGCCGAAAGAATTCCAATTTCACGCGGTGTCTGGTCCCATTTCCATATCTAACCTAACTAATAGCAGGAGTTAAACGACGAAAAATAGCGGTTGACATTGTTTAGCACGTTAATGTACTCTCACACAGTTGACGGCAACATGTTTGCCGTCTGCCGGGTGCCCGCCCGGTGCAACAGCGGTCAGTCCCGCGAAAACTTTTTGGAGCAACGATAAAGGCACACTTCGCGTGAGCGGAGGTCGCAAAGCCTACAGAAGTTGGTAAGGGGCCAACTTGGCTGGGTTTCCGATGAGCTTCATTCCTGCCGCAGCAGACTACTCCAGCAGTTTCCCGTTGACACCCGCCGGGTCCCTACCTACGCCCAATGGTGTCATGCCCAAGAATCCTACAAACAAACGGACGGCAACATTGAAACCAACCACTGATTCTCTGACCTCGAAATTCTCCAGACGCCAACTGTCACGCGCGCGCAAAGCACGAATGCGGCTGCGCCAGCAGAACAAATTGCGGATTGCTGTTGTGAGGAATAACTAGCCATGTTCAAAAAATCCTCCGGAAAAAAGAACCTTGTTGGTCTCGATATCGGATCCAGCGCTGTGAAAGCCGTTGAGCTCGGTCGCAAGGGCGCCGGCTTCGCGCTTCTCAATCTCGGATTCGAGAACTTACAGACTGACACGATTGTTGACGGCCAGATCATGGAGCTCAACAACGTCTCCAACGTCATCTCTCACATCTTCAGCGAACACCAGATACGGACCACGCGTGTTGCTGCCGGCGTCAGTGGCCACTCAGTCATCGTCAAGAACATCGTGCTGCCGCAGATGAGCCAGGAAGAGTTGCAGGAGTCGTTCAGTTGGCACGCCGAAGAGCACATTCCTTTCGACATCGGCGATGTGAATCTCGACTACGAATTGACCGGCAAATCGCAGGAGTCGCTGCACGTGCTGATGGCCGCCTGCAAGAGCGACAAGATCAACAACGTGAAGCAGGCGATTCAGCTCGCCGGAAAACAACCGGTCATTATCGATGTCGACGCCTTCGCGCTGCAGAACTGTTATGAGATCAATTACTCACCGCGACCCGGCGAAATCGTTGCGCTCCTGAACATCGGCGCCGCGACGATGAATATCAATATTCTCAACGGCACTCGTTCGATCTTCGCGAGAGACGCTTCAGTCGGTGGTAGCCAGTACACGAGCTTGTTACAGAAAGAGCTCGGCGTCAGTTTCGAACAGGCGGAAGCGGTGAAACGCGGTATGGCGCTCCCCGAAGGAATCGAGCCGAGACCGATCCAGCCGATCATCGAAACTGTTTCTGACATCCTCGCACTCGAAATCAAGAAGACATTCGATTTCTATCGTGCGACCGCACAGGAAAGCGACTCGTCGATTCAGAAGATTCTTTTGGCCGGAGGCGGCTCTAAGTTGCCCGGTCTGCCGGAGTTTTTAGCGAGACGTTTTGAGATTTCGGTCGAGGTCTTTGATCCCTTCCGCCAGATTGAAGTTGACGCCAGGAAATTTGATCCGGACTACATGCGAGAGATAGTGCCGGAAATGGCCGTTGCTGTTGGTCTCGCCCTGAGAGGAGTTGAGGCATGATTAAGATAAACCTGCTCGAGTCAGTTACGGATCGGCCCCAGGGAGTCGCCGCGGTTGAAGAGAAAGTCTCCAGCCCGCGGATCCAGACGTTGCTGCTCGCGCTGACGGTCTTTGGATTGATGGTGCTGGCGATGGGTTACGACTATGTCAGCTCAAACATGGCCCATGCAGCGGCGAAGAATGAGCTCGAGAACCAAAAACGCATCAACCTGCAGATGCTGGCGATTCAGAAGGAACAAATGGAGCTCGAGAAGAAGACAAAAGAAATTCAGGCTCGCATCGACGCCATCAAGCAGCTCCGCGAATCACAGCAGGGACCAACCGCTCTCTTGCAGGAAATCAAAGCGCGCTTTGACGCCGTTCCCGGTCTTTACCTGACGAGCGTTGAGAACAAGGACGGAGAAGTAATCATTAAAGGTGAATCACCAAACGAGTATTCGGTAACAAAGTTTGGTCAGAGCCTCGAATTCTCCAACGGGTTGTTTAGCAATCTGAGCATCGATACGAGCAGGGAAGCCGCGAAGTTATCAGCCGCGACTGTGGCAGCGGCGGCCCCGGCAGCGAAAGACGATCCGAACGTCCCGAGGCCCGAAGTAATTGTTTTCACGGTGAAGGCGAGCTTTGGCAGTGCCAAGCCGCAATCACAACAACAACCTGCACCTGCGCCTGCAAATCAGGTTGCAATGAAGAAGTAGTTATTGAATCGAGGATAAGAAGATGAAACTCGGCAAGCTCCCAGCACTTCCATGGTACCTGCGACTGGTCGCGTTCCTCGCGATCGGCGGCGTCTTGTATGCCGGTTTCTGGTACGTCGTTACCAAAGGTACACGTACAGAAACGAAGGCGATGGAAGATGAGATCGCGGTACTGCGTCCGAAGAACGCGCAGGCGGCGATTGTTCAGCAGAACCTCAACAACTTCAAAGCTGCTTACAAAGCCCGTGAAGAAGAATTTGCTGAGTTGAAAGCACTGCTCCCGGAACAGCGCGAGCTGACGATGGTGTTGCAGGGAATTCAGGACCGTGCAAAGTCAAACGGCCTTGTACTCACACGCTTCAGTCCGAAGGAAGATGTGCAGCAGGATAACTACAGTGGCAAGAAGATCGAAGTGAGTGTCGTCAGTGGTTTTGCCGGTCTCAGAGCTTTCTTCGATCAGTTGGCCCACTACCAGCGGATCGTTTCCATTACCAATTTCGATTTGAAGCAACTCGACAAACAGTCGCTGACGAAGACTGTCGATGCCCGCTTTGAATTGACTGCTTACTACGTCTCCTCCGAGCGCTTGCAGACCCAGCCGGCCGCCAATGGGAAGCCTGCGCCTGCGGGTGGATCCGTACCTGCTCCGGCTGCGCCAAATGTCCCCGCCCCACAAGCTGCGAAATAACGCCGCACAAGCAACTCACTCAGAAAGCGAAGATGATGATGCAAGTTAAAGAGACAGCGAGAATCGGGTTCAAGAGTTTCCTGCTTAGTGCGGCGATGGTGGTCGCGAGCGGTTTCGCGATCGGCGTCGTGGCCCAGGAGAGTCAACCGAAAGATGCGCCACCACAGAAAACTGGTGCGACGAAGAAATCTACCGCCGGTGGACGCGATCCATTCCGAAAGTATGAGCCGCCTGCACCACAGATCAAACGAGCGGCCGGCACGTCGCCGATCCCGACCATTCAGGATCGCATCGCACAGTACAAAGCGCAGAAGGTCGCCGCGATGAATGCGCGTATGCCGGCTCCGAAACCCACCACCGCATTGCTGCTCAGCGAGATTCAGGTCATCGGCATCTCGCGCACGCCGCGCGGCTACGCCGCCATCGTCGAAGCTACGCCGATCAAACTTTCCTATGTCATCTATCCTGGCGAACCGTTTTTCGACGGCCAGCTAGTGGCAATTGAAGATAACCGTCTCGTGTTTCGTCGGGAGACGGTGTTTACCGATGGTCATCGCGAACGATCCGTCGAGTACAAAGGCCTGAGACAGCCGACTCAGGTAAATTCGATGAGCGCACCCGCCAATCAGTCAGTCGCGACTGCCAACCAATAACCATTTCTGGTTTGGATCCGAAAGCCAGACCGTTGACCCGCGCTGGTGTTTTTCGACTCCGAAAACACCGGCGCCCTTTTGACAAACACCGAGAACGTAGCCGTGTTTAGTGCGGCGCGCGCTTTAGTTGCCCCGGCAATCGAGCGTAGTGCGTGGCGGCGCGTTTTCGTAAATCCCCCTAAGGAGGGAACGATGTTTTCTCAGTCTCGAGTCGAATCAGCCATTAAGAGGACCACGCTCGTCCTTTCGCTTGTATGCCTTTCGGCAGCGAGCGTTTTGGCTGCTGCAAAAAATTCAGAGGTTGTCGCGATCGACGACAACATTCATAGCCAGAGCCAGCAGGCTGCTACTGCGGCGCCAATGCCGACACCTCCTGTCGGCATGTCGCGAGCGGCCGACAAGCAGTCGGAACAGGGACGTCAGTATGGACAACCGGGATTCGTCGGTGAGCCGATCAACCTGAACGTCGTCAATGCTGACATCCGCGACATCCTTAACTACATCACCGAACAGTACGCCGTGAACTTCGTCATCGATGCTTCCGTCGGACCGGTGCCGGTAACGGTTAACGTTCAGGATGTGCCGTGGAACGTTGCGCTCGACGCAGTGCTCAAAGCCAACCGGCTGGGCATTGAAGTGAATGGCAACATTCTTCGAGTCGCGACGACCGATGTGCTGGCGAAGGAAGCGGAAACTCAGAAGGTGATCAACGACTCGCGTCTGGATGCTTCACCGCTCGTGACCGAATTTATCAGGCTTAATTACGCGCGCGCTTCGGGCACCCTCGCCCAGGCAGCCGGCTCAACCGGTGCGTTCTCCGGTGGTTCCACGAACCTCAGTTTTAGTGGTGGGGCTGGTGGCGATGCGACCGGCGGCGGCGGCGATCAGGGGTTGCTTCCGATCATTTCGCGCAGACTTTCGCGACGTGGTTCGATCGAAGTTGATGGTCGCAGCAACACGCTGATCATCACCGACGTGAAAGAAAACATCGATGCGATTCGCCAACTCGTGGCGATCCTGGACCAGCCGGAGCCGCAAGTTGAAATCGAAACCCGCATCGTGATCGCACAGCGTAACTTCAGTCGCGACCTCGGTGCGCAGCTCTCGTTAGGCGTATTCAATCCGTCGCGCGGCGCTCTGGGGAATATCAGCACGTTGCCAACTACCGCCGCAAGCGGAAGTGGCAGTGGTGGCGGTAGCGGTGGCGGCAGCGGTAGCGGCGGAAGCGGCGGCACACCGTCCGGTCCAAATCCGCTGAGCGTTTTCGGTGGTTTGGGCAACACCACGCAACCAGCTCCGAGTCTTGCAGCGGCTGCCGCAAGCACGGTGATTGGTTTGACGACGGGACTTTTCGGCACGGCGCAGATCAGCGCTTTGCTGACCATGGCTGAATCACGCGGACAGGCGAAAACAGTTGCGACGCCACGCGTCACTGCTTTGAATAATCGTCCCGCGCAGATTGAAAGCGGTTCGCAGATTCCAGTGCAGACGACTCAGGCCGCCAGCGGCACTGCTGTCGTAACGACAACGTTCGTATCGGTTCCGCTGCGTCTTTCAATCACGCCGCAGATCACGGATGCAGGTACGGTGGTGTTGCGCGTCACGATCGAGAACAACACGCTGAACACGGGTATTGCAGTTGCCGGCGTTCCGGGTATCGACACCCAGCGCATGCAATCGGAAGTGCTGGTTCCGGATGGTGGCACGACGGTCATGGGCGGCGTTCTTGCCGATACCGAAGGTGAAGCTCAGCAACGCACGCCTGGGCTCGCTTCGATTCCTGTGGTTGGCAATCTCTTCAAGAGAAAGCTGACGACGCGTCAGAACAGCGAAATCCTTTTCTTCATCACCCCGCACATCTATCGTCCCGACTACCAGGGCCGTCCGACGGCGGGAACAGTAACCAATGGTCAGCGCTCGGTAACGATTCCGCAGCCAGTTCCACTTGGCAATCCGCCGAGCAACACGCCGACCCCAACTCAGTTGCAGCAGCAACAGCCTCAGCAGCAACAACCGACTACAACTCCTTCAACTCAACCGCAGTTGTTGAGTGCTCCACTGCCGAACAGTCCGTCTGGTACGACGACTGCGCGACCGGGAACACTTAGCGGTCAACGTCCTTAATTGGAGGGCCACATGTTTAAGGAAATGCTTGAGGAGATTATTGGACGCACCGAGGGCAGCCTCGGTGCGCTCATAATGGGAACGGATGGCATCGCCGTTGAGAAAGTTCTCGGCGAAGCCGGTATGGATGCGAATCTCGACGTTGCGGCGGCCGAGTTTACTACCCTCGTACGCAGTGCGCAGCGCGCTGGAACAGACACGGGTCTTGGTGGACTGCGCGAGCTCGTAGTTTCACTTGAAGGCGCGATAATGGTGATGCGTCTGCTGAGTCGCGACTATTTCGTCGTCCTGGCACTGAACGCGCAGGGCAACATTGGTCGAGCCCGTTTTGAGTTGCGCAAAGCAGAATTGAAACTGGCGAAAGAGTTCGCAGTCTAAATGTCACATCGAAGCACAAGCAGCACGAATGCACTTCTGGCGCATCTGGTGCGGCTTGTGCTTTTTTGTGTTTTGTTGAGCGTTGCAGGCAGCACTGGTGACGCGGCTTCGCTTTTCGGAAAGGTTATTGAGGTCAACAGTGGAGACGTAATTACGATCTTCAATATGAACCGGCCGGTGCGCGTGAAGTTACTCGGTGTTGACGCGCCGGAGATGAACCAGGCGTTTGGCGACGTCGCAAAGAAACATCTCTCCGATCTGGTATTTGATAAAGGAGTATTGATTCAATATTCCGGCATCGGTGCGGATAGCAGCTTAACCGGGCGTGTTTTGTTGAATGATGCAGATATTGGCGCGCAGATGATTCGCGATGGCGCCGCGTGGTTTGACGTAAACAACGGCGATCGGCTGGACGCAGATAATCGAGCCGTCTATCAACAATCGGAGTTTGCAGCGCGGAACGAGCGGCGTGGGTTGTGGGGGCAGGCGAATCCGGTCGCGCCGTGGGAGTTTGTCAAAGCTGAAATATTGAGAATGCATCCAGTTGAAACACCGAAGCCGAATCAGTCAGCTCCAAAAGCTAATTCCACCCGTTCAATGTCTGAATTGACGAATTTCACGTTGATGACCCGGAACGTTAAGCCTGCTGCACCATCGGCTCCAACGATGGCGCCTGATGACACTGAGATCGTTCAGAACAGTGAGTTGCCGGCAGGACTGCCTTTTACAGCGCTTCTTCCGCGCGGCGGCATGCGATTAACCAAGTCCACGATCTTCGGCGCTGATGTGGTGAAGACAAACGGCTACGTCGTGGCTGAAGGCGGAAACGGTTATTCGGTGGTCTGGTTTACAGCGCCGACATATGGCGAAGACGATAAAACCGCGACGGACCAAATGGTATTCAATGAGCTGACCGCTCAATGCACGCCACAAAACGAGAAAGATATTTCCGCGAACGGATACTGGGGACGTGAGGTTGATCTGAGTGATTGTCCGATTCCGACTCGCGTTCGTGTATTTACAAAAGCGACCGGCGATCGCAGAGAAGTTTATGTTGCGATGGTGAGTGTTAGG
Organism: Pyrinomonadaceae bacterium; assembly: GCA_035694465.1. GTDB lineage: Bacteria > Acidobacteriota > Blastocatellia > Pyrinomonadales > Pyrinomonadaceae > PSRF01. The sequence continues at coordinate 31,292 of DASSFI010000074.1, read as the reverse complement.
AATGACAACGCCAACGTGAAGCGCTTTCTCAACACGTTCACAATCCGTAAAAAGTAGCCACAAAAAGGCACAAAAAGCACATAAAGATTTAGGGTAGCTTGATGTAAGGCATGCCGCGCAGGATGATGCGTTGACGACGAGCGACGCGACGTGGATTTACTTGTGGGTTGAAGACGGTTCGCGGGTTCGGAATCATCGCCGAAAGGTAGGCGGCTTCGGTTGTACTCAGTGCTGAAGCAGGCTTGCGAAAATAGCGTTGTGCCGCGGCTTCAGCGCCGTAAATTCCATCCCCCCACTCAATCACATTCAAATAGATCTCTAGTATGCGACGCTTGGTCAGCGTGCGTTCCAGCATGATCGTCAACGCAGCTTCCTGACCTTTTCTCAAAAACGATCTCTGCGATGAAAGGTAAAGGTTCTTGGCGAGCTGCTGACTGATCGTCGAACCACCGCGTTTGAACTCGGGAAGGCTCGGAAGCCAGTCGTCATCTTCGCCTTCCGCCTTTGCCTCGCGCGCCGCTTCTCGTTGAGCCTGCTCGAACGCCTTTTGAATCGCTTCATAATCAAAGCCGCGGTGAGTAAGAAAGTTTGTATCTTCGCCGGCCAGCACGGCGCGCTGTAGATTGGGCGAGATCTTTTCGAGCGCCACCCAGGTTTGCTCGCGCTTCGGTTGTTGACCCTTCGCTTTAGCTTCGCTGATCCGCGTGTCGATCAACGAGGTAGACGTTGGATTGCCGTTGCGCAGCGTAAGTATGCGTACGAACATGACGCCTTCGTAAAAGACGAGTCCAACGAGAAGGCCCAGCACTATTAAGAACAGCCATCGGAAGATTCTTCGCATGCGGGGACAGTATAGGGCCAATAGTCCTATCGGTCATATGAGGTCTTTATGGTTCTTATTTTCGAGATTTTCGACCGATGCCGCGGTACGTGACGTTGCCGGGGAGTCTGCGTGGTAGTTCCAGATTGTCGTCCACGATGTCTTCGAGGTGGACGCTGGCAGCGCGAGCGTAGGCAAGGAGTGTCATGAGGGTAGGTTCGCGTTTGTCCTGCTCGTATTCCGAAATGCGCCCATAATGCATGGTTTCGGCGAAGCCCAGCCGTTCCAGCATCTGTGTTTGCGAAAGACCAAGCCCGGTTCGGATTTGCAGCAGTTTTTCGGCCAGTCGCAACGGCCGTGGACGCGGATTGCCCATCAGAAGTTACCTCCTGATGGCCCCGGCTGATGCGTACTCGCAGTTGGGAGTGTGCTGCGCTCGCCTTTATGGGTCGCCGTGAGTATGAACCTTTCATGCTCAACGGCGATGCTCATCACTCTTTAGTGTGGGAGATTGAGCCGCGCATTATGCCGTTGTTGAATTGTCAAAGACGCCCCATCCTAAACGATGGACCGCGAAATCGTAAACAGAAAAATTCATTTGGGCCACAAATCCGTTGATATGGCCCGAATTTACTGACGGTTTACGGCTGGTGATAGTAGAAGCTTCAGCTTAAGAGTCAGCGCTCTGCCGGAGGCGGGCCTGGTAATCGAAAGTGCCGGGAAGGTGATGAGGAAGGTCGATTTCATCGTCGACGATTACTTCGAGATGGACGTTCGCCAGCTTTGCGTAAGCGAGCAGTATCATCAGCGGCGGCTCGTTTTTATCAAGCTCATACTTTGAGATGTTGCTGTAGTGAATCATCCCTGCGACACCCATTTGTTTGACAATCTCAGATTGAGAAAGCCCGAGGCCCTGCCGGATTTGGAGCAGTTTCTCAGCTAATCGTCTTGGACGAGGTCGTGCGCTTCCCATCGCAATCATCTGCGAAAACACCACTACCGAAAATTAACGCTTGACTCCGTCCAGTTATCCACGGTAGAGTGTTACTCGCTGTAGAGAGTATAGCTCATCTGTGTAACTAGTTGTCCAGGATAGTTGTGCCTTAACGAGGAGAAAGGTATTTCCGATGAAAAACGCGTCAGGGAAGAAACTTGTGGCGGAGTGGAAAGTCAAACTGGGCAAAGGGCATTCACGCAAGCGAACGCCCAGAGTGTCGAGTCAAACAGTCAAACAGAATCCGGATCGGTTTCATCAGGACCTTGAGATTCAGCTCACGATTGAGGGGACTAGAATAGAGGCGATTTCTCAGTGCACCAGGTCTTCAGCGTGTGATTCCTCAGTGCCAATCGTGAGTGCGAGGGTGCGGATGGTGGTGCGGGCTTCGCGTTGTTGTGCTTCGCTGAGCATGGACCACGCGAGCGATATTGGACATTCGGCGTCGTGACTGTGCGCCCGGTGACAAACAGGGCAGTTGTCGCCGGAGAGCTCAAGCACTACGTAGAGCTTCGCCAACAAAGTGACGATTAGTTCGGCACGTTTTTTCTGCTCGTCGGATTCGAACATGCGAGGTCACAGTTTACGCCGATCAGTATTGCAGCGTGTTTTCCCATTTCACACGCTTCAGTAGCGCAAAGTCGGAAAGCATCTTGCCCGCGCCAAGAACCACTGAGGTCAGCGGATCATCAGCAACAAAAACTGGCAGGCCGGTTTCAGTTCGGAGACGTTTGTCGAGATTCGCAAGGAGGGCTCCACCACCTGTGAGAACGACACCGCGGTCGATGATATCTGCCGAAAGCTCCGGCGGCGTGCGCTCGAGTGCCACCCGCACGGCATCGACAATCGCGCTGACACACGGATTGAGCGCCTGACGCACTTCCTCGTCACCAAGTGTGATCGTCTGCGGAATACCTTCGACGAGATTGCGGCCACGCACGTCCATCGTCAGCGGCTCATCGAGCGGAAACGCGCTGCCCAGATTGATCTTGATCTCTTCCGCGGTACGCTCGCCAATCAATAGGTTGTACTTTCGCTTCACAAACTCCGCGACTGCGTTATCCATCGCATCGCCGGCCGTGCGGACTGCACGCGCATAAACGATGCCGCCAAGGCTGATGACGGCGATGTCCGTCGTGCCGCCGCCGATATCGACAACGATGTTCCCCTGCGGTTCGGTGATGGGAAGACCGGCGCCAATCGCGGCTGCGACTGCTTCTTCGACGAGGTAAACCTCCGACGCCTTGGCTCGATACGCCGAATCTTCGACGGCGCGTCTTTCAACCTGTGTGATCTCACTCGGAATGCCGATCACCACTCGCGGACTCACCCACGAACGGCCGTTGTGCGCTTTACGGATGAAGTGCTGGAGCATTTTCTCCGTCACTTCGAAGTTCGCAATGACGCCGTCGCGCATCGGCCGGATGGCAACGATGTTTCCCGGTGTGCGGCCCAGCATCTCCTTTGCGTCCTTACCCACGGCTTCGACACTGTTGGTCACCTTATTAATGGCGACTATCGACGGTTCGCTCAACACCACGCCGCGTCCCTTGGCGTAAACGAGTGTGTTGGCAGTTCCGAGATCGATGGCCAAGTCGTTGGATCGCAGTCCGGAGAGCAGAGGGAAAGACATAGTTACACCTCAAGTTTGGTTTGTGAAATCGAAGCTCTTCTGTCGGAGAAGATCTGGGAAGGAGCCGCGTCTTCGTCAGGAAAACAAAGACAAACAGGATATTACACAGATTATACGGATCAAAGCAACAGATAAAATCTGCGGCTTTGATCCGTTTTATTCGTGGCTAATATTGCCAGTTGACGGTCACAAAGCCCGTCCCGCTCGAGGGCACGGTGTACGAATGATTGCTTCCGGCTTCCCACGTAACCGTCCCATTCGCCGCGATCTTGATGAACTTGAACTGGATCGTCTGACCAGCCGGAACCGAGGCCACGATGAACCAGTTTGGATAGTTCGGCGTCAGCATCGGTCCGACCGCCGCGTCCCACGTGGTCGCCCAGTTGCTGAGTTCAACTGTGCTCCCGGTCAGGAAGATGTAATCCCCAACCGATGTCGGCGAGGCATTGTTGACCGTAAACGTGATTGGGATCAGCTTGGCTGTCAACACGGTGTATTGAATCGAGTTGGAAACCTGGCTACTGGTATTCGTAACGGTGACGCTGTAGTTGCCATTGGTGACTGACGGTGTAGTGACAGTGATCTGTGTCGGCGTCCACGAATTCACGGTCGCGGTCGTGGTGCCGAACTTCACAGTTCCGGTCGAGGAACCAAAGTTCTTGCCGGCGATTACTGTTTTCACACCCGACTGTCCGCTAGTTGGTCCAATCGATCCAATTTGCGGTGTCGAGGCGCCTTCGGTGAACTGCCACACGCCGACTGTGTGAGCGGGGAGAGTAAAGGTGGTGACCGGATTGTTACCGCCAGAACCTGACGACACGGTGATCGACGATCCACCCAACAAACCAGTCAAGTAATCCGAATAGCTGCCTGCCGGAAGGGAAGAGTTTAGTCCGCTAATACTGTAACCGGTGGTCTCGTTCTTATTGATCGCGACCAGCACGACGTTGCCAAAGAACTTACGTTCGTAGATGTAAACATCGTTATTGATCCAGCGCTGGGTGATCGAGCCATACGGGATGGCGGGATTGTTACGCCGCAGCGTTGAAAGCGCACCGACGAGTTGGTAGGCGGTCGTGCTCGTGCTGAAGTTCGTCATCATCGGACGATTGTAAGGATCGGTGCCGCCACTCGTGTCGTTGTGCAGGTATTGTTCGGTGCCGTAATAGATACACGGAATGCCGCGGCTGGTCAGCACAAACGAAAGCGCCTCGTGTAATCGATTGTTGTTATTGTTAATTGACAGGAAGCGCGCCATGTCGTGGTTATCGATGAAGGTGACGAGATCTTCCTTCCAGGTGAAATTACCGCCCTCGGTTGTGAGCACAGAATCAATCTCGGAAAAGTTGGCGTTCGAACCGAAGACATTTCGGATCGCCGTATTCAGTGGAAAGTCGAGCAGCGAGATGCCGCTCTTGTTCGCGAACTTGTATGAATCGCGATAGAGCGGATCCGATGTATTGCCCTGGTACCACTCGCCAAACAGAAAACTGTCGCCGTAGGTATAGATTGAGTTCGCCAGACTGTACTGCCAGCCCCACGATAGATGTTTCACCGCATCGATGCGAAAGCCGTCGACGCCATGTTGCTGAAAGAGTTGCGCGGCTGCTTTCAGGTAGCCGTCCATGGTGGCGTTTTCCTGATTGATGTCGGAGAGATCGAAGAGAGTGTAGAACTGTACCTGGTAACGATCGTCCCAGCCGCCGCCCGAGATGTTGGCGTTGTGATGAAAATAGCCATTGCTGTCGCTGCTGAAGTTTCCGAGGAAAGTGCCGTTGTCGTAGAGCGCGCCAAACTCGCCCGCGTTGTTTTGCGTTGAGTGATTGGGCGCGAAGTCGATGATCACTTTGATACCGTTCGAGTGAGCGGCAGTGACGAGATTGTCAAACTCGGTCCAGGTATTACTGGAATTACCGAAGTGTTCTTCGATTCGTTTGAAATCGCGCGCCTGGTAACCGTGATACGAAGCCGTCGGATTACCGCTGCCGTCAGGAATGTTTGTGTTGAGATTGTCGACCGGCGGCGAGATCCAGATCGCAGTCACACCTAAACCAGCGAGGTACGACATCTTCTGTTGAATACCCGCGAGGTCGCCACCCCAGTAAGCGCGCCAATTTGTCTTCGTGGAATCATAAAGACCGGAGCTTTGCGACGGGTTGTTGTTGGTGCTGCTGCCGTCGAAAAATCGATCGGTGATGATCTGGTAGATGACCTCACGTTTGAAGTCCGAAGCGATAGTTGTGATCGGGAAAAAGAGAATTGCCGAAAGAAGTACGACAACTGTTAGTCGTCGTGAGATCCTATACATGAGAACACCTCCACCGTGAGTTAGAAGGATTCTACAACAAAACCATCCACAGACTGCACAGATTCGACACAAAACGATCAGGGGCATCACGCCACAGTTCACGGCGCGATCGCGCGGAATCCGCGGCTCTTGCGAGATCTGAGCGCGTAAGTCCCAAATCCGTCTTCATTCGTTTCATCCGTGGCCCAAAACTTAACTTGACCTGCAACGCAGGTAATTCTATTCTCTCAGCGTACTATTCGCCCCAGTACTCGCACTCGCGAGCGCACCTCCCAATTGCAGTTGTGCCCATATGGTCGCCAGTTCTTTAGGGGCGGATTTCGGGAAGGTGTCGTTATGGAACAAGGTATATCGGAGTCACGACTCGGAAGTACCAAGTGGTCACTCTCAAATATTTCACTCAAGTATCGTTTACCGATTCTCATCGGAACATTACTGGCCGGCATTATCATCGCTTGTAACTGGGCCTCGTATCGCGCGGTGAAGGCTTCCGCTCTTGATGCCGGACGCGAGCGTTTACAAAACCTCACCCAACAACTTTCCTCGCTGTTTCAACAATCGGCGACAACCATCTCGACGAAAACCGGCACGGTAGCTAACGATCCGCTTATCCGCTCGTTCGTGAAGTCTCCGGAAACAGCGTCACGAGCTGACGTACAGAAGCTGTTGCAACAGTTCCTCCCACCACAGGATGTAAACAGCATCCGAGTAGAACTGTGGAGCGCGAACCGCGAACTACTGCTCGTCCTGCCGGAAGGTGAAGCGACACCGCTCAGCGATCTGACAAACGACTTCAAGCAAGTCTCGAGCGAACCGTTCAAGGCAGTGGGTCCATTCCGAACTTTGAAAGACACCGTTGGCTTTCCGGCACTTGCGGCAATCAAGAATGACGAAGGCAAGGTCGCGGGCTATCTGGTTCGCTGGCGCAAACTCGCCGCCACACCTGATACACGACAGCAACTTACAAGCCTGCTCGGTACGAGTGCGACGCTCTACGTCGGCAATAACGACAACGACCTCTGGACTGACTTCGTAAATATCACCGCCAAACCAGCAGTGGATGTGCGGGCGAAGGCAGACATCAGCACCTACCTGCGCGATGGCAAGACGGAAGTGATCGGCCTCGGGCGACCGATTGCCGGTACGCCGTGGTTAATCCTGATCGAGTTTCCCGATGAGGTCGTGCTCCAGCCGGTGAGTGGTTATGTGAAACGGATGCTCCTGATTGGCATATTTCTGTTTGTCATGGGTGTGGCCGGAACGTTTGTGCTCAGCCGCAATATCACAAGCCCGCTTTATCAACTCACCGCCGGCGCGACTGCGATCAGTCGTGGCGATCACTCGCGCGTGGTCAACATTCAGCAAAAGGACGAATTGGGCCAACTCGCAACGGCCTTCAATGCGATGTTGACGAAAGTCAGCAACTCGCAACGTGAGCTCGAGAGTAAAGTGCAGGAGCGCACCGCACAGCTCGAAGAAGCGAATCGTCAGCTCGAATCGCTTTCGCAATCGCACGCTCAGAAGAGAAGTGTCGCCGAAAAGGAACGCACTGACGCCCTCGAAGCGTTATATGCGACGGAAATGCAGCTCATCCAGTCGCAGAAGCTCGAGGCCGTGGGCCGGCTGGCTGGAGGCATCTCACACGATTTCAATAATCTGTTGACTGTGATTCTCGGCTACAGCGACATCATGAAGCGAAGTCTTGAGGAAGACGATCCGCTGCGCCGAAATATCGATGAGATTATCAGAGCAAGCGAGCGTGCAGCTTCCCTGACACGACAGCTTCTCGCCTTCAGTCGCAAACAAGTCATGCAGCCGAAGGTGTTTGATCTGAACATTGTTGTCAGCGATCTGGAAAAGATGTTACGCCGCATGATCGGCGAAGACATCGAGTTGCGCGTGAGCGCACAGACCGATCTCGGAAATATCAAAGCTGATCCGGTGCAGTTGGAACAGGTCATGATGAACCTCGTCGTAAATGCGCGCGATGCGATGCCGAAAGGCGGCAAGTTATCGATCGAGACGGCGAATGTTTATCTCGATGAAGGGTATTCGCAGGATCACGTTTCCGTGGTTCCCGGTGATTATGTGATGCTCGCGATTACTGACACGGGCTGCGGCATGAATGAAGAGACGCGGCAACGCATCTTCGAGCCGTTCTTCACAACTAAAGAGCAAGGCAAGGGAACAGGTCTCGGGCTGTCGACGGTCTATGGCATCGTCAAGCAGTCGGGTGGAAACATCTGGGTTTACAGTGAAGAAGGGCACGGTACGACGTTCAAAATTTATTTCCCGAGAGTTACGGCTGAGGCGCAGGAGTACAAGCGGGCTGCAACTGCGAATGAAGTGCCCGGCGGACGTGAGACTATTTTGTTAGTCGAAGATGCGGAGTGGGTGCGAACACTGGCGCGGCAAGTACTTCAGACGGTCGGCTACCGAGTGTTGGAAGCGGCAAATGCCGATGCGGCGATCAGACTCTGCGACAGTATCAATGGTGACCGGATCGATCTCTTATTGACTGACGTGGTGATGCCGGGCATGAGTGGCAACGACATGTCGCGTATCTTGCTGACGAAACATCCGGATATGCCTGTGCTCTACATGTCGGGTTACACGGATGACGCGATCGTGCAGCACGGCGTGCTGGAACCCGGGATCAATTTTCTGCAGAAGCCGTTCACACCTTCCGCACTCGCGTTGAAAGTGAGGGAAGTGCTGGACGCCACGAATTGATCCCGATTCACAGGATGAATTAGAGCTTTACCTTGTCAGTGTTACCCCCGCAGACGATCACACCGACGCGTTCCCCACGTTCTGGTTGATATCGACCTGAAAGCAGCCCGGCGAAGGTCGTAGCGCCGCCAGGTTCGGCGACGATCCGCATCGCATCCCACAATTTCTTTTGCGCGGCCAGAATCTCTTCATCGGTGACAAGCAACGAGCGTTGGACAAATCGTTGCGCTATCGGAAACATCTGCTGACCAACTTGGCGGGGCGCCAATGAGTCTGCCGCAATCCCGCCGGCCGGAGAATCAACCGGCTGGCCGGCTTTCAGCGCCAGATGAAGCGTCGGTGCTTCGGTTGGCTCCACAGCGACGACTCTGATCCTGTTTTGATACCACGCCGCCACGCCGCCAATCAGTCCACCACCTCCGACGGCGACGAGCAATGAGTCGATAGCCGGATCCTGCTCCTCGAGTTCCATTCCGAGAGTGCCCTGGCCCAACAGTGTTTTATCGCCCTCGTATGCGTGAATCGGCAGTGCGCCTGATCGCCTGGCCCATTCCTGGCTGGCTTCAAGTGAATCTGCATAACGATCGCCGGCGATATTCAATTCCGCGCCGTAACCGCGAATGCGATCGAGCTTCGACTGCGATGCTACCGAAGGCACAAAGATGGTTGCCGGCTTATCGAGTTTCATTGCAGCGAATGCAACGGCAGCGCCGTGATTACCACCCGAGGCGGCAACGACACCAGCAGCCGGCACTTCGCGCGTGAGCATGTTCGTGAAGGCGCCGCGAGCTTTGAACGATCCGGCGTGTTGCAGCAGTTCCAGTTTGAAAACGATCGTGATTGAGTCGAGACCGAATTCAGAACCGTCGACTTCAAGGATCGGCGTGCGGCGTATGTGTGGTCTAATCACGCGCTCGGTTGCTTGAATGCGCTCGCGTGAAAGTTGGTTTGTTTGATTCATTCGATAAAGGTTTATCCACAGATTACACGGATGGCTTACAGGATTGTCAATCACTGCCGATTCCGATAGCATCGCCAGCATTATGACCACAACTACCGCAGGCCTGACAGGCGAAGAGATTGTAGACCTCTGTCGCCGCCACACACTTTTTGAATGGTCCGCCCAAGCTGCCGTCGATCCGATTCCGGTCGATCACGCCAAAGGCATCTACTTTTATACGCCGGAAGGCAAGCGCTTCATCGATTTCAATAGTCAACTGATGTGCGTGAACATCGGGCACGGCGACGAGCGCGTGATCAATGCGATCAAAGACCAGGCAGAAAAACTTGCTTACGCAAACCCGTTCATGGCGACTGAAGTACGTGGCCGTTTGAGCGCCAAACTTGCCGAAATAACACCGGGCGACATCGATGCTTTCTTTTTCACTAACGGTGGCGCTGAAGCAAACGAGAACGCCATTCGCATAGCACGCCTTTACAGTGGACGTCACAAGATCGGCGCCCGTTATCGTGCTTATCACGGTGGCACTGCCGGCGCGTTGACGCTAACAGGCGATCCGCGTCGTTGGGCCGCCGAGCCAGGTATCCCGGGTGTCTTTCGTATTCCCGACTATTACCACGGCATTAAGAGAGGTTGGGACACAACCGAAGAGGTGCTTTCGCGCACTGAAGAAGTGATCGAGCTTGAAGGAGCGAAAACGATCGCGGCGATAATCGTTGAACCTGTGGTTGGTACGAATGGTGTGCTCATTCCGCCCGACGGTTACATGCAGGGACTCAGAGATCTTTGCGACAAGTACGGCATTCTGTTGATCGCCGACGAAGTGATGGCGGGTTTTGGACGCACGGGCGAGTGGTTCTCGGTCGATAACTGGAAAGTCGTGCCCGATCTGATCACGATGGCGAAGGGTCTGACGAGCGCTTACATCCAACTCGGCGCGGTAGGAATGCGACGCCAGATCGCCGATCACTTTCAGAACAATGTCTTTTATGGTGGACTGACTTACAACAGCCATCCAATTGCATGTGCCGCCGGACTTGCAACCATTGCAGTTTATGAAGAGGACAATCTGATTGAGAACTCGCGTCGCATGGGCGCGGTCATGCGTGGATTGATGGAGGATCTCGAAAAGCGACATCCATCGGTCGGCGCGACGCGCAACATCGGACTGTTCGGAATTGTCGAGCTGGTGCGCAACCGTGAAACGCGTGAGCCGATGGCGGCATTCAATTCAGCGTCACCGGAAATGCAGGCGCTCGGAAAGTTTTTCCGTCAGGAAGGACTTTACACGTTTGTGCGCTGGAACACGTTCTTCACGAATCCGCCGCTTTGTATCACTGAAGCCGAGCTGCGCGAGGCGTTTGCGATCATCGACCGGGGACTCGAGATCACGGATCAAGCGGTTAAGTAGCCACAGATAAACGCGGATTGAGTACGGATTTTTTCGTGTTCATCCGCGTCCCGAAACCTAAGGAACTGAATGCGAAAAGTACTTGACGTTGACCGGCTGGCTGTTCGGCATCGACCGGAGGGCCAGCCGGTGATGCATCAGGAATGGGGCAAGTTACTCTTTATACATTGGCGCATTAACCCGAGTTTCCTGCGCCCACACATTCCCGCCGGGCTTGAAATCGATACCTACGGCAACTCTGCATGGATTGCGATTGCGCCTTTCACGATGTGGGACATTCGTGGACTGCCTCCGTACATGCCACCCATTCCCGGTCTCGATGAAATGCACGAGTTGAACGTTCGTACTTACGTTCATCACAATGGCGTGCCCGGTGTCTGGTTTTTTTCGCTTGATGCGAACAGTAGCGCGGCGGTGTTGGCGGCGCGTACGTTCTATCACCTGCCTTATTACTCGGCTGACATTTCGTTGCAGGGTAAGCGCAAGATCAAGTACCGACTGAAGCGTCGTGAAGATCCACCCGCACAGTTTAAGGCTTCATGGACAGTCGGAGATCCGTTACCGAAGTCACAACCCGGATCGCGCGAATTCTTTTTGACGGAGCGTTACGTTCTCTACTCGGAATTCGAAGGAGAGCTTTATCGTGCGAGGATCTATCATGAGCCGTGGGAACTCTACACCGCGAAGTTGACCGACTTTGGATCGACAATGCTTGAATCGAAGCAGTTACCGCAGCCGAAGACGCAGCCCATCCTTCATTATGCGGAACAGATCAGTGTAGATATTTGGATGTTGGAAAGTCTCGACGTCTAAGAACGGTATCTGATAAAAGTGGAATTCCGGTTATGAAAGTGATATAACCAACACACCCAGATTCCCCTGAAATTTCCCCCTCATACGTGCGGGTTTTAGTTCACTCCTTTCAAGGGGGCCAGTGTGTTCAAACTACTCGCTTTCTCCGCAGCCCTGCTGCTGTCTGGATCTCTCGTCGCAGCACAGACCGCAACCAACTACGCACTCAATCGTCCTGTTTCATCGGCAGACAAAGCCGAGGCCAGGCGTTTGTATAAAGAGGGAGTGAAATACGGTGAGGCGCGATTGTTTTCCCAGGCCGTCGAAGTTCTAAAGCGATCCACGAAATTAAATCCCGGAAATGCTGATGCTCATTTCGCGCTCGGCCACGCTTATTACGATCTAAAACAATGGCGCAATGCGATTGAGAGTTTAAAGATGGCAGTAGCGCTTAATCCGAGCGACGATGAAGCCCGCGATCGACTGGGGCTTGCACGTGCAATACTCTGGGAGGAGGACTCCGCCAGAATCGCTGCCGAGAAACGAACACCACCAAACACCGCCGCCGCTCCAGTACCCGCTCCCGCGCCCGTTCCAACCGAACTCCCGTTAACAAAGGTCTATCGAGTTGGACCTGCAGATGTATTGGATATTCGCATCAACGACAACAGCATGACGCAATCCACTCTCTTCACGATTACTCCGGCGGGGTTCCTCGAGCATCCGATGCTTGCTGAGCCGCTTGCGGCCGGGGGGCTTACAGTTGATGAGATCGTTACGAAGTTTGAAGACGAGTTGAAGCGTCGCGCCTTGCTCGAGAATCCAAAAGTGTTTGTCGGGGTTCGTGATTATGCGAGTCATACAGTGCTCGTAAGCGGGCTCGTGAAAGAGTCGGGTCCGAAGGTACTCAGGCGTGAAGCGATTCCGCTTTACGTTGTCGTTGCCGACGCGCAACCGTTGCCTGAAGCCGCTCGCGTTACGGTAGTGCGAAACGAGTCGAACGAGACTTTTGAAGCTGATCTGGGACAGGCAAAGGAGATGAATCTGCTGGTTCGACCTGGCGACGTTATAACTGTGGTCGCGCCGGTAACGCAGTTTATCTACGTCGGCGGTGAAGTGAAGTTGCCGGGTGAGAAGACGTTTCGTAGAGGGTTAACACTCACACAGGCAATCATCTCTGCCGGCGGAGTGACGCCGAATGCGAAAGAGGCACGGCTTGGTCGCGACGACGGCAAAGGGTTTCTGGTAGTGACTCGGTACAAGTTGAAAGAGATCGAATCAGGAAAAATACAGGATCCGGTGATCAAGCCGGGCGATCGAATCACGATTCGGGATTAACTATGGAACTATGGAGTGTAGTTGAAAGCGGCGAAGTTGAGGTGTTGGCGCAATTGTTGCCGCGGGTCGCGGATATCAATGCGCGAAACCGCAATGGCATGACGTTGTTGATGAAAGCAGCGGCTTGCGGTCACGCTGAAGTCGTTCGGCTGCTGCTCGACCACGGAGCAGATCCGAACGTTACGCGCAACGATGGGTTTACGGCGCTGGCGCTGGCCGCGTTCTTTGGTCACACGGAAACAGTGAAGGTGTTGATGGAGTTTGGTGCTCACACTGAAGCCGTCACTCGTTCGGGTGCTTCCGCGCACACATGGGCCACGGCTCGTACTTTTGCTGAAGTGGCGCGTTGTCTCAATACGCCGAGTGCAAAGAAGGAACCGACTCAATTACGACGGAGACCATCGAGATCGAGGATTCTTGCGCTGGGGGTAGTTGCGAGTGTTGTGTTGATGGTGTGCTGCGGTCTTGGTGCACTCGTTTTGAATACTTCACAAGCGCACGATCTGCCACCGAAAGTATTACCACCGTCGCCGCCGGTGACGAAAGTAGAAAGCGCTCCCGTTACCAGTCCTCAGCCTGAAGTTCGCGCAACGATCAAGCCGACCATCAAGAAACTCGTCGCGCCGCCGCGTCAAATGAAATCTGTCAGCGAAGTCACAGAAAAACCAGTCGAACAACCCGCGGAACAGGTTCAGGTCAGCGAACCGCTCGTTGTCGTCAAACCCAAATTCGAGTCACCCAGACCACCACCGCTGAGCCCGCAAATAATCGCTCCCACGAAAAAAGCCAAAGTCATTCAGTGGCCATAAAAATAGCCACAAAAAGCACAGATGATCGTTTGTGATTTCCTGTGCTTTTTTGTGGCTAATATTCTGCAAACGCATCGTCGGGATAGCAATACAACCAGCGTTCACCGAGTTCGCCTGAGGCGATGACGGGATGACCTGACGCCTTCGCATGTTTTGAAGCATGCCTGTTTGGCGAGCTGTCGCAACATAATGTCTTGCCACACTGCTGACAGGTGCGCAGATGAACCCACTGGTCTCCCGTCTTTATACACTCTTCGCAAACTCGTTTTTGCGGAAGCTTGACGTCAGTAATCCCATCAATGTGAACGCATACTTGTGGTGCCATTTGCCCATTATACAATTTGTCCGCGACATTACTATGCGCTGGCGCTCTTCGCTTTTGCTTGTTCCTGTTTCATGTATTCTCTCATCGCGGCGATGTTTCCAGGGCTGCGTTTTTCCGACCACTCCTCATAACGTTTCGCCGCTTTCTCAAGATTTCCAAGCATTTGTGGATCCTTGAATGCCTCACGAAACTGCGGCACGACAGCCTTCAGTTGTTCCCACACACCAAAGAACTCAGCACTGGTTTCGAAGAAAAGATCTTCGTGCAGCAGGTCGTAGTTGAGAAGTGTGCAGGCTTGTTCCCAGTATCCGATCACCATCCCGAGGAAGTTGCCGTGCTCGGTTCCGGGTGTCGCGAGCTTCATCGCCTCTTCTATCGTTTCGGCGTAGTAGCTCTTTTGAAACCAGTCGCGTGCCTGGCGCAGACGTGCCTCGCGTCGCAGATCGTAGACCTGCAGATGTAATTGTGCTTGTTCGAACGTAGGTTTAGTTCCCATAACTTTCCTTTCTCTTCATAGTTCCGGGGGAAAAATCGCCCTTTCAATTGTAAGTCGAATGGCGCCAGTCGGGATCGACAATACTCCCTCAAAAATATTTCTTTGACCTTGCAATCTATATTAGCGACTATGACGGCCGGAGCAAGGGGGCACTGCTATGGCATCGCTATGGAAACTCGGTGGTCTGGGCTGGCGCGAACTGGGCAAACGCGTTTGGGCGGAAATCCAGGGTGATAACGTCTTTGGCCGTGCGGCCGAGCTGTCGTACTACTTTCTGCTCGCACTGGTTCCATTTCTGATTTTTCTGACCTCGGTGATCGGTATCGTGCTCGGCTCGGGAACCGGGACACGTCACGCACTCTTTGACTACCTTGCTCGCATCATGCCGCCATCGGCGTTTCAACTCATCGATAACACGATGTATGAAGTGTCGACGGCGAGTGGTGGTGGAAAACTGTCATTCGGAATTCTGGCAGCGTTGTGGGCTGCGTCAAACGGTCTCGGGGCAATCACGGAATCGCTCAACACTGCCTACGATCTGAAAGAATCGCGGCCGTGGTGGAAACAACGTTTGACCGCGATCGGATTGACCACGGCGCTTTCGGTTTTGATTATTGGCGCCCTCGTTTTAGTTGTGGCCGGCGGACACATTGCCGAGTGGCTGGCGGCAAGATACGGCTTTGGCCCGGTGTTTCCGACTACGTGGAAGATTATTCAGTGGCCGGCTGTGCTTGCTTGCATGACTTTCGCCTTTGCCCTCATTTATTACTTCGCGCCCGACTTTCGCAAACAGTCGTGGCAGTGGTTAACACCCGGATCGGTGATTGGTGTGGTGCTTTGGCTGCTCGTGTCGCTCGGGTTCCGCGTTTATCTGCACTTCTTTAATTCTTACAGCGCGACCTACGGTTCGCTCGGTGCAGTGATCGTGTTGATGCTGTGGCTCTATCTAACCGGTGCGGCTGTTTTGATTGGTGGGGAAATAAACTCCGAGATCGAAAACGCCGCGGCTCAGCGGGGAGAACCGGACGCCAAAGAAAAAGGTGAGAAAGCCCCGAACGAGAAAAACGGTGCGGTGCAGCCAGTATAGTTTGCCTCTGTATTCATGGTCGCTTGTGGTAAATTATCGACACGTAATTTGTTCGGAGGTACCCGCATGAACAAGCTCGTTATTCGTTTGTTAGTTGCCTTCGTTGCTTTCAGCTTTAGTCTTGTCCTCACTAGTTTCATTAAGCCAGTGCGCAGAAATCATTGCCACCTCAGGGTGTCTGGGCCGCCGTTCGACAGTGCACCGAGTGAGAGTGAAGCGGAGATTCGCGCTATCTATCGCGAGTATGGTCCAGCGCAGACGCGACGTGACCGCGAGTTTTTTGAGCGCATCGAAACTGAAGACTTCACGTTGACTGTCGACGGTATCAAACTGACGCGCGAGGAAGACATCAAGTGGATGGAGAACCAACCGGCCAACATCACCTATGAGAGCCGGGTGGACCATGTGCGGGTCTTTGACCATCTGGCAGTCGCGCACGGCTATTTGGAAGTCCGCAACGGTGATGGCAGCCGCAGGCAATGGCAGTTTGCTGATGTGTGGGTTAAGCGCTATGACGGATGGCGGATTCAAAGTACGACGTCGCGCTAATCTGTCATGGCGTCAATCTTGCGGCTATTAGGCGCGCCGAGGTGCGCACTGAATTCGTAAATCCAAAGAACGGTCCGAAGTCCTGCACAGCGGGCATGCTCGTGATAAACAAGCCCGGCACTGAAGTCTCAAAGTGATCGTCGAGGACCGGGAATCCATTTCGTATTTCGAGTTGTGTGAGCAGATTGCCGGCCGCCAGGATCGGCAATCGTGATATCTCCACTTTATAACCGGTCGCGAGAATAATTTCGTCGACCGTGATTACCGCACCATTCGACAACGTCACTGCCAACGCTCCGCTCTCATTTTCACGACAAACAGCGAGTTCAGTTTGCGGCCACCGTTTCACACGCTCGTCCTGAAGCCTCGGTTCCAGCCACGGCTCGAGTTTTAGGCGACCTTCAGACCACATCCGATAACTGATGTCGTCCTTTTCCTTTTGCGACAAACGTCGAAACCAACTCGGATCGCCGACCATGTTGTCGACTAAGGGTTTTATCCATGACCAACTTGCAACTGTGAACTCGGGGCTTGCATGACGGTGTGAGAGATGCACGGCTGCGGCGCCGGCTTCGAGGAGTAGTGCGGCCCATTCGAATGCGCTCTGCCGTCCGCCGATGATCAAGTAGCGCCTGTCTTTGGCATCTGTGAAATCAACGTAGTTGCACGTGTGTTGAAAACGACCGGCTGGAAGCTTTGCCTTCAGATCCTCCGGGATATTTGGGAAGTGTTTGAAACCGGGCGCGAGTGCGACATTCTTTGCGTGGATTGTATCGCCATGGACTGTCGTGGCTACGAGTGATCCGTTTGCCGAGTCGAGACGCTCGATATAGACAGGTTCAGGTTGAATGTTCTTCTGTTGTTGAAACCAGTCGGTGTAAGTGAGATAGAAATCGAGTGATAGTGGTTCGACGTCTTCCGGTGTTTTACCTTGCGATTGTAAGTACGCCTCGATCGTATCGACATTCTGCGGATCGAGATGCCAGTCGCAGGCCGAGCGGAGGAACATTCCTTTGGGCATATTGGCCCGCCAGAATTCCATCGGTTTGCCGACGATCAAGTGATCGATGTGATCGTGTTGCGCCTGCGCTGCGAGTGCGAGGCCAAAAGGCCCTGCGCCGATGATCAGCAGATCGGTTTTTGATCGCGACTCAACCACTAGTTCTCATCTGGTCGAGTGCGTGTATGAATTGTGTAACCCGCACCGGATCGATCGTTTTGGACCAGATGCCGTCAATCTTGAATGACGAACCGATAATAAAACCATCGGCTTCGCTAAAGAACTGTCCGATATTGCTTTCGCTGATTCCGGAGCCCAGGAACACTGGTAAGTGACAGTGACTCTTTGCTTCCTGGATGTCAGCGACTTTCGGGGCCAGGCCAGTCGCAGTGCCGGTCACGATCACGCAATCAGCGCCCATAAACTCAACCGTCTCCGCGGTCTCGCCCAGGCTTACATCCGCGGTGATTGCGTGGGCAGAGTGTTTCTTCTTTACGTCGGTCCAAACCTGAACGCGTTCGGCGCCGATCAGGCGGCGATATCTGAGCAGCTTTGCCGCCGAAGCTTCGATAATTCCTTCGTCTGCGACATGTGCGTACGCGAAACCTTCGGCCCTGATGAAGTCCAGTCCCGCCGCATGCGCGACCGCCATTGCCTCGATGTTTGCGCCTGCGAGAATCTGAATTCCAACCGGCAACCGGCACTCACTTTTAACTTCGGCGCCAATCACCGTCATGGCCGCAACGATTTCTGGTCCAACCTCGCCTTTCAGATACGGCACATCGTGCATGTTCTCGATGATTATCCCGTCGACCCCGCACTCTCGATATACCTTCGCCTCTTTGCGCGCAGACGTCGCCAATTCTGACACCGTCTGCGACGCCCGGGGCGTTCCCGGCAACGCACCAACATGGATGACGCCAATTACTGATTTGGGACGTGAAAAGAGGAAAGACATTTCCATTTTATCGGGATTGGTTAACTTTCTTGCACAGTCTGGTCCCAAGGAATCTCAACAAAGTCGCCAGCACTAATATTATCGAATGCAGACTGAACCCCAGTGAGGAGACGTTTCAGCACGTGAGGTGTGCATTCGTCTAAGAGGATTTTCATTTCATTTTCAACACTCTGTCTAACGTTGCGCGAGAAAACTTGAGTACTTCTAACACCTGTTCACGGGAGACGGTTGGAAAGTTCTCGAGAAACTCATCGATTGATACACCAACTTCCAAATTGCCGAGCAAGGCATCGACACTCACACGCGTGCCCAAAAAAACGGGTACACCGCCCATAATTTCCGGATCGACCGTAATCGGCAGTGAAGTAATTTCGTGTGCTTCAATAACCAGCGCCATTTAAAACCCATTCTAGTTTTTAGCGTCCTAACAGACAAGCAACGATAGTCACATCGCAACGGCGCAACGGAAGCCAGGAAGAGTCAGACTTTTCTCTGGGCTTTCGTTGCGCCGTTGCGGAAGAACTGCTTTTTCTTGATTAACTCGACGGTGGCTTGAGACCCATCATGCGCATGTAGGTGATGATGTTGCCGTAGTGCAGGTTGGTGTGGCCCACGTTCATGAATAGCGGACGAAGCTGTGGGTTGGCCGAGCCGTAGGCAGCGTTGCATTTGCCGGCTGCTTCTTTCAGTTTTGGCAGTACCGTCTCTTTGTCGGTCGCTCCCTTTTCAACCGGAGTGGTCCACTCAACTTTATTACCCGCACCGTGTGCGCAAAAGTAGTTGTAAGAATCAGTGACGTGCGCGATCAACTGTCCGAAAGTCCGCACGGTGTCGACCGGCTTGTAGTTGTACTTATCCGCGGGAACCATTTCGGCAGCCTTCAACACCCAGTCGTTAACTTCATTAAATCCGTTACGCACATCGGTCGCCATGTCGGGAGTTTTCTCCGGTGCAGTTTGGGCGAAGCTCGCCGACGCAGGTACGAACAGGCAACAGAGGATTAATAGCAATCTTAGTTTCATTTTGGGCCTCCTTTTGGCGGCGCATCCTAAGCGCAAGGTGCGTGAATGGCAATGATTAATACGCGAACGGTATGAAATCTGAGACGAACGGGCCGCGGATGACACGGAACGGAAGTCGGATGAACACGGCTCAGCATATACTGTTGACAGTAAATACTGTCAAGAGTATAGTGCGGTGCCATGGTGCAGCGAGTGCTGAAGGAGCGCGGGAAGAAGTACGTTGGCTTACTGGAGTTTGCGCGTGCCGGCGAAGAAGTACTGGCGGAGATGGGACTCGAGCAGGCGCGCGGGACAGTAACGAATGTTCCCGACGAACGGACCATTCGCTATTACCTCGCGGAGGGATTGATACAGACGCCGGGAGAAAAGCAGGGAACTGCGTCGCTGTTTGGTTATCTGAACCTCTTACAGCTTCTGACGGTGAAGAAGTTGCAGGCCGAGCACTTACCGATTCGAAAGATTCGGGAGTTAGTCGCAGGGAAGAGCGAGCAAGAGCTTGAGGTGTTGCTTGGCGTCAGTAATGTTGCGCCGAAGAAGAGCCGGGAGAGTGATGCAAAACGCTATCTCGAATCGCTGTTGGCCTCCGATTCAGCCGCGCCACTAAGAGAAGCAAGCGCACTGGCCGCAGCGCCACCGCCACACCAGTTGGCCCAGTCAGCTTCGTGGGAAAGGATCGAGATCGAACCGGGGTTGGAATTGCACGTCCGCTCAGATTATTCGCCGCCGGCGACGAGCGGAAAAACGAAGAGCTTGCTCGAAAGAGCCATCCACAGGTTACGCAGATTTACCGGATAAGGAGATACCGAAATGGAATACCCGAAGGTTGAGTTTTTCACTACACACGCGAAGCTCGAAGCAGGTCGAGAACAAACTGTGGATGTGCTGATCCGTATCACGCCGCCGGCGCCGAATCTCGATCTGAGCAGCCGGCCTAGCTGGAAGGGACGTCCCGACTTGAATCTCAGTCTGGTGATCGATCGCTCGGGTTCGATGCAGGGCGAGAAGATGATTCGCGCACGTGAAGCCGCGATGTTTTGTGTCGATCAGATGGTCGCGACAGATCGTCTCAGCGTCGTCACGTTTGACGAGCATATCGAAGTGCTGTTTCCGAGTGAGCCGGTTACAAACAAACACGCGATGAAGGATCTGATTTCGCGTGTCACAGCGCGTGGCTCGACCGCGCTGCACGAAGCCTGGGTGCGAGGTGGTTTGACTGTCAGCGAGCACATACTCGACCAGGGTATCAATCGCGTCGTACTGATCACTGACGGACTCGCAAATGTCGGCGTGACAAACACTGACGAGATTGTTACGCAAGCCATGGGGCTTTTTCAGCGCGGTGTCAGTACGTCGACAATCGGTATCGGTGCTGATTTCAATGAAGATCTGCTGATGCCAATGGCGCAGTCGGGCGGTGGCAACGCGTGGCACGTCGTGGAGCCTGACGATATGCGACACATCTTTCAGATCGAGCTCGAAGGCTTGATCGCGCAGTTTGGGCACACAGTTTCGTTGGGTTTGATTCCTGCCGACGGGGTTCGTGTAGTTGACGTGCTCAATGATTTTGAGTTGACGGAAACCGGACGTTATCGATTACCGAATCTGCAATCAGGGTCACCGCTGGACATTGTCGTGCAGTTGAGAGTCGGTGCAGCAGCAGCCGGCACGCAGATGCGTTTGCTGGACCTGCGTCTTGGCTTCACGCCGCAGGAAGTAAAGAATGCCGAGGTGTTGAAACAGGTACACACAATTGAGTTTGCGACGCGGACGGAAGTTGAGCGCGGTTCCGTGAATGAAGAGGTGAGCAAGACGGTGCAGTTCCTGATGAATGCACGGGCACGCAATGAGGCGATGAAGCGCATGGATCTGGGGGATTACTCTGGCGCACAGTTCGTGCTCGGTGACGCTATCTCTGCGACAAAAGGATTAGCGAGCGCGGCTGCGCCCGAGGTTATGCAGGAGACTGCGGCCCTCGCAGAACTCCAATCGTCGCTTTACGATCGTCTGAAGGACAAGATGAGTCGCAAGAAGCTGGCGTATGCTGCGTACAGCCGCCGCACTGGCAAGTAAGTAACGCGGATAAACGCGGATTTAAAGACGATTTGGGATGCGAAAGCGGTCGCATCCCAGATCGTTTTTGTTAGAAGAATTACTTCTTCAGTGTTTTGGCGGAGACGACTTCGGTAGCGCTTGAAGTCCCGCCGGCGTTGAACGCGCGTACACGGTAGTAGTACTGCGTGTTCGCGAAGAGATTGTTATGAACGAAGTGTCGAATGTCCGGAAATACGCGACCCACCTCGATGAAGCTGTTGCAACCACGCTGCGCACAACTCTCGATGATGAAGCCGTCCTGATTATTATTCGCACTGTTTGTCCACACAATCTGAATCCGGTTTGACGAGACAGAGTCAACTCGCAGGTTGCTCGGCGCCGCCGGCGCCGGAGGAACCGAAACGACAACGTTAATGTTAGCGAGCGTGAAACCGCCGTCGTTGTCAGTCACCTGAACGCCGATGGTGTAGGTGCCGGCAGCAGCGTACTTGTGCGTCTCGAGAATTGATCCCGGTGCGCCGGTCGTGGTCAGGGTCTTGGTTTGACCATCGCCCCAGATCACGATCACACTGAGCTGTTCGTCTGCCGGTGAGCCGTGATAACCCGGATCAGTGTAATTCGCTGACAGGCTTACCTGATTTCCGAGCGTCACGGGCGCAGGCGTTACAGCAAGGTCAGAGACGATCGGATTCACATTGTTCACCTTCACGAGTTTTCCATCGACGTCAGTTCCGAACCGATGGTCGTTAACGGAGTACGTGACTGAATAGTCGTCCGTCGGCGAGCCAAATGGCGGATCGTCAACGTACGTGTGCGTCAAAGCGAATGGACCAACAGGTTTTTCGAAGGTTTCTGAATGGCCGTCACCCCAGTCAACCGTCAGCGTCAGGCTGTCGCCCGCATTTCCGTCGACAATCTCGCCCGCCAGTGTCGCAGTATCACCTTCGTTAATGGGTGACGAAACAGTGACGTTACTCAATTCAGGTACGCTGTTCGCAGTTCCCCACGATGGTCTCAGGTCGGTGGCGGTATTGTTCGATAGGTTGATCGCGCCACTGCCGCCCGGCGTCATCGCCCAGATCTCAGAGTCGCCGGTGCGAGTCGAAATGAAGACGACAGTGTCGCCGTCAGGACTAAACGAAGGATCTGTGTCCTGAGACGATGAGTGCCGCGATATGTTCACCTGATTCGATCCGTCGGCATTCATCATCATCACTTCGTAATTATGACCCGTCGGATCGTCGCGATCACTCTGGTAAACGATCCTGGTGCCGTTAGGACTGAACTTCGCGGTCCGATCGTCTGCTGTGTTGTCAGTAAGATTGACGGGATTCGAACCATCCGCATTCATCATCCAGATTTCGGAATCGTTGCCGTCAATCGCACTGTAAATGATCCGTGTGCCGTCGGGACTAAACGACGGGTTGAATTTGCTGAAGGGAGCGTTCGTCAAACGGACTGCATTCGTACCGTCTGAGTTCATCGTAAAAATCTCGAGCCCACCTTCGCGATTAGAAATAAAAGTAATCTTCGTTCCATCCGGACTGAACGACGGATGCGCATCATTGCCGAGATTGTTAGTCACGCGCTTCTGATTGGTGCCGTCCGTGTTCATCACGTAAATCTCTCCGTTACCGTCGCGCGTGGAAGTGAACACGATCTTGCCGCCGTCGGCGCTGAACGAAGCTTCGCCATCAAACTGGGTATTGAAAGTCAGGCGCTTTACGTCTGACCCGTCAGTATTCATCACGTAGATCTCAGGATTGTTGGCGACGTCCCGAGTCGACGAGAACACGATTTTTTCCTGTGCCGCCAGGACGGCCGGCATTGCCAGAAGAATAGCCGTCAAGACGAAGCCGATAGACAACGTGCTACGTTTTATTCGCTGTTGCTTCATG
This sequence comes from Pyrinomonadaceae bacterium, assembly GCA_035694465.1. GTDB lineage: Bacteria > Acidobacteriota > Blastocatellia > Pyrinomonadales > Pyrinomonadaceae > PSRF01. Next base: position 8,106 of record DASSFI010000074.1, on the reverse strand, counting down.
ATTGCTCCTGTTAGTTGCCGTGCGGGTTCTCGGCTTTATAAAAGTAGTATTCCGCGGTGTATGGTGATTCCTTGATCTCGCCGTGGAATGAGCCCTGAGTTGCCGGGGCCAGGCCACCGACGGTGTTCACGCGTTGAATGAATGTGATCTTGCTGAAGATGCCCGGACCTTCGGCGCGAATCGATTTCAGCAGCAGCCACGCGATCGCGGTTGGCTCAGGAGTACAGCCAGTGCCGACAACGCGACGGGCTTCGACTTTGCTGCCGCTCTTGCTTTCCCACGTTGGTCCAACGTAGTGGGTGCCGATTTCACCGTGGTAGCCTTCTTCCGCGAACAGTCCGGCTTGCGGGGCAATGAAATCCCACGTCTGGGTGACAAGATTCCATTTGTAGATCTGCACGCCTTTAGCGTAAGCATGAAAGGCGAGCTTGTTTCCTTCTTCGACCTTGATACTGGAACACTGCTCCGGCAACTCGGGACCGTTGTTATTGTCGAACGCGAGAGCGGGTGTAACTGCGAGAGTAAGTACAGCGATAAGTGCAAGAACTATCCGATTGAACATGATTTTCTCCTAAGAATTAAGTTTCGTACCTAAAATTGGCCACAAAAAAGCACAAGAACACTGATGATCTTCATTGGTGCTGCTTGTGCCTTTTTGTAGCTTGACTGTTAGCTTTTACCGATGCGCACGGGAATGATCATTGGGACTTTGTTTTTGTAACGACGGTATTCGTCGCCATGCGCGTCAATGAGATCTCGCTCCTCGAATTGAATCGCCACAAAGATGTACGCCGTTGTGGCGATTGCGAAGACGAGATGGGCCACCGTCATCGTTGGTGTCGACCAGAAACAGAACAACCAGCCGAGATAAAGTGGATGGCGAACGTGACGATAGAGCACTGGGGTTCCAAATTTGAGTTCCTTGTACTCTCTTCCGAGTAGAAACAGATAAACCTGTCGTAGTCCGAAGAGATCGAAGTGATTGATCAGGAATGTGCTGGTCAGGACCAGTAACCACCCGAGTGCGAAGAGTCCATAAAGAACTGTGCGCACCACGGGTTGCTCGACGGTCCAAACAGCGCCGCCGATCGGTTGCCACTGCCAGAAAAGAAAAAGCAGTGCGATAGAAGAGAGCAACACGTAGGTGCTGCGCTCTGCCGGCTTTGGCACAAACCGCGTCCACCCACGCTTGAACCACGGTCGTGCCATTACGCTGTGCTGAACTGCAAACAGCAGTAGCAAGCCGGCGTCAATGAACAGAGCCTCCCCAAGCGACCCTGTTCTCCCCGAGTCAATCGACTTGGGAACCACAACATTGCCGATAAAACCGATGGCGTAAAGGAATGTTCCGAAAAATAGCAGGTAACTCAAGAGTCCGTAAATGAATGTGGTCAGTCGTTTCAGCATGATTTCTCCTCGTAAAAACCGCTTCGAATGAGGAAGTTGCTGAAGTTTCCGACTTATTACCAAAGGCAGGGGAAAGGATTTACAAGATTTTCAGGATCATGAGCGTCGCATGGCCTGAACTTGACCGAGGAGCTTCTTCGCAATTTCCGAATCCGGATTGTTGCGACGCAATAATCTGAATTCAGCTTCCGCGTCTTTTAATAGGCCGGCTTCGGCGTAAAGCAAGCCCAGCGTTAAATGCGATGAGGCATAGGCGCGTTTCGCTTTCACCAACTCATTAGCCTTCGTCTGATCGAGCACTCGGAACTTTGCTTGCGGCGCTGGTGGGCGCGGTGAGATTGTTTCCTGCCCATCTTTGATGGCTTTTACTTGCCAGGAATAGATGTGTCCACGCGGAAGAGCCCCAGTTGTGGTCCAGGCGAGATTGGTAAGTTCCGGGCTTGAGCTCACGAGTTTGAACTGATCGTCGTAGACTTCAACCACATAACCGGTTGCGTCTTCCATTCTGGACCAGCGAAATGTTGGTCGATCGGTCAACAACACATTCCCGCCAGGCTCGAGTACTGAGAACTCGCGCTGCTGATCGTTTGAACCCATCAACGCGCTCGACGGTCGTGTCAATCCCTGAAGCTCCGAGGGCTTTTCGATCCTTTGCCCGCTAAGTGCTTTCTTCAAAAGGTCTTGATAGCCAGCCGGTAAGTTGTCGGCGCCTGAGAGTTTGCCTTCCTGATCCAAGCTCACAACGCCAGCACCATCATTTACCTGCGCCACAACGGCAACAGATTCCGGCTGTACTGAGGCCGTTGGTATTGGCGTTGGTTGAACCGACGGACTCGGCACCGCAACCACTTCCTGACGTTCGTCCTTCGGCGCACGCCAGACTATCCACGCAATCATGGCCAGCAACAATATCGCGAGGGCGGCACCAGCAAACGCCGGCACGGGCGCGATTCTGAAACGCGAAAACAAACTCTCGCGCCGCTTTGTCGTCACGGGAACCGTTGCCGGGCGATACTCCCGGTCCAGCGACGGTGCGACCTCATTTCGAAACGCGCGCAGATCCTCAACGGCGAACACACACTGTTCGCAGTTTCCTAGATGATCCACGACCACTTGCAGGGCCTCGCCGTTCAGGTTTTTATCAACATACTCGGCCGTCTGCTCGCTGGTAAGATGCGCGCCGCCCAAGCCATTCTCGGCAAGTGTTTCGTCGTGCAGCGCGAAGAAGGCTGCCTCGCCGTTCAAGCCAGCTTCAACTCGACGCCGGCAATCGTCGCACTCGCCCAGATGATCGCTTACCGCCAGCAACTCCGTGGCGGGTAATCGATTTTGCGAGTAGTCCTCAACTTGTTTTTGAGTTACGTGTTCCACAAGTTTTTTTCTGGTCCTGAGCCGGGGTCCCGGCGGGCTTCATAATCAGAAGTTGGCGAAAATTGTCGCGTATTACCATCTCCATTAAATAAATCCTTTCAGCCGGCGCGCCAGCCGCTCGCGGCCGGATTTCCGCGCGTTTATGACCTGTTGGCGGGTTAATCCGGTCAACTCCGCGATGCGCAAATCCTCAATCGGCAAGTCGTTCCACATGTTTGCGAGTTCTTCCGGACTGATTTCCAGAGCGGCGGCGAGTTGGCGGATGGTTGCGATTCCTGTGGCCGGAAAGAGCGTGATAGCGCCAAATCCATTCGCATCTTTCAGGTTCAGCAGCAATGCGAGCCGTTGATTTCGCGGGAGCTGTTGCAATTCCTCCCAAAGCCGTTCAAGAAAAAACTTCTTCTCGACGCGCCAGGCTGGATCTGGGTCTGCTGCTGCCGGTTCGAACGATGTTTCCTCATCGGTTGTTAGCGACTCCATTGGCCGATCACTGATTCCCTGGAGTGCCGCGACACCGCCCACCAGTTCGTCGAATTCAATTGGACCACCTAAATAGTTAAATAGACTGGCGAGCAGTTCAGCGAGTTGCTGAGGCTTATCACTTTTCAAGGCGCGAATGGGCGACGGTAACTTTTCGATGTCTGGGAGATTGCGAGTTGTCTGGAGCTGTTGTTGCCAAATCTCAAAGCCGGCCAGCAGTTTTCCTTCACCGTCCTGCCAGAGTGCAAAACCACGCTGGCGTGTTAACAGGTAGTGAAGACGGTTCTTGAGTGCGTGTCGTTCCGGAAACTGGCGTCGCATCCAGCGTGCGCAAGTCCGGTGTGCGATGACGGCGGCCATTCCGCGCACATCCGAGATCGGATTTCCGTTGGGAAGCCTGCGAAAGCGTTGCAACTGAGCGACGAGTTGCAATATTACTTCCTGATAGATGTCGTCAGATTCTTCGCGCTGACTTTCGCGAAATGTGCTCAAGCGCAGTTTGAAACGAATGACGCCCTTGATTACCGGCTCGGCGTGATCGGTGATCAGTTGTGAGAAGATTTCGTCAGCCTGTACGTCGCTGACCTCTGTTAATAGAGGTTCGAGCAGGACGTCAATCTTGACAGGCAACGGAGTCGTCATGTTTCAGCGTTTGGTATCCTGTATTCTGTCTCTTGATTGACTATGACAAACGAACCCGTCATCGGACTCGATTTTGGCACCACCAACAGCGCTATTGCTGTCGCCGGCAATGATCGTGAAGCTATGCTGGCGACGTTTGCTGGTGGTTTGGCCGCGTTCCGCTCAATTCTTTACTTTCCCGCCAGGGAACGCGGTGTACAACAAAACACTGAGACCAAAGCCGGACCGGAAGCTATCACCTCATATCTTGATGCAGACACTAAAGGACGACTGATAGTTTCGATCAAGTCGTATCTTGCCAGTAGTCTGTTCACTTCGACCAGCATCAACGGGCGTCATTATACGTTGGAAGATCTGATTGCGATTATCCTGCGGCGACTGCGTGTGATCGCGATGGACCAATTCGAGACCTCGGCCTCTCGAGTCGTGTTGGGCCGTCCGGTTCGTTTTGCAGGGGCTGAGACTGAAGCCGACGAAGCATTGGCGTTGAAACGTTTGCAAGCCGCTGCCGAATTGGCGGGCTTCAAAGAAGTCTCATTTGAGTTCGAGCCGGTTGCGGCCGCTTATCAATACGAAACTCAACTCGATCACGATGAGCTGGTCCTGATCGGCGACTTCGGCGGCGGCACGAGTGACTTCACCCTCGCTCAACTTGGACCGGGTAGAAAGAAAGATGGGCGCAATCCGGTGATTGGCACTTCCGGAGTCGCGATCGCAGGCGACACTTTCGACAGTCGTATCATGATGCGACTGGTGGCGCCGAAACTTGGTCTCGGATCGAATTACGTTTCGCTTGGAAAAGAACTGCCCGTGCCGGTTTGGGTGTATACGCAGTTGTCCAGTTGGCACCACATGTTTCTTCTGAAGGAACCGAAGACGATGGGCGTCCTGCGTCAAGTGAAGAACCAGGCCACTGAACCGCAGAAGGTAGGCGCGCTGATTCAAATCATCACCGAGAATCTTGGCTATGCGCTTTATCGTGCCGTCGAGCAAACAAAGGTCGGACTGACAGACAAAGAGATCGCGTCGTTTGTGTTTTCACAGTCAACCGTTCAGATGGATGACACACTGGAGCGGTGGCTGTTCGAATCCTGGATTCAGGATGACATTCAAAATATCGCCGCCTGCATTCGCGGGCTGTTGGAGCAGTGCAACGTTAAATATTCAGACATCGGCAGCGTGTTTCTCACCGGCGGATCATCGTTTGTGCCGGTCGTGCGCCGCTTCTTCTCCCGCACCTTCGGCGCCGACAAACTGAAGAGCGGTGAAGAACTCACGACCGTCGCTAAAGGTCTGGCGTTGCGCGCGTTGGAGCAAAGCTGAACCTCAATTCTTGATGTCTTTTTGTGCCTTTTTGTGGCTGATCCCCACCCGTCGACTGTGGCCGGTACGGTGCTGTCCTGTGGTCCGTAACGGTCGCCAAAAGCTCTCTATCTCTTAGGATTTCCGCGTTTTAAGTAGGGGCCGAAGAGGCCCAAGCTTGGACGCCCTAAGAGGCGGAGAGGACATCATGCAATTCAATTTGCGTAATCTGTTTTTGGCTTTGATCGCAATTGCGATCGCTTTCACTTCGGGTATGGCGCAGGCCCAGGAAGATACAACACTTGCGCCCTATTTCGTGGTCCAGGGAGACCCGAACGTCGATCATCTACCACTCAAAGACACACGAGTCGACATTTCAGTCTCAGGCGTTATTGCCGACGTCAAAGTCAGGCAGATTTATCGTAACGAAGGCTTACGAGCAATCAATGCCTCGTACGTCTTTCCAGCCTCGACGCGCGCTGCCGTCTACTCGATGCGCATGCAAATAGGCGACGAGATCATCGTCGCCAAAATCAAAGAACGCGAACAGGCAAAGAAAGACTTCGAGCAGGCAAAAGAGGAAGGGAAGAGTGCGTCGCTGCTGGAACAGCAACGCCCGAACGTGTTCTCGATGAGCCTGGCGAACCTGATGCCGCAGGAACAGGTTGAGATCGAGTTGCGTTATACCGAACTCCTCGTTCCCACCGACAGTGTTTACGAAGTCGTGTTCCCGACAGTTGTTGGCCCACGTTACGCGTCACCAAAAGATGAAGCGAAAAAAGAAGACGGCTTCGTCGAGACCCCTTATCAGCGCGGGGGTGAACAACCGGCGAGTGCCTTGCACATCAATACGAGAATTGCCACCGGTGTTCCGATTTACGATCTGACGTGCCCTTCGCACCAGATCCTGCCGCAGTGGCAAAGTCAGAACGTTGCGCAATTGACGCTCGACGACGCGAACCCCTTCCAGGGTAATCGCGACTTTGTTTTGCGTTATCGTCTTGCCGGCGACCAGATTGCTTCAGGCCTGCTGCTCTTTCAGGGCGGGGACGAAAACTTTTTCCTTTACATGGCGCAACCGCCGCAGCGCGTGGCGACCGAGGCGATTCCGCCGCGCGAATACATCTTCGTCGTCGACGTCTCCGGCTCGATGGAAGGCTTCCCGCTGAACACGTCGAAACGATTGCTCAAGGATCTGATCGGAAAACTGCGTCCGACTGATCTCTTCAACGTAGTGCTCTTTGCCGGCGACTCAACTGTGCTCTCGCCGGAATCTCTGCAGGCTAATCAGGCGAACATCGATCGTGCGATTCATCTACTCGAGCAACAACGCGGTAGTGGTGGTACGGAATTGCTCGCTGCGATTCAGAACGCGATGAGCTTGCCGCGTCAGGATGGCATCTCGCGCAGTGTGGTGCTGGTAACTGACGGTTACGTTTCGGGTGAACAAGGTGTGTTCGAACACATTCGCGCGAATCTGAATCGTTGTAATGTCTTCGCATTCGGTATCGGCGGCTCGGTGAATCGTTATCTCATCGAAGGCATTGCGAAGGCCGGCATGGGTGAGCCATTTATCGTCACCGACGAGAACGAAGCCGAAGGTGCGGCGACGAAGTTCCGCCAGTACATCGAGACTCCGGTGTTGACCGACATCAAGGTGCGCTCGATTGGTTTTGACACCTACGACGTTAATCCGATGCGCTTCCCGGATCTGTTGGCCCAACGTCCGATTATTCTCTTCGGTAAATGGCGTGGACCAGTTGCCGGCACGATCGAACTCACCGGCAAAACAGGCCAGGGCGACTATGTCAGCCGTCTTGACGTAGCTAACAGCCAGCCCGATCAGGGAAACAATGCGCTGCGTTATCTCTGGGCGCGCGCGCGAATTGCTGAGTTGTCTGACTACGGTTCTGCCGACTTGTCTGAAGAAAACATCAAGGCAGTGACTGCGCTTGGTTTGAAGTACAACTTGTTGACGCGCTACACGTCGTTCATTGCCGTACGCGAAGTGGTGACCAATCCGAATGGTTCGGCTCAGGACGTGAAACAACCGTTGCCGTTGCCGCTGCACGTGAGTGAACTTGCTGTAGGCGGCGCCGAAGTTGGAAGTGAACCGGAGCTGATCTGGCTGATGGTTGGTTCACTCTTGCTGGCGACGGTGATGGTCCTGCGCAGACGACGGTGGTTTGTATGAAGCGCAAATTAATCTGGAGCGCACAGTTACTGGTAGTTGTGCTGTGCGCTCTGGCACTCAAACTCTATTACTCCACCGCGACTCCGGATGAGTTGCGGTGGATACTTGCCCCGACAACTGCGTTGGTTGAGTTGCTGAGCGGACGGTCTTTTACGTTCGAGTCGTACACTGGTTACATGAGCAGCGATCATCGTTTTGTCATCGCGGTCTCGTGTGCCGGGGTGAATTTCCTGCTCACTGCGTTTCTGATGCTTGGACTGCGAAGACTGTGGCGCGATCGATTTCAGGAGATCAGTTGGCGCTTTATTCCGGTGACGGCGGTGGTTGCCTATGGGACGACGTTGATTGCAAACACGGTTCGCATTTGTATCGCGCTGGAGATTCAACGCCACGAGATTCAGGTTGATGGGCTGTCGGCAAACCAGTTGCACCGGCTTGAAGGGATCGTGGTCTATTTCGGCTTTCTATTGCTGTTGTTCGTGTTGACGGAGAAGCGAACCGCAAAGCCAAGTCGGAAATTAGTGCTTTTCCCACTTATGATTTATTACACCACCACGCTTGGCATTCCGTTGGCTAATGGTTCATACAAACAGGGCGTTCCATTCTATGAGCACTCACTCTTCGTCCTTGTCCTTCCACTCATTCTCCTGGCTACTTACGCGATGCTTGCATTTTTTGTAGGGGCGGCCCTCCGTGGCCGCCCGTGGTTT
>DASSFI010000073.1:0-44257 GCA_035694465.1 Pyrinomonadaceae bacterium | reverse complement strand
GGCGGCCACGGAGGGCCGCCCCTACAATCGAACCTAACCTCCGACAATGGCTCTTCAATTTGTTGGAGAAAGAGTTCGCGGCTGTGTCACAATTCCGACTACTTTGAAGAAAACAACATCACGCGTAGCGCGGGTTTTTGTCTCCTCCACCTTCCGCGATATGCATGCCGAACGCGATCGACTCAATCGATTCGTCTTTCCCGAGCTGCGTAGCCGATGTGCAAAACTCGGGGTTGAGTTTCTGGGGATCGATTTGCGCTGGGGAGTTACCGCCGAAGATTCACGCCGTCGTGGCAGCTTAAGTATTTGCCTCGATGAGATCGATCGCGCACGTCCTTTTTTTATCGGCTTACTGGGCGAGCGATACGGTTGGGTGCCGCCACCCGATCAGTTGGACGTCTCGACCTTCACAACAATTCATCACTCGATGACGCCCGAAGACGCGAGCCTGCTAACCGACTGGTACCCACTGGATGAAACTCTTGAAACCGCAGTCTATCGTTTGTCAGCAGCCGCGACGATGCCGGACGCCGTACTCAATCGACTTCTCACACATTTCGAGTCGGCCAGGATTCCCGGCGCCGGTCAATCAATAACCGAACAAGAGTTCCATTACGGCGCACTTGCTTCTCCCGCGCCATGCCGAGCTCTTTTCTATCTGCGTCGCGGAGAATTCCTCGCTGATGATCATTTCCCGCCCACCTTTCGTCCTGTTTTTGTGGAGCCTGATCCTGACCGTCGCCAAAAGCTCGAGCAATTGAAGGTCGTCATACGATCGAGTCAGCCTGTTGACGATTACGACGTCGAATACGCCGGGCTTCAGATTGACTTGAACCTCCTGAAACACCGATTGTCACCCGCAGACAAGAAGAGTGTTCGCGATGGCGTGATCGATCCCGGCGAATGGCCCAACCTGAGTGAACCGTTTCAGCAGTCGTTACTTGAACACGGAACGATCAGACTCAAAGGACTCGAGAGCTGGGGTGATTCCGTTCTCGAAAAATTGTGGAGTGCGATTGAAGAGGAACACAAAACGTCGCACGCACGAGGAACTGTTACTTACGATGCTCAAGAGTTATTCCTGCAAGACCGCACTCGTCTCTTCCTCGGACGCCAGGACACGCTTGCTCAGATGTTCGAGTATGCGGATGACGTCGAGGCAACCACACCTCTCGTAATTACCGGTCAACCTGGTTCAGGTAAATCAGCTTTGCTGGCTGAGTTTGCGCTTCGTGCCCGCAAGCGCAAGAAAGGAACGGTGGTTCCCTTCTTCGTCGGCGCGAGTTCCGCTTCAACTGATTTGATCAGCGCGCTGCGATCAATAGCCGAAAAGCTGCAAGATGAGTTGCCAGTTCCTTCGAATCCCGAAGAACTGCGCGTCGTGCTTCACGCTCGGCTCAAAGCACTGAACCCGCAAAAGCGAGTGCTGCTCCTGATCGATGCGCTCGATCAATTTGATCCGAGCTCAGAGAGTCACCGGCTCGACTGGCTGCCGATGAGGTTGCCGCGCAACGTGCGTATCATCGTCAGCACGCTGGCAGGCAAAACACTCGACGGCCTGCAACAACAACTGAAAGCTGATTCGATCATCAACCTCGCGCCGCTCGCGGAGAATGATCGACGGCAGCTAGTCAGTCGCGTGTTGCAGGAGCGTGGCAAGAAACTGCCGGACGAACAGATTGACGAACTGCTCAACATCGAAACACGTCCCGATGCTTCGTTGCCATTGTATCTTCGCGTTGCCGTCGAAGAGCTCACTCTCTTTGGTGACTACGATTCGATCTCAACTAGACTCAACAAACTGCCAAGAACCTTGCCGGATCTTTTCGCCCAGGTGCTGGTGCGACTTGAAACAGATCACGGTCGTGAACTCGTCGAGCGCGTGCTGCGCTGGCTGGGAGTTTCGCGCTCAGGGTTGACTGAAGCAGAGATACTCGATCTGTTGAGCCGGACCATGCCGAATTCGACGCGTCTTGATTGGACACGTTTCTACCGCGCGCTGGCCTTTTATTTACAACCAAAAGACGAATCGTCAGGCGAAGGGCTGATTGGTTTTTATCACCAACAACTGCGACTCGCGGCCAACCGGCGTTACCTGGCCATTCACGAAAAGAAGAAAACAAGCCAGGTATTTCGGCGGACCAACCAGCAAGTGGCGCGTTTCTTCAGGCAACTGGCGCACACCAAATCACATTGGAACTCCGAACAGCGACGTGCCTTGAGTGAAATCGTCTACCACCAGACTCAGGCCGAGTCGTGGGATGAAGTTGAAAACACTCTCTGCGATCTTGATTTCGTTGCGGCCAAGTGTCGGGCGGGAATGACTTACGAACTCGGTGAGGATTTTTCGCGGGCAATTCAAGCTCTGCCCGAAGCTCAAGCCGAAGCGATCGAGACCGCGAAAAACGGCGAAGGCGCGCGAAATTATGCGAGTGAACTCGCAGCTTACTCACGCTCGTGCATGCAGGTGTTGGATCGTGCTGCCGATCATCCGGAGGCGATTGACGAGCTGAAGCAGATTGCGCACCCGATCGCTCCGCCCGCTTCGTTCCGCGCACCCGATGCGAAACCAGCAACTCTAGCTGATGGTCGGCTCGCAAATCTGCGTGCGTTTGAAGCGTTTGTTAACGGTGAGAGTCAAAGTCTCGATCAATGGCGGTTGCAGACCGACTTTTGCCTGCAACAGGCTCACAACGATTTTGAAGCTGGACCAGTGGGGAAAGCCGCGGACGAAGTGCTCAAGTCGCGCGCGATCAGCCCATTCTCACTTCTGTGCCGTCCCAAGTATCGCAAACAATTTGATACGGAACCGCTCATCTTGAGAACGCTGACGCCGGGATCAGGCGGCCAGGATACTTCAGGAGTAACAGTATCTTTCGATGGCGCAACCGCAGTTTCGACATTTCTGACGGCTCTCCACGTTTGGGATCTCGTTAGTGGCAGGCGATTGCGAGTTCTGGATGACGACGCCGGTTTTGCAATGGCGGTCGCCATGACACCGGACGGTCGAAGATTAGTTTCGGGTAGTGGCGACGATCTCATTCGCGTTTGGGATGTCTCGACCGGCACTTGCTTGCGCCACTTGAGTGGGCACGAGGATCGGCCCTCAGCAGTTGCGATTTCTGCGAGCGGTGAACTTGCGGTTTCTGGTGGTCAAGATCACATGATTCGTGTCTGGGATCTTAATAAGGGAGTTTGTCTTGCCGTTTTAGAAGGACATACCAGTGAAATTCAACGCGTGTATCTGTCAACCGATTGTCGTTGGGCCATCTCGGGAGGAAGTGATCAGGAAGTACGACTTTGGGATCTCTTTGCCAAAGAATGCGCTGCTGTAGTGCGCCCAGAGAAAGGCAATATCGAAGATCTGGCTGTGACGCCTGATTTTAAGCAGCTCGTGATTGCCGGTAGTGATGGTTCTTGCGAAACGTGGAACCTGGCCACGCAGAAAAAGGTCAACACTCTGCATGCGGACGAAGGTCCAGAGAATCTACCAGCCAAAGCAATGGCTATCTCGGCGGACGGTCGCATGGTCGCACTCGCACATTATGGAGGCGTAACGTTCTGCGATATCGATAGCGGAAAAATAATTCGTCGTCTGGTAGCGCCTGCCGGCAGTGTCGCGGCAACCACCCAAGTCGTACTAACTGCCGATGCTCGTAAAGTTATAACAGTCTCGTATAACGGCATCGTCCAACTCTGGGATGCTGCGCGCGGCTGGCACGCTCCGACCGAAGACGAAACCACTTCCACCGGCAACGTCGATCATGTCACCTTCAGAAATGACGGACGAATTGCAGCGTCATGTGATGACGACGGTATCTTCCTCTCGCATGACGTTAAAACCGGCAATCAGGCCTACTCAAAACTAGCAAACGTGAGCCATCCAAACGCGATTGCGTTCACGCCTGATGGTTCACGGGCATTGATTGCGGCCCACAAACACTTCAACGTGTATAAAGTTTCAAATGGATTCCTCTCCAAACCAATACCATTTGAAGGCGAAACCGGGACGGTCTATCCGTTAACGATTTCAATTGACGGAAGTATCGCCGTGTCAGGTTCCAGGTTTTCCGAAGATCACGAATTGAGAATTTGGGACGTGGTCACAAGACAACTTCGCGGCAGGCTGAGTGGTCATTCATCCGACGTTACCATAGCGGCCCTGGCCCCGGATTGCAGGTTGCTACTTTCTGTAGGTGACAACGATTTCGACGAAACTAAGCGAACGTTCATGAGTTGGAATCTGGCCACTGAAAAGCGCGTGCGGGTCTTTAAGTCGCCAAACGATACCATTTATGCCCTCGCCATTTCCGAGGATGGACAGTATGCGGTTTCAGGGGGAGTTTACGAGACTATCAGTCTCTGGTCGACGCGAACTGGGGTCGAACTAAGAAAACTCGAGGGACATTCCGAGACGATTACGGGCCTGGCGATAACGCCTGATTGTCGTTACATTGTCTCGTCCAGTCGGGATCAAACTGTTCGTGTTTGGGATTTACAAACTGGCGAATGTGTTTCAGTTTGCGTGCAGCCGTTTGTAGTCATGTCACTCGCTATGCGAGGGCGGCATGTGATTATTGGCGGTCAATCGGGCAACGTGCGAATGTTCGACCTGGTTGAGTGGTCCAACGAACCGCGCGTCACAACGATCGTTCGGCTTTATGATTTTGCCCGTGGCGGCTGGGCCAAAAACGTTGTTGCGTATTGCGGTTGGTGCGATCGATCCGTCGAGCCTTCGGCAAACATACTTGAGACTATCGAAGCACTCTCAGCCTCGCTCAGGCCTGGCCAGTCGCCGTGTCTCTCATTGGACCAGACAGCGTTCACGGATCCGCGACTTGTAAGCACCTGCGCGTATTGCAAAAAGCCGATCCGATTTAATCCTTTCGTAGTCGATAACGAGCCTAAGAAATCGTAAGCACGACTTTGCCGAAGGTCTCGTTAGACTCCAAACGTCGATGAGCGTCCTGAATTTTTTCGAGCGGGTAAACAGAATCGATGACAGGTTGAATGGTTCCAGCGGCCAGCAGCGGCACGACGCTTTGTTCAAACGCACTCGTGATTGCGATCTTTTCCTCGAGAGGTCGCGCGCGAAGCACTGTGCCGATGATGTGGAGACGTTTGCGCAGGATCTGATGGAGATCGACGTTCGTCTTCCCGCCGGCGACACCGCCGATAAGAACGATCCTTCCCTTCAGCGCCATCGCCGCGAGACTCGTTGCGAAGTATGGACCACCATTCAGATCGAGGACGATGTCAAATCCGTTCACCTGCTCGGCAAATCCGGCTAACCCATCCAAAGCGCTCGGCTCGGGAACGACGTAGCCAGACTCGAGTCCAAATGGTTTCGCGCGCTCGATCTTGTCAGGTGTACGTGAAGTACCGAAGGCACGACCACCAAGCGCTTTGACGATCTGTGTCGCAGCAAGCCCGACTCCGCTTCCAACTGCATGTATCAGAACTTTGTCTCCAGCTTTGAATGTTGCTTGTTGAAGCGCGTCGAATGCAGTGATGAAAACTTCAGGAACTGCGCCCGCCTCAGGCCAATCGAGATTCGGAGGTACCGTAGCTAGCGCGTCTTGATGAGTCGCGACGAACGCGGCATGAGCGCCACCACCAGTAATACCCATGACGCGATCGCCTTTCTGCCAGCGTCTAGCGTTCGTGCCCAACTCCGCCACTTCACCGGCGAACTCCAGTCCGGAGATGTTCTGCGGGAAGCCGGGCGGCGCTGCATATCCACCCGCTCGTTGCAGGAGATCGGCACGATTAAGCGCGGTGCTCCACACACGCACGAGGACTTCATCCGAGCCAGGTTCAGGCGTCGGGACATCTTCGATCTCTAAAACCTCAGGCCCACCAAATCGAGTAATAACAACTGCTTTCATATCCACAGATTACACAGATTAGGCAGATTGATTAATATAAATCTGTGAAATCTGTGGATATTAATGTATTCGAGAAGTTTCCGGCGCATGAAACGAGTCTTGGCGCCTTAAAAATCCTGAGAGCGCTACCCATTCGCCAGAAGCGACTCGTAGGCGCGTGGTGTTTTCTCGATCGATTCGGACCGCTTTCCTTCACCGATGCGAAGCCATTGGACGTCGCGCCGCATCCGCACATCGGTTTGCAAACTGTGAGCTGGCTGGTCCAGGGAGAAATCATCCACAAAGACAGTCTTGGTAATGAAGCTTTACTCGGACCTGGCGGGGTCAACGTGATGACCTCGGGTGACGGCATCGCTCATTCGGAAGAGACACCAGCGCAGAACACCGGACTGTTGAACGGTGTGCAATTGTGGGTAGCGCTTCCCGAAGCTGTTCGACATGGAACAGCATCGTTTCAACACGTCGATGCGGTTCCGATCGTCGAGCAGCCTGGCGGTTTAGTGCGCGTCTTTGCCGGATCGCTGCTCTCCAGCGAGACTTCCACAAAGCATTTCTCATCAATCCTTGGGGTCGACATCGAGATGCGCGCCAACACGAGTCTCGAACTTCCGTTAGACCAAACCTTCGAACATGCCGCACTGTTGTTAACGGGCGATGCCGAAATAGAAGGTCACGCGATCGATGCGACGAGTCTCTGGTATCTCGGCACGAATCGTTCCAGCCTCGAGCTCAAGAGCCGGAACGGGGCTCGCGTATTGCTGATTGGCGGACCTCCTTTTCCGGAACGAATCCTGATGTGGTGGAACTTTGTCGCGCGCGCGCCCGAGGAGATTGCCCAGGCGCGATCTGACTGGCAACGTCATGAACGATTTGGCCCCGTCACTGGATATCATGGACCGCGCATCGAAGCGCCACCCGTCCAGCGCTTTGCCCCGCCAAACCCCGCGAGCTAAGTTTTATCCACAGATTACACAAACTTTATTAGTCAGTCTGTGGATACCTGTTGACTACCAACACGAATGCTATTTATACTCCTGTTGATATCCAACAGGAGGTTTCAGCCGTGGCGGACACCAAGCATGAAGTACTTCCAGGTACTCTGAACCTGTTGATCCTCAAAACGCTCGACTCCCTCGGTGAGCTGCACGGTTACGGCATCGCCCGTCGCATCGAACAGGTCAGCGGCGCGCTACTCGAACTCAATCAGGGAACTATCTATCCAGCGTTGCTCAAGCTCGAGCAGATGGGCTGGATCCGCACGCGTTGGAGTACGTCGGAAAACAACCGGCGCGCCAAGTTCTATTCACTAACACGCAAAGGGCGCAAACAGTTGCTGGTCGAAGAAGACCAATGGCGACGCACGTCTGCAATAGTGAGTCGTTTTCTTGTCCCCTCAGAGAAATAAACCCATGACCAGCTTACGAATCTTTCTGTCGCGATTGCGTGGTCTATTCCAAAGACGAAGACTCGAACAGGATCTTGCGGATGAGATTCAGTCGCATCTCGAAATGCAGATTGAAGATCATATGCGACAGGGAATGAGTTCCGCGGAAGCGCGTTACCTGGCGCTGCGGAAATTCGGCGGCGTCGAACAAGTGAAGGAAACCTACCGCGAGCGACGTGGTCTGCCGGGAGTGGAAACATTCATGCGCGATTTACGCTACGCACTGCGCATGCTGCGTCGTAGTCCCGGCGTCACTGCGGTTGCCGTCCTCTCGCTGGCACTTGGTATTGGCGCCAATACCGCTCTGTTTAGCGTCGTCGATGCCGTGTTGTTGAAGACTTTGCCGGTCGCAGATCCGGAACAGTTATTGGTGTTTGAATGGCGGGCGGGGAAAGACTACAGAACCAGTGGCATGAGTGGTACTTCGAATGTCGATGGACCACCAGGCACCAGAAGTCTTTCACTATTTCGCTACGATGTCTTTGAAAAGATGGCCCAGGCGCAAGCCAGTTCGCCGGAAAGTCCACTCAGCGATTTGTTTGCCTTTGGTCCGGTTCCGGAACTAACCGCAAAAGTAGGCGATCAGGCAGAGATCATCGACGGCCAGGCGGTTTCGGGTGGCTACTACTCCGGCCTGCGATTGAACCCGATTTTGGGGCGCGCGATAACGGCTGAAGACGATCGGCCCGGCGCCCCACCGGTCGTTGTGCTGAGTTATCAGTTCTGGCAAGAGCGGTTTGAGGCGAAGCCCGACGTCATTGGCCAACAACTCAAACTCAACCAACAGCTACTCACAATCATCGGCGTCACACCACCCGAATTCAACGGTACGCTGCAAGTCGGTTATCACCCGCTCGTCACGATCCCGCTGACCGTGGAGCCGCTACTGCGAGGTGACAACAGCAACCTCGGCACGGCGGACGCACCCGGAGTCTGGTGGTTGAATTTGATGGGCCGGCTCAAACCGGGTGCGACTGACGAACAAGCGCGCGAAAGCTTGAACGGAGTTTTCCAAGTCGCGGCACTCGACGCGATGCCACCACCGCGGAAGAGCAGCCAACCTTCTCAACTCGCTCCGAAAGACTATCCACGCCTGATCTCCGAACCAGGCGATCGGGGAATGCTGGACAAGCGCAAGAGTTATGCGACGACCATCTATGGACTCTTCATCGTCGTCGCACTCGTGCTCCTCATCGCGTGCGCAAACCTGGCCAATCTGTTGCTTGCCCGAGCAACTTTGCGTGGATCGGAGATCAGCGTGCGGCTCGCGGTCGGAGCCGGACGCTGGCGTCTCATCCGTCAACTGCTGACCGAAAGCTTACTGCTCGCCACGTTGGGCGGCGCAGTTGGCGTGCTCTTCGCTTTCTGGGGGAAGCACCTACTGGCGACGCTGACAAATGATGAGGCGGGTCTAATACCGGGAGGAGTTGAACTCAGTCTCAACTGGCGGGTGCTCGCGTTTACCCTTGCAGTTTCATTACTGACAGGTGTGCTATTTGGATTTGTACCGGCCTGGCGCGCGACGAGTTTGGATTTGAATACCACACTCAGTCAAAGCGGCCGCACGACGGGTCGTGTGTCGCGTTTGAGCAAAGGGTTGCTGGTCATACAGGTAGCCGTCTCAGCGTTGCTGCTGGCCGGCGCGGGATTGTTTATCCGCACGCTCTACAATCTGCAACGAGTTGAGCTCGGCTTTAATCAGGAGAACTTGCTTGTGTTCAGGCTGCAACCTGAGCAAGCGGGTTACAAGGACGAACATCTGTTGCGGTTCTATCAGCAACTCTTTGAGCGGTTGGACCACTTGCAGGGCGTGCGCGCAGCGACGTTCGCACGTGTCGAGCTCATCGCGGACGACAATTTTTTCAACGACGTTCTGCTGCCGGGTGAAACGGCAGAAACCGCTCCGGGACACGACACGATGCGGCAAATGGTGCGCGAAAATTATTTTGCAACCATGGAAATTCCATTCTTGCGTGGGCGCGAGTTTACCGTGCAGGACAACTCGCACGCACCGGTTGTGGGCATTGTCAATCAAACTTTCCAGCGCCAGTTCTTTCCTGATGAAGAAGTGCTCGGCAAGCACATCAGGCTTGAGGATCGAGACATCGAGATTGTTGGCGTCGTTGCCGACGCGAAATACAGGCTGCAACGCGAACCGAATCAACCACTGCTTTACACGCCCTGGCAGCAGGAGCCGGCTAACATCGGCGAGATGCACTTTGCGCTCCGCACCAACGGTGATTTGGCCGGAAACGTACGCGACGTCGTTCGCAACCTCGACAGCAATCTGCCGATCACTCAGATGGGGACGCAGGCAGCACGAGCCGAGACCTCGCTTAACCGCGAACGACTTTATGCGCGCTTGCTGAGTTTCTTCGGTGTACTCGCACTCATACTGGCTGCGATCGGTCTCTTCGGCGTGTTGGCATACTCGGTCAGCCAGCGCACAAAAGAGATCGGCATTCGCATGGCGTTTGGCGCCCGAGTGATACAAGTCACGCGTCTCGTGATCTGGCAGGGGATGAAGTTGGTGCTTTTAGGTCTGGTTGTTGGCGCGCTGACTGGTTATGTGCTTAAGAGGCTACTTGTAAGTCAATACTTCGGACCAGATAGCTGGCAGCGACAGATGGCCCAGCAACTCTACGGCGTGGAGCTAGGCGATCCGTTGACGCTGATCGCGATCGCATTGTTGCTGATGCTTGTAGCGCTGCTCGCCTGCTGGCTCCCGGCCCGCCGCGCAGCGAAAGTCGATCCGTTAGTCGCGCTTAGATTCGAGTAGCCTGAACCCTACCTGTTCATTTTCTGTGTCATCTGTGGATACCAGCCTGGCTGAAACGCTGCGAGGCCAATTTGCGTATTAGCCGCTCAAGGAGGTCCAAACGATGTTCTGTCCATCCTGCGGAGCGGCTCTAGCCTCGAAGATTAAGTTTTGCAACCGTTGCGGTTCGAATTTAGCTGTTCGAGATTTGGCTGCGAACGATCAGGTCGAACTGATCAAGACCTTTGAGAAACGTATGGATAGCGAGATGGAAGGGCTATTTTGGATCACGGTCATGGGTATGGCGGCGATCTTTGGTGGCGCAGCGCTGCTGAAAAAACTCCAGCTCAGCGAGTTGATTATTGTTGGTTTTATGATCTTCGCCGGTCTTGCGTTTCTAAGCTATTTTGGACTCGGAGTCTGGCAAGTGCGACGGCTGGCTCGCCGTGGCGAGGAACTTCGTGGCCCAACTCTCGAAGAAGAACCCTCCGAAACTCGCGAACTCAATCCGGCGCAGCCATTACCGACATGGGAACCTGCGAGCGTCACGGAAAACACCACGCGCACCCTCGAACCCGTTCAAAAGTAGATCACATTCACGTTCGGCAGACAAAGAGTGCCTAATCGTGACTGGCGCTGTGGTACGTACTGTAGGGGCGGCCCTCCGTGGCCGCCCCCGCGCCGAATTTCTTCGATTGAGTCAAAACTCTTGACGGTCTCTTTTTCCGCAATATAAAGTGCCTGCGTCTTCGACGTGCCAAGGGCTGCATTTCTCCACCCGACTCTTGCTCCATCGATAAACCACTCAGAGGTGATCGCTTACATGAGAATCCGATTTGCTCTAGTCCTGTGTTTGAGTCTGGTTGCCGCCGCAGCTTCTTCAACGCGGGCTCAGGTTTCACCTTGCGCTGGCGGACAAGAAAGCGGTTTGCCGCTGCCGAGCACTTTTCTCCCGGCCAAGATGCCGGAGTTCCAGGCGCAACTGAAATCATTTCTCAGCAGCAGGAAATATCGAACCCTGAAGTGGTGTGAAGACAAGAAACTTCGTGACACTGGTCCATTTGTTAACGGCGTCAGCTACGGTGTGCATCCGACCGTAAAGATCTATTACTCGCCCGCAGTCATCAACTGGCTCTTGAAGAGAAATTCGGGACAGGCAATTCCGGACGGCGCCATGATCGTGAAGGAACAGTATACGGCGCCGGCAGCGAGGTATCAGATCCAGCCACCGAAAGGAATCAACGGTTGGACCATCATGATCAAAGACAGCAAGGGTTCGCAGGATGGTTGGTACTGGGCTGAGATGTGGGACGCCCAATGCATGGACAATAACAATCCGCCGTTTGCCGTTCCGTACGCAGGCTTCGGACTCTATTGCGTGCGGTGTCATGCTTCGGCGGAGAAGGAGCACACGTTTACATATTCAAAGAACATCAACGGATTCCCGGGTGATCCTGATTCGTATTTTGTCGATCTGTCGTGGGCGTCGTCGCCCGTGAGCGGACATGGATCGGCGCCGGCGCAACCCTGTAGCGAAGCGGCAGACAGTGATCAAATTGTGCCGACCGCGGGACATAACGCGGATGCGACCGACGTGCAGGAGCAATCGATATTCCGAGAGATGGCAATGTTGAGACCGGCGACGGTCGATTCACAATTCACTGCGTTCTATAAATCGATTGCTCCGGTGTCTAGAGACCAAGTGAAGAAGTTTCCCGGCGAGACTTACGATCACATTTTTCCGCAGAACATCGGCAATCCCGAAGCGAAACCGTCACCGTCTCCCAATCCCAACCAGTTTCTGACGTCGGATCAGTGCATGGGTTGTCACAGCGGTGGTACGTACGGCAACGTGATGATCTACACGGGCACGAAACAAAAAGATGGTTCCACTCCGGTGATGAATGTTTCGCCGTTCGGTGAGTGGCGCTGGTCGCCGATGGGTCTCGCCGGACGCGATCCGGTTTTCTACGCACAACTGGAAAGTGAGATTGAGTTCGTCAAGAGTTTCTTCAAAGACGATCCGGCGAAGGTCGCAGAAAAGATTAAGGCCATCAACAACACTTGCTTCAAGTGTCACGGCGTGATGGGCAAACGCCGGTTGGATGACGACAATGGCGGACCGGACAAAGGCAACTTCGAAAGTGATCTGGTTTACGCGACTTACGATTCAAATCCGTCGAACAACAAATACATTTATGGGGCGTTGGCGCGTGATGGTGTGAGTTGTATGGCGTGTCACCGAATCATTGAGGATAACCCTGCGAAACCCGACGGGGATCCGTTTGTCAATTTCCTCAAGACGCGGATCACGGGCAATTTCACGACCGGCAATCCGGCGGATCTGTTTGGTCCATTCCAGGACGCTGAGATTGTCACTGATCCGATGAACAATTCTCTCGGCATCAAGCCCAAGCATAATGCGTACATCAAAGACTCGCGCATGTGTGGTAACTGCCACACGATCAATCTGCCTTTGATGGATAATCCGGGCGCCGATCCAAAGAAACCGCATCTCGAGCAACTGACTTATCTCGAATGGCTCAATAGTGGTTATCAAAATGAAGTCGGGACGAATTCAAAAGCGCAGACGTGCCAGAATTGCCACATGCCGACGAAGTACACCAACTCGGCTGGCTCGCTTACCATACCCATGATTCAACAGCCGATCGCGTTTATTGAAGATGACCAGTATCCGCAAACCGGCAATCGCTTGCCTGATGACAAGATTAAGGTTCGTTTCCGCGATAAGGGTTTTGCGCGTCATCAACTGCAAGGTTTGAATGTCACGCTGCTCGAAATGTTTCGGCAGTTCATGTCGCCTTACAAGTCGAACGGAACGAATATTCTTGCCAACGACATTCTGGGTGTCAGGCAAAACGATTACATGTCAGGGCTTGATGATCTGTCGACGGCGATCGATGCGTTTGTGCAACAGGCGCAGAACTCTACGGCTGAGGTTTCAGTGTCGGAGCCTGTGATCAGCAATCAGAAACTTGTTGCGGATGTGAAGGTGACGAACAAGACGGGTCATCGTTTTCCGAGTGGCGTCGGATTTCGCCGCGCGTTTCTGGAGTTTCGCGTAGTTGATAACGATACCGGCAAGACTGTCTGGTGTTCGGGTTGTACAAACGAGCTGGGCGTTGTCGTGAAAGGTGACGGTAGCAGCGAGAGGCTCGCGTCAGAGCTCTTTGATGTCTACACAGATGGCACGAAGCCCGCAACGCTCGGTTATCCGGCTGCCTGCGCGAAGCCAATTGCGGGTGTCAGTCCGCAGTATTACCAGCGACACTACTTCTGGGATACGCAGAAGAACACCGGATCCGCAATCACGCGTCAGGATCAGGTTCAGATCTATGAAGAACTCAACCTGAACATTCAGTGCGCGATGACGACGAGTTTTCTGCGCCGCGACTACCAATTGAAAGACAACAGGCTTCTGCCCCTTGGTTGGACCAGCACCGGCCCACTCAAAGCCGACAAGACGCCCTACATTCCCGCGGACTACCTCCATGAAACTCACCCGGTCGCCATCGGCGGCGATCCGGCTTATGCGGACGGAAGCGGCACCAACGTCATACGCTATGAGATCCCTTTGAGTGCATTCACGGCCAAGAATCTCTCCGTCACCGCCACTCTCTATTACCAATCAATACCACCGTACTTCCTTAACGATCGCTTCTCCCAGGCGCCCAATGGACCAGCGACGCAACGACTCTATTACCTAACCTCGAACCTGCAAACGAAGGGCACCGCGATCGAGAACTGGAAGTTTCTAATAGTCAGCGCGACCCAGGAGACGACGGTGCGTTGACTCAATGTCCGTGGTTAATCAAATGAGCAACCAAAAACCTCAACGACCAAAACGTTCTAGATCCTCAAGGAATAAGATATCGCAAAAGCCGAAAGGCACGACCTTCACTGAAATTGGCGGCTCTCCTATACCAGGGTTAACGCTACGCAAAGTCTTGCGCGGACATCGGGAAAGTATAAGACGACTCACGTGGTCCCCCGATGGTGAATATCTCGCCACGCCTTCGGAAGATAGGACCGTTCGCATATGGTACGTGCGCAATTGGACCTGCGTGTACACACTGCGGGAACACAAAAGCGCTGTCCTTAGTGTAGCGTGGTCCGTCGATAGCCAACGCATCGTAACTTCCTCACTCGACGGAGATATTGAGATCTGGGATTGGCAAAGTGATGAGCGTTTGCATACGTTGAAAACTGTAGGACCAGTTTATAGCGTAGCTTGGGCACCAACCGGTCAGGTTCTTGCGTCGGCCTCAGGTGCTGGGGAAATCGACCTATGGAATACCGAAACCGGCCAGCGATTTCAGACATTGAAAGGGCATTCTGACGCCGTTTGTCAACTGGCATGGTCTCCAGATGGCCAACGCCTTGCGTCAGGTTCAATGGACAAAACGATCTGTCTATGGGATACACCTAACTTCAAACAATCAAAAATACTGGCAGGTCATACCGATCAGGTTTACGGTGTTGCGTGGTCATCGAACGGCCTTCTTGCTTCCGCTTCATGGGACAAAACCATCAAAGTCTGGGATGCTCGCTCCGGTCAAGCCTTACAGACTCTTGAAGGACATTCCGGTGGCCTAAAATGTGTTTCCTTTTCGAGTGATGGCCAATGGCTGGCTTCGAAGGGTGGTTTCGATGACAGCGCTGTTCGTCTGTGGCGTTGCGACAACCTGTCGTGCATCGGTGTGTTGGACGAACCCGCATCTCGATATATCGGACCTAGCATCGCTTTTCATCCTCGTCTACCTATCCTCGCGACTTTGGGAGACACCGACACCATAGTTCGTATTTGGGATATGGACTACTTCATCCTGCTCGGTCAAACACCGGAGAGTGTCCATTATACAACTGCGAAACTCGTGCTTCTCGGTGACTCGGGTGTTGGTAAAACAGGTTTGGGTTGGCGCCTAGCCCATGGTGAATTCAAGGAACACGCCTCCACTCATGGTCAACAGTTTTGGCCCATCAAAAAACTCGGTCTGAAGCGCAGAGATGGTACTGAATGTGAAGCAGTTCTTTGGGATTTGGCGGGCCAACACGTCTACCGGCAGATTCACTCCATCTTTCTCGAGAACGTTGCCGCAGCGCTTGTGCTATTTGATCCCAGCAATCGTCAGGAACCACTCAAAGGAGTGCAGTTTTGGTTGGAGCAGTTGAGAGGCAAAGGGCAACTTCCACCTTCGGTGCTGGTTGGTGCCCGCGTTGATCGCGGTGCGCCTGCGGTCCCACAGCAGGAACTAGAACAGTTCTGCCAACGCTACGGCATCGGTGGCGGTTACGTGAGCACCAGTGCAATGAAAGGCGAAGGGCTCGATGCACTTGTAGAAATCCTCAAGCTGCAAATTCCGTGGGATCAGATGACGACAACGGTAACTACTCTTACCTTCAAAGGTATCAAGGACTATGTGCTTGGCCTCAAAGAAAAACCCAACCGCAAAGGTGTATTAGTCAGTCCGGCCGCATTGCGCAAACAACTTAAGAGAAAGGACAAAACCTGGCAGTTCACCGACGCTGAGATGATGACAGCCGTTGGCCATCTCGAAACGCACGGGTACGTCGCGGTCTTACGCAGTTCGGCAGGTGAACAACACATTCTGCTCACACCCGAATTACTTGCCACGATCGCCTCATCGATCGTGTTGCTGGCCGACAAACACCCGCGCGAGTTAGGAGCAGTGAGCGAGACGGAACTTTTGCAAGGCAAGTCTCAGTTCGAGGAACTCGAAGGACTTTCACCGGCAGAGAATCAGATCCTGCTCGACGCTGCCATCCTTCGCTTCCTCGAACACAATATCTGCTTCCGCGAAACGCTGAACGACGAGACGTTGCTGATCTTCCCTGGGCTCATCAAGCAAAAACGTCCGTTGCAAGACGACCGGCCTTCGAATGAAGGCATCTCTTATGTGGTACGCGGGCGCGTCGAAAACCTTTACGCTTCCCTCGTGGTCCTGCTCGGTTATACGCCTTCGTTCACTCGCATTAATCAGTGGCAAAACCAGGCGCAGTACGAAATGCGTGAGAACGAGATTTGCGGTTTTCGTTTGATCGAAGACCGCGAAGGCGAAATCGAAGTGGTGCTGTATTACGGTGATCAGCTTCCGCCATACGGTCGCACGCAGTTTCAGGAATTGTTTGAACAGTTTCTCTACCAGCGTGATGTAGAGGTAACACGTTTTCCACCCGTCGTTTGCCCTCAAGGTCACCGGCAAGAACGAGCCACGATTATCAAGCGCGTACGTGAAGGCAAGCAATTTGTGCACTGCGAAGAATGTGGGGCGAGGACCGATCTACCAAACTTCGACCAACCGCAGGCAATCGGTATTGGCGTATCTCCATGGCTGCAACGTGAAGAAGCAGCAGCGCGCTTGCGCAGCGCTTACGAGGTGCTATTGACTAAAGTCAAAGGCTACCGGCGCGATTGGGCTGGTCCACGTTGCTATGTCAGTCGCGTAGACGAACAATCCGACTGGGCAAAAGAGTTCATCAAAGACCTGCGCGACGCGGGCGTCTACGTGTTGGAAAACACCGCTCAGGTTCAACCCGACGATATCGTTATCGTGCTGGATACGTCGGCATACCAAAAAGCGTTCAGATCTAAAGCTTCGATACTTGCTGCCGACATTCCTCTCATAAACGCACGCCTGGGTAAGCGACATTTGATATCTCTCGCATTGACGGGACGCTCTCAACGACACGAATTCAAAGATTGCACGCTTGGTAATTTCTGCGAGGAGACACACTATCCGGTGAGCCTATTTGATCTGGTGCTCAATCTGTATGCCATCCCACTGACGCATGCCGGCTTTGTGCCGTTGCGCCAGTCCTTACACGAGCAATGGGAACGAACGTTGTCTCAAAAGAAAGCTGAAGATGATATTTCGCCGCTAAAGATCTTCATCAGCTACTCGCACAAAGACGAGTCATTTAAAGATGACCTAGTCACCATGCTCGATGGTCTGCAACGCCGTGGCATTGTCGACACCTGGCAGGACCGCCGCATTGAACCGGGCGATGAATGGAACAAATCCATTCAGGACGCAATGAACGAATGTGATCTTGCACTGTTGCTTGTTAGCAGAGACTACATCGCCTCGCGTTTCATTCAAGAAGAGGAACAGCCCAAGTTGTTGCAGCGTCGTAATGAGATGCAACTGCGCGTCATTCCGATCATCGTCCGTCCCTGCACTTGGCAAAGCGAACCGGTGCTCAAAGACCTTCAAGTCTTGCCAAAGGATGGTCAGGCCGTAATCACATTTTCAGAAGACAACGGCGACCGAGATCAGGTTTGGACCGACATTGCAAAAGCAATCGAGAAACGCGCGCAGGCGAGAAATCGGAATTAAGGGCGGAACATTCTTCGATATTGGGCGTCTAAGACGTTCATGAGTTCTCGACGGCGCAGAAGTGTGTTTTGGCTGTTGTTTCTTCTGAGTGCCGCCGTTTGTGCTTGTGCTTCGAGCAATTCAGCCAGAACGCCGGCATCAACCCGTAACCAAACCGAAAAAGCGCCACTTAACTCAATCCCGGTGATTCACGTGTTCGTTGCGCTCGCGGACAACGTCAATCAAGGCATCGTCCCCGTATCGGCGAGTCTCGGAAACGGTGACAATCCGAAAACAAATCTTTACTGGGGCGCGGCTTTCGGCGTTAGAACTTTCTTCTCCAGAAACCGAGATTGGGAGTTGCTCTCCGTCACTCCAACTCCGCGCAACGGCATTCTCGAGCGCTGCATCTTCAAACACCGCCAAACTTCGGTCGTGCTGGTCGCGGATGCGTATCGCGGCAAAGAAATCTCACAAACCACCTCGGATTTTCTCGATGCTGCCGCAGGCAAACCAGGCGAAGCATTGACTGCCGGCACGCTAAAATTCCATACCGGCGGCAGCGCTGATCTCGTCGCCTACGTCGGCCACAACGGTTTGATGGATTTCAAACTCGACTCGCAACCGATGCGTCGCGACGATCGCAAACGCCGCGCGATCATTCTCGCTTGTGCAAGCAAGTCGTACTTCTCCACCGCCCTCGAACAAACCGGCGCGACCCCGTTGCTTTGGACCACGAACCTGATGGCCCCCGAAGCCTACGTTTTATCAGCGGCGATTGACGGCTGGATAAAAAAGGAAAGCGACGAACAGATCCGCCTGCGCGCCGCAGATGCCTACAACAAGTATCAGAACTGCGGCGTCAAAGCTGCCCGCTCCCTCTTCGCCACCGGCTTCTGAACCACAGATTACACAGATTCTATTAATCAATCTGCGTAATCTGTGGATAAACAAGATCGGAGTAACGAAAGCCCAGCCGGAATTTTGCTCGTTGGAATCGCTCCATATCCAAACAAAAGCCCGGGACGCGGTGGTCCATCGACGGCGAATTTGGCCAGACGCTGAATCTCGATGCCGCGTGCCCTTGCTCGTTCAAACACGTCGTCGATCTCTGCTACGGTCGCGGTGCGTGCCAAAGCAGTAACATGAAGTCCGGCAACAGACGGCACCACTTCAAGCTGATCCGCAAAATCTTTCTTCAGAATGCGGGTAACTAACTCGTGACGTGCAGCGTAAATGCGTCTCACCTTCCGGAGGTGTCGCGCAAAGGCGCCACCATCGATGAACTGTGCGAGAGCGACTTGCAGGACCATCGACGTATGCCAATCGTTAACGTACTTCGCCTTGTGTACCGCAGCGGTGCAACTGGCCGGCGTGGCCACAAAACCTAAACGCAGAGTCGGCAACAAGGTCTTCGAGAACGATCCGACGTAGATCACTCGACCCGACGCATCAAGCGTGTGCAATGGCTCAACCGGACGGCCGTCGAACCGGAACTCGCTATCGTAATCGTCTTCAATGATCGCGGCATTGTTGCGGTTGGCCCAATCGAGTAATGCGAGTCGCCGCGACAACGACATCATCACGCCCAACGGATACTGGTGCGACGGCGTCACATAAACCAGACGCGCGTGGCGTGGCAACTTCTCGACGATAATGCCTTCATTGTCTACAGCAACGCCATGCACCTCCGCTCCCAGCGATGCAAAAAGAAAACGCGGCGGGTGATAACCCGGATCTTCAACCGCAACTCGATCACCCGGTGCCACCAGCGCACGTGCGACGAGGTCAATCGATTGCTGAGCGCCGTTGGTAATCGTGATGTCGTCCGGCGAAATCTGAACGCCGCGCGAAACGCCGATGTGTCGCGCAATCGCTTCGCGTAGACGGGAATGCCCACCGGGCTGTGAATAAACTCCACCAGCGACAGCTTCAGAACGCAACGCCCGAACAATGAGCCGCCGCCACGTCTCATGTGGAAATTGAGACGCGTCTGCCAGACCGGTACGAAAGTCAAACTCGGCCGGGTTGTCGAAAGCTCTGGACAAGTTAATCGAGTCCCAAAGCGCCCGTGGCTTCAGTGGTCCAACGTTCGGTGGAATCTTCTCAACGCGCACAGTTTGAGCCAGTTGCTTGCTGACGTAAGTGCCGGCGCCCATGCGCGAAGTGACAAAGCCCTCACCCGCAAGCCGGTCATAAGCAACAGTTACCGTAGTGCG
The DNA here is from genome assembly GCA_035694465.1 of Pyrinomonadaceae bacterium. GTDB lineage: Bacteria > Acidobacteriota > Blastocatellia > Pyrinomonadales > Pyrinomonadaceae > PSRF01. The sequence goes on along the minus strand of DASSFI010000073.1, from coordinate 24,590 downwards.
AGAAACTTTGAGTGATTGCGCCAGATCCCGACTCGCGGGCAGACAATCACCCGGCCGGAGACGTCCATCACCAATCGCGGTACGAATCTGGCGATAGATCTCGCCGCTCAGGTTTTTGCGTCCGATAAGGTTGACTTGGAAATCCATTCCGACGCGAGTTTAGCGCGATAGAATTGGACTGGTCAAAATTGCTGAAATTGGTTATTGCACCAGTCCGATCTTATGTGTAAGTTGCGCAGGATGGAACAGATTTCAGAAGCGAATCGAACACGGGCCTTCGTGTATGTGCTGATCGGCGGCCTGGTCGTGGGAACGCTTGATATCACGTACGCGTGTGTGTTCTGGGCGCTAAAGGCCGGCGTGCCACCGCAGCGGATTTTCCAGTCGGTTGCGAGGGGCGTACTGGGTACAGCTGCGTTCAGCGGCGGCGCAGCCACGGCGGCGTTGGGTCTGTTCCTTCACTACTTCATCGCCATGATGATGTCGATTGCGTATTACGTCGTCGCACGCAAATGGACGGCGCTGGTCCTACAACCACTGCTCTTCGGCGCGTTGTATGGGCTCGTGCTTTACGGGGTGATGAACTACGTCGTCATTCCGCTCTCAGCAGCGCGTGGCGGCGGCGCCGGACCCGCATTGTGGGTCGCGCTCAGCATCGTCGTGCATATGTTCGTGATCGGAGTACCAATCGCCTTCTTCGCTCGCCGAGCCGTCCGTAATTCTTAACGACGCAACAAGTAGATTGCTCCAACCGCGACAAGCAAAACCAGCATCAACAAGGGCACCAGTCGTAGCCAGATGAAGCGATCGATCATCCGTTCAGCCTCGACGTTTCTCGCACAACGCGCACAACCACGCGCGTTCTGATCGAGTTGATTTCCGCAGTCACGACATTTCATTTCTGGACCATAATCCTCGACGTTATATACAATCCACAAATTACACGGAGTATACAAAGAAAATCTGTGTAATCCGTGGATGGAAACAGCTCCCGCCAAAAAACCCGACTGCGCCGCCTGGCTCGATGAGCACGGCGACTATCTTTTCAAGTACGCCGTGTTTCGACTGCGCGATCAGACTGCCGCCGAAGACGTAGTGCAGGAAACATTTCTTGCCGCCATCAAGGCATACGCAAACTTTCAGGGTCGCGGCTCAGAACGCACCTGGCTCGTCGGCATCATGAAGCACAAGATAACCGATCACTTCCGTCGGGTGACGCGTGAAGCGCCTGTCGGGGAAGTCGAAGACGAAGCTTCTGAACATACGGAACTGTTTCGTGAGTCAGGGCAATGGACCGGTCACTGGGATCCAAATCACGCGCCTACTGACTGGCAAGCCACGCCCTCTGAACTAATCGAGCGCAGTGAATTCTGGAGAGTATTCAGCGACTGTCTATCGCCGCTGCCGCAACGCACCGCGAGTGTGTTTACGCTCCGTGAAGTTGACGGGGTGAAGAGTGATGAGATCTGCGAGCTACTCAATATCTCGGCAAACAATTTATGGGTTATGCTTCATCGCGCGCGTTTGCATCTGCGTAACTGTCTGGAAGTGCATTGGTTCAAACATCCGTCAAGCTAAAGCATGGCGTTAAAGGTTTACGACAGACTGAAACACTCTATTCGCTATTTTCTTTTGCGGAGGTTACCGCCGTGCCAGCAGATGGCGGAAACGATTTCACAGTCGATGGAGCGCAAGCTAACACTGCGCGAGCGCACCAACATGAAATTACACCTGTGGGTTTGCGCCTGGTGCCAGTGGTACCTGGAACACTTGCACATCATTCGCGATGCCGCGCGTGCCAAGGCTGCTGATCCTTCTGGCCCATCACTCTCGACCGAAGCCCGCGAACGGATCAAACGCAACCTCACCAACCAACAATAATCCGCCATCCGCGTAAATCCGCGGCTTGTAAGGTTCCGGCAAGATCTCCGACTCAACCAGCGGAGATAACTATGAGTGCCGTAATTCACGATCATCCGCATGCGCCAAACCGCCATGCGGTCATTCCAACCAGCGTCAGACTGAACGCCGATCCGCAATTCACGGGCAAAGGCGTGACGATCGCGTTTCTCGACTCAGGTTTTTATCCGCATCCGGATCTTCTGGAACCGCGGAATCGAATCCTGGCTTACAAAGACATAACCGGCGAGCGCGTGTCGCTCGATACAAACGATCCGGCCGAGTCGTGGCAATGGCATGGAATGCAGACGTCGATCGCAGCCGCAGGCAACGGTCAACTATGCGACGGCGTGTACAAAGGACTCGCTACCGACTCTCAGCTCGTGCTCGTGAAAGTCAGTCAGAATGGACGCATTACTGAGGAAAACATTGCACGCGGAATCAAGTGGGTCATCGCCAACCGTGAACGATTCAATATTCGAGTCTTGAATATTTCGCTTGGTGGTGACCACGACGTTCCGTGTACGAGGAGTATCATCGATCAGGCAGCCGAAGATGCGATCGCCAACGGAATTGTAGTTGTGGTCGCGGCCGGAAACTCAGGTGACGCGCGTTCGATTCCACCTGCGAATTCGCCTTCGGTGATCACCGTGGGCGGCTATCACGATCACAACCAGCTCGACAGCGAAAGTCTGGATCTTTATCACTCAAACTTTGGTCCAACCGCGGATGGGACCGTGAAGCCGGAGATTGTCGGTCCTGCCATGTGGGTTGCGGCGCCGATCCTTCCCGGTACAAATCTTTATGCGCGAGCAGAAGCTCTGTCGCAACTCGCGACATCACCCGACTACCAGTTGCCTTCGCTCATGCGCCAACTCGAAGACACAGCCGAGTTGCCGGAAGATCTGCTGCATGCAAGTCCGAATCTCATTCGCAGTTACGTGGAAGATGTCTTGCGCGATCTGAAGATCGTGGCCACACACTATCAACACGTCGACGGTACATCTTTCGCCGCACCTATCGTGACGTCAATCGTGGCCCAGATGCTCGAAGCCAATCCGGCTCTGACACCGGGCGCGATCAAAAATATCTTGATCTCAACCGCAGATCGAATCGCGGGGGCTCAGGCGATCCGGCAGGGATTCGGCGTGGTTAATGCCCGACGCGCGGTCGAACTGGCAACGAGAGAGCAGCACGCGCTGAATACTGTTGGCTGCAATCCACCACGCGTCGAAAATGGTCAACTTCTTTTTGTATATCACGACGACGACGCGCGTAGCGTATCGGTAGCGGGTGACTTCAATGGCTGGAATGCGGCGAGAAATCCGTTGACGAAAGACACGACGGGCCTCTGGATCAGCAGCTTCACGACACCTGGACCAGGGCGATACGAGTATAAGTTTGTCATCGACGAGCAACGTTGGACCGAGGATCCGAGTAACGGGATGAAAGTGTCCGATGGTTATGGTGGATTGAATTCCGTGCTTGTGATCCATTGATCTTAGCCACAAAAAAGCACAAAAGGCACAAAGAAGAGGTTTCATGTCTTTGTGCCTTTTGTGCCTTTTTGTGGCTAAAGAGTTTATGTAAGGAACTCTCTTCAAGCGCGACTAACTTGCATGTCGCGAAGTCTCAGACAACATTGGCCCGAGTACTTGATGGAAGCTGTGGAACTCGGATTGTTCATGCTCTCGGCTTGTGCCTTCACAGTCTTGCTTTACCATCCGGCATCTCCGCTCGCAAACAGTTTTCCCAACGACATTCTGCGACGCGCGTCGATGGGAATCGCGATGGGGTCGACGGCGATCGCGATCATCTTTTCTCCGCTCGGCAAACGATCGGGAGCACACTTCAATCCAGCGGTCACGCTTACGTACTTCCGCCTCGGCAAAGTCGCGCCGGTTGATGCTGCCTTTTATATCGTGGCCCAATTCATTGGCGGGACCACAGGCGTGCTGGTCGCAATGCAGCTACTTGGACCAGCCATCGCCGAACCACACGTGAACTACGCAACCACGCGTCCCGGTCCACACGGTCCACTCGTCGCCTTTACAGCCGAACTACTAATTTCATTCGTCCTGATGTCCGTCGTCCTGCGCGTTTCAAACACAACGAAGCTGGCGCGCTGGACAGGCGTATTTGCAGGCACACTCGTCGCAACTTACATCACTTTCGAATCACCAATCTCAGGCATGAGCATGAATCCGGCGCGAACATTCAGTTCGGCGTTGGGAGCGAATGTCTGGATGTCTCTTTGGATTTATTTCGTCGCACCGCCGATTGGAATGCTGTTAGCTGCCGAAGTTTTTACCAGAGGTACGACCCGGCGTTCCGCGCGCTGTGCAAAGATTCACCACCACAACAATCAGCGTTGCATCTTCCGGTGCAACTTCGAACCAACCACTTAATGAGGAGAAGATTCATCATGAAAGCTCGCCAGATTTCCATGTTTATAGTTGCGGTGATTGCAGTCGCCGCGTTGTCAGTCACCGCCTTCGCGCAAAAAGGCGCAACAAAGTTCAAAGTGCGCATTGAAAACATTTCGAACGCCGAGGGCTTCACGGCTGCTAACGGCATGAAATGGCCCTTCGCGATCTCGCCGGGTGCGTACAGCATTCATCGCGGATCAGGCAACCCGCTTTTCAAAATCGGAAGTTATGCGGGACGCACCGGTCTCGAAGCACAGGCCGAAGATGGCAATCCGGAAATGTTGATTCTCGCCGCCAGCCATCACGCCGGAGTACTTACCAACGGAACTTTCAAGCATCCAGTCGGCGCCGATATGCCCGGACCAGTTACACCCGGCGCTGCGTTTGAATTCGAAATAATGGCCTCGCAAGGTGCGCACTTGTTCGTCACCTTCATGTTTGGTCAATCAAACGATCTGTTTTTCGGCAACGAAAACGGCATCGACTTGTTTGACAAAGACGGCAAGCCAGTCAGCGGTGATGTTACAGCGCGGTTTGGATTGTGGGATGCGGGCACTGAAGTCAACGAAGAACCGGGCGTTGGACCAAATCAAGCGCCGCGACAGAAGAAAGAAAACACCGGAATGTCTGAAAAGAAGAAAGTTGGACCGGTTAAGGACGGGTTTACTTACCCGGCGACTAACGATGTGTTGCGTATCACTATCACCCCATCTGCGTAATCTGTGGATAAGAAAGGATCAGTCATCATGAAACTCATGATCAAAACAGCACTCTTGCTCTGTGCATTTGCACTAACGGCGCAAGCGCAACTCGTGGAACGGAAGACTCTTTCAATCGATGGCGCGCACAAAGTAATTGCAGGCGCCGTCGCGTATGCAAAGAAAGTCAATGCGCCCGGCGGCGTCATCGCCGTCGTCGACGACGGTGGCAATCTCATGGCGCTCGAACGACTCGACGGAACGTTTGCGGCAGGCGCCAACATCTCGATCGGCAAGGCACGCACCGCCGTGCTCTTCAAACGCCCGACCAAAACATTCGAAGACATCATCAAGAACGGGCGCACCGCGATGGTTGCGTTACCCGATGCTTATTTCACTCCGCTGCAAGGCGGAATCCCGATCACGATCGACGGTCAGATCGTCGGCGGCGTCGGCGTCAGTGGCGCGGCCAGCGCTCAGCAGGATGAAGAGTTAGCGCTTGCAGGCGCTGGTGTTCTTACTGAGACAAAAGCAGCCGACAGTCAAATGAGCAAGTCGCCGGTACTCTTCTTTGACGCCAGCCAGGTGAGCACTTCGTTCTCGAAAGGCGCTGTACTGCTGGATGGAACCAATCGTAACTATATGGTCCATACCAGCCGCCGCGAGAAGGCCGGTCAGGCTGAAATTCACACGCTCGATACCGACATCATCTACGTCGTCGACGGCAATGCCACATTCGTCACTGGAGGCGCAGCAGTCGATACGAAAGAAGTCGCGCCCAACGAATTTCGCGGTGCACGGATCGAAGGCGGCGACGTCAGACAGTTGACGAAAGGCGATGTGATCATCGTGCCGAACAACACCCCGCACTGGTTTAAGGACGTCAGCGGCACGTTCCTTTACTACACGATCAAGGTCCGCTGAAAGGAAGGCAACCATGAATTCACGCAGAGAGATACCAATTCTCCTTTCGCTAATCATTCTCGGCGTGTCGCTCTTCGTGGTCTTCTGGCCCACTGCGACACACGCAAACAAAGGCTCCGAAGTTCCAACCGGCAAGCCTGAGGCAACAATCGATCTGGCTTCTGCTTACGGGATCGATCTTATCAAGGGCAACTGGCGCTACAGCGACACGAAGATTGTCGAAGTTGATTTCCGTGGCCCAGGTCCTGACAAACAACCGACAGGCGTGCCAGTCAAGACTTACGACTACACGCCACACGCGGGCGGCGCCGATTTCGACGACTCAAAATGGGAAACGATTAGTCCGGCGAGTTTGGATCAGCGTCGCGGTAATGGCAGGCTTGGTTTTAGCTGGTATCGAATCAAGCTGACTATTCCGGATCGCATTGGGGATTTCGATCCGACCGGAACCACTGTGGTATTCGAAACATCACTCGACGACTACGCTGAGATCTGGGTCGACGGCGAGCTCTCGCGCTCGCTCGGCCAGTCTGGTGGCTCGGTGATTGCGGGTTGGAATGCCGAGAATCATCTCATCGTTGGTCGTAACGTCAAACCAGGGCAACAGATCCAACTCGCGATCTTCGGCATCAATGGTCCACTTTCAAATCCGCCAACAAATTTTATCTGGATGCGTTTTGCACGGCTCGGTTTTTACAAAGTTGCGCCAGGTCCAGTCAGCTTAACGCCCAGCGAGGTGAATGTGGACGTAGTTCGAAATGATCCGGCAATGAATGAAGTCGTCGGTCCGAATCCCAAGGTTTTCAAGTTGGCGGACGGCTTTCAGTTCACTGAAGGACCAGTTTGGGTCAACAAAGACGGCGGTTATCTGTTGTTCAGCGATCCCAATGCCAACACGATTTACAAGTACACGCCGAATCAAGATGGCAAGCTTGATGTCTTTCGCACGCCGAGTGGATATGCGGGCGCCGACGTCGCAGAGTTTGGGCAGCCTGGTTCAAATGGATTGACACTCGATTCGCAGGGACGATTGACAATCAATCAGCACGGCAATCATCGGGTTGTGCGTGACGAAATTGATGGTACGCAAACCGTACTTGCGGACAGTTTCGACGGCAAGCGACTCAACAGTCCAAACGATCTGATTTATCGATCTGACGGCACGCTTTTCTTTACCGATCCGCCGTTTGGTTTTCCGAAGCTCTTCAACGATGCACGTAAGCAGCTCGAATTCAGTGGTGTTTATTCAATCTACAAAGGCAAGCTGCAACTGGTGAGCAAAGACTTCACTGGACCAAATGGCATTGCACTTTCGCCGGATGAGAAGTATTTGTACGTCGGCAACTGGCCGCGCACTCTAACAGGTCAGGAACTGCGCAAAGAAGACGAGCCCGTCGGCGAAATCGGTGACAAGCATAAAGCGATCATGCGTTACGAAGTGCAGGCGGATGGCACTCTGAAAAACGGCAAACTCTTCTTCGATTTCACGAACGCGCCGGGCGAAGATGGTCTCGACGGAATCAAAGTCGATCAAAAGGGCAATCTCTACGTGTCGGCGCCGGGTGGTCTGTGGGTGATCTCACCGGACAGCAAACATCTCGGTACGATCGTCACACCGCGACACGTTCATAACATGGCCTGGGGCGACGCGGACGGCAAAACACTATATCTTTGCGCTCGTTCGGGGCTTTATCGAATCCGACTGAACATCGCCGGGGCTCGACCTTTGTCTCGCTAAACTCATTTTGTGCTTTTGTGACTACTCTTTCAGTGTTTGGTAGATGAGTGTGTGAGTGGGGACTGCGACGCCGGATTCGTGGGCCATGCGGACGACGGCGCCGTTTTGTGATTCGAGCTCCGAAGGTTTGCCCGCGGCAATGTCGCGCTGCATTGAGCTGGTTGCATCTTCAGGTAAACCATCAACGGCAGCCATAACCTTGTCGACAGAATCCGGCGGCAGTTTGACTCCACGCGCGTGGGCCAGTGTGTAAATTTCTTCCATTGCGCTGCGCACCAACGCACGCCACTTCGGATCTGACCGAACCACTCCAGCAGGTGCGTTAGCGAGTGCGCCAACACCACTAAACGACGCAATGAAGAGAAACTTGGTCCAGAGTGCGATTTGAATATCTGCGGCAATCGTTGTGTCCAAACCGGCGTGCTGGAACACTTCTTCAATCTTCACAATTCGATCGGAGCGACGATTGTCGAGCTCGCCGATGATGATCGTGGGCGCAAAACCGGCATGTCGAATATGCCCGGGTTCGACTACGTAGCTCACAATCCGGCAGAGTCCGCCGACTACATTCTCAGAACCTAACGTTTCAATAAGCTGCGGCACAGCATCCACGCCGTTTTGTAAAGGCAACACCGTCGTATTCGCACCAACCAGCGGCTTGATCGCGTGCGCTGCTTCCGGCACCTGCCAGGCTTTGACTCCGAGAATTACAAGATCAGCCGCGCCAACCTCGGCAACGTTGTCAGTCGCCTTTGCAGGATTGATCACAAAATCGCCACTCGGACTATCGACTCGCAGCCCGTTTGTCTTGATCGCGCGCAGGTGTTCGCCACGAGCAATAAAGGTCACGTCCTCGCCGGCCTGTGCCAAACGACCACCGAAGAATCCTCCAACGCCACCTGTTCCAAAGACAACTATTCGCATCTCGTTAGCAGTTGCTGATTTGCATTACGAACCCACGATCGGTTACGAAATTCGACATAACATGGCTGACGTAATCGTAGCAGAATCGGAAATCCACGGCCTGGGCGTGTTCGCGACTCGTGACTTCACACGAGACGAAATCATACTCGCTATCGACGACTCGCGCATCGTTGATGATGACCATCCGTTGCGTCCGGATTTAGGCGAGCACAGCTATCATTGCGATTACCTCGCAGGCGGCAAGACCGTGCTCATGCGGTCGCCGGAACGACACATCAATTCGTGCTGCGATCCAAACACGTACGTAAAAACGATTGATGACAGCCGCTACGTGGTAGCACGACAGCCGATTAAGGCTGATGATGAAATTACCTACGACTACATTATTGATTGTCACGGCGGCATTGTTTGGCAATGTAGTTGCGGCAACGCGCGCTGTCGCGGAACCATTGTCTCGAGCTTTTTCGAATTGCCGCTGGAACTACAGATTGAGTACTTGCCTCTATTGAATCCGTGGTTCATCAACGAGCATCGTTTGAAAATCGACGCCCTGCAAAAGCTTCTGGAGTGTAGAAAATGAATCCAGCTCCGATTAAACCCATTGTTCCCTTCTCAACTTTGGACGCTCTCGACATTCGCGTCGGCACTATCACAGCCGTCGAAGAGGTGCCACAGTCAGCGAAACTCATGCGGCTGATTGTTTCGTTCGGCGACCACACCCGCACAATTCTTGTCGGCATCAAGAAAGAGCGCGCGAATCCGCTCGAACTTCAGGGACGCCAAGCACTCTTCGTCGTCAACCTCGAACCCAGACGCATGGCCGGCGAACTCTCCGAGGGTATGCTCTTCGACATCGGTTATGCCGACGGCATCACTCCCGTCCTCGCCACCCCCGAATCTCCCGTTCCCGACGGAACAAGAGCAGGTTAGCCACAAAAAGGCACAAAAAGCACAAAAAAGAGTTTTTCCTGATTGCAGTTTTACTTTTGTGCTTTTTGTGCCTTTTTGTGGCTAGTTCTTCTGTAAGGATTTGCCTGTGGCTACGACCAACAATCGGTTACGAAATCTGAGAAGGAGATTCTTAAGTATGTCGAACAGATTGAAGGTCACTTTACTCGCACTAATCGTCGCCGGCGCGGCCGGCTGGTATGCATTTCGTCCCGAACGGCTCTTCATCAATCAAAAGGTCAACGAACAGTTCCCAACTGCATCCGCAACCAACAACCAACTCGCCATGGGTGAGTTTCACAACGGCGCCCATGAAACCAAAGGCATGGCAACCGTGTTTCAACTCGCCGACGGCAAGAAAACCCTGCGTCTGACAAACTTTGCCACGTCAAATGGTCCGGACGTACACGTCTATCTCGTCGCTGCCAACGATGCAAAAGATAACGACGCGGTGACGACAGCCGGATTTGTGGACCTCGGCTCTTTGAAGGGAAACATCGGCGACCAGAACTACGAACTGCCCGCCAACGCGGACCTGGCGAAGTATCGCGCCGTCACGATCTGGTGCAAGCGGTTCAGTGTCAACTTCGGCACCGCACCGTTGAACTCAGCAATGCAAGCGATGAACGTGCAATAACTCCAGCAACGCACGGAGAGTCATCATGACCAGCAACAACCACTACGACGTAATCATCATCGGCACGGGCGCGGGCGGCGGCACGCTGGCTTACAGTCTCGCGCCCTCGGGCAAGAAGATCCTGCTACTCGAGCGCGGCGATTACGTCCCGCGTGAGAAGGACAACTGGAGCACGCGCGCCGTAAACCTCGAAGGCAAATACAACACGAAAGAAGCGTGGCGCGACAGTGAAGGCAAAGAGCTTCATCCGCACACAAACTATTTCGTCGGTGGCAACACGAAGTTTTACGGCGCCGCGCTCTTTCGTTTGCGAAAAGAAGACTTTGGTGAGATTCGTCATCACGGTGGTATCTCGCCCGCCTGGCCGATCAGCTACGACGAGCTCGAACCGTATTACACCAAAGCCGAGCATCTTTATCAGGTACACGGAACGCGTGGTGAAGATCCGACCGATCCGTGGGCCAGTGCGCCGTACAAACACGCAGCAGTGAGTCACGAACCACGTATTCAACACCTGCACGACGATCTCGAACGAGCCGGTCTACGACCGTTTCATGTCCCGCTTGGAATCCGCATCGACGAACAGAACGCGCGGAAAAGTCTCTGTATTCGCTGCAACACCTGCGACGGCCACCCGTGTTTGATCAATGCCAAGTCTGACGCGCAGACGATCTGTGTAGACCCGGCCCTCGAACACGACAATGTTTCCCTGATCACGAACGCAAAGGTCCTGCGGCTGGAGACGAACGGCAACGCTCGTGAAGTCAGCAAAGTGATCGTCGATCGAAATGGTGTGCGCGAGGAATACTCGGGCGACATCGTGGTGGTCTCATGCGGCGCCGTTAACTCTGCCGCGTTGCTCTTGCGATCGGCAAATGACAGTCATCCCAACGGTCTGGCAAACGGGTCGGATATTGTCGGTCGTCACTACATGGGCCACATCAATTCCGTTTTGATGGCGCTCTCCAAATGCCCCAACCCGACGATTTTTCAAAAGACACTCGCCATTAACGACTTCTATTTCGGTTCGCGCGATTGGGACTATCCGATGGGCCACATTTCTTTTGTCGGTAAGCTCGACGCTGACACGTTGAAAGCGGGAGCGCCGGCGATTGCGCCCGGATGGACGCTCGATCTGATGGCCAAACACTCGCTCGATTTCTGGCTGACTTCAGAAGATCTCCCCGATCCTGAAAATCGCGTGAAAGTCGATCGCAACGGCCAGATCAGCGTCAGTTACAAACTGAACAACGTCGCCGGTCACGATCGCTTGAAAGCGCAGCTACAAAAAGCGATGAAGCAAACGAACTGCGACGTGCACGGTCACGAATGTCACCAGGGCTTGTTTGCGCGAAACCTTTACCTGGGCCAGCGCCTGCCACTCGCGGCAGTGGCGCATCAGAACGGCACAGTGCGGTTTGGTGATGATCCCAAAACGTCTGCACTCGACCGTAATTGCAAAGCACACGAAGTCGACAATCTTTACGTCGTCGACGCGAGCTTCTTCCCGTCAAGCGGCGCCGTGAATCCGGCGCTCACGATCATGGCTAACGCATTGCGCGTCGGCGATCACCTGCTGGAGCGATTGAAATGAAACGGACCGAAGCAACAGTTCTCGGTTTACTGCTTTTGCTGGGCGTCTTCGTTCATTCGACGACGGGCCAGTACCTGCCGACGGACGCGCGTCTGCTTAAAAGTACGCGCGTCCCCCTCCTCGTTGCAGACGGTTCAGCGATCGTTCCGCTCGTCGAACAGGTCGGAGCGATTGGTATGACAGTTTCTGATATGGACGCTTCGGTCGCGTTTTATTCAAAGGTCTTGTCATTCGAGAAAGTTTCTGATGTTGAAGTAACCGGCGAGGATTACGAACGGCTCCAGGGTGTTTTTGGTTTGCGCATGCGCGTCGTGCGAATGCGACTCGGCGCTGAGTTTATCGAGTTGACGGAGTATCTCGCGCCGAAAGGGCGGCCGGTGCCGGTCGATTCACGCAGCAATGATCGCTGGTTTCAACACATTGCCATCATCACCAGCGACATGGACCAGGCCTATGCTCTGCTACGTCAGAACAAAGTCGAACATGCTTCCACTGGTCCACAACGTTTGCCCGACTGGAACCAGAACGCGGGTGGCATCAAGGCTTTTTACTTTCGCGACCCGGACAAACACTGGCTCGAGATACTGCAATTCCCTGCCGGCAAAGGCGATCAGAAGTGGCAGCAGAAAGACCGGTTGTTTCTTGGGATCGATCACACGGCTATTGTCGTCGCCGACACCGAGGCTAGTTTGAAGTTTTATCGAGATACGCTCGGACTGCGCATCGCAGGGACGAGCGAGAATTACGGTACTGAGCAGGAACATCTCAACAACGTCTTCGGCGCAAGGTTACGGATTACGAGTCTTCGAGCCGGCAGCGGGGGGCCAGGCATCGAATTTCTCGAGTACCTTGCGCCGCGTGACGGGCGGCCTGCGCCGGCCGATGCGCGCGCGTCGGATTTGTTTCATTGCCAGACGACGCTGATAGTTAAGAAGTTGGTGTCGCCAGGGGCAGTAGCTTTGACCGACAAGAGTTTGGGTTTTAGCAAGGGGGTCTTAATAAGAGATCCGGATGGACATGTAATGGCGTTGATCGAAAGATAAGTAGCCACAAAATGCACAAAAACAGATCACTCTTTATTCCGGTTATTCTTGGCACGGTGCGCAAAGGGCGCGCCAGTGAAAACGTTGCGAGGTTTGTTTTTGAGCAAGTGAAACAACGCGAAGACGTCGAGACAGAGTTGATCGATATCGGCGCATTCATGTTTCCCGGCGACGACGCGGGCGAACAGATCAAACACAAAGGATTCTCTGAAATCTGCGAACGTGCCGATGGCCTGGTGCTGGTGGTTCCTGAGTACAACCATGGTTACCCGGGCATGTTGAAGCACGTGCTCGATTCCAACCTCAAAGAATACATTCACAAAGCAGTCGGTATCTGCGGTGTTTCTGCCGGCGGATTCGGCGGCACACGCGTGATTCAAAGTTTGCTGCCGGTGTTACGTGAGCTGGGGCTCGTGACCATCTTCTGGGATGGAAATTTTTCCGGCGCGCAAAGCCTCTTCGACGACACTGGAGAAATAAAGGACCGCCCGACCCACGAAAAACGGATCGATAAATTCCTCGCCGAGTTGATCTGGATGAGCAAAGTATTACGATTGGGTCGAGAAACCATTCCAATCCAGGGCCACTAAAACTACAAGAGGTCACAAATGAAAATCATTTCGGTGAATGTGGGGTTGCCGCGGCTGGTGCTGTGGCACGGCGAACCAGTGTCGACGGGAATCTTCAAGGAGCCGATCGAAGGGCGAGTAATGATGCGAAAGTTGAATCTCGACGGCGATCGGCAGTCTGATCTTTCAGTGCATGGTGGACCAGAGAAGGCTGTTTACGTTTATCCATCGGAACACTACGACTTCTGGAAGCGTGAGCTACCTGAGATGGACCTGCCGTGGGGGATCTTCGGCGAGAACCTCACCACCACCGGGCTACTCGAAACCGAGATAAATATTGGCGACAAGTTTCGCATCGGCGCAGCGGAAGTGATGGTCACACAACCACGCCTGCCCTGCTACAAACTCGGGATTCGTTTTGGACGTCCAGACATCATCAAGCGATTCATGGTCAGCGAACGTTCGGGTTTTTATCTTTCAGTTTTGAAAGAAGGAGAAATCGGCGCCGGCGATGATTTTGAGCTGATTGAGAAAAACGAGTCGGGTGTAAGGGTTGTCGACGTCACGCGACTATATAGCAGGCGAGGTGATTAGAACCTGCGGAAGAGGTCAATACCAATCATGAAGACCAATAAACCCAGGATGATTTGCTCGGATTGCGGCACGGAGATGAATCACCACGCGCTTAAGATCGATTACAGCAGCGAAGACGGCACCCTCCAGGAAGTTCATACCTGTCCTGAATGCGGTCGATCGGAGCTACGAAGGACGGAATAGATCAATGACGGCAGAAGAGCAGCGCCTCGAAGAAGCGCACCAACGCACAAAACACTGGAAGCGCTGGGGTCCATATCTCAGCGAGCGCGCGTGGGGTACGGTGCGGGAAGACTACAGTTCAAACGGTTCTGCCTGGGATTATTTCCCGCACGACCACGCGCGTTCGCGTGCTTATCGCTGGAATGAAGACGGCATTGCCGGTATCTCCGACCGTCATCAAAACATCTGTTTCGCCTTCGCACTCTGGAATGGTCGCGATCCGATTCTGAAAGAGCGTCTCTTTGGTTTGACCGGCAACGAGGGTAATCACGGCGAAGACGTCAAGGAATATTATTTCTACCTCGATTCGACTCCGACACACTCGTACATGAAATACCTGTACAAGTACACGCAAACAGAGTTTCCCTACAATCAGTTGATTCAGGAAAACCGGCAACGAGGCAAAGTGGCGCCGGAGTTTGAGTTGATCGACACCGGAGTGTTCGAAAGTGATCGATACTTCGACGTCGTGGTCGAATATGCGAAAGCTGACGTCGAGGACATTCTCGTCAAAATATCGGTGACGAATCATGGCCCTGACCAGGCTTCGCTGAATCTCCTGCCCACGATCTGGTTTCGTAATACCTGGTCGTGGCATCAGAACGGCGCCTCAAAACCATGGTTGCAGCGCGCGAGCGATGGCGTCGTCGAACTCAACCACAAGGAAGCCGGCCAACGCTGGTTGTACTGTGACGGCGTACCCGAATTACTTTTTACCGAAAACAACACGAACACAGAGCGACTCTTCAACTACACGAACGGTACGCATTACTTTAAAGACGGAATCAACGAATACGTCGTTCACGGCAATCAACAAGCAATCAATCCGGATCAGAAAGGCACGAAGGCGTCGGCGAACTACAGGTTAACGGTTGCGCCTGGCGAGACCGTAAGCGTCCGCTTGCGTTTGAGTAACAAGAGCTACGAAAGAACAGCGGCTTTCGCGGATTTTGAAACGATCTTCAGTGATCGTATCCACGAAGCCGACGACTTTTATGCAACCGTAATCCCACGTGATCTTTCAGAAGATGCACGACTAGTGATGCGACAGGCATTCGCCGGTATGCTCTGGTCCAAGCAGTTCTACCACTACGTTATCGAACAGTGGCTCGACGGCGATCCGGCAAATCCCAAACCTCCGGCAGAACGTGTGCGCGGTCGTAATCATGAGTGGAAACATCTCTACAACGCTGACGTCATCTCGATGCCTGACAAGTGGGAATATCCATGGTACGCCGCCTGGGATCTCGCGTTTCATTGCGTGCCGCTGGCACTGGTCGATTCCGAATTTGCCAAAGACCAGCTCCTCTTGATGCTGCGGGAGTGGTACATGCATCCGAATGGACAACTGCCCGCGTACGAATGGGCCTTCGGCGATGTGAATCCGCCGGTGCACGCGTGGGCCGCCTGGCGTGTTTACAAGATCGAGAAGAAGCGTCGCGGCGTCGGCGACATGGTTTTCCTGAAGCGTGTGTTTCAGAAGTTGTTGCTGAACTTCACCTGGTGGGTCAATCGTAAAGACGCTGACGGAATGAACATCTTCCAGGGTGGTTTTCTCGGTCTCGACAATATCGGCGTCTTCGATCGCAGTGCGCCACTGCCGACCGGCGGCCACATCGCACAATCCGACGGCACCAGTTGGATGGCCATGTACGCGCTGAATCTGCTGGCGATCGCATTGGAGCTCGCCAAAGAAGATCCGTCTTATGAGGACGTCGCGAGCAAGTTCTGGGAACACTTCCTCTACATCGCGAATGCGATGAATAACCGTGGCGACGATGAGATCAGGTTGTGGGACGATCAGGATGGCTTCTTTTATGACGTGTTGCATTTGCCGGCGGGTAAGCCGTTCCCGATGAAGGTTCGTTCGATGGTCGGATTGATTCCACTATTTGCCGTTGAGACATTAGAACCCGAGCTGCTCGAACGTTTGCCGAATTTCAAGAAGCGAATGGAATGGTTTATCGATAACCGGACTGACCTGACTGCAAACGTCGCGTGTATGCGCACGCCGGGAAACGCGGAAAGACGTCTGCTATCAATCGTGAGCCAGGATCAGTTACGGAGTGTGTTGCGTTTCATGCTCAGCGAGAGCGAGTTTCTTTCGCCTTACGGCATTCGCGCGATCTCGCGCCACCACAAGGATCAACCTTATGTGCTCCAAGTAAATGGCAGTGAGCATCGTGTCGATTACGAACCGGCCGAATCTAGTAATGGCTTGTTTGGTGGGAATTCAAACTGGCGTGGCCCAATCTGGTTTCCGCTGAATTATTTGCTGGTTGAGTCGCTGCAAAAGTTTCATTATTATCTCGGCGAAGATTTTAAAGTCGAGTGTCCGGTCGGTTCCGGACAAATGCTGACGCTCTGGGAGGTCGCGAGCGAGATTTCAAAACGGCTCTCGCGCATCTTCCTGAAAGACGCTGACCAGCGACGTCCGGTTTTTGGGGCTGCGCAAAAATTTCAGACTGATCCAAATTGGCGCGATCTGATTCCCTTTCATGAATACTTTCACGGCGATAATGGTTCGGGCATCGGCGCGAGCCATCAAACAGGCTGGACCGGCCTGGTTGCAAAGCTGCTCCAGCAGAACGGTGCGTGAATCATGACGAGGATCATCACACTCCTCGTTATCGCTCTGCTGCTGTCGGTTGCGGTTTTTGCGCAACAGACCAAACCGTCGAAACAGCCAAAACCTTCACCCGCAGCGACACCGCCGCCACGACCGGCGGATGAAGACGATGTAGTGCGGATCGACCTGAACCTGGTCCAGGTTGATGCAGTGGTCACCGACAAACGCGGCCGTCAAGTCAGCGATCTGAGTGCGCAAGACTTTTCAATTATTGAGAACGGCAAGTCGCACACGGTTGATTACTGTGTTTACGTTCCGCTCGCTGACCGCGAGAGTACGATCAAGCCGACTCCAACTACTCAGCCGCCGTCTGCGGCTGAACTCGGGCGCACGTTTGTCTTCATCGTCGATAATCCACGGATCGAGGTCGCTTGGAGTAACGCTAACGCCTACGGCATTTCCAGCGGCGGTTTGACTCTCTTACGGCGGGCGATCCGCGGCGCCGAGGAAGCAGAAAAACTGCTGACTTCGTTTGTCGATAAGGAATTAGGTCCACGCGATCTCATGGCCATCGGCGATACCGAAGTGGATATTGGAGTGCTGTCGAGCTTCACGAACGATCGCGCGGCGCTGAAACAGGCGATTCGACAGATCCGCAGCAATCCAACTAGCGGCCGCGCTCCGGTAATCAGAATCACCTCGATCAACGGCAACTACAGTCTTAAAGATCTCGCCAATCAAAATCTGCGCGTGCTCGACACGATCAGCAGTGTCATCAAACAACTCGAACCGGTGCCGGGACGCAAGGTCATCACGCTGCTCTCGCGCGGCATGTTGTTCGAGCCACAACTCCAGGGCGCGGATATTGTCATTGAGCGTATGCGCAAGTTGATCGAACAGGCAAACCGCGCCCGTGTTTCTATCAATGCTTTGAGTCCCGCAGGTCTCCCTATCAACTCTGGCACTGACACGCTGCAAAACTTCGACGGCATGATCTACCTCGCAAACGAGACGGGCGGACGCGCGATTTACAATACGAACGACACGCGCGTCGGCTTTGCGGAGATTGTCGAGCGGAGTCGTGGTTATTATCTGCTCGCATACAAGAGTGATCCTGAGACTCATGCGCGACCGCACGCGCTCAAGGTGCGCCTGAATCGCGATGATCTACGGGTTGAAGCGAGAACGACAGGGTACACTCGAGCGGCTGCACCAGCCTCGGCTGAGTCGCTCAGTGCTGCGATCAATTCTCCGTTGCGTGAGACGGCGATCCCCATCGAAGTAACTCCCACGTTTGTGCCCGCCGTTAATCGCAAGGGTGGTGATATCCAGCTCGTCATCAAAGTGGGTCTGCGTGATACCGAGTTAGTGAACACTACCGAATTAGCTAAGGCAGACTTTGAGCTGGCTGTGCGGATCACTGGACCAGACGGTAAATTGTTGCCACCCTCAATTCATCAATTGACCCTCAGAGCCAAAGCGGAAGACAGAAACCACGCTCTCCAGGAAGGCATCACCGCGCGTTTCCAAATCCCCGTCGACGCTCCCGGTTTCTATCGCATCAGCGTCGCCGTCCAGAGCAAACGCACCAAAGAACTCGGTAGCACCCACTCCCTGATCGAAGCAATCAAGCCACAAAAAGGCACAAAAAGCACAAAATAGAAGAGCAAAACCAGTTCTGACTGTTTCTCTTTTCTTATGTGCCTTTTGTGCCTTTTTGTGGCTATTTTTCTTTGTAAGGATCTTTTTTGTGGCCCGACTCATCAACATGAAAAATCGATATGCAGTGATATTAGCGGGCGGAGATGGAACGCGGTTGCAATCGATGACGCGTGCGATAACGGGTGATAATCGTCCCAAACAATTTGTGCCGGTCATCGGCGGTTCAACTCTACTCGATCAAACAAGAAGTCGGGTCGCGCTGTCCGTAACACCCAATCACACGTTCATTGTCGTTACCCAAAAGCACCGGCAGTTTTATCGTTCACTGACCCGTGAGATCTCGGCCGATCTTCTACTTCAACAACCGAGCAACAAGGGAACAGCACCGGCGATTCTTTATGCCCTGCTGCGTGTCGCGATGAGATCGCCGAAGGCCGTCGTGGCGCTGTTCCCTTCCGACCATTACTTCGCGGACGACGAAGAATTCATGTCGCACATCGATGTGGCTTTCGATGCCGCCAACACCCAGCCGGACGTAGTCACGTTGCTCGGGATTACACCAACGACGCCCGAGAAAGAATATGGCTGGATTGAACCGGAGCGATCGATTCTCGGAAGCGCAGTGCGTTCGATTACACGCGTCAAACGGTTCTGGGAAAAACCGAGTGCGACGCTGGCGAATTCGCTGATGCAGCGCGGTTGTTTGTGGAATAGTTTTGTGATGGTCGGACGTGTAGATGCGTTGTTACGAATGACACGAGCCGCGTTGCCGGAACTCTACGCGGACTTCGACGCGTTAATGCCATTTGGACCATCCGCACTTGCCGATCTCTATGCAAGAATAAAAGACACAAATTTTTCTCATGAGGTATTGGCCCAACGTCCGCAGGATCTGGCGGTGATGCGTGTAGGCGACGTTGGCTGGAGCGATCTTGGCGAGCCGTCACGCGTGCTCGCAACGCTCGGTCTCAGCAATCTGAGTTACTCGGAACGTACTGTAGGGGTGGCCCTCCGTGGCCACCCCTCTGCCGAATTCAGGGCGGGAGCGACCACGGAGGGCCGCTCCTACAGTACGGTCGTAATTTAATAAAGGAAACATCATCATGAAAGCGATTGCAGTAAAACCGGGAATGCCGAATACGGTCCATCTAACAGAATTGCCGGCGCCCGAAATAAGCGACATACCAAACGGTCGCGGCGTCCTTGTACGAGTGCTGCGCGTCGGTGTTGACGGTACGGACAAAGAAATCAACGCAGCCGAGTATGGCCAGGCGCCTTCGGGATACGATTTCCTGATCGTCGGTCACGAGAGTTTTGGCCGCGTCGAGGCGGTTGGTCCAAATGTTACCGAAGTCAAACCGGGCGATTACGTCGTGGCCACGGTACGCCGGCCCGGTTCGAGCATTTACGATCTGATCGGCACCAACGACATGACGACCGACGATACCTATTTCGAACGCGGCATCAATCTACGCCACGGCTACATGAGTGAGTACTACGTCGACGACGCTGAATTCATCGTCAAGATCCCGCAAGGTCTTAAAGAAGTCGGCGTCCTGCTTGAGCCTACGACAGTCGTGGAGAAAGGCATCGCTCAGGCTTATGAAATTCAACGCCGTCTAAAAGTTTGGAAGCCAAAACGCGCCGCGGTCATGGGCGCTGGAACGATTGGTTTGCTGGCCACGCTCGTGCTCCGTTTGAAAGGATTACAGGTGACCACCTTTGGGAAGATTCCGAAGCCGTATCTGAATTCGGATTTGATCGAAGACCTCGGCGCTACTTATCAATCAACCGACGACGTTTCAATTCTCGAAGGCGCGAAGAAGTATGGACCATTCGACATCATCTTCGAAGCCACCGGTTTCTCACCCGTGGTTTTTGACAGTATGCAGGCGCTCGGAAAGAACGGCGTGCTCGTGTTGTCGAGTGTCACTGGTGGTAATCGCACCGTGGAAGTGCCTGCCGATCGGATCAATCTGGAATTCGTACTCGGCAATAAAGTGATGGTCGGAACAGTGAACGCGAATCGCGAGTACTTCGAGTTGGGCGTGAAAGACCTGGCCCAGGCGGAAGCGGAATATCCCGGTTGGCTCGCTCGCCTCCTGACCCACCCGGTGCACGGTCTGGAAAATTATCAGGAACTGTTTGCCAAACTCCTGAATCCGAACGGCGCCATCAAGGTGTTCTGCGAAGTAGCAGAGCTTTGAAACGATGCTGGCCGGATGGTGGGGTCTGCGAGAAAGCTGAAACCGATCCGCTAAAAAGTCAGTATTACTCCCAGAGATTCCACACTCGTGAAGGTCGCAATCGTAACGATTATTCGATTGCTGGCAGTGACTGTCCTGTACTTCATCAGTTTTGCTGTCGTTTCAGGAGCACTGCTGGCCCACGTCGCACCACAACCTGCGCCTGAGGAAGCCGGCGCAGCGGTCCTGGCGCTGTTTGTCGTCAGTCTTTTGAATGCGGCCGTCTGGAGTTACGTGATACTGCGGGCCAGTTGGACCAGTTGGAAACTGATCCTCACGATCTTTCTCGTGTTCTTCGGCGTGACCACGTTGATGCCGCAGATCGAAACCGCCTTCTTCATCACCAATCTGCCGCCGGGCATGCTGAGTCGCCTCTTCGTCGCCGGCGCAATCATGGCGGCCGTGTTTGCTCCTTTGAGTGCGTTGATACTGGGAAAAGCCCGAGCAAAGGACACATCCGGACAGTTATGGCCCAGCATGTCCGCAGGCGCATGGATCGCGAGGCTGGCTCTAATCGTCGTTATTTACGTCGCGATCTATTTTACGTTTGGATATTTCATCGCCTGGCAGAGTACGGCAGTGCGGGCTTATTACGGTGGCCACGATCCCGGCAGCTTCTTCTCACAAATAGCGAGTGTCCTGCGCGATCAGCCGTCGCTCTTTCTGCTACAGATTGTGCGCGCATTACTGTGGACCGCGTTGGCAGTGCCAGTCGTGCAAATGATGAAGGGCAAGTGGTGGGAAGCCGGATTCGCAGTGGCACTGTTGTTCGCCGTAACCAGCTCACAATTATTATTGCCGAATCCACTGATGCCGTACGACGTACGTATGGCCCACCTGGTGGAAACGGCGACATCCAATTTCCTTTTTGGCTGGCTGGTGGTGCTGATACTCCGCAGGTCATCCACAGATTACGCAGATACTCTAAATCAATCTGTGTGATCTATGGCTAGATGGCTTTCGGCAATGCGGTCGGCGGCTTTGCTGGTTGAAATATCTTCCGCACGCGCGCGCTCGAGTATGTTCAATACGGTTTTGTAGATCTCATCCACTTTTTGAGAGACGTGCTCGGGCTTCCAACCCAACAATTCTATACAACCGCTGAAGATTCCACCTGAGTTCGCGGCGTAGTCGGGAACATAGACGATGCCTCGTTCTTTGAGCATCTCGCTATGCCTGTCTTCAAGCAGTTGATTGTTTGCGGCGCCCGCTACGATTTGTGCCGAAAGCGGCGGAATCGTTTGGTTGTTAAGCACTCCACCGAGCGCGCACGGCGCGAAGACTTCTGCGCGGACCGTGGTAATTTCTTCAGTTTTGACGACGATGGCGTTGAACTCTTCGACTAACCGTGCGGTTTTCTGGCTGTCGACATCACTGACGATTAGCTTCGTGCCCGCCGCATGCAAATGCTTCGCGAGGTTGTACCCAACATTGCCACAGCCTTGCAGCGCGACCGTAACTCCCGCCAACTCTTCGCGGTTCCAAACAAACTTCGCCGCCGCCTGGATTGCACGAAAGACGCCGCGCGCGGTGTAAGGCGAAGGGTCGCCCGCGCCACTGACGAGACCAGCGACATGCGCCGTCTCACGCCGCACAATTTCCATGTCAGACGGACTGGTGCCGACGTCTTCGGCGGTAAGGAACTTGCCGCCAAGCGCTTCGATAAAACGACCATGCGCCGTAAAAACCGCATCGCGGTCCAGAGTCTTGCTATCGCCGATGATCACAGCCTTCCCGCCGCCCAATGGCAGTTCGGCCAGAGCGTTTTTGTATGTCATCCCGCGCGATAGCCGTAAGACATCCGTGAGTGCATCGTCTTCGTTCGCATAATTCCACACCCGCGTGCCGCCAACCGCAGGACCACGCACGGTGTTGTGAATCGCGATTATCCCGTGATAACCGCTCGCGGCATCGCGTCCGATAAAAACTTTTTCGTGTTCGGTATTGGTTGATTTCTCGGAGATTTCCATAACTTTTCTATTTTAGCCACAGATAAACGCGGATAAAATCCGGATTGTTTCCACAATCACCGTAACTTTTGCGCTCCACGACAGTTTTAATCTATAGAAAACTGGCGCGAGGATGAATTTGAGTCGGGTTACTGAATCGGACGAACGCATGGCTGTCGAGGCTGCTCAGAAGGATCCGGGCCGCTTTGCGGAGCTTTACGAGCGGAATTTTCCGCTCGTCTACGCTTACGTCATGCGCCGCGTTCAGGATCGATCTGAAGCACAGGACCTTACCGCGCACGTCTTTCAACAAGCACTCGCCAACATTGGTAAGTTCAAGTGGCGTGGCGCTCCATTCGTTACCTGGCTGTACCGCATTGCCGCTAACGCTATTGCGGACCACGCGCGAAAGAAGTCGCGCGAGACGTTGGAAACAGAGGGTGCGACGAAGGCATTAGTAGATGCGGATCTCGAGCAGGTAGAACGTCGCGCGCAACTTTTCCGCGCCGTCGAAGCGCTGCCGGAAGATCAGCGCAAAGTGATCCGGTTACGTTTTGGTGAGGAAAAAAGTATTCGCGAAATTGCAACTGCGTTAGATCGCAGCGAAGGCGCCATTAAGCAACTTCAGTTTCGTGGCTTGGAAAATCTTCGCGCACGCTTGCGCGAGCAGGATTGAGTCAAGAAAATGGCTGAACGTTCCATCATCGATCAACTCGACGACGCCGTCACCGCACTGCTTGAACAGCGCGAACCGGCGGTGGCTGAGGCAGATCGTGAATTGACCGAACTGGTCGCGGTTGCGCGCGAGTTGCGTGGTCTGCCCTCGGAACAGTTTCGCGCCACACTCAAAGAACAATTAGGAGGCAAAGACAACATGAGTACTTCAGTTAAAGAGATCGAATCGACACCACAGGCAGTGACATCGGTGAGCCCGTACATAACCTACCGCGACGCTGCGGCTGCCATCGAATTTTATAAACGCGCGTTTGGCGCCACCGAACTGATGCGACTGGCAGAACCAAGCGGGAAAGTTGGTCATGCCGAACTGCAAGTAGGCGCATTGGTATTGATGCTCGCCGATGAGTATCCCGATTACGGAATGGTCAGCGCCGAAACGCTCGGCGGCTCGCCGATGAAACTGCATTTGTACGTGCCCAACGTGGACCAGTTTGTGGAGCGTGCGGTCGCAGCGGGCGCCAGTTTGAGCCGTCCAGTTGAAAACCAGTTCTACGGTGATCGTAGTGGACAACTCAAGGATCCATTCGGTTACACCTGGATCGTGGCGACACGTCAGCAAGACATGTCAGCCGCCGATATGCAGAAAGGGTTTGATGAGTTTCTCAACGAACACGATTCGAAGGATCGCGAAGATAGCTGATTCAAACCGGCTGAGTTGAAGACATGAGGCATAGTTCGACCGCATCTGTGGACATTTTTATTAAGCGCACGAACTGCAATCCCAGCTTCTGAAGCAACTTGATCGAGGCTTCGTTATCCTGATTGGTGATCGCGAGGATAGTTTGGACCTTCAGTCGTTCGCGTGCGTCTTTCATTACTGCGGTGGCGGACTCGAGTGCAAATCCTTTGTTCCAGAAATCAGGCAGAAAGGCGAAGCCGATGTCAGGATCGGGTAGTTCGTCTCGCTTGAGCAGGCCGCAAATTCCGATCGGCGTCGGCTTGTCTTTTAGCTGGACCAACAACAGACCAAAGCCGTGTCGCTCGTAACTGGCGGCTGGGCCGTTGCGAATGTATTGCTCAGCATCTGCGATGGTCCGAACTTTCTTGTCGCCGATAAAGCGAAGGAATGATGGTTCGTTGAGCAACGTCAGAACGAACTGAGCATCACCTATCTCAAGCCCGCGTAGAATTAATCGTTCAGTTTCGAGAACTATCATAGAATGTTACAGCTTAGGTTCGATTGTAGGGGCGGCCCTCCGTGGCCGCC
>DASSFI010000072.1:0-23003 GCA_035694465.1 Pyrinomonadaceae bacterium | reverse complement strand
CTTCGAGCCGTCCGAGAGAGTGACGGTTGCGGATCTGCGACTGGTTGCATCAGTCGTCCAGGTCGATTTTGCCGGCTCAATGACCATCGATCCGTACAAGCCCTGTGGATTCTGGAAGAACACATCGGACGGGAACAGATTCAAGGCGCCAAACTCCACCGGCGTGTAGTTCAACGTTCCATTTGCAGCCCGAGCGACTGTGCCCGCGTACCAGGTGTAGGTCTTGGTCTTTCCGGACGGAATTGTTTGATTCGCGCTCGAAATACCTTCCCGGTTCCAACCGACATTAAGACCGCTACTACTCGCCCCGTCGTACGCAAGAAGCTGTGGATGCAGTCCGACATAACTTGACGCGTTGTGCGGGTAAACTGTTCCTGTGAACGGCTGTGGCAACGAGAAGTTTGTATTGAGAACTGCCGAGTTCTGCGCGATACCGTTCTTCAAATTGATCTGAATGCAATCGCCAGCGTTAGCACGCAGGACCAGCGGTTCGACCGGAACTCCCGCATTGAGCTTTCCGTTGGTCAGATCGCTACTCATGACGTACATGATCCCCAACGGGTTTTTCAGTTGTGACCCACGGCTGTTGAAAACGATCGCACCACCAGGCAGCGCTGCCTGTGCCGCCACAGCCGTGATGTTGAAGACCTTCGGCTGCTGACCTGCCGGACATGGCGCATACGAAACCGGATTACCCGTTTGAATCGGATTGTTCGGCAGCGGCACTACCTTCTTCAGGATCGGATCGTTTGACGCGGCGTCCGAATCGTATGAACGGAAGATTCCCCACAGACCGTTACTGATTCCGCTTTCGTCAAAGCTCGGGCTGTAGAGATAGTCGACGCAGTTCACATTCGCCTGTCCATCCGGACACTTGCGATTAATGCTCGGCGCCGAAGACGACGGCACAGTGAACATGAGTTCGAAGTGTTCCGAGAGTCCGGTCGCCTGAGCACTGCGATACCCTGAATTCTTCCAGGATGGTTCAGAGAACCACACCGGACCTTGCAGGTTGAACTGGTGCTGGAACACGTGGGCTCCGACCAGCATGCGAAGTTGAACCTTGTCGCCCTGATACGCTCGCATTAAAGGCGTCATGGGATCGGGCGCCCATTGTTGTGAAGGCGGCAGAATCGAATTGATCTGCTTCACCACAGTGTTATCAAACATGTACGAGAGGTCAACGCGCGGGTCGGCGGGCTGGCCCGGCGCAACCGGGTACGCCGACGTCGGACCGAGACGCATCGCCGGCGGCTCGTTGGTGTAGTTCACTGATTGTGTACCGGCCGGCAGCAGGTTGACACCGGTCGTGATGAGTGAAGGTGTGGACACACACGGATTCGTATAGCAAGGCGGGTTGATCGCATTTGCGTTATCAATCCAACCTTGTTTCGGATTGTCGCTTGGATTAGCTATCGAGGTCGATCGATACGCGAGTTGCAAATCCTGAAATTCGAGCATGAACTCACGATAACTGTCGCTCGCATTCGACGTGATGATGCGCGCCTGCCAGCTTGTTGGACCACCGTCCGAGCGGGTGCCGAATGGGGTACCGTCATTGCCCGTCCACGTTGACCCTTGTGGCTCGACCAGCAGACCGGCGTAGAGACCTGCTTGCTGGTGCGTTGATGGGCCAAAGTGATCGTGCGTAAACACCGTTCGCAGAGTGCGGTCGACGTTGCTGTTATCGACGAGCGGATCGAGATACCAGCGCTGAATCGTCGTCTGCGCCCCGAGCCAGCTCATGCAGATGGGACGGCTGGTGGTTGAAGTCCATTCCGCACACGGCTGACAACGAATCGAATTCGGATTCGCGGCGCAGTCCCAGATGTCTTTCGGCGGCGCGTACTTCGTCTTGTATTGTGCACTCGCAGGATCGAGTAACGGCTGGTTCGGGAAATTGACAAAGCCGTTCGTCGGACTGTGATTGATGCCTCGGATTATCTCCTGTACTTCGCCCGGCGAGAACGTACCGTCTTCGTAGTTGAAACCGTTTCCGGCGCCGTCTGAAGAAGTAACGTCAAACTTCACGAGATGGATGTGCTGGCCGAGGATGTCCGTCGGCGTGCGCACCTGGAAATCGTCGACGTTGTAATAATTGGGAACGAGGTTCGTATGCCAGAACTCGATGATGTCTCCCGTGTTGCCGCGGAAGAACAGCGGTTCAGGCGCGCGTCCCTGGGTTCCGTTCGTGGTCGTGTACTGAATTGTCGGCGAGGCGTCCTGCCACAAGGTCAGCATGCGTTGTTGCGGGTAGTGCCAACCGAGCTTCTTCTTATTGAACGTGACATTGGCCTGAATCGCCGCGCCCTTGTAAACCCGCAGCGTGCCGACAGGATTGCCATTGTCATCAACTGCCGGATCGGCAAATGGAGCACCTGAAACTGGTCCACGTGGCAAGCCGTTGACGATGTAGCCGGTCGGCGGTGTCGCCAATGTGCTTTGCGGTGAGGTGCTGTTTGACGAAGGACAACTTCCAGCCGCGCCGTTCGGGAAGAACGACGGGTAACAACGCTGTCCGAAGAACTTCATGGCCACGAGTTCAACCGGCGTGCCAGTTTCAGGCAGCTTGATCGCATTGATGGTCGCGAGATCCTTGCTCCAGTCTTTGGTGTCGTGACTTTCGTAGGAAACTGTGCCGCCCGTTACAACGTGACGCGGCAAACCACCGTCGAGAAAACCACCGGCTCCGTCAGGCGCAAAATCGAGTGGCGGGTGCGGTGCGCGTGCGCCGGCAACGCCCGGAATAAAGAACGGATACCCTGGATTCACGGTGACGCTGGTGCCCTGCGGATCGGGTACGGCGGGGGTGCCGAAAACGATCTGTCCGTTGTCGATGAAAACCGGAGACGGCATTGGGGCCATCGCGATAGTTGGCATCGGAACGAGGGCGACGTTTGGCGAACCGGCTGCAATCTCGCCGTCAGGTAACGCGCGCGTTCCTTTAATCGGAATGCCGTTACTTAATTCGGAACCGGCTTCGAAAGTGTCGTGGACACGCCACATGGCCCACATTCCGGCGGCGAAGTGCGGGTAGAAGTGGCAGTGGAAAATCGAATCGCCAACGGTCTTATTTCTGTTACCGCTGCCGTTGTAAACCATCTCGAGCGTGTAGCTCGCGCCGGGGCTGATCATCTGGCTGTCAAGATAAGAACCCTGATCGCTGTTTGGTGATTGCAGCCACTGGTGCGCGTGCTGGTGATGGATGTGGGACACGTCTCGACCGCCGTGAAGAATTCTAAACTTCACGTGGTCGTTCATGTACGTGTGGTAGACGTTTGAAGGATCGTCCGGATAGTAGACCCGAGTTGCCTTTGCGAGTTCGGCCAGTGAGTAAGGTGTTGCGGGCGTCGGCGGAACGTGGGCGTTGGCGCAATTCGGATCGGGAGCGGTTCCGTCACCGAGCTGTGCGGTGGTGCAAAGCGGTGGCGGCGGTGGCACGGTCGGCGCCGCCGGCGTTGTGGCGAGTGGCGGCTTTTGATTCAGGATATTAACGTTCGCAGGCCGATCGACGACCATCGCCGGATCGCCAACGGACCACGCACTCAGGAAAAACTCTTCAAACTTGCAGTCAGCGCAATTGCCCATTGGTCCGACGCCGACGCGGTTCGCGTAGATCTCCGCGCCGATGCCGCCGGTGCCGTAGTTGATCGCAAATGCATCCTGACCGGCGATCGTCGTCGTTCGCACCGAAGAATTGGTCGCCAGCACTGGAAACGCCTGCGTGGCGACGCCTGGAGACGAACCATCAAGTGATCCGCCGAGCGCACCGTGATAGATAATCGTGATCTCACGATACGGTTGCCGGCGATCGGGTGAAGCCGGATTCTTACAGAACAGCGGATCGACTCCCGCGGGCGGAACCGGCGCACCCGCATCACAGTTGACTTCCGGTTGCGTGAATCGTCCGGCGTTCGGACCGGTGATTAAAGCTGTCAGATCCGTGTGAACGATGTTGAGATTGCCGTCCAGCATCTTCAGGATCGGCGTGTTCGCCGGAATCGGAGTTCCGTCAGGATAAGTTGAGCCGGCGGGATAGACCGCGTTGTAGTTGACGATCGGATGACCGTCAGGTGTCGAACCCGTCGAGGCCAGTTTCAGATCCTGTTGTGTTACCTGGCTGCGGTACCACTCAGCATCAGCCGGTTGCACGTTGAGCGCGCCAAACAAACCGTTGGTGATGTGACTGCCGATCGAGGTCGTGTCGCCCATGCTGTACATGAGATACGTGCCTTCGGCTTTTGCGTAGAGCGTGTAAGTTTGTGTTTGCGGCGGCCATGTCGTACCCGGAGATGGCGCCGGAACTGGTGATGGACTGGCAAGACTGGAATCATTACGTCCCACGAACGAACCATCGTCCTTCGCGCCGGTGACCCATTCCATTCCCTGAACGTGAAGTGAAACTTCAGGCGTGTTGTACGGTTGACCTGGAGGCGCCGGAGTCGGAGCAGCAACCGCGAAGTTGGCCGGCGGTATGTTGTTGGTTAACGTGATCTGAATACAGTCGCCGACGTTTGCACGAAGCACGAGCGGTCGCGGCCGCTTATCGGCGCGTAGTTGTTTGCCGAGTCCGCCGACTGTGTCAGCCTTGAGTGCGAAAACCATTCCGCCCGGTATCACCGCGCCGAGTCGATTCAGGAAGATTGGTTGCGCAACGGCAACAACGTCTGCCTTTACTGTTCGTTTGCACTGAGCCTGCATTGGCGCAGGCGCAGCAGTAGCGGGTGTCGCTTCGTTTTCAGTTTTTAACTTCTCAGTTTTTGGTACATCAGCATTTGCCGACTCAACAGATTTGGTTTCATCCGGAGTCACGGCAGTGGTTGGCGTGACGATCGCCGTATCGACGTTCGTTCGCGCGGGTGGCGCCATCTCTTCGACCGGCTTCTCCGCTGGCGTGCGCGGAGTTTGCGCTACCGACGAGTTAGCGCAGCACAGAAACAAGATCAGCAAAGCAAAGTAGCTGACGGGGGTTACGATACCCTTTTGACGGAGCATGTCGCTTCTCCTATTCATTTACGGAACACACACAAGCAAGTTGAGGTTTCATCGGCCGGACGATAGCCGGGAATCAGGACAAACTAACTTAGTTGTAACGAAGCGTGAAACTGCCGGACGTGAAGTAGGGTTTCCGCCTTGATCGTTTTTTATGACACAAGCAGCCTAATTCGCCTCTCTTGCTGTGTCAAGCAAAATTCCTTGCAGCCAACAAGATGTGGCTACAAAAAGAGAATTTATTTTCGATTTGCGGCTTCGGTGATCAACTTCACCAGTGCAGTTGGTGAAGACAAACCGTAAGCACGCGTCCAGTATCCGGCTTCGTCGTTTCCGATCAGAACCAACGGGGTGTGATCGTTTTTGTTTGACACCGCGACGCCGAGCTCTTGTAACAGTGAATTAATGTCAGACGTGTTGCCGGTGACAAAGGCCCAACCAGTGTCAGCTTTGAACTTCGCAGCAAAATCGCGCAGTCTTTCCGGCGTGTCGATCGCGGGATCGACGCTGATGGAGATCAATTGCACCGGAGACTTCTGTTCGGCGAGCTGCTGTTGCACGCGACGGAAAGTGGCAGTCAGGGGAGGACAGATGGTCGTGCAAGTCGTGAAGATAAAATTGATCGCGACCACTTTGCCCTTCACCAGGTCGCTGTAGAAATTCAGTGTGTTTCCATTTTGATCCTGAACCGCGATGTCCGATATTCTCGGCACAGTAACCATGCTGGTCTCATTCTTCGGGGCGGGAGCCGCAGCCGGTTTATCCTCGGTGTATCTCAACACCATCTGACACTTCGGACATCTCCCCGGTTTCTTGCTCTTCACATCCGGATGCATCGGACACTCGTAATGCCCTGCAGGTTTTGTAGCAGAGCTTTTCGGTGTTTGGGCAACAACCGGCACAGAACCAAGCAACATCAAGATCACAAATACCCTAATCAACATGGCGTCAATCCGTATAAAAATCCGTGTTATCCGTGGCTACGGCTTATCGTTGAGCACACTCTCAACCACCTTCATCAACTCTACATCCTGCGCCAGTCCAAAAGCCTTCTTCCACAACCCCGTGCGTTCGTTGCCGATGATGAAAATGTTGAGATGATCGTTTTTGTCGTCGACAAACTGCCCAATCTTTTTCAGCGCGAAATCGACATTCGCCTTTTCGCCGGTAAGAAAATACCAACCCGGACCGGCGTTCAATTTCTTCGCATACGCGTTCAGACTCGTCGGCGTATCAACCGTAGGGTCGACACTGATGGAAACGAAATAGACTTCCTTTCCCATGTGTGCGCCCAGCGCTTTCTGGAGCTTTTCGAGATTTCGATTCAAGGGCAAACAACTTCCGGCGCAGGTCGCGAAGAAAGAATTAATCACCACCACCTTGCCTTGCAGCAGGTCGCTGTAGAAGCGCATCTTCTCGCCGTTCTGATTCAGCAGCACGACATCGGTAAAATAATTCTTCGCCGGCGAGTCAGCACTCGCGTTCGGAGCTTCTTTCTTCGCCTGGCTCGCTTCCTGCGCCAGCAACGAACTGCATCCGAGAAATAAAATCAGGACCGGCAAAGCGATCGACTTGAGTATTGCGTTCATCATGACTTCTTTGTTTCCAAAACAAGCGGCGTTATCTGGCTGAATGGTACATCCAATGAAGGAATTCGGAAGTGCACATAGTATACGCCCGCTTGCGGAGGTGTGAAACTCATTTCATAAACACCTGCACCGATTGGCTTCGCAGCCACGCGCTCCTGCCAGATCCCCGGCGCGAGAAAAACAAGCACACCCAGATCATTCAGATTTGATTTTGGCTCGCCGGCGCCGTCAATCAATTTAAATCGCAACGTGTACGACTTCCCTACCAGCGGACTCTCGCTCGTGAGTTGTTGAACTTTTAGTGCGGTAGCAGTCGGTTTCGGAAGCGCCGGATTCTCATCGACGGCAAAACTAAAACAGTGAATCGCACGCGGCGAATCGAGCAGGAAGACGGCGTCGTAATACCCCGGCGCATCAAGCCGAATCGTCGTTGAGTACAAACCACGCTTCGTTTCGCGCAACCCGTTATCAAGTACGAGCAGAGCTTTCGGAATCCGGCGATAATTCTGAAAACTACCCATTGGCGCCGCCATGCCTTCTGAGTAGTAATAGATCATTTTGTCGGCCGGATTGGCGACAAGTACGGCTCCCTCTTCCGGCGCCGGAACGATCGCTTCTGCCAGCGAACTGACTTCCGCTTCTTTGGGCGCTTTTTGACCGGCAGGAAAACGCGAGAGCGCCGCCTCTTTCGCGAGGTCCGTGAGCTTGATCATGGTGACAAACTCACTGGCCGTCGAACGAACGTAAGCAAACTGCTTCGTAAACGTTATCTGATCCGCGCCTGGTCCGACTGTGATTTTGTGCACGAGCTTGTTTGACGGTAAGTCGAAAACAAACACTGAATTCAACCCCGGATTCAAAACAAAACCATAAGGACCATCGGGTTGCAGCCGCAGCGCTTTCAGACCGGGACTGGTTTTCAAACGCGTCAAAATCTCGAGCCGAACCGGATCAACCACGGCGATCGAACCATCTTCTTCGTTAGCAACGTACAGCGCGTTACTCAAAGACGACAGGGCAACGGCGATAGGCTGTGGACCGACTTTCAGATCCTTAACGCGCGCCAACTTTCTCGTATCGACGATCGTGAGTGTTCCGTCCTGTTTGTTCGTGACAAAGGCAAAGCGATCGTCGTCACTGAAAACGATCTCGTGATTTCCGGCGCCAGTTGGTATTTGGGCCGCAACCTTCAGAGTTGTGGTGTCGATCACTGTTACACCACCCTCGTTTCCGACCCAGAGGTATTTCCCATCGTGCTGCAACGCGACGCGGCCCGGTTTCATTCCGGTGTCGATATTTCCGAGCGTTTTCCACGTTGTGGTCTCGATCACTGCAATCTGATTGACCGCCGGGATCGAGACATACAGACGATTCTCCTGGGTTTGCAGCACCCAATCTTCACCCGGCCCGGGAAGTGCGATGAGGTTGTAGAGCTTGCTGCCGCCAAAGCCCGAAAGTGGATCGATGACCGAGATGTTTCCTTCCTGATTAAGGGTCAGAACGAAATAAGAGTTGAGATCCAGGATTGGACGTCTCGACAAACTGCTTTGCAGAAATGTTTGGATCTTGTCGCGACATTCTTTCAGATCAGAACGGTCCTTGCCGGGACGTTGATCGATCCACACCGCCGGTCGAAGATTACTGAGTGGCACGGCGCCGTTTGTGCCCGTGATATTGAAACTGATGTTTGCTTCTTCTCCGGCTATCAGTCCGGATGAATTCATGACCTTCCGTTTTATCGGTGAGACTCTGAATTCAATCGATACGCCCTGGTCAGTGACGGCCTCCGGTGTTTGAGACGGCTTCGGACTCTGGCCAACGTCCTGCGCTGAAACTTGAACAACTAAGAGCGAAAGCAACAGCAGTGTGGGCTTATACAATTTCGATATCATATTAAATGGATTGATCAACTGGGCTGTGAACGATGAGCCTTTACGAAAAGGCGCGACAGTTTTGGGCCGTCGCGCCTAATCTATTGTGGTCATCGTCCTCACCCCGACAACCACTTTGGATGGAAGGATTCACCAACCATCTAGTTGGTGGGAACTATAGACCGCTTCGCTTCGAATTGCAAATGGTGTTTACGCAGATTATTGTCGCTTACGAAGATTACTTCTGAAAAAAAAGCAAATCTATGTAATCTGTGGTTCACTTCTTAAAAACTAAGCTCCACAACCACATCGTCAGGAATAATCCGTAAAACAATGCGAGCGCGACCAGCGCGAGTCGCCGCCATAATGGCGGACGCAAAGCTACCGGCAGCAGACGGGTATTTACATACAACAAGTGAATTGAACTAATGATGAAAACGATCCCCGCCATGTTCGCGCTCAGTGCCAGGAGGATGATCGGCTGCGTCAAACCGAGCGCGATGATTCCCCACCCCGAAATCAGCGCCAGCACCGTGTAATAAACGAAGCGCACATCACCGCCGCGCCACGCACGAATCCGCGAACTGCCGGTCCAGAGAATATCGGTGACCGCGCGTGTCATTCCTTCAAGAATATCGAGCTGCGCTTTGAAGAGTATCCAAACTCCGAGTATTGCAATCGCACCGCCAAAGATCGCGCCTCTCTGCGTGGCCACTGCCTGGGCCAATGCTGCCGCAATACCCAAGCCACGAATGTCGCTACCCGCCGGTATGAACGTAACGTAGAGCAACGCCGGCAATCCCATGCCGAGTATGGCGCCGACAAAAAATACGCCCCACTGGTCCACGCGGATGATGCGCCACCAGCCACGCCAGCGTTCGAGCGATTCGGCATTTGGTTCGAAAACACTGCCGGAATGAGCGAGGGCAACTTTCTTCCCGCCTACTGCGGCGGGAATAAAACCGACGCTGCTGCTCATTCCATAGCCTTTGTCGCGGGCCCAGTTGCTCAACGTCAGGTTAGCGACTCCACCACCACCCGCGTACGCCGCAAAAGCACCGAGCAGGAAGTAGTCAGCCCCGGCCGGGACGAATTGAAACGATCCGGTACGCATGTCGAAACCCGCAAAACCCGCCAGCGCGGCTCCCCACGTTACTAAAGGCACGAACAGGATGGCGAGTATTCCAAATCCGCCAATGATGGCCGACACCATGATCCAGTTGAGCACCTCGAGCGTGCGTTCGATGCGACGTCCGACCATCAAAACGAGGCCACACAACAGGAACAAGCCCACCCCGATCGCATACACGATTCGCGACTCGCCTGCGCCCGGGAGTCTTTTAGTAAATAGAAAGAACACTGCCCCGGCAGCCGCGCCGGCCCATCCGGGCCATCCCATTTGCAGGAAATAGAAGGACGCGTAGAACCAGGCCCAAAAAGTCGAATGCGGGCGCGTGCGCATAAAGCCGGTCATGATGGGTTCGCCGGTGGCCATCGTGTAGCGCATCAGTTCGACGTTGAGTAGCGTCTGCAGCAACGCGGCCACGCCCACCACCCAGAGTAACGAGAGACCGTATTTGACGAACGCGGCTGGTCCAAGCAGAAATTCGCCGCTGCCGATCGACACTCCCAGCACGATCACACCCGGGCCAATGGCGCTGAACCATTGCAGACCTTTCGGTCTCGGCGCGACCGGCAGTTCACCTACGCGCCAGGGATCCAGTCCGGAGCGTGCCTCTGGTGCTATTTGCGTTACGTTTTGTCTGCTCATAATCTGTGTAATCTGCGGATGGAAGACGTGCAGCATAATGCACTTGTGGTTTTCTTTGAACTCTTAGTATGGTTTTATCTGAATTTATTTATGACCAGTCCGAACACCGCTGCTCCCGTTCGACTTGCCGCGCTCGCTGATGCAGCGCGCATAACCGCCGTCATCAACGCCGCCTTCCGTATTGCCGAAGGCTTCTTTATTGACGGCAATCGGATCAGGCAAGCCGAAGTGGAAGACTATCTGAAAAAGGGCGCTTTCATTCTTTCCGAAAACGGCGAGACGCTAAGCGGATGTGTTTACGTCGAACTACGCGGCGAGCGATCATATCTCGGGCTGCTCTCGGTCGATCCTGGTTGTCAGCAAAGTGGACTCGGATCGCTGTTGATGTACGAGGGTGAGAAATATTGTCGCGAACGAGGCTCGCGTGCGATGGACATTCTGATCGTAAACCTGCGTGAGGATTTGCCGGCGTTCTATCAAAAGCGCGGCTACATTCACACGGGAACGACTCCGTTTCCGCCCGATCTCGAAACGAAAATTCCCTGTCACTTCATCAACATGTCGAAGTCTCTTTTGTAATTCTTCATGGCAAAACCAGAGGCAGAAGTGCTGACGATCGAGGGACGTGAGGTTCGCGTCACGAATCCCGACAAGCCTTATTTCTCTCTACAAACCAAACTTTCAAAACTCGATCTCGTGCGTTACTACTTGTCGGTGGCGCCTGGTGCACTCGCCGGCATTCGCGATCGGCCCATCGTTTTGAAGCGCTTCGTCGACGGTGCTGAAGGTCAGGCTTTTTATCAGAAACGCGCGCCCAGCAATCATCCGGTCTGGTTACGCACAGTGACGTTATTGTTTCCATCTGGTCGCAAAGCGGAAGAAGTGGTGGTGGACGACGCGGCCGGGCTCGCGTGGATCGTAAATCTTGGTTGTATCGAGTTGCATCCGCATCCGGTGCGTTCGGCTGATCTCGATCATCCGGACGAACTGCGTGTCGACCTCGATCCTGGACCAGGTGTGGAGTGGGAAAATGTGCGGCTGGTGGCGCTCGAGGTTAAGGCGCTGCTGGAAGAGATGGGATTGCGAGGTTGGCCCAAGACCAGCGGTTCGCGTGGTATGCACGTCAACGTGCGAATTCAGCAGCGCTGGACTTTTAGTGAAGTGCGACGTGCGGCGGTGGCGTTGTCGCGCGAGATCGAGCGTCGCGTGCCCAAGCTCGCGAGTTCAAAGTGGTGGAAAGAAGAACGTCACGGCGTGTTTCTCGACTACAACCAGAACGCGAAGGATCGTACGACGTGTTCCGCGTACTCGGTGCGTCCGCTTCCCGATGCGCGGGTGTCGACGCCGCTCGAATGGGATGAGGTTCCTGAATGCGAACCGGCTGATTTTACTGTGTTGACAGTGCCGCAGCGGCTCAGAGAGCTTGGCGATCCGCATGCTGACATAGACGCCAGTCCCGGATCTCTAGCGAAGCTTTTAGAGCTTGCTGAGAAGGACGAAGCGGAAGGGTTGGGCGACGCGCCGTGGCCACCGCACTTTCAAAAGATGGAGGGTGAGGCGCCGCGTGTCGCACCGTCGCGCGCTCGGGGGACGACTAAGAAGCCGGCAGCGGCGAAGAAAAAGCGCGAGCGCATGCCGCTGCTCGTCATCGCAAACTCACCTGATAAGAAAGCGGCGCTCGAGGGATTGGAGCGATGGAAGGCGAAGTATCCGAAAGTGACGGAGTTGTTGGCAGTTGATGATGTGCTGGTGGATTCGATGCGTGGTCGCTCGTCGACGTGGACGCGCGTCAGAGTTAACTTGCGTCATGTGCCGGAGGAGTTACGACCGGCGCAGGAGACGCCTGATCCTGACGACGACCCTACCCGTGAATGGCGTGAGGCTCACCGTAAAGCTTCACAGGATTAATAAGATTTACAGTATTAACAAGATTCAGAAACATATCTTGTAAATCCGGTTCATCCTGTAATCATGTCCCAAATATTAGTTCGATCTCATGCGGCGCAACCACTTCTAATTGCTCGTAAGTACAATCTGCCGGCTTCTTGTCAGTGCGCCAACGTCTGAAGTGTGCGGTGTGCCGAAAGCGATCCCCCTGCATGTGCTCGTAAGCAACTTCAACCACGAGTTCCGGTCTAACCGGTTCCCACGACAAATCTTTTCCGTGACTCCAGCGACTCTGCGCGCCCGGCATGCGTTGTCCGAGGTCTTCACCCGCCCACTCTTTCCACGGATGCGACTCGAGCGCGTTCGTTCGATAAGGTTTGAGAAACTCGACGAGTTCGATTCGCTTTTGGTCAGTAAAGCTCGCGCAGACACCGACGTGCTGTAACTTGCCTTCCTCGTTAAAGAGTCCGAGCAGCAACGATCCGATTCGATCGCGGTCGCCTTTTTTGTGCCAGCGAAAGCCAGCCACCACGCAATCACATTCGCGTTCGTGCTTGATCTTCAGCATCACGCGTTTGTTCGACTCGTAAGTTCCCGCAGCGGGCTTGGCAATCACACCATCGAGTCCGGCGCCTTCAAAACGGCGAAACCAGTCAGCCGCAAGATCGGTGTCGGTAGTCGTCGGCGTTATATGAAGCGGCGGCTTGGCGGATGAGAGTACTGACTCGAGCCGCTGCCGTCGTTCTGCAAAAGGCTCGCCGCGCAGATCCTTCTTCCCTTCACAAAGCAGATCAAAAAAGACAATCGACGCCGGAATCTGTTCGGAGAGCAGCTTGACACGTGACGCCGCCGGATGAATTCGCAATTGCAGCGAATCAAAATCCAGCGCGCTGTTTTGCGCAATCACCACCTCACCATCAAGCACACAACGTTTAGGCAGTTGCTCTAAAAGCGGCTCAATCAATTCCGGGAAATAACGATTGAGCGACTTCTCATCGCGACTCTGAATCATCACCTCATCACCATCGCGAAAGATCAGCGCCCTAAATCCATCCCACTTCGGCTCAAAAATCCACTCACCCACACGCGGCAACTCACTGACACGTTTCGCGAGCATCGGAAGAATCGGCGGATTAACAGGAAGCTCCATGGGACGAGATTATAACCTCTCCCGGAAATATCTCTTCCCGTCCCTTCCTCAATAATATTTTTGTGCTTTTTGTGCCTTTTTGTGGCTAATTTTCTTCTGTGCTTTTTGTGGCTAGTTTTCTACGAGTCCGCGGAGGTGTTCTGGGCAGTTCACCTCCGCGGACTCTCTGTGGCCCCCTCACCAAGGCCACATCTGAGATTCAAGATCCCACGATCTCAAATCTCAGCTCCCGCAGCGCTCAGCAACATTTTCAGCGAGGCGCTGAGCACTGCACATGCCTGATCACGACTGACCGTTGGAAACTGGTCCAGGAACGTCTCGATCGTCTGATCGTCTTTAAGAAATTCGAAGAGCAGTCTGATTGGAACTGACGTACCGACAAACACTGCGCCGCTACTCTTTCGCGAGTTGCGTTCAATCACCTCTTCGAGATTCATTTCCCCGTTTTCAAGAAACCCCGAGTCCGCAGAAGGCTCCCCAAGGCGCCGCGCACTTCTGCGGACTCAACCTGGCCCCCCACCAGGCTGCCCAACCTGCGTTGTTGATTTTCGCTTTGGCTGAAAACCTTCGATGCATTCGTCATCGACGAATGATGAGCATCGCCGGCAGTCTGACAGGTGAGTCACCGCGGCAGCAATCGAAAGCGTCAGCATCCTACTCTCATCAGAGCGTAAATACAAGTAGAAATTTTAGCCACAAAAGGCACAAGATGCATTTTCTGTCTTGTTGTGGCATCTTTCTTTCATGGCGGATGAGTTCACGCAAATAGCAGTGGAGCTCGCGCAGGTGGCGCAGGGATTTCATGCGCGTGGCTGGTTGCTGGGAACGAGTGGGAATCTCAGTGCAGTGGTCCAACGTGAGCCACTGCGATTGGCGATGAGTCCCAGTGGTGTCGATAAAGGTGAGTTAAAACCCGAGCAACTTCTGGCTATCGATGAAAATGCGCGCATTGTAAGTGCGCATGACGGCAAACCGTCTGATGAAAGCCTGTTGCACCTGCGCATTGTCAGGGACCGTGGCGCCGGAGCGGTGCTGCACACTCATTCGGTTTGGAATACGATCCTCTCCGATCTATTTGCATCCGAGGGCGGTGTCACGATCAACGGCTATGAGATGTTGAAAGGCTTGCAGGGTGTGCGAACACACGAACACACCGAGTTTTTACCAATCATTGAAAACTCACAGGACATGCCCGCACTCGCTGACGTCGTCGGAACAGCGTTGAACCAACACCCGGCAGCGCATGGTTTGCTGTTGCACCGTCACGGACTCTACTCATGGGGCCAAACGCTCGCTGAAGCCAGGCGCCATATCGAGATTCTCGAATTTCTGCTGGAAACAATGGGACGAACTTTGCATATCCAAACACTCACACCCAGGAGGTCGAACTAATGGCGGTTGTTACGCTCTGCAATATCAATCAGACATTCACAAATATCAGCGACATCACCAATAATCTCGCGGCGTGCGGCGTCTCTTACGAACGCTGGACGCCCTCACATCCGATCGCCGACGACGCGCCGGCCGAAGAGATCCTGGAGGCCTATGCGGAAGAGATTGCGGATCTGAAGCGTCGTGGCGCTTACGTCACCGCGGACGTCATCGACGTCAATCCGTCAACACCGGGTCTCGAAGAGATGCTGGCGAAATTCAATCGCGAACACTGGCACGACGAAGACGAAGTAAGATTCGTCATCGCCGGCCATGGCATGTTTCACATTCACTCTGCGACCGGCATGGTGGTCGCAATCAGTGTCGAAGCCGGCGATCTGATCCGGGTTCCGCGTGGCACCTATCATTGGTTCAACCTCTGCGAGGACCGTCGCATCCGGGCGATTCGTCTGTTTCAGGACACAGCCGGATGGACGCCGCACTACACTGATAGCAGCGTCGCCGAAAACTTCTTGCCGGTTTGTTTCGGAGCCACGCATTTTTCGACGACGAGATGAATCTCCCGAACGACGTACGCGGCATTCTGCTCGATATCGAGGGAACGACAACGCCGATCGCGTTTGTTCATGACGTGTTGTTCACCTACGCTCGTGAGCACGTCAGAGAGTTTCTCCAAGCTAATAGTGAACAGGAAGACGTTCGAGCCGATATCGCACTCCTGCACGACGAATATGCCGACGATGAGAGTAAGGGCCACAATCCGCCACCACTAATTGCGGATTATGTCGAGTGGCTAATCGCGCTTGATCGCAAGTCGACGGGCTTGAAATCTCTCCAGGGAAAAATCTGGCGGCAGGGTTATCTTGAAGGCTCGCTGAAGTCGCAAGTCTTTACAGACGTCGCCCCTGCGTTCGCACGCTGGAAAGCGCGCGGATTGAGCATCAACATCTTTTCATCAGGCAGCGTGTTGGCCCAGAAACTACTCTTCGCACACACCGAAGCAGGAGACCTGACACCTTTCATCAGCGACTACTTCGATACCAACGTCGGTAAGAAAGCCGAATCGGACAGTTATCGAGCTATAGCAGAGCGGATGCAACTGGCACCTCAAAACATACTTTTCATTTCAGACGTGATCGACGAACTCAACGCAGCGCACGACGCGGGGATGACCGCTTGGTTGTCGATTCGCCCCGGCAACGCACCGCAAGCAAACGTCAACGACTACCCCGAACTCCTCACCTTCAATCAAACCTAACTTTTGTGCCTTTTTGTGGCTAATTCCTCACCTTGAAGTAGTAGAAACCGACGTCTTCTCCTGCGCCGCTGTCTGCGACGCCGCGTAACCTCAGTTCATACTCACCGGCTTTGAGTGCGCTTGCCGGAAGAGTTAGTCCGACAGCGCGCGCTCCCCGTCGATTTCTTGCGGTTAAGTTCTCTCGAGTCCAAACCTCGCGCCCCGAGACGGTGCGCAACTCGACGGCAAAAGTTTTGAACTGCTCTTCCGGATCGATTCCGATCTGAAGCCTGACCAGACGTGCGTCTTCCTTCAGCACCAGACTCGGTTTGCTATCGCCTCCGCGTGAAAGCCCCGGCAAAAGTATTAATGAAGCGATCACCGGACGCGGCGCCGGATTCACCGCATCACCTGCTTCACTCAGCTCGCGTAACGACTCATCAGTTTGCTCTCGTTGTTGCTTTTCCTGATTGAGTTGCGCATTCAACTCTTCATTTCGATGGTGCTCGAGTTCCAGCGCCTGTT
This sequence comes from Pyrinomonadaceae bacterium, assembly GCA_035694465.1. GTDB lineage: Bacteria > Acidobacteriota > Blastocatellia > Pyrinomonadales > Pyrinomonadaceae > PSRF01. The sequence goes on along the minus strand of DASSFI010000072.1, from coordinate 6,589 downwards.
GCTGCGAATCTTGTTGCTGCTGACTCGCCGTCCTCAATGCTCCGAGTTCACGGCGCAGTCGCAACGTTTCAATCGACAGATAACCGACCCCGATTAGCAACAGCGGCAACGCCGAGACGAATGCAATCCTTGCCGTCGGAGTAAGTCCATTAATAAACGCATAAAGCGAGTCGCGCCAGGACCACGAGCGAGACTCCCGGACCACAGTCTTTGCCGGCACGGTTTCGTCCGCCATCAAAACCGTCAAGGCTCTGGCAAACTCGACACGCTTGCGCCGTTCGACCGAGTTTAGAAATCGACTCTCAAACCGCATCCGGTCAGCGGCTGCGAGTTCGTTGCGAACGTACTCGTCGATCAGATCATTCTCGACGGCCGTGATGCTCGCCAGATATTTCTTGTCAGCAAAGGCGAGGTCTTCGATCTCGATCTGCTGATCTTCCGACAGTTCACCGAGTAAGTACCGGGCGATTAGTGTTTCGTTGTTCAGGTCGACTGCCATTCAAAATCTCACGCCCAGAGAGCGGGCCGGGCTACAAAACCACATTTGCACAGTTGCAATACAGAATCTGCCAAAAGCGGGGAACTTCCATTTATGAGTGGCCACAAAACGGTTTTCATCACAAGAATTTTTCTCAAGCCTCGCCGACACATTCTTCCATGCACGACTGAAGCTTCTCACGCAGACGTAAAGCACGCATTCTCAATGTGTTAACCGGAATTCCAAGCCGGTCCATCAGCCGCTTCCGGTTTTGAATCTTCTCGCCCTTTTCACCCTGGTAATACTGAAGAATCAGTTCACGATTGTCAGTCGAGAGCGTTTGCAGACAGGTTTGCAGACAGGTTCGCAGACACGCGAGACGCGCCTCGCCGTCATCCGGCTCTTCGTAGACCTCGCTCTGCGTGCCCACTTCTGCGAGGGCCAATTGTTCGCGCTGCCGGCCTTTGTTGATTTCGAGGACCAGTAAACGCGCCACACCCATCGCATAGCCCGAGTAGTTCAGGATTTCTTCGCCTTCGGCGACTCGCTTGGCGATGCGGTTGATGGTTTCGTCGGCGTGATCTTCGGGGAACGAGCAACCGCGCCATTCGAAGAAGCGCACGAGGTTGGTTCTAATTTCGAGATACTTTTCGGCGGCACTGTCTCGGTCGCCGCCGAACGCGATGAGCAGTTTGTCAAAAGCGTCCTGGGTGAGAGTCCATTTTTGACGATGGTCCATGTCCACAGATTACACAGATTACACAGATTCTAAAAAACAAATCTGTGTAATCGGTAGATAAAACGGTGGCTTAATGTTTGATCGTGTCGTAGAGCTGTTGCGCCATGTCGGCGTTGATGCCTTTGAGGGTTTGATACTGGGCCATCGCCTGTGTCTTGTCGTTGATCGCGTAGTACGCGAGTCCCAGGTTGAAATACGCCTGGGCCAGGCTCGGTCGCAGCTTGATCACTTCTTTGTACGACTCGATCGCTTCCGAATAGCGACCCGCATTGTAAAGCGTGAGTCCCAAATTAAAGTGAGCAGACGCGTTCTTCGGTTCGATCTCTGACGACTTCTTCAGCGCGTTGGCCGCCTCGTCGTACTTCTTCAGACCGTTGTAGGCGTTACCGAGATTCTTGTAGGCATACGAACGGATCTCATTTCGTTCCTGGAATCCAATCGTGTAAGCCTCACCTGTTTCACCGAGCAACTTGATCGCCTGGAGACTTGCGTCGACGGCATCCTGATAGCGCTCGCTGTGATTGAACGCAAAACTAAGATTGTTATAGACCTCGGGACTCGGATCGCGCTTCAACGTTTCGTTGTAAACCTCGATTGCTTCCGGATAACGGTCAAGTCGAGCAAGCGAAAAAGCCAACGGCAAATATGCGCCGCTGTAATCAGGCTTCAATTTGATCGCCTTCTGATAATTATCGACTGCCGCGGCAAACTTGCCCTGGTCCACATAAACATTTCCCAGGCCAGCGAAAGCTCGCGCGTCGTCGGGAGCAATCTCAGCCGCCAGTTGATACTGCTGCTCCGCTTCTTCATAGCGAGGCTTGGGAGCACTGCGGGCCGCATTCGCGCGCGCGATGATCGCATCCTGCTTGCGGACAGGCGGTTTTTGCGTCGGCTTCACCTTTCCGCCCCCGGTCGCTCCCTGACCGCCACCCGACACATGGACCGTGGGGTTCTGAGGCGCGCGGAAGATCAGCGCGGCGCCGCCGGTAATATCGCGCAGCAGGCTGCCACCGCCGGTGATGTCCTGGGCCGTGGCGCCAAACCATCCAGCTTGCGAAACGACAAGAGCCAAACCCAAACAAAACAAGGGGAAAAGACGGTTTCTCATGCGGAAGTCGTTCTCCTTCGCGCCAGATTACAACTCATTCCGGCGACAGACACAAGGTCGGAGCTTAAGGTGCACACCGCAAAGAAAGCGTTGTATATCCACAGATTTCACAGATCTGTGTAATCAGTGGATTAGTACTCGCGCACGCCCTGCACGAGTGGACCACCCAGATTGAGCGCTTTGCGTATCGCCGTTGAATCGTACTGAATAGTCGAATTACCGCCACCGGCTGTCGTGAAGCTCGGCGCCAGGAAACCACCAGTACCGTTCACGTCAAACTTGGCCACCGTAATCGCACCGTAGATGTTGCCGTTGCCGCCGCCTTTTCGATTGATCGTGCCCTCGCCGAGAACCAGAATTAACCCGTCAAAACTTGGATTGCCATTCAACTCCAGATCACCCGTAATAATCAGCAGCCCGGCGCCGCCATCGAGGTTACAATCGCCGTCTACAAACGTAAACGCCGGCGATGAACTAGTGCCGGAATTACCACTGAGACTACTGAAATATCTACCCTGGCTGATCGCGTTCGCTTTTTGCGTGGCCAGGAAAGCACGAGCCTGGGTCGCACTCTGCAGCCACGACGGCATTGCCGACATGCCGATGTTTGCCGCAATCGGATCGGCAACAGTGTTCTTGTTTGCAGCGTCAACCTCGATCCCCATATCTGTAACGGTGTTTGAACCAAACGTCGGGATGATACTGGTGCCGCTGTGATCGTGGCCCGAATACTCTTTCGCCGCACTGCTACCAGTGGTGAATGTGACCGACGTGCCATCGTCCGATGATCGCATCATGATCGTCGCCACCGGATCGTAATCAAAGTTGGTTCGCTTGACGACCAGCTCGAGTCTTTTGAGTGCGCCTTTTGGTCCATAACCCGTGACGCGCAATCGCAAACGAGAAGGTTCACCACTCGCGACGGGCGTGTTGTCCGGATCGGTAATGACGACGCTGAAGGCGATTCCATTCTGAGGTGAATAGCTCGAAGTTAAACTCACTCGATCTGCGACTGAAGCTCCCGTGGGGGTGTAGTCGTAATTCAACCAGCCTGACAAACGAGCGCTGGTCGATGAATCAGACGGCAAGTTTGAAGTGCTCAGTGTGACAGCATTACGAAAAGAGATCTTTGACCCACTCGCCATTCCGGACTGGGCCGAGACGTTGCCACGCAACACATTCAAGGTCGCCTGCAAACCACCCTCGGCGCCGTAGTAAGCCTGCATCTCCGCCGTGGAATCAACCGCGGTTCTGCCCGCCATCGTCGACACCAAAATCAAGGTGCCGCCTGCTGCCAGCAACAACGTCGACAGCATCAACACCGTTAACAGTGCCGCACCTGACTCACCTGAGTTCTTTCGTTTCATCGATCCAATCCTCAGTAATACGGTAGATTCGCATTTCTTAAACTTACGTCTGATACAAGTAGAACGCTCTTAGCGGGCTGGTAACTGGAAGTCCCGAATTTTCCTACGGCGTCAAGTTGCACGCACACTGCGATGACCACGTATTGCGCCGCGCTCGGACTCACTTCCGAAGCGGAAGCGCCGGTTACATCGCAGCCTGATGTGGTGTAAGAGACTTTCGCGCCGTAGTAGTGCATGTGAAGACTGTCGAGCCGGTTCGCCAGCACCGTTATGCTGCCGCCGGCCTGGCTGTACTGGTCAAAACGTGCCAACAAATTCGTATTGGCCGCGTCGTAGATGAAATACTTGATGTCTTCGCCGGCATCTTCACCGGTGACGCCGATTCCGTTGCGCGCGGTGGTGGTTGCCGTTTCGTCAAACTTGTTCAGGTTTGAACGAATCCGAATCATGCTGTTGCCGGCTGCATCATTCCCGGTATCGCCGGCGACGATGCCGTTACCGCTGAGATTGAAACCGGCCTCGGAGATCTCTCGCGACATGATGTTGAGAGCGCGATGCGCATCCGCGAGCGCGTCGTTATTTGCATTCGTTCGCGTACGCACATTCAGAGCCTGGGCCAACAGCACGGTTGCAAGACTCATGACGGTTAACGTCAGAGTCATCGCGATCAGGAGTTCGATCAGTGAGAACCCGGCGCTCGATTTCTCTGGTGAGTGTTTCGACATTTCTTCCTCAGTACGAACGATTAGATCCCAAGAGCTGCGTACTGCGAGTGCTGACCAGGGTCACCGATCCAAAGATCGTATTAACCGTCTTTGCACTCGACGCCACCGGAGTGACTTTGACGGTGATTGTTTTGAGTGTTGCACTCGCATTCGCCGTGATATTCGTGTTCACGGAATAGTCGCGGCCAAGCCGCGTGACTGTCGTCGTCACACCGGAAGTTGAGGTGACATTCAGCGTCGTATCGGTGAAGGCCACGTTCTTGAGCTGTTCCATTCGTTGTTGGGCCACGGCGGTCGCCATCTGACGATCCGCAGCGTTGGCGGTGTTGCTGGCGGAGTAAGCAAACAGAAGTGCGATGCCGAGGCCGACAACCGCCATCAAGACCATCGAAATTGCCGTTTCGAGGATGGTAAAACCCGCTTCAGATTGGTTCTTAACTTGGTCCATACCGGTTCTTTCCTTAAGGGACAGTGATAGTCACCGTTTGCGATCCACAGCTCGAACTGAACGTCACGCTACCGCTCTGCTTCTTGACTGTGATATCGAAGCTCCCAGTACTGCTTCCGGTCAACACTCTCGAACTCGGCGACACCTGAATCTGACCACTATTGCTGGATGAAGCGGTAACGGTGGTGCTGCCGGTGGTGCTGCCCCTGCTTACGACAACTGAGCCGGAACCGTTTTGCGCGATCGACAACGAACTTGGTGTCGCAACCAACACACACGGCGTCGGCGTGGGAGTTGGTGTTGCCGTGGGAGTCGGCGTCGGAGTTGGCGTGGCTGTCGGTGTTGGTGTCGGTGTCGGAGTTGGCGTCGCTGTGGGCGTGGGCGTCGCTGTCGGCGTTGGTGTTGCGGTCGGGGTCGCCGTTGGTGTCGGCGTAGCTGTCGGCGAAACACTTGGAGTCGGTGTCGCAACAGGACTTCCGCTCGGTGTTGGAGTCGGGTCTGGAATCACGTCACCAGACACATTAGCGTTGTAATTCCCGTGCGGGACGGAAGCATCGTGGAATATTTCGGAGTCGATCGTTACGTCGCCTGCGCCCGTGATGTTGACGTTGGCCGAACCACTCTCGTTACTGAAGCCGACTGATAGCTCGCTGGGAATGCGTCCACGCCAATCGAAAGTAATTGATTGTAAGGACGTGATGAAAATGACGTTATTCTCAAGCGGGAAGGTTTGGGTCGTGACGGTGCCACTGTCTCCAAAGTCCATGGTTACGCTGTAGGTGGAGGTGCTAACCATTTGTACTGTTGTCTGCCCGTGCCGCCGCACTGCATCGGCGCGGGCGCGCTCAACATAAGCGCCAAACTGGCGCGTTGAGTTTGACAATCGCATCGACGCGCGCGCTCTGGTAATGCCCATAACGGCGAACGTAGAGACGACGGTGATGATCGCCATCGTCACCGCCAATTGCACCAGGGTATAGCCCGACTCATTTTGCTGTCTTTTCATCATTGGACCGTGAGTAGTGATGGATGACTGGGAGGAATGCCCCAGGTCTTCCGACACTATGTGCGGCGTTTCTCCATTAAAGGAGAACGCTGAGGAACTTCGAGCTCTGTCAATCTATCCGAGTCTGGGTACCGCACACGCAGAATGGACGCATTTTCGGTGAGCACGCCCTATACCACTACTACCTCAACTCGTTTAATTGCAGGCCAATGGGGTCGGCGCCGGTACCTTTCACACCGTCGAGGACGCGCGCGACTTCGCCGTATTTGATATTGAGCGGGGCTTTAATGAAGACGGTTTTCTCGATGCGTTGGCTTTCGGAAAGATCCGCGCGCGAGATTAGATCGTAGCGATACGCACGATTGCGCAACCGCTCTTCAAACACCGACTTAAGCTTGGCATTTAGCGGTGAGGGATCATCGATCGTACCCATGTCTTTCAAACTATTTAGCTGTAGGGTTCGATCGGGATTGATCATAACCACAAGAGTGTGATCGTTCGGTAGGATTCGCGGGTCATTCACGGGAGGCGCCGGCAGTTTTGCCATGAAGCGATATGGCTTCATCGGAGCGGCCACCATGAAGATGATGAGCATGACGAGGAGGACATCGATTAGCGGAGTTACATTTATTGTCGGTTTACTCATGACAAAATTAGACACTTTGGTACCCAAAAGGTTCCATCGAACGTACTGTAGGGGCGGCCCTCCGTGGCCGCC
>DASSFI010000071.1:0-14227 GCA_035694465.1 Pyrinomonadaceae bacterium | reverse complement strand
GCCGCCCCTACAGTACGTTCTACATGTACCAAGTCACTTCGCATCAACAGCCCGCGTTGCAACACCTCCCAGACTACTTCTCACCGTGATGTTCTGCGGATTACTCGAGACGCTGAACTCTCCTCGGTATTGACCGCTACCACTCAGAGTTCCTATCAGCGCGCCGGTGGCGGTATTGAATACCTGCAACCTTGCGCTTGAATTCGTGCTCGTTGCTTCAACACGTAAGATCCGTTTGCCCGAATCAAACTCCGCCCGCGTGATCCTCACCGTATCGGTCGCCGGCGGTGGTGGCGGCGTGCTGGCCGGATTGATCGTGAGTGTTGCACTGCGAGTCACGCCATTGAAAGCACCGCTGATCGTCGCAGTCGTGCTGGCAGTCACTGCCGTAGTGCTAACAGTGAACGTTGCTGAAGACGATCCTGCCGCCACTGTCACGGACGCCGGCACAGTGGCCGATGCACTGCTGCTCGCGAGGGTAACTACCGTTGCCGACGTAGCCGCTCCACTCAAACTAACGGTTCCCTGAACCGAATTCCCGCCGACCACAGCGGCCGCACTCAGCGCTATGGCAGTCAAACTAACCGGAGTCGGAGGCGGTGGCGCCGCCGGAGTAACCGTTACAGTCACCTCGCGACGTCCGAGTGTGCTGTGACGAACTCGCACGATCGAACTTTGATTCGACGTGACATTGCGCGCAGTGCCGTTGAACGTAACGCTCGACGTTCCGGCTGTCATGAAGATGCTCGAGGGCACCGTCAACGCTGCGGTGTTGCTACTCGAAACTGAAAACGTCAATCCACCCGAAGGAGCAACACCTTGCGAAAGACTGATGCGGAGCTGAGTCGAACCGCCGCTGGCAACAGTCGACGGCGTCGCGGTCAGATTACCGAGCGCCGGTTGCACCACGACACTTCCGGTCGAATTAAGCAAAACTGCAAGACCCGGATTTGCGCCAATGATCGGCAAGGCAATGTCGGCTCTGCCGTCGCCGTTGAAGTCCGCCGTGACGAGCGTTCCTCCGCCGACACTCGATAACGGCGGCGGCACGGCATAGAGAGCCAGTGCGCCAAAGGTTCCGTCGCCGTTGCCGTTTCTGATCTCCATCAGACCTTGTGAACCGTTTGCGAGCGTGATCGCCAGGTCGGGACGATTATCGCGATTGAAATCGGCGATTACCTGGAACTGTGGCACGCGCAGATTGGGTTCAGTAATGATCCGCGCCGGTTGAAACGTTCCATCGCCATTTCCGAGCAGCACGGCGGTGCGGCTGCCGTTTGTTGGAATTGCAACGACCAGATCCAGGATCGTGTCGCCGTTGAGATCGCCGGCGTCGATGTCAGTTCCGTCTACACCAAACGTATCCGCGGTTAGAGTGATCGTCGGTTGTTGCAGAAATGTTCCGTTGCCGACACCGAGCAACGTGTAAACCTGCGATCTATCGCCCGCGATCGCGAGATCCTTGATCGAGTCGCGATTGAAGTCGCCGATGGCGATGCGCGACATTCCCGTTCCCACCTCGATTTCGATGGGAAACTGGAACGTGCCGTCACCAAACCCCAACAAAACCGTAATCGTGCGTCCTGCGCTGCACGGACTCGTGAAACACGACAGCGCGTGGGCGAGGATCAGGTCGAGGCGTCCATCGTTATCGAGATCCGTGGCTACTATTGCCGGTGAATCGACATGCGCTGTATTGATTTGAAAAGTCACGGGCGCGTTGAAAGTGCCGTCGCCATTGCCGGTGAGCAGGGCCAGACTCACGTTTGGATCGTTAATCGAAACGGCGAGATCCGTGCGTCCATCGCCATTAAAGTCACCGGCGGTCAAATCCTGAGCTGGACCGCCTGCCGGAAACTCAACCTTCGGTCTAAAAACTCCGTTGGTATTGCCTAACATCACAGCGGCTGAGTTAAGACCCGCGCCGGCAAGATCCGGAACTCCGTCACCGTTGAAGTCTGCGACGATGTGGTTGTTTCCCAATAACGGATAATCAATTCTCGAAAAACTTGTCGACTGAGCCGCAACATTGATCTGAAAAAGCACCAATCCGATTGCAAACAAGGCAATAGACGCGAAATTTTTAGTGTGATTCATGACCGTGTTCCCCCCTCTGCACAGTGCAACGCGAGCCTCAATAAATACCTGATCAACGGAAGTAAATTTTTGTCGGATACCTGCCGCTTTCATCACAAATGTCTTGACGAAAGCTCCGCCCCATGCTTAATTTCCGCTTTCCCACACCAAACCGCATCTCGATCTCCCCGAATCTCCATACGTCTGCCCTGAAGGAGGAGTACTGCCAACCATGCGAAACGCACACCTTCGCACGTTTTATCTTCTCGCACTGCTGATTACGGCACTCGCTTTTGCCGCTTGCCAGCAGGTCGAGCCAAACAAAGCAACTGCATCAACCGACAAGCCCACAGCCAGCGGCAAGATCGCGATTACGACTTCGTCGGAAGAAGCGCGCAAAGAGTTTCTCGCCGGCCGCGACCTGGCTGAGAAACTTCGCGTCACGGATTCCATCGCCCATTTCGATAAAGCAATCGCGCTCGATCCGAATTTCGCGCTTGCCGAACTCAACCGCGCAAACGTTTCACCCAGCGCCAAAGAATTTTTCGATCATCTGAAAAAGGCAGTCGCACTCGCCGACAAAGCTTCTGACGGTGAGCGCATGCTGATCCAGGCAAACGATGCGGCTGCGAACGCAAATCCGACCCAGCAGAAAGAAATTCTCGAAAAACTCGTCGCCGCTTATCCGAACGACGAGCGCGCACACTTCACCCTGGGCGGCTATTACTTCGGTCAACAGGATTTCGCACAGGCGATCACACACTACAAGCGTGCCACCGAACTCGCCCCTGACTATTCCACCGCTTTCAACATACTCGGTTATGCCTATCGTCAGAACGAGGCTTACGGCGAAGCGGAAAACGCTTTCAAGAAATACATCGAACTCATTCCCAACGATCCGAATCCCTATGATTCGTATGCCGAGTTACTTTTGAAGATGGGACGGTTTGATGAAGCGATCACGCAATACAACAAGGCCCTTTCGGTCGAGCCAAACTTCGTCAACTCTCATTTTGGCATTGCCGCAGCGTTAGCTTATGAAGGCAAGGCTGCCGAGGCGCAGGCGGAGTTGCAGAAGATGACTGATAAAGCCCGCACCGATGGTGAACGACGCACCGCGTTGTTTGGCCAGACCGTTGTTGATGTCGATAACGGAAAGTTCGATCAGGCGCTGGCTGAAGTTGCGAAGCAGTATGCGATAGCAGAGAAGGCTAACGACGCAGCGGCTATGACGGGCGACTTACAGTTGAAGGGCGTTATCCTGCTCGAAATGGGAAAACCGGACGATGCAAAGAAAGCCTACGAACAGGCGCTGAAGACGACGGCTGACTCAGGTCTCTCACAAGCAGTGAAGGACAACACCGCGCTCTTTCATCATTACAATCTCGCTCGGGTTGCGATCGCAAAGAAAGATCTCGCGACCGCAAAGACGGAAACTGAGACTTTCCGCAAAGGAACGGAAGCAGCGAAGAATGCGAACCAGTTGAAGCAGGCACACGAACTCGCGGGCCGAATTGCGTTTGAAGAAAAGAACTACGATAACGCGATTGCGGAGTTGGGCCAGGCGAATCAACAAAACCCGCAGGTCATGTATCTCCTCGGCCAGACGTATCAAGGGAAGGGAGACGCTGCGAAAGCAAAAACTTCTTTCACCAAAGCAGCTAAATTCAATTCACTACCGGCAATAAACTACGCCTTCGTCCGAACTAAAGCCGAAAAAGCCCTCGCGACTTAGAAAACAAACCTATCCACAGATTACGCAGATGTCCAACAATAATCTGCGTAATCTGTGGATGCTCTTTTTGTACTCATTAATCAAGCGCACCGCCTGCGAGTCTCATAATCAGCTTCCAGTATGACACTGGCAAGAGCCGCGCAATCAAAGAAATTCTTTTCGCGTCTGACCCGATTAGTATGCGCGACTCGCGTCGCTCGATGCCGCTCACTATCGTTTCACCAGCGACTTCGGGAGGCAATCGCAATAGCTTTCGATATTTTCTGCGTCGCTGCTCGATCTCCTCCTCAGTGACTCCTGCGGGCAGACGTGCATTCTCTGCGATCGAGGTTGCGATCCCGCCTGGATGGACCACCGTGACGCCAATGCTTGAACCCTCGAGTTCGTGACGTAGAGCCTCAGAAAACCCACGCACCGCAAACTTGCTCGCCGCATACGCCGTTTGCTCTGGCGGCGCAATCACGCCGTAAATGCTCGAGAGGTTCACGACACGTGCGTCGTCACTCGCGCGCAGCAGCGGCATAAACGCGCGCGTCATCCGCACCACGCCCCAGAAATTGATCTCAAAGAGCCACTCGAAATCTTCATCCGAAACCTGTTCGAACGTGCCACCGACCGCAACGCCGGCGTTATTGACCAGCACGTCAACACTGCCGTGCTCGGCCGTTACGAGATCCGGAAACTGCGCCACCGCGACCCGATCAGCAACGTCGAGCCGGTGTCGAGAAACACGGACGCCGTGTTCTTTAATCAACGCTGCCGTCCCCGCCAGTCCCTCTTCATTGACATCGGCAAGGGCAAGATGGCAATCACGGCGCGCGAGCGACACGGCGATCGCACGGCCAATACCGTTCGCGGCGCCTGTAATCACAGCCGTTCGCCTTGCGAGGCGCATGCGATCAGTCATTGCCCACCGCCTGCGGTTTGAATTCCATCGTGCCGTCTTCCACGCGCCCATATCTCATCATCGAAAGATCCCTCACGTAATTCTGGTGCAGACGCCAGGGCGTTTTCGATCCCTGACGCGGAAGCTCCGGCAGAGCGCGCAAAACGTATCCGGAATTGAAATCGATCACCGGCACTTCTTCGATGTTGGGATCATTCACACGTGCGGTGCAGATTGCATAACCGTGATGGTTCATGTGGTTCAGCAGTCTGCAAACGTACTCGGCGATCAGGTCACACTTCAACGTCCACGATGCGTTTGTATAGCCGACGGCGAAGGCCAGGTTCGGCACGTCGCTGAACATCATTCCCTTGTAGACGAGTGTCTTTGGCATCTCGACCGGTGTGCCGTCCACGACGAGTTGCATACCGCTGAATAGCTTCAACACGAGTCCCGTGGCGGTAACGATGATATCTGCGTCGAGACGTTCGCCCGACTTGAGTAGCAGACCGTTTTCGGTAAAGGTTTCGATTTGATCTGTTATTACCGACACGCGGCCGTCATGTATCGCGCGGAAGAGATCAGCGTTTGGAACGAGACACAGTCGCTGGTCCCAAGGATTGTAAGGCGGCGTGAAATGTTTTGCGTCGTATTTCTCGCGCAGTTCATGACGTACAGCTCGCGCGACCATCCACTTGAAAACCTTTGGACGTTTTCGCGCCAGACTGTAGAAGAAAGTTCCGGACAAAACGTTCTTCCAGCGCGCCAGCATATACGCGGCTCCGTCGGGCAGATAGCGGCGCAACAGGTTCGCGATCTTATCTTCAGCCGGACGCGAGACGATGTAACTCGGCGAGCGTTGCAACATCGTGACGTGTGCCGCACGTTCCGCCATTGCCGGGACAAGCGTCACCGCAGTAGCACCGCTGCCGATTACCACCACGCGTTTGCCTGCGTAGTCGAGATCATTGGGCCACTTCTGTGGATGTACGATAGTTCCGCGAAAGCGATCGACGCCGAGCCACTCCGGCGTGTAACCGCTGTCGTAATCGTAGTAGCCGGTGCAGAGATAGATGAAGTTGCAAGTGAGTAGGACCAACGACCGTTCCGGTCCGACTTCCGCTTCGACCGTCCAACGCGCGTCCTTCGTCGACCATAAAGCTCGGCGGACGCGATGGTTGTACCGAATTGAATTGGCTACGTTGTATTCGGCGGCAGTGTCGCGGATGTAGTTAAGGATCGAAGGACCATCGGCCATGGCCTTGTTATCACGCCATGGTCGAAAACGATAGCCGAGTGTGTACATATCGGAATCGGAGCGAACGCCGGGATATCGAAAGAGATCCCAGGTCCCGCCCAGGCGCTCGCGTCCCTCGAGAATGGCGAAACTCTTCGTCGGGCACTCGCGTCTGAGATGACACGCTCCCCCAATCCCCGACAACCCCGCGCCCACGATTATGACATCCACATGTTCCACTCGCGCTCATAGTAATCTGCGTAATCTGTGGATACTAGCGCTGAGCCTATGGCGCGGTTCGGTTTAAAAAGGGACGACTTGAACTGTTCCAAATTGGTTGAAGTGGTGGTCAAAGGAAAAAGCCACTTTGATACCAAGTTCTTCCATAACAACTCTGCTTGTACAGTCGGTAAAGCTCCAATCCTTATCATCAAAATCTTCGAAAGTTTTCCAGGCAAGCACCAGATCAGAAGCATTGATCTTGTATACATCCGCTACCTGATTTTGAAAGAACCTCTTACCCAAAATTAGCGCGCGTGTCCTCTCACCGCGGACTCTAAGCAGTGTGAGTGTTTCATCAATTACATAGTCGGTTGTGATTAATGGAGAATGATTTACGGAGAGCCATTCTATAGCTCTTATGTGATGAGGATCTTTTGGTACGAGCGAGGCGTACCACGCGCCCGTATCGACGAAAACCATTAAACGCTTAGTTCTTCGGATAAAGAATCGAATCGTGTTCGCGGCAATCAAAGTCGTCAGTTGCACCTTCGAGAGGAAGAGCCGCTATTTCGGCGAGGATCTCTGCCGCATTTCCATTGGTTCCTGGTTGCTCGTGAGTAATAACAATCAGATCGAGGTGAGTTCCTTCCGGCAACTCTAACGGTTGTAGCGGACGAATTAGTCCTTGTTCATAAACTGCTTCGATCTCTTTTGTCATCGGTGCTCCCGACTCGCATTATACACCGCTGCGAAACCGCTTAGTTCTCAAAATTCAATTGATAACTTTTTGAGAAGTCTCTAAGGACTTTTTCCCGGCGGTTGTCGTACGGTTCGGTGGCCCGGAAAGAGTAAGTATGACTCAAGTCTATCGGCGTAAGCGCAAGAGAGTGATGTGGCATTTCTGTTCGAACTGTCGTCATTGGCCTGAATCAGACTACGAATCGACGACGGAGAAACCTAAAGCGAGCGTAATCTGCGACCAGTGCAAGGCAAAGCGCTTTAATCAGAACTGCAAACAGTAAATTTGTCGAAAACGTTTATGGCTGGGCAGGAATCATAGTTATAATTCAAGCACTATGACGTTATTCGATCTGATCATTTTGCTCATTGTGGCCGGCATTTGTGGGGCGCTGGGGCAGGCAATCACAGGGTTCTCACGCGGCGGCTGCCTGGTGTCGATTGCGCTTGGTTTTGTGGGCGCTGTTGTCGGGCTATGGATCGCACGGTCCCTTGGTCTGCCTGAGTTGTTTCCAGTGCGAATCGGTACGACGAACTTCCCGATCGTGTGGTCAATTATCGGCTCTGCACTGTTCGTCGCGTTGATCGCATTGCTGACGCGGCGGCGGTGAAACCTGTGGCCTATCTGCGGTGGAAGAAAAACTTGATTAGGAGTTTGACGATTCGGACTCTGATCGATAGTTCCCAGACTACGAGCGCCAATATCAAGAGTCCCAATAGAATGGCCCACATAGTTTGCATCAGAGTGCGCGGAGATTATTTCTGTTGCGCACAAATGTCAATCTGAATTCAGTACGTAAATTCATTGACTCGTCATTGGCGGCGGCGTATAAGTCACTCCCGCAATGACTGATTCGACCGAACATCGTTATCGTGCGTTCATAAGTTACTCAAAGCTGGACCAGCAGCACGCGAAGCGTCTACATTCCGCCCTCGAAACCTATCGGGTCCCCAAAGGTATCGATGCGAAGCTGCAGCGAGATCGACGGCTGGGACGTTTCTTCCGCGATGACGACGAAATGGGTGCGTCTACCGATCTCGGCGCTACCCTTCGTGATGCACTCGACAGTTCAGAGAATCTAATTCTCATCTGTTCACCTCATTCGGCGCGTTCGAGATGGGTAAACGCGGAGGTGCTGCATTTCAAAAACACGAGCGCCGCAGATCGCATCTTCGCCGTGGTCGTCGAGGGAGTGCCGCAATCAGATAATCCCGAGTTGAACTGTTTTCCGCCGGCTTTGACTTCGCAGACCGCAGGCGAAGAGCTGCTTTCGAAACTTCACTCTGAGCCTCTCGCCATAGACCTGCGTAAAGAATCATTTCAACGATCGCGCATTCGTTTGGTGGCCGGACTGCTTGGAATCTCATTCGACAGTTTGTGGCAGCGCGAGCGCAGACGGACTATGAAGCGACGCGCGATCGCTGCAGTTGTGACGGTGGCTTTGGCGTCTGTGATTGTGGTTCTGGGTATCAACTGGCTCACCGCGCGCGGTCGTGTCCATGCGCAACGAATCGATCGCACGCTCGTTAAAGTGCGTGACGATCTGGCGTCTGAGCGCGTCAGTGCAGGACTGACCGAACTCGACAGTCTTACTGCCGGCGGAGAACAAGGCGCGGTCGAAGACCTATTGAAGTCGACACTGTCGTGGGTATCGACACCGTCCGAACTCCTGAAAGAACTCAAGTCACCAGGCTTTTTCACAAATGGTTCACAGCTTTACTTTCTTGCCGCAGACGGGAGTCGACATCTTCTCAGTATCAATCGCCCGTATCGTCGCATTCTGACGTCAGACAAGCGACACCTTCTGATTCTCACTAACGACGAAGCCGTCGTGCTCAATGTTGCGGATGGACGCGAGTTAGCGCGCACCGCGTCGAAGGGAATTGAGTGGAAAGGGCACACGTTTGAGACCCGCACGGGTCTCCTGATTGTCGGAGGTCGATATTTCGGGATGACTACCGGCTCGATGAGGTGCGCATTTCTCGTCTTTTCTCGGCAACAGCAGTCGCTTTCGTTGTTCAACGATAACCCGATTCATGAAGCAAACTTTGAGTGGATGGCGGTGAGTCCCGGTTGCGCAAACTTCGGCATAGTGCACGAGAATGCGGCGTCGAAAGAGTTAAGCCAGATTACCTCTGCCTCCGATCTTTTCATCTTCACGGCCGACAGCAGTGGCCTGAAGCCTTTGACCATGGAAGGGTCGGTTGCTGATTGGCGCGGCGTGCAGATGTTTTCGAGTCTGGCGGAAGATCTCTTGCAGATCTCGGATGGCGCTGGTGAGTTCCCGAGCGCAGGCTGCGTCGCACCAAACTCCGACTCCGCGACAAGGGAGCCGCAATCAGGTGCGACGGGACTGTTTCGTCCCATCGGTTTGGGCACGTTTTGGGAATCAGAGCGGCGTTGGAAAGTCGTCAGGGATAAAGTCGAACCGCAATACCTGGACGAACCAGGCACGGCAAAGCCCTGCGAAGATGAACGCCCCTGTCGAGTTCAGAATCCTACACCTCAATTGAGTGACGATGGATCGTTCCCAGGTTGGGACAAGACGTTGATTTCAAATCCCAGAGGTGTTCATAACGAGGATCGATCCTTCGAAGCTATTAATAATGAGGCTGTTCACTTCGGGTACTCGCAACACGCTGGCGGTGTGATCGCGGCGTGGTGCCGTGGTCGGAATTGCTTCGTCACCGTAGATATTTATGAGCTGGAGCACGAAGAGATGCTCGACCTGAGATCAAATACGGGCCGATTGATCTTTAACCCACGCGGTTTGATGAAAGGTTTTCAACTTTATGATCTCTCGACCATGCGTGACGTTAGTCCTAAAGGAACCGAGCTCGTAGCGGGAACACAACAAGCGGATTTTAGTCCCAAAGATGAGCGACTCTTCGTGGCTGCGAATGGACGTCTCCTTGTATTCACTCCGCCTACGGATGGTGGTCCATGGCAGTTGGTGAGTGATCCCGCCTCGATTCCGATTCCGGCACTCTCAGGAAATAAAGACGAGAAGATTGCAGGGCTGCTGGCGTTGGACGACAACCATCTCTTGGTTGTTAGCAGTAGCGGAGTGATCTCTCGCTTTGATTGGCGTACGGGTCAGCAACTCTGGACGCGCACGATCAGCAGCGTCGCCGAAGTCTATAGAGTTGTGGTGTCGAAGAACCGCCGGTTTATTTTGATCATCGGCACGGAAGGTGGGCGGTTAGTTGATACTGTCGATGGGCTGGTGTTGTCGGGCACGCTTGTTCCGCCGAACGCGATGGATGGACGAGCCGAAATGCTCAAGTGTTTTGATCAGGCATTTGTTACAGACACGGGCGCGATTGAACTCTTGTGCGGAGATAAAGAATACAGTCGCGACCCGATCGCCTTCAGCGGAAACATGCGAACACGCCTGCAAGAAATCTTTAAGGATGGATCAGCAAACGGGTCAAACTGATGATCTCTTTTTCGCGCTGATGTTCAATCAAAACGTTCGTAGTCTCGATGAGAACGGACTCAGCAATGCTTCACACCTCCACTAACGAAACGAGGACACCTCATGAAACAAAAAAGGAACGCTTTCGATATTTCTCTGGCCGGCATCGGTATTGGCGGCTTTGAACAAACAACCCTCGAAACACTTGAGGCGATTAAATCTGCTCGAATCATTTTTCATCTCACTGAGTACCACCAAAGACTGAAGAAATACTGCAAACAAGTGGTCAATTTGGATAAAGAGTACTGGACCGGCGACGAAGATTACCTTGTCTATAAAAAAATTGCCGACATGATTCTGGATGAGGCTAAAGCTGGCCCGGGAGTAGTGGCAATTGGTGATGGTCATCCGGCTTACTACGACGACGTGACCTGGGATGTTTATCGTCGGGGTAAGAAACGTGGTTTGAACGTCAGGATCCTTAACGCGATATCGTGCATTGATGCTATGGCGTCACATTGCGGGTTGGAGATCAACACCAGTGGATTACAAATTTTCGATGCCAACGTGATGATCGCCGGCGATCAAAAAATAAATCCCTATATTGACACGCTGATCATGCAGATTGGCTGGTTTGGACTGACTCTGACCTTGAACTATGAGCAAAGCAGGAAAGGGAGATTCGAGCCGGTCATCAAGTATCTCACGAAGTTTTATCCGGGAGCGCATCGTATCAAGATCATGCGTGCGCCTTCCGAGACTGATGATTCACCCACGGTCATAACGACAAAGCTATCGGCGTTGGACCGTTACTATAAGACTATCTATCAGGGAATGTGCCTGTTTATTCCCGCACTGCAATCGGAGTTTGACGGCGAATACGAGAACTTTTACGAAACTGCCAAAGACAAGGAACATGTGTTGGATCTGGTCCAGCTCTAGTTGTTAACTACATTTGGGAATACCCATTCGTCGCAGAAATGGTTGGTGGTTTCCGTCGTAACCGTGTTCGGTGCGTTCGGATATCTGCATATACTGCCCGCGCCGATTGCGCAACCTGGCAATGACACCTTGGTCTCCACCTTCGCGAGTATAGGTGGACAACGCGTTCCATGACGAAGTGCGTCGATGGATGTAGAAGAACCAGGCAGTGAAGGTGCCGCGCAATCGTGCCGGTCGATCTGAAAAAATGCCCCATAAGCAGTTGCCGGTCGCACCACACGAAAGCCGAACGAAATACTCTTTTGATCCATCAGCATTTAAGTCGTAAGCAAATACGCCGTGGCAAAACTCCGAATCGCAGCGATTACGTTCGCGGCTTTTGATGCGACTAATCAATGAGGCGAGTTTTTCCGAGAGTTGAAACGATTGACCTTCGCATTCGCCACCGAATCTGGCGACAACTTGAGATGGACCACTCGCGGCTGCTGACGTTGCCAGGCACGCAGCGAGGAAAAGTGATGAAACAAGCTTACTTACCATCTCTCTCTCTCCTTATTTACAGATATGAAGAGAATCTGTGTAATCTGTGGATAAGCATTCTTCCACATATTTATCGTCGTCGCGGTAGCTTGAGAAGAAAGTCATCCATCTCTGAGGTTGGAGTGCGGGCAACCAACTCTTTAGTGCCGGACAACGAAACGCTGGTCTGATCTTCAACCATCAACAATTCCGAAGTGAAAGTCTTTTTGAAAACTACGGCCGGGATACTGCGGTCCACGAGCGTAAGATTGCATGAGACGTCGTAACCCGGAATTTTTTCTCCGGAATTTAATCCAGTCTGCACGAACTCACCGTGCTTGATCTTGCGACACTCAATCACTGCGGTAGTGACAACCTCTGCGATTGATCGAGCCCGAACGTCGCTAAATTTGTCGTAACTCGACCCGGTGCAGCCTGCATCCTTCCTGCAATCTTCAGACATGCGACAGCCCGTCCCGGAAAAATCGTAAACGTAATTCCTCTTGTCCCTGATTTCCACAATGAAGAGTTTTCCCTTCAGGTAGGGCTGAGCGGCTAGCTGCGAACGCGAAGGCAGATGTGCGAAGTCATCCACTTTTGCATCAAGCTCGGTGAGAGCTTGTTTTTCGAGGCCGCACTTCTCGGCTTTCGCCTTTCGTTCATTTTCGGCTTTTACTTCCGTATCGCTGACCGTTTTGTTCTGCCGGTCCAGATTCTTACAACCGAGCACGAGTCCGAGAAACATGGTCAGGACCAAAAGGGAAGGTACAAGTGAGGAACCTTGATTCTTCATAGAAGCTTCTTCTCCTTGTCGGTGAAAGTCAGACTGATTTGTGAGGTGGTACCGCTTACGCCGCTAGGGGGAGTCTATCGCAGGCGCTTATACGTCGTGTTGCAGGTCGCAGTCAATAATTTACTTAGGATATTTGCGATTGGAGGCGGCGCGATCGGAATCGAACCGACGAATAGAAGATTTGCAGAGATAAGTTGTCAGTTTGCGCAAGTTCCGCTCCTGCGCCGGAAAATTCTTTGACCGCTTACTACTTCGCCGCCGACTCAACCGTTTTCACTTCAACGTACATTTCGTGCCCGGTTAAATGATTTCTACTTTGTCTGAGCACCGAGTACTGGATGAAAAAGATGCGGCAGCAATAAGCAAATGAGGACCTCTATGTAGTTCCCAAAAAGTCTCGCAATTTATTCACTGCTGCTTGGATATGAGGCAATGCCTCGAGTCTCGCGCTAATCATATCGTTACCGAGCGTCGCTCTTCCTTGAATCGTTGCGTTTTCGAAAGTGCGAACCATGCTCTGCGCATTTGACGTGGCAATATATGCTTCACGAATCGAATTCTGAAGTTCCGAAGGTAGTAAGCTGAACTCAGACTGCCTGAAGAACTGCTCAAATTCATTCGTGCGGTATTGCCATTGGCCTCTATCGCGTCTCCCTGATATATCAGAATTCCACTCAAGTTCCGCTAGTAAGGCATTTAAAGATGAGGCGTCGGAAAGAAGTAGCAGGAGGTCCGCGCGTGTTGCGGTTCTAATTTCTGTTCCTTTTCTCCATGGCACTTCCAGAGATATTGGATCATCTGAGCGAGAACCAAAGTGCGGGTTCCGCACTACAAATGGAGCTCGAGCAGTCTCAAACACCAACGCAACGACTGTACGGCCCGAATTTGTGGGAACGTTGAGAGCATAAACGTTAGGCGACAACTGATCGAAGTTTGAAAACAGTCGATTGAGCCAATCAGAAGCTTCCTGATAGTCAGCGCCAATGGCGCCTGCTTGTTCATCAACTCCGATCAGCCAAAGAATGCGTTCTCCACGAGCCGCGTTCGCATGACCTGCGAGTCGTCGGGCAGCTTTTGAGTGCTCGGTGGGCCATTGTCGCTTTAGTTCAACGCGAGAGTCTTCCACGGGCTGATGGTTTTCCACTCGCCGGATAATCTCGAGTGTCCATCGTTCAATCTCTGAATTTCTCACTGTAAGATTCCCCTAAGTTCTCAGGTTTTGTGGAGGTGAATGAAACAGACTTCAAAGGCATGGAACATCAATCCTGAAATCGCTACAGTTCGAGCTACATCTCCAAATTCGGAGACCCGAAGGAAGGATTCAAGCCACTCTTTGCGATGACTGAAGCTTTATTTGGAGGCGGCGATCGGAATCGAACCGATGAATAAAGGTTTTGCAGACCTCTGCCTTACCACTTGGCTACGCCGCCTTAAAAGGCAAGAATAAAGGTTGAAGGCGGAAAGATGAAGCAGCACCTGCTCGAAAGCCCTTGGGCTTTCGTCCTTCATCCGCCCGCCTTCATCCTGATTTTGTGGAGCGGGAGACGAGATTTGAACTCGCGACCCTCGCCTTGGCAAGGCGATGCTCTACCACTGAGCTACTCCCGCTTGAGCACGGTCGATTCTAATGATTCAACTCGTCTTGTCAAGCGTGCGCCCC
>DASSFI010000070.1:0-26597 GCA_035694465.1 Pyrinomonadaceae bacterium | reverse complement strand
GTCTACCACATCATCAACAAACTCGAGCAGTTCACGAATAAGTTCCCGGACGGGAACTTCCGTTCCTTTGCCGAAATCGATCATTTTGCCGTCGAGACCGTAGCGGAGAGCGCGCCATTTGTTCTCTTCAATCAGCATTTTGTGATGCATCCGAAAAGTGAGATTGCGGTCCAGCAGCTTATTGACTTTAGCGACCATCGCTTGAAATAACGCGGCAATAGCGATCGTGTCGTCAACGCGCGTGGGACTGTCGCAGATGCGAAACTCCAGGGTGGGGAAAACCGGATGCGGCCGCACATCCCAATAGATCTTCTTACCGTCGTCGATGCAACCGGTGTTGATCAGTAGGTCTACATACTGCTCGAATGCGCCCCGCGACTCGAAGTAATCCGGGATGCCGCCCGTGCGCGGGAATCTGGCGAAAACCTCCGAGCGATAGGATTTCAGACCTGTATTTACGCCCAGCCAGAAAGGCGATGAAGTTGAGAGCGCCAGCACGTGCGGAAGCAAATAGCGTATTGCATTCATGATTTGAATTGCACGTTCGGGATTCGGAACGCCAACGTGTACATGGAGACCGAAAGTCAGCAGCGAGCGTGCAATGATCTGATTCTCTTCAACAATCGACTCATAGCTTGCGTCCTCATGAATCTTTTGATTTTGCCAATGCGAGAATGGATGAGTGCCGGCAGCGACAATCGTTAAGCCTTGCTTGCGCACGAGGGTGGAGAGTGCCTCACGTCGTTTGATGATATCGGCTCGGGCTTCTTGTATGTCGGTGCAAAGGCCGGTGCCGACCTCAATCAGCGATTCAATCATCTCAGGCTTGACTTGCTCGCCTAACAGCACGCTACCGGTTTCAAGAATTTCGGAAACGTGTGAGCGCAACTCGCGCGTATCCGGATCTACGATCTGAAACTCTTCTTCAATCCCCAGCGTGAATTGCTCGAACATGCTCGACGCGGTTCTCATCGTTCTCCTAACTGACTAGATTTAACGTGTCTTACTCGCCCGTCGCCTTTTTGGCTTGCTAAAGGTGAACATATCGCCCGGCTGGCAAGCGAGCGTTTCACATAGCTTTTCGAGGGTGATGAAGTTGATTCCGAGTGCCTTATCTTTTTTCAAGCGCCACAAGGTCGTATGACTAATACCAGTCTCTTTAGCCAGCCAATAAAACGTCCGTCCGCGCGCCTTAAGCAGTTGATCGATGCGAATTTCAATCATCGAGCCTTTCCTTTCGTGCCAGGTGATTTACATATACGAAACATATTGTCTATCCAGACTATATTGCATATTTGAGACATATACCAGAGCAGCAGCAGCAGCGCGCTCGCGCCGACCCGGTAATAGCTGCAGTTCATAAGCGGTCTAACGTACAGACGGTTTCACCGGCTTAAGCAATGATTGCAGCAAATCATTTATGGACGACATCTATCTCATGCAAAAAACAAAGGGCACCGCCAATTCACCGGCACAATCAGAGTTTGATCCGATGCGCTGGGCGCAACTAAACCCATGGCTCTCAGAAGGTCAGGCAGACGACAGAACACCGATGAACGGTTCGGTCAAAGACAGCGGCGGACCACCGTCAGTTCAGCGCTCTTTCGCCCGAAGGTCTCATCAGGCAAGGTTCAAAACGTGGTCGCAGGCGCGGCACGACTAACCCAAACCGTCATCGTCGTTGTTACTAATCCAGGCAGTCCAGGAGTTTTCACTCACTGCTGGCATAGCCTGGACGATGGATTAGTTGGTTCGTAACTTAGGAGTCTTCTGACGTCGATCACCCAGCCACAACAAGCCGTCGATTATTAGTCGATCTTGAATTCTGTTGTCGAATGTAAACGACAACGTCTTGTTGGTAGCGTCATACTTGTGCTCATAGTCGATGTCGTTGTGGCCCATGTTGAGATAGAGCATCTTGTACTTTTTGTTGGTCCAGACCACTGGATAGTATCCGTTGTGCCAGATCTCGTTCGGTTTTGGACCAGTGCCCAGTGGGAAACTGGTTGAATCTATCGAGAGCAGAATGTCTATGTCAGCATTCTGTCGCAGATCTTTCTCCCAGCGATACCACTCGTTTGGCGAAGATTTGAAAGTCTGAGGCAGATGGCGAGTTGCCGGATGCTTGTGATCTTCGACCCGTAGAATTGCCGCAGTGGGTCTCCACGTGTTGCTGACGTATGAGCCCGTCCCGAGAAAGGTATTGTGGTACCAGTCCCAGTTGGCCGGATACGTTGAAGGTGTCAGGGCGAAGCCGGCAAAGTGAAAGCCCATCCAGGCGCCGCCATGGTCCATGTACTCCTTGAAGGCCGCTCGTTGCACAGGATCTTCGGGACGAGTATCCAGAAAAACAACCACTTGATATTTTGCCAGAAAGTCTGAATTAAGATTCTGCCAATCTGAGGTGGATTCGTAGCTGAAATTGTATTTCGTAGCCATTGCAGGAAACCAACGGTTTGCTTCCTGCACAAAGCTGATATGCGCCTGATCTTGTTTGGCGGTAAAGAATGCGATGACTCTGAACTTCGGATTGCGGCCATGCGCAGCAAGAGCCCAACAGCATATGAGCACTGCAATGCTAAGTGCCTTAACGGCAAACATGGTTGAGTTCCGATTCAAGTTCAACGCGCTCCTTGAGTTTCACGAGATGAGCCAACTGCCAGGCAAACACGACTAAGTTTGAACTGATACACAAGCCGAACAAGAAGCCATTTCGACTACGGGAAAGAGAGATTCCGTCACCGGATCACTACCATCGTTCCTTCCGGGATTTGATCGTAAAGCTTTTGAATGTCGTACAGATGCATTACGACGCAGCCCCAGGAAAGATGGCGTGGGCCGCTATTTTCCCACTCTCTGATCCAACCGTGAAAACCGATGCCCCCGCCGAGCTTGGTGGTTTCGAGTGTTGCAACTCGCTTTTCCTTATTAGCCACAGATTACACGGATTCAATCCGCGGATTCTATCCGTGTGATCTGTGGCTCCAATATGTCCCTCGTTTTCCGCCTGTCTTATGGTATTGTGAATCAATTGACCGAACAACAAATTCGTCCATCCAGCAACCGCACACTCGTACTGATGCTCATCGCTTTCCTCGGCATCTTTGTGTACGGATTACTCGCCGCACTGCCTGGCTCAGTGCTACCAACCCTCGAACGTAATCAGTTTCTTCCGAGCGACAGCGCCGTCGGCACGTTTCTTCTTATCAATGCTGTTGGTGCGGTCCTGGCCTACGCCGTAAGTGGACCAATCATCGACCGGATCGGAACCAAAGTTGCGCTACTGGTTGGTTCAGTTGGTGTAATTGGTTCGATGATCGGATTCGCATTGATAGTGACGAGAGTGCCCGCGACGTCCGCGCTTTTTTTGATCTTCGGCTGTTCGCTCGTGCTTGGTTTTGGCGCCAATGCGATCGTTGCTGCGGGGCATGCTCTCGTCGCCGAAGTCGCCGACACCTGGCGAAACTCAGTATTGAATCTTTTGGACATCTGCTTTGGTCTTGGTCTCGCCTCGCTGCCACTCGTGGTACAAGCACTCCAAAGACAAGCTGGTCTTGAACTGATCTTCTGGTTACTGGGCGCCTTAACAGTAGTCCTGTTACTGCTAATTGTGACGTCACGTTTTCCAGCGCCGGCCCAATCACATTCATCGGGGGCTGGTGAAGCAGTTTCACTATTTGGCAATCCATCGTTCCTGCTTCTGGCACTGGCGCTGTTCATGTACGTCGGCGCCGAGGTGTCCGTCGGCAAATGGGTGGTCACTTTTATGGAGCGCGATGCGAGCATACTTGCCAGCCAGGGCGTTAATGCTGCCCACCTGGAAACAATGAGCCGGATGTCTCCCGACGTTCTCAATAAATTCTTTGAAGCTGATCCGATCGGCGTCGGGATTGCGAGCTATGCGTTACGTACGCTCTCGCTATTTGCGATGGCGTTGTTAGTAGGACGGCTCGTATCGAGTCTTCTGCTGGGCGTTTTGCGTGTCAACAGTTTCCTGTTGATGACTGCTGGTTCACTACTCACAACGGTGTCGCTTTTCATTGCCTTTACTGCGAGTTCATCCGGACTCGTAAGACTAGGTCTCATCGCGGCAGGTTTTGGGATGGGTCCTATCTTTCCTACTTCGGTGGGCCTGGCGTCAGTGATGAACCCGAGGATTGCAGGCACTGCGATGAGTTGGGTGATGGGCGTCGGCTTCGCTGGACTACTCGTTATTCCACCCGCGGTAGGTTATGTCTCCAGCGCAGTTGGTGGATCGGTGCGTACCGGATTGACTGCGGTCATCGTGGCGTCGGTGATGATGCTATTGCTGCATGCGTTGTTGCTGCTCAGGGAGCGTCGTAGGGCAACAGAGTAGCTCGCGAAAAAACCTCATTGCTGGACTGTAAGTGCGGTGGTAGTATCGCCGCTCCCCCAATAATGCAGCGCTAAAACCTCGACAATTCAGCGCTGCCTAAAATCGGAGAAGCTAAATGGGCGTTGTTACCGAGGAGGCTTTCGCACAATCCACGAAGGGTCTCGACTTCATGGAAAAGCGGGACCGTTTCATAGGGGCGTATGTCGCGCGTCGGGCAGATAAACTGCATCGAGACCTACCGAGCGCGGATGGTGCAACACTGGCGGTTCAGATTGTCAAAGAACAAAACGCTATCAAGCCGTACATCGAGCGCAAGGTTAAAGAACTGGTCAAGGGACCCGATCCAAATAAACCTCCTCATTTGGACCTGACGGTGATGGCGAACGTCGGTGTTTCGTCGTCTACCAAAAAAGTACTCGAGCAGACCTATGTGACCAACCGTTCTGATTGGATCTGGAATATCGTCTGGCGCGCGATGATGATCCACGACGACCTGCTTTGGAAAAAGCCGGCAACCGAACTCGAGACGGTCGCGCTGGACGAATTGCTCGACCGGCGACTACACGCAGTCGAACAACTTTATTGCAATGTGAATTCCGGCGGCATCCAAATCGGAACCAGGAATCGGACGTGGAAAGTAGCCGGGCCTAACGGACCATGGACGGACGGCATACTCGTTCGCAACTTTGAGTATCCGTTTCTTCCCAAAGCTCCCTTTAAAGATCATTTAGCGAAGATGAAAAACTGGATTGACTACGGCGAGATGATCTTCTTTTCGCCGTCGGGCGACACTGGCGCCATTAATCAAGCCAATGTCCGCTTGCCCAAGCGAATCGGCAAAGCATGGGTGGTCCTGGTAAACAAGGACACTTTTACGAAGTGGCTCACTTTTCAACCAAACGAGGGGTTGACGCACGCTGACGTTTTCAATGAGATGTTTGACACACCCAGAGAAGACTTTTTCGACCGCAACTGGCTTTACTGCGATCAGACCGGTAGTTCTATCAACGTAAAGTCGCTTGAGCTGGGCATTGCCAGGCGGCCGGGCGGTCCTCATACGAGTTTTGAAACGGCAATGACGAAGGAAGGTTACGTCAGACTTGGACCAGTCGTTCGGGCTCATCCCAAGGAAAAGAACGAAGGCATTCTCATGAGTGACGATAACGACGAGTTTTTCGAAAACGTCTTTGTCGACTTCAATGATTTACAGGTGGGCGACTTCGTCTGCTTCTGGAACAATCACCTTTACGATCTGATCACTGCAGGTGCATGGCGCAACGAATACTCTCACGTCATGGACGTCAACCCAAGCATCCTCTTTGGAAACATCATGGTCGCTAATACCGGGCCACAGATCTGGCTGGCGGGCCATGGCGTTCAGAATACGCTTTACACCGGAATGGCCGCGGAGCTGATTGGAAACATCAAGGGCATTCTCGACAACTTACGCAAAGACCTGACAACCGCCTTTTTCGCTAAGACCACTATTCCTGCCACTCGCAATGGACAAACGCTCGTGCAGTGGTCTCCTTACGAGAGTTTCGATCCGCCGGGTGCGTGGTGGATCAAGATCCCGAAAGATATCTGGAACAAGGAGTGGATTTACGCAACAACGGATGAAGCGGTGAAGTCAGTGCCACGAACGGTGGCGAAAGAAACCGGAGGCACTGGCTACAATCCGCCTCCCGATCCTGACGCGATCTATTTTCCGCTTTTTGAACCGGCGGTTGGACGAGACGACACCGACCTTAATTTTAGCGGCGATAGTTGGCGTTCCTACCTTAAGAAACGTAAGGCTGATGCTGCCTTCCGCGCGCCCACAAAGCTCAACGATCTCACCGTCGACGAGCGACTGGCGCAGGGTCTCTATTATCGCGGTGGTCAAACAACAGTCCCCGTAGTCAGACCAAAGGTGAGAAAGTAACGATGGCGACCTTCGAGTTACTTGCTGCCGGTTTAGCGCGCGCGCTGCGACCGCTGGCTTATGGCATGGACTCTGAAGACGGCGTGCGGATTGTAGTCGCGGCACTCGGCTGGGAGTTGCCCACAGTTCCGCCTTCCTTAATTGCCCTCGGCCAGGATCTGGGCCAACTAAACTCATCACTTGCCGATCTCGTCGAGGCTCGCCAACGAGTGAGCTCACACGAAGGCACTTCTTCCGAGGTCGACTCCGCCTTGCAGGGTCTCGTCCTGGATCTGGCCCTGGTCGTCAAGCGATTCCACGACTTGCCGGAACAACTTCGCAGCGAGTTACCAGCAGCATTCATCGCCGCCACGCATATCGATCAGCAGATCGAGAGTCGCATCTTCGACTTTGTACTCTCCCTCGATCTCGCGACCAACTCGCCTCTCCTCTATCGCCTGCTGCGTGTGGCCGGAGTGATTGAGGCAACCGACCAGGTTGTCGATGAAAACACCCTGGGGCCTGCTTTCGGTGAGCATCATATTCGTTGGGATCGTCTCTTTAAGATCACTGATCCGGCAGCGCTCGCACGAGAGGTGTATGGCTGGGGCACACCGGAAATCGATAGCGAACGTTTGTTTACTGAAATGATTCCGCTCGGTATGGCGCTCAGCATGCCACCTCAACTTCATTACGCCAGTTCAACATTCAGCCAGCGGAACAGTCCCGGTGTTGACGTTAACGCACCCCCTACTCGTCAACTTTGGATACCGGTGTTTCGATCCGACGAAGCGAGCTTCTTCGTCGTTGCGACTGCGTTACCAAAAGCGAGTCCGACTGAGTTGCAGGCACTTGCGTTTGGGCTGGTACCGTCCGCGGGTGGCGAGTTCAAAATTCCCCTTACCGATCAACTCGAGTTGAGTGTTAAGGCATCAACCGAAATCGGCACTGGCGCGTCGCTAATTTTGCGGCCGGATCGCGCGCCCGAGGTCGTGGTTGATATGGAAGGCCCGGCTGGCAAAAACCTGACGTCCGGCAGCGTCGCAGCAGCGCTCACCTGGCGCGCAGCACAATGGCAAAAGCCGGATGGCATGTCGGCTGCCAGCGGAACGAATATAACTGCAAGCAGTATCTCGTTCGGAGTTGGCGCTGATGCTTCTGCCGCAAAAACCGATGTGTACGCCGAGCTGGCGATTGAAGATGGCAAGCTGGTTGTGGCTGCATCTGATGATGGATTGCTTGCGAGTGTGCTCCCAAAAGACGGACTCACCGCGACATTCTCACTGGCGCTGCGTTGGTCGCAGGATGGCCTTCACTTCCGTGGTTCAGCCGGACTGGCAACGACGATCCCACTGAACCTTAGTATTGGACCAGTCCTGCTACAAGCACTGGACATCAGTCTCAAAGTCGATCAGGATGCGCTCGCGACGGAAGTGGGCGTCACGGCATCCGTCGAACTTGGTCCATTGCTGGTCACGATCGAACGCGTTGGGTTGAGTGCAACCGCTCGCGCGAAAGCAGGCAATCTTGGTCCAGTTGATCTCGACATCAGCTTCAAGCCACC
Source organism: Pyrinomonadaceae bacterium (assembly GCA_035694465.1). Classification (GTDB taxonomy): domain Bacteria; phylum Acidobacteriota; class Blastocatellia; order Pyrinomonadales; family Pyrinomonadaceae; genus PSRF01. Next base: position 18,773 of record DASSFI010000070.1, on the reverse strand, counting down.
CGTTGGAGTTGGTTTAGTTGTCAGCGCGCCGACTGTAGTCGGTGGTGGCTTTCTGCAGTTCGATCCGCAACAAGGTCAGTACAGCGGTTTTCTCGAACTCAAGATCGCCGAACGAATCTCCGTTAAAGGTTTCGGTCTACTCAACACTCGTTTGCCTGGCGGCGGTAAAGGCTTTTCACTCGTCATCCTCATCTTCGTCGAGGGCTTCAATCCGATTCCCCTCGGTCTCGGCTTTAACCTCTCCGGCATCGGTGGCCTGCTGGCTCTCAACCGTACCTTCGATGAAAACGCACTGCGCACCGGCCTCAAACAGCACACGCTTGACAGCGTGCTCTTTCCACAAGATCCGATTCGCAACGCGCCCCAAATCATCAGTAATCTCAATCGCGTCTTTCCACCGGCTACCGGTCATCATCTGTTTGGCCCCATGGTCCAGATCACCTGGGGCACACCGCCGCTCATCACCGCTGAGATCGGGATCGTGCTGGAGCTGGGCGCCCGCCACCGGTTGCTGCTGCTGGCCCAGGTGTTCTCTGTGCTGCCACGGCCAGAGCACGACCTCGTACGCTTGCAAATGGATGCCATCGGCGTTATTGACTTTGACCAGGGCACCGCCGCGCTCGACGCCTCGCTCTACGATTCACGACTACTCCAGAAGTTTCCCTTAACCGGCGACATGGCCCTGCGGCTTAGCTGGCAGTCGTCACCAAACTTTGCGCTCGCAGTTGGTGGTCTGCATCCGGCTTTCAATCCGCCACCTAACTTCCCCAAGCTCGAACGTATTGCCATCAATCTTTCGTCTGGTGACAACCCACGACTGCGCTGTGAAGCTTATTTCGCACTCACGTCCAACACCGTGCAGTTTGGCGCCCGTGCAGAACTCTTTGCTTCCGCAGCCGGCTTTAGTATCCACGGCGACATCGGCTTCGACGTGCTGATCCAGTTTGACCCTTTTTACTTCATTGCCGACTTTCATGCGCAACTGCAACTCAAACGCGGTTCTACCAATCTCTTCAAAGTCGAACTAAAAGGCTCGCTCGAAGGTCCGCGACCACTGCATCTGAAAGGTAAAGCCACCTTCAGCATCTTCTGGTGGGACATCTCGATTCGCATCGACAAGACACTCATCTCGGGAGAGAAGCCGCCACCGCCGGCGCCAGTGGAAGTGCTGCCACGTTTGCAGGAAGCGCTCGGCCAACCGGGTAACTGGACCGCGCAGTTGCCGGCCGGCACAAATGCCCTGGTGCAGTTACGTGCGAACGCCGGCGCCGCTACCGACATCCGGCTGCATCCGCTCGGCACGCTTACAGTCAAACAAGGCGTGGTGCCATTGAACATGGACATCTCGCGCTTTGGTCAGGCAGCGCCTGCCGGTCCACGTCGCTTCACGATCACGAGCGTCAACCTGGGTGGCAAGGAGCAGAACACGACGCCCATCAAAGACTTCTTTGCTCCGGCACAGTTTATTGAGTTAACGGACGATCAGAAACTCTCGCGCCCTTCGTTTGAAGCGATGGAGGCTGGTCTCAGTTTCGGCTCCGACGCACTCAGCTTCACCACTGACAGCACCGACTTACTTGAAGTAAAGACGATTGAGTTTGAGACCTGGATCATGGACAGCGAGACGGGCGAAGCACGGCGTAGTGAAGCTGAAAAGCCACAGCCACAGCAGCCGCCGCTGTTCTATCAACTGAATCACACGCTGTTGCTGCAACAGGCGCGCTTTGGCGCGGCCGGCAGCAGCGCATTGCGACGCACGGGCAGCGCTAAATACCGCGCCGCCACGACCGGTAAGTATCAGGTAACGAAAGAAGGCTGGAGCGTTGTCGCCGGTGATGATCTGACCAAGCAGCCGGTGCGCAAACCAGAGAGTTATACGGAAGCAGTCGAGTCGCTGCGCCAACTACAACAGCAAGACGCAACCAAAGCCGCGTCGCTGACGATCCTGCGACTCTCGGAAGTAACACGCTAGTTATCCACAGATTACACAGATTCTTAAAACAATCTGTGTAATCTGTGGACAAGGATTGTTGAGTTCCAGCGACGGAGGACCGCCGATGGTGATCGTGACCGGACGTGTTGTTGACGAAAAAGGCACCCAGTTGCCTGACGGTCTCGTCGCCGAAGCAATCGGAGAATGGCTGCTTACCTCGGAACAGCTTGCCAAAACCGAAACCGTGAATGGCCGTTTCAGACTGGAAGTTCCGGAAATCCCGGATTTTGACGACCTGCCGCGACCGTTCAAGTTCCGCATTACCGATGTCACCAAGCGTCCCCTAACGAAAGATAAGGAACTGAATGGTACTGATAAGAATCAAGACCTCGGCGATATTGTGGTCCAACGCATTGAAGCGGAAGGACTGCTCGTCACCAACGGCACCAACACCACCCCCTTCGTGAGTAGCGACAATGCCGTTACCTTACTCATCGATGGCGTCGAAGCGTTTGGTCGAGTTGCAGACGACATCAAGAAAGCCCAAAGCTCAATCAACATCACGCAACTCTTCTTTTCGCTGCCTGAGAAATTTAATTCTCAGCCACAGAAAGAAGAACCCGCCCTCATCTTCAACTTCGATCCGCCTGATTTTGTAACGGTTGATCCCCTTTTACAAAATCAGCCGGCGCCAGTTCCCCGAGGAAAAATTCCGCCGGCAATCAACGACGACCGGCCCGAACTACTCATCATGGACGCCGCGGTTAAGGGTAGAACCATCAGACTGCTGCTCAACGAGCCGGGTATGGGTTTTCCCGAAGGTATTTTCCTGTTGGGAATTCTCACACCGCTGGCAGTGGGACTGGGAGTTGGCGGTGTGGCAGCGGTGCTAATGTGGGTGGGAATCGGCATTCCATTTTTCCCGGTAGTACTCGCGCTTACGGTAATCGCGTTCTTCGCCGAATTTATCAAAGTCAATTTGATTCTCGCGGACAACACGCACGTCGATGAAGCGAGAACTTACTTCAGTAGCGCCATTGCTGCCGTCAAGCCAAAGACTCCAAAGATCCTGGTTCAGGGTTTCCGGCAGACCCTGCCAGACCACGGCGTGTTTCACTGCAAGATGATGATCACCGACGAGGGTCGTGCTGACAGTCGCGCCGTGATCGTGGGATCACCATTCAAGCAGCGCTATTTCGATTCTCAACTTCACAGTATCGAGGATGCGCACCGCGGCATAAATTCGTCGGATGCAATTCACGATCTGAGTGTCGCCGTCGAAGGACCTGCCGTAAACGACCTCTACGAGGCTTTTCGACTTTTCTGGAACGAAGGCATCGACGAGGCCGGTAAAGTTGAGAAAGTTCTTACTCGTGCAGTCGCGCCCAGCGGCATTAGCCCCACCTACAAAGTGCAGGTGGTCCGTACCATCAACGGCACGCGCTTCAAACAACTCAACGACAAAAGCGAGAAAGGAATTCTCGAGGGTTATTTGCGCGCTTTCGCCGCCGCAAAACACTACATCTATCTCGAGAACCAGTACTTCACTGACTCGGTCATCACCGAGGCCCTCGTTGAAGTGCTGAAGAAGAACAAGGATCTCGAACTCATCCTCGTCGTACCGATCAAACCCGACGTTAGTTTCTACCCGCGGCGGCAGGCTCATCGCATCGATCAGATCCGCGAGGCGGGCGGCGAGCGAGTCGGAGTCTTCACGCGTTGGGCCTACGATGAAAAACACGTTCGTCCCTGGATTGCTCCGGTTTACATCCACGCCAAAGGCGCAGTTATCGACGACTCATGGGCGACGATCGGCTCGGCCAATCTCGACGGACTGTCGCTCGACTACAACTTGTTGTTGAGTCCCCTTGTCTTCGGTGAGACCACCGCGACGGAGCTCAACATCAACGTGCTCCCGCCGACACCAGATGCAATCACGCCGTTTGCCGTAGAGATGCGTAGACGTCTGTGGGCCGAGCACCTGGGACTCGTCGATTCCGGCGGCAACCTCGATCCGAATCATAAAGACCTGCAACCCGATCGCACCTTCAAATGGGTCGAGAAACTTTGGCGGCCGAGCGCAGCAACGGCTCTCGAGCACGTTAAAGCCGGAAAGAAAGAACCACTGCACGGCTTCGTCCTCGAGTATCCGAAGGAAGACGGCGGTTGTCTCGACACACCGCGAAAACACCTTGCGGCGCTCGGCGTAAAACTAAACATGAACGGAGCCGTCGTGCGGCCTGTCACCGGCACGCGTAAGTTCCACTTCAATGAAGGCAAATGGGACAAGCAACCTGAGCGTGAAGACTTCGACGGGGCAAAACCATGAGTGCGGAACACACACTGCTGACGGGCATTGCCTCAGTACTGACGATTGCCGGATCGATTGGAAAGATCACCGGTGGCCCACGCTACTTGCTGGGCAAGCTCGGTTGGGATCTGCCAGCGGGCGTCGACGACATCGGTCTCGCTGGTCTGAATGTCGGCCGGGTTGGGACGCAACTCACTGAGTGGACTGCGCTCGTTGAAGATCCCGAAGCGTCAACTGAAGACAAAGCGATCGCCACGGCAAAACTCGCCGACGCAGTAATCGAAGCGCTAAGCGATCTAAGTGACTTGCGTCTCCAGGCGCCGCAGGATTACCTGAACAAAACCAAAATTAAAGATGAGTTTCTTACTCGACTCTTTGATTTGTACTTGATCCAATCTGCCGCAATTGCTTCGCGTCCCGTATTCGACGTCGCGGTATTGCTCGGCTGGTTCGAACTGAAAAGGTTCGAAGCCGATCCGGCGAAGTTCCAGGTCGCGCACTTAAGACACATCGTGCATTGGGAGCGAGTGCCGAAGTTGTTCACCGATCCCACTGATCTACTGCGTGAGGTTTATGGTTGGGGCACTACAAACTTCGATGCGGATGCGATGGTGATACGGCTTGGAGCGGCGCTGGAGCATCTTGCCTCACAAGTAACACAGCGTCGATTGCCCGCGCTTCCTCTCGCACGGTTGCATGGCGGCACGCCGCCGCCACACGCGCCGCTGGTCCAACTCTTTCTTCCGTTCATTGGATCGGGCCCACCACTCAGTGTTGAAGCGGGAATCTCTGTGTTTGGTCTGCCACCAAAGACCGCAGGCGGCGTCGATGGCGGGATCGGCCTCGCACCTTACGGCAAAGGAACTGCGACGCTGCGCTTTCCACTCTCGTCGACCGTTTCGATCGGCTTGTCGTCTAAAGCAGATCTCGGCAGTGGTCTGGCGTTACTGTTGCGACCAAACAAAGATCCCGAGCTACGTACCGGTCTGAATGAGCCACAAGCCGGCGCCGCAGGTTCCGGCGCGGAAGTGAAAGTCGATCTGACACTGGCGGCGCCGCAAGGCCAGCCACCGATGATTCTGCTCACCGCCGCAGGTGTAAAGATCGAAGCGACTTCGATCGCGGCGGTATTGGAAGTGGCTGTCGATGGCACCGGAACCGATGCCACGTTGCACCTGCAACTCAAGGGTGGAAAGTTGACTCTGACTGCCGACGATTTGCCGTTTGTTCAGTCGGCACTGCCGAGTGAAGGAATGTCGATCGCGGCTGACGTCGACTTGTCGTGGTCGCACCGTCACGGTATTCGACTGGAAGGAAACGCCGAGCTTAAGGTTAGGAAAAATATTAACCAGCGCCTCGGTCCCGTCACTCTCAATGCTTTTGAGCTTGATCTGGCCACTCGCGACGACGGTGTTGCTTTTACTGCCGCCGTTAACGCGTCACTCACCATCGGTCCTGTGCTTCTCGTGGTCGACGGGATCGGTGTTCGATCCACTATCACACCCGGGCCCGGCAGTCTCGGTTCGGCGGATCTTACGATTAGACCGACGCCACCGAGTGGAATCGGAATAGTGGTCAGCGCGCCGACTGTAGTCGGCGGTGGTTTTCTGCAGTTCGATCCGCAACAAGGTCAGTACAGCGGTTTTCTAGAACTCAAGATCGCCGAGCGCATCTCTGTCAAAGGTTTCGGTCTACTCAATACTCGTTTGCCTGGCGGCGGTAAAGGCTTTTCACTCGTCATCCTCATCTTTGTTGAAGGCTTCAATCCGATTCCCCTCGGCCTTGGCTTCAACCTCTCCGGCATCGGTGGCTTGCTGGCTCTCAATCGCACCTTCGACGAAAACGCACTGCGCACCGGCCTCAAACAGCACACGCTCGACAGCGTGCTCTTTCCTCAAGATCCGATTCGCAACGCGCCCCAGATCATCAGTAATCTCAATCGCGTCTTTCCGCCGGCCAGTGGCCATCATCTGTTTGGTCCCATGGTTCAGATCACCTGGGGCACACCGCCGCTCATCACCGCTGAGATTGGGATCGTGCTGGAGTTAGGCGCGCGTCGTCGCCTGTTGCTGCTGGCCCAGGTGTTCTCCGTGCTGCCGCGACCGGAACAAGATCTGGTGCGGCTGCAGATGGATGCCATCGGCGTTATTGACTTCGACCAGGGCACCGCCGCGCTCGACGCCTCGCTTTACGATTCACGGTTACTGCAGAAGTTCCCCTTAACCGGCGACATGGCCCTGCGCCTTAGCTGGCAGTCGTCACCAAACTTTGCGCTCGCGGTGGGTGGTCTGCACCCGGCTTTCAATCCGCCACCTAACTTCCCCAAGCTGGAGCGCATTGCCATCAACCTTTCGTCTGGTGACAACCCGCGACTGCGCTGTGAAGCTTATTTCGCACTCACTTCCAACACCGTGCAGTTTGGCGCCCGCGCCGAACTCTTTGCTTCCGCCGCCGGCTTTAGTATCCATGGCGACATCGGCTTCGATGTACTGATCCAGTTTGACCCCTTCTACTTCATCGCCGACTTTCATGCGCAACTGCAACTCAAACGCGGTTCTACCAATCTCTTCAAAGTGGAACTGAAGGGTTCGCTCGAAGGACCACGGCCACTGCATTTGAAGGGTAAAGCCACCTTCAGCATCTTCTGGTGGGACATCTCCATTCGCATCGACAAGACACTCATCTCGGGAGAGAAACCACCACCGCCGGCACCTGTGGAAGTGTTGCCACGTTTGCAGGAGGCGCTGGGCCAACCCGGTAACTGGACCGCGCAACTGCCGGCCGGCACAAATGCCCTGGTGCAGTTACGTGCGAACGCCGGCGCCGCTACTGACATCCGGCTGCATCCGCTCGGCACACTTACAGTCAAACAAGGCGTGGTGCCACTGAACATGGACATCTCGCGCTTTGGTCAGGCGGCCCCTGCCGGACCACGTCGCTTCGCGATCACGAGCATCAATCTGGGTGGCAAGGATCAGAACACTACGCCCGTCAAAGACTTCTTTGCTCCGGCCCAGTTCATCGAGTTAACCGACGATCAAAAACTCTCGCGTCCTTCGTTTGAAGCGATGGAGGCAGGACTCAGTTTCGGCTCCGACGCACTCAGTTTCACCACTGACACGAGCGACTTACTTGAAGTAAAGACGATTGAGTTTGAGACCTGGATCATGGACAGCGAGACGGGCGAAGCACGGCGCAGTGAAGCTGAGAAACCACAGCCACAACAGCCGCCGCTGTTCTATCAACTGAATCACACGTTGTTGCTGCAACAGGCGCGCTTTGGCGCAGCGGGCAGCAGCGCATTGCGACGCACGGGCAGCGCGAAGTATCGCGCCGCCACGACCGGTAAGTATCAGGTAACAAAAGAAGGCTGGAGCGTTGTCGCCGGTGATGATCTGACAAAACAGCCGGTGCGCAAACCAGAAAGCTATACGGAAGCAGTCGAGTCGCTGCGCCAACTACAACAGCAAGACGCAACCAAAGCCGCATCGTTGACGATCCTGCGACTCTCGGAAGTAACACGCTAGTTTATCCACAGATTACACGGATTCTATTAAGGAAAACGGATATGTCTGAACAATTGCCTGCAAACTACATCTTCCTGCCGTGGGTCCGCCAGGGCGCAGCTTCCGGCATTCAAACGGAGGATATGAAGGAGCCTAATCAAGCGGCGATCGTTTCCGTGAAGATCAAGCTGCAGGTTAACAACACGCCTCCTGAAGTTGAACGCCAAGTCAGACTCTATGGTCCAGGTGATGTCATCGGCATCGATCCGCAACAGGTCGTGCGCACGGAACCGCGTCACCTTTCCACGGATTTCGAGCCGAACTACTTCCCTGCTATCGAATTTGATCGTCCTGATTTCCCGTGGCTCTTTACGCCCGCAGCCGCTAACTCCGCGAACCGTTTGCGTCCCTGGCTTTGCCTTATCGTCGTGAAAAAACAGGACGGCGTCACGTTCCGTGTCGATCGCAATTTGCCCCTGCCCGTACTCGAGATCAAAGGCGCGGCTAAACCTGGTGACGAATTGCCCGATCTATCCGAGTCGTGGGCGTGGGCACACGCGCAGGTCGCCGGCACTGACCGAGACCAGACCTCTTTGAGATCCTCGCTCGCAGACAAACCCGCGCTGACTGTCTCACGGCTATTGTGTCCGCGACGACTCGACCCACTTACAGATTATCTCGCCTGCGTAGTCCCAACATTTGAACTCGGACGCAGAGCCGGACTGGGCCAACAAATTCTGCCGGCTGACGAACAACCTCCGCTCGGCCTGGCTCCGTCGTGGATCGTAAAGGTGGGACCGCCGGCGGAAGCTCCGACAGAAGTGATCCTGCCAGTCTACTTCCACTGGGAATTTCGCACGGGTATCGGCGGCGACTTTGAATCCCTCGTGGGTTTGCTCAAAGCACATGAAATGCCGTCGACCGTCGGCAAGCGACCAATCGATCTCACGAATCCCGGATTCAAGATCGATCCGCCGCCGGCGCCCGGTGCGAAGGGCACGACGTTAGGACTCGAAGGCGCTTTGCGAGTTGTCGATAGCAAGCCTGATGAGTGGCCCGACGATGTGCGTCTGCCGTTTCAAAAAGCATTGCAAACGATTCTCAACGTCTCATGGGACGTCGCCACAAAGGAAAGCGACAATCACGATCCGGTGGTTGGACCACCACTCTATGGCTGCTGGCAAGCCGCACGGCACACAGTGAACATCACCACTCAACCTGGCGCAGCGCTGAACTGGCTTGACGAATTGAATCTCGATCCACGTCACCGCGTGACCGCCGCAATGGGAACGAAGGTGATCCAAACTGAACAGGAAGACTTGATGGCGTCGGCCTGGGAACAACTGGGCGAGATCGAACGAGTGAACCAGATGAAACGCCAGGCGCAATTTGGACGCGCCGTGAACGCTGTTTACCACACACGACACTTCAGTCAATTCTCAGATGCGACGCTACTGAAGGTGCTCGCGCCGGCACAGTCGCGGCTGGTCGTCGAGCCGGTCAGACAGGGCGACACACGCGCGCTGTTGTCCACAAAGATCTCGAAATCGACCTTACCGGACAACGCCGTTTCCACTCCGTTGCGCCGGCTCACGTCAACACGCGGCATTGTCAGCACTCGCTTCACGACAGCCGGCACGCAACCGCTGGCTGTCATGGGCCAACTGAGTACGATGGCGGCTTTCACCGTGGTCACAACATTCTCAGAGACCACGACCACCCTCAATCTGGTTTCACAGAGTCAAACCACACCTGCGGCCAACATATTGAAGCCGACTGTTGCCTACGAACGAATCCTGCCAACGCTCGACAGTGCTCCAAAACTTGGCAACTTCACGATCGCTCCTGAAGGTACGAAGCGCAATCTCTTGAACTTCGCGGCCGGCGCAGACAGCCCTGACGCCGCCATGTTTCGCAAAGTGGCGAAGGCGAATCAGGAACAGTTCGGCAAACTCTTCGCCGCACCTGCAACCGCGTTGGCGCCAGTCTTCAACCTGTTCGACGTGAATATCAAAACGAAACTGCTGGAAAGCGTCGATCCCGAAAAGACAATCACCGCACGCGTTCAGGCAGCCCTATCAACTAACGGTAATCAATCCAATGGAGATCCGCTGGAATCGATCATGGATGCGCCGACTTTTCCGCAGCCAATGTATGAAGCACTACGCGATCTCTCGCAGGACTTTCTGCTGCCGGGACTGGAGACCGTACCGGCAAATACGGTAACGCTGCTCGAAGTGAATCCGGAGTTCGTTGAGTCGTTCATGGTTGGATTGAACGCTGAGATGAGCAGCGAGCTACTCTGGCGCAACTATCCGACCGATCAGCGCGGCACATACTTCCGGCAGTTCTGGGACGCAACCCCCGACCCCAACAAGACTGACCAACGAGACATTCAACCGATCACCAATTGGAAAGATCGTCACCTGGGTGAGAACTCGCCGAACACGAGCGGCAAACTGGTGTTACTCATTCGCGGCGAACTGCTGCGCCGTTATCCAAACTCCGTCATCTACGCCGTGCGCGCGGTGAAGTTCAAAAACACTCTCGATCTGTCGCGTGACCCAAAGGACGAACGCCATCCGATCTTTCGCGGCACATTAAAACCAGACGTGACGTTTCTCGGTTTCAATCTTTCCGACGCAGAAGCACTGGGCCAGCCTCCAAACGACACCAACGGATTTTTCTTTGTCATTCAACAGCAGCCGACCGAACCAGCCTTCGGATTGGATATAGCTGACTTTGCGAAGCCGCTACCTGATCCACCGATTTCCTGGAATGACCTTAGCTGGCGACACTTCGCGAAAACGGAAGCAGAGTTGCAGGCACTGTCGCACGTCTCAATCAGCAAAGTGTTTCCCGAAATCGATAACGTCACGTGGGGCAAGAACTCCGCGCACCAGGCCTTCATCACTTTGCAGCGACCGGTGCGCATCGCCATTCACGCCAAACAAATGATCAAGGAATGATTCGCAGTCAGTATCCACAGATTACACAGATTCAAAATAAATCTGTGGATACCAGGTATGAGTAATGCAGACCCCAAATCCTGATATTCCACAAATTCAAATCACGCCCGAAACGGCAGTGCAGCTTTCGTTCAAACCGGGCAGACCAGCGGTGCTGTTTCCCGTACGTCTGGAGACACGGTTCTTTCCGCTGCCTGACGGAAACTCTGAGTTACGTGTGCGCGTCTATCCCGATAAGGTGCACCTCGACAGTCACGAACCAAAGTTGACGCCCGACGAGGTAACCTGGGGACAGCATTTTTGGGAGCAAACGTGGCGCGCTGCCGGCGATCCCGAACGTGAAAAAGCCGCGTGGCGTCAGTTGGCCGATCGTTACGATCCACCACGCGCGGCCTGGATTGCGCGCGCACTTCAGCCGCTAAATCCCGACGATCGTCCGGATGGTCCAATCGCACCTGATGCAAATTTGACGAAACCAATCCGCTTTCCGAAGCCTGAGACGCAACCCGAGTCGTGGATGCGCGCGCCGATCGCTCGCGTGCTCCCGAACTTCTGGACTCTGCTTGGTTACAAAGACAACCGCCTGGTGGTGAATGTCAAAAGTAACCTGATTCGTGATTCGTTAGCGGCTGGTCCTGATCCATCTCCCAGTGCAGTCGTCGATGAAGTCGGGATCGACAAGGGCATGAAGTGGATGGTGGACTTCGACGAAGCTGAAGCAGCGGGAATGGGAATCCGGGTGAAACTCGCGAAGGAAGTTGCTGCCGCAGGATTCGACTTTCTGCTGGTAATGGGAATCAAAGACTCCGCGGGCGATACCACCGACTGGACACCGCGCCTGGTGGATATCTTCAATGCCCATCACTACACAAGCGGTCTGAGTTTCTTACGTCCAGGCACACCAACCAACAACACCGCCGCAGCGCCTTCCGGTTTCAGCTCCGAAGATCCGGGACACGAGGCGAGTTATCAGGCTGAACGTGTAGGCACAACATTTCAGGCCGGCGATCGTTCCAACGCTGACGTACTCACCACCGCGCTCGGACTGACAAAGAATCCGAACGTCTTCGCCCAACTTCCGAACGCCACCGCGAAAGATCAATTGGACGCCGCACACATGAACACGGCGTTGTGGCAGGGGACCTGGGGCTACTTCCTGCTACAGATGCTGGGCGTGGGCCAACCCAATGAAAGCCCTGTCAGCGATGACGATATTGCGTGGGCCCGTCGCCACTTTATTAATTACGTTCGCGCGACTGGACCATTACCGGCGATTCGCGTCGGTAAACAGCCGTATGGTGTGCTGCCGGTCATTTCGCTCAGCGAGTGGAAGCTCGGCGCCGGACAGGACAAACGCGAGACAACGTTGCGTGATTTCCTAATCAACTTACGGAAGACCTGGCGCCGCAGTTTTCCGGACGTGCCGCGACTGGGACGAAGTGCTGATACTCCGCAGAAATCCGGGATCGATAAAGACATTGCTGAAGTGCTGAGCATGGACGGGCTCACTCCCAGCTTTGGAACTCGCCAGCTAATCGGCCGTCATTATCTCGAGCACCTGTGGGTCTTTCTCAGTGCCGACTCGTTCGTCGATGCGTGGAATTTGCCGGAGATCGAACCGTTTGAGCCGGAAGAACTTCCGGAGATAGATCTCGAATTCGATCCCGAACTAAGACCGGCTCAGCAGGCGCAACTCCGCCAACGACAGCTTGCTGCGCGTAATAGGATCATCGCTGCGAATAAGGCGAGAGAAGCCGCCTTCCAGAGAGCTGCCGCCACGCGGAATGCACTGCTGAACAGCAAACGAGACGCGATCACAGCGTGGTGGACCACGCAGGATCGGTTGGCGACCACAATCTTACAAACGCTTCCAGTCACGTGGCGACCAAGACTCTCTCACGGAGTCTTTTCGCCGCCGGGCATGATCCTCAACGGTCCTTTGGTTCAGGCCGATCAAAGCCCGATACTCTCACCCAACTACATCGATCTGCTGCTGACGGCGCGAGATATCACCAAAGACATTCGCTTTCGCAATCTGTCAGTCGAACAACCACCACCACACACATTGCTTCACTTGCTGCTTCGTCACTCGATGCTGCTGGAATACACCACCGCAGCGTCACGTTTGCTAGTGAAGCGCGGGCTTGTACCACCGGCATTGCAATCGAACCCACAATTACTTCGCCGCGAGCTCGAGTTGATCGATCTGCCTGTTGGACCGGCGATGCCGCATGCCATCTGGCGCCAAATGATCACGAAGTTGACGGTAGCGGGCGAGGCACAGCCAATCGAATTAGGTAAATACCTGCTGGGATTTTTACCTTCCGGCGAACCGGATACAGCGAGAGAACCGGACCTCAAGCAGATCAGTGAGTTTCGGGCCAGCCTGGCGTATTTGAAATCGCTGCGCGTCGACAGTCTGGAAACGGCGATGAAGGGCACACTCGATCTGTGTGCGCATCGACTTGATGCGTGGATCACTTCTTTCGCCACGAAACGACTGGAGGAAATACGCAAGTCCAATCCCAACGACGTTCTCTTTGGCGGCTATGGCTGGGTCATGAATCTCAAGCCTGCGGAACCGGAAACAAAAGTCGCGCCGCCGCCGGGTGAACAAGAACCGGTCTTTCAACCGGCAAATCATCCCGGATATATTCACACGCCATCGTTGACGCAGGCCTCGACGGCGGCGATCTTGCGTAGCGCACACCTGGCCCATGCCGGCGCGGCCAACTCCAAACCAAACGATCTGCTCGCAATTGACTTGTCGTCCGAACGCGTGCGCCTCGCCGCCTGGTTGCTCGACGGCGTCAGGCAGGGACAACCGCTCGGCGCGTTGCTTGGCTATCGTTTCGAGCGCCGTTTGCAGGAAGCGACAGCGCCGCGTCTCGCGGAATTCATCGCCCCGTTTCGCGAACTCGCCCCGCTCGTGGCCCGCAAACTCGAGCCGCAACCCGATCCGTCAGCGCCCGTTGAAGCAATCGCGGCTAATAACGTCGTCGATGGTCTGGCGCTGCTACGACGTTGGCAGAAAGGCAAGAGCACCACACCACAACAATGGACCGGCGAGACGATTCCGTTTGGTCAGTCAGTGAGTCCGCAAAAAGCGAAACTACCTCCAGCCGATCCGAACAATGCGCAATTCAAAGGACTGCAAACCGAGTTTGGACTTCTCGAACAAGCAGTCGATGCCGTCAGCGACGCGTTGCTGGCCGAAGCTGTCTATCAGGCCGCGCGCGGAAATCCGTTGCGTGCCGCCAACACGGTCGAGTCGATCGCAGGAGGTGAAGCGCCGCCACCCGAGCTTGAAGTCGTGCGTACGCCGCGAACCGGCATTGCGTTGACATACAGATTGATGACGTTGTTCGGCGGCGATCCCACACTCGCGCCTGGTTGGGCCACACCGGCTAATTCAGTTCGTGCGAGTGCCGAGCCGCATCTCAATGCATGGGCCGGCAAACTCCTCGGCAATCCAACGCGCGTGCGCTGCGTAGTGGAAAGGTTTGATTCCGCGACTGGAGCAGCGATCGAGTCAAAGGAACTTCGTCTGGACCAGCTCGGCCTTGCGCCACTCGATTTCATCTACGCAGTCGAAGGTGGACAAGCCGGACAGCAAGCTGAGATCGAGCAACGCATTCTCTACACGATGGTGCGCAGTGCTGACGGCTTCGCTCCCGATTCCCTGCTGCGCGTCAGCCCGGCGCGTAGATCGGATTGGCAGACGAGCGAGTTAGGTTACGGAGAGTTTAGTGAACTCCTGCGCGCGGCGCGCAAACTGATAACCGGAGCGCGTGCAGTTGAAGATGGCGATCTGAATCCGCCGGAAAGAGAAGGAACCTTCAATGTTGACGTTCCCAACCTCGAACAGCGCGCTGCCGCAGCAAAACAGTCATTCACTGCATTGGCGACGGACTTCGAAAACGAATTTGCAGCCGTCGAAACAGTCAGTCTCGAAAAACTGCGCGAACTGAGTCTGCGCTCGGCCGCCTTTGGCGTGGCTGGAGCTGTGCCGCTCTCGCCTGCCGGCGATGCTGCGGCCGATCGCGAGATCCTCACGGTGCAGGCGGCTTCCATTCGCAAAGAGCTGACGCAACGTACAGCGCAACTCGACCAACTTATCAACACCGTCACAACTACCTCCGAGCAGAAACGTGATCAAGCATTGTCACTACTACGCATCATCTTCGGCAAAGCGTTCGTCGTGCTGCCGCGTTTCGTGGCTACAAACGCCGCTGAACTAAAGCAGGCGCTCGGCAACAGTACCAAACTACAGGACAACGATCCGCTCGCTTCCACGACCTGGTTCCAACGCGTCGCGCGCGTCCGCGACGGCGCCAATCGGCTCAACGCTGCGTTGAGTTATGCCGAAGCAGTGGACAGCGGGGAACGACTCAAGCTGACAGTCGCGCAGCTTCCGCACGACGCGAAAGATCGCTGGGTAGGTCTGCCATTCAAAGCAGGCCAGCCCTTGCCTGCGGGAAAACTCTCACTCGTCGTTCAGTCTGCTGCCGCCATTAATCCGCAACAGCCGGTTGCAGGTCTATTGATCGACGAGTGGGTAGAAGTCGTGCCCAGTACGAAAGAGATCACAGGCATTGCGCTTCAATACGATCAGCCGAATGCAGCGCCGCCGCAAACGATTCTCATTGCCGTGCCACCGGAGTTGGAAACGCCCTGGACCATCTGGTCACTCCAACAGGTCTTGTTGGAGACTCTCGATCTGGCGCGGATTCGAGGCGTCGACACGGACGCGCTTCATGAGGTGGGTCATTATTTGCCCGCGATGTATTTTGCTTACAACTCAAACAACGACACCGTTTCAACTGACTTCAGCACGATCAAGTAGAGGTTCGTCATGCCATCAGTTACCAGTTGGCTGCGTTTGGAGCCACGCAATCGCAACACCGAAATGAATACCAGCTTGCAGGCGCGAGTCTACGATCCGCTTTGGATGTTGACGCGGCAGTGGCAGTTTGGAGAGTTTCAGGGCGAAGACAATGGCTCGCCGGTGATTGCGCGATGGCGTGGTGAAGCCGCGCCGCTGACGCGCTATCAATCAGGCGCCATCGATCCCAACACAAACTCCGTCGCCTCGAAGTACGACGGCAGTCGCATGCCACTCGAAGCTCTCGTCGAACGTGAACCGGTACGTCCTTCAATCTCGGAGCCAGACCGGCTGCGGTTCTCGGTCGAAGCGGGCCAGCACTTTTTGCGGTTATTCGATCAGCAGCCCTTGCCACCTCCCAGGCGCGCTACTTATCGCGATGCTTTTATTCGTCAGTATTCATTGCCGGTGCTGACCGACGAGCAACGAGCACAATTGGATCGCGAGAGTCTCGCGTTCTGTGATCTGATGGGCGCGCGCGTTCCCGATGGTCGCCGGCTCTACGAAGCGTTCCATTCGACACCCGGCGAGATTGTTATTGACCCAGCTCTGGAAATCGATGAGTCAGACGTCGCGGAAGTTGAGAAGGCAGCGCGGCTCTGGTTGCAGTGGTTCGAAACATTCTTCAGCGAGCCGCAGGAAGACAATGCCTCATGGTTACCGGAACGAATGGAGTACGGCTTCTCAGTCGCCACCAGATTTGGTGATGGCGAACGCGTTTTGACTGCGCCGGAGTACTATGAGGGTCATCTCGACTGGCACTCATTTGACGTAAATCCGGACGTCAAGTTGGGCGCCGCCGGCGACAAGCCTTTTAAAGAAGTCAAAGGTACGGCTATCCCAGCGCCGGCCAGTTTTCGCGGTATGCCGGCGTCGCGATTCTGGGAGTTTGAAGATGCCCAGGTGAACTTCGGATCGGTTGACGCTGGTCCAACTGACATTCTGCGTCTCCTGCTGGTGGAGTTTGCGCTCGTTTATGGCAACGACTGGTTTGTCATTCCGATCGAGCTTGAAGTTGGCGCACTCTATCGCAGCAACTCGCTGGTCGTCGTCGATTCGTTTGGCGTTCGTCATTCACTCAAACCTTCCTCAGAACTCGGTGAGCCACACTCGAGTTGGCGGATGTTTCAGCAGTCGCAGTTGCGCGGCACTGGACCAACCAAACCGGCTGCTCCGAATCTATTCTTTTTGCCGCCGTCGCTGGTGAAGAGTTTGGAGAGTAGTCCGATTGAAGAAGTGCTGTTCCTGCGTGATGAAATGGCGAACATGGCGTGGGGAGTCGAACGGGTGATCGAGAGCGCAACTGAACGGCAGTTGAATCGTTTCGAGCAACAGCAAGCGACCGCGCCACCACCGCCGCAAACATCAGCGACCACTAAATCGATCTATAAATTGGCGAGTGAGGTTCCCGGCTACTGGGTGCCGCTCGTGCCGGTAAAAACGACTGCGGGATTGCGTTTACAACGCGGCAAGGTGCTAAAGCTCGATGGAACGCAGGAGTTTATGGAAGCGGAGGGCCGCATCCTGAATGCGGCCATAAAGGACCAGGAGGGTCTGAGCATTTTCGAGGAAGAGATCCCGCGCGAAGGCATTCGCGTAACACGTAGTTATCAACTCACACGCTGGCACGACGGCTCCACTCACCTCTGGATCGGCCGCCGCAAACGCGTCGGGCGCGGCGAAGGATCGAGCGGATTGAGATTCGACACGCTCGAACCTTAGGTTAGTGGCGTGAATGCTGCCACGAGCCGCGCGTGAAGTCCGGGAACTTGACCGGCATGCTTCCTCGCGCCACCGAAAGTTGACTCAGTGGACCAGGCACACTCCACGCCGCGGCATCGTAAACGTCGATATCCGGTTCGAGACCTTCGCGCATGCACTGCACCAACCGATAACACATGAGGTAATCCATGCCACCGTGTCCACCAAGCTTGCGCGCCATCTCACCCTGTTTCTTCCAGAGTGGCGATTCGTACTGATCCTTATACTTATCCAGTGACTGCCAGCCGTGACCGCCTTCCTGTCCATCTACGAAAATACGCGGTGGATAGTCGCGGAAGATTCCTTTCGTGCCCTGAATCAGGTTGATGCGATCGTACGGACGCGGGGTGCTGACGTTATGCTGCAGCATGATCGTCCGGCCCTTCGCTGTCTTGATCATGCTCGTGTTGTAGTCACCGGTCTTATAAATCTCTTTCCATTTTGGATCTCCAGCCGGCACCTTCTCTTTTCGGTAAGCTTCAAGACCAAGGTGGGTTGAACTCATCGACACGATGTGATCGAACCTGTCGCCACGATTGATCTCCATGTACTGCGCCATCGGACCGAGTCCGTGAGTTGGATAAAGATTGCTGTCACGCAGGGTGTGATGACGGCGACGCCACAATCCCTCATCCTTGTTCTCGAATAAGATGCCTCGGAGATCGTGGTTGTAAGCACATTCACCATGGACCAGTTCTCCGAACAAGCCCGCGCGCACCATATTCAGGACGGTCGTCTCTGCATCGTCGTAACAACAGTTTTCCATGATCAAACAGTGTCTGCGCGACGTTTCGGAGGCGTCTACAATCTTCCAGCAATCTTCGAGTGTGTACGCTGCCGGAACTTCCGTACCGACGTGCTTACCTGCTTTCAGGGCTGCGAGCACTTGCGGTACGTGCCATTCCCATGGTGTGGCGATGTAGATGAAGTCGAGATCATCGCGGGCGACGAGTCTTTCGAAATCTCGTTCGCCGTTTGCGTAAATCCCTGGAGTTTTTTGTCCGGCTTTCTCGATCATGTGGGCGGCACGGGTGCACTTGTCTTTTACGACGTCGCAAACGGCATTGACGATGACGTTTTCGACGGCGAGAAATTCTCGCAGCACTTCGGTGCCGCGAAGTCCGACGCCGATGATTCCCAGACGAACAGTATCGTGAGGATCGAATTTCACGCCGATCATCGTTCGCTGTTGCGCACGACGGAGTTGCGTTTGTTCAGATTCCGACGCGTGTGCATGAGAGATTCCGGAGGCGGTTACACCGATGCTTGCGAGTCCTGCGGCCTTCAATAAGTCGCGTCTCGAAATCGTCGCGTCTTTATCCGGGTTCTGATCATCCATGGCAAAGTCTCCGTATAGTCAAATAAATAGCCATCGAACGTACTGTAGGGGCGGCCCTCCGTGGCCGCC
>DASSFI010000069.1:0-3434 GCA_035694465.1 Pyrinomonadaceae bacterium | reverse complement strand
ATCGATAACAAAGCGGCGCCAGGCCGCCGCACTCCAAAATGGTTACAAACGAAGCGCTGTCGCACTGCCCAGCAAGAATTCTTCCTCGGTCAGAGGCGTGTCTTCTCGCGACGCTAATCTGTTAATCGCGATATGTCCGGTGCGCGTTATGTCCGTGACGCCGATCGGCCGCAGCAGTTCGATAAACGTGTCAACCTTTTCTTTGTTACCTGACGCTTCGACAATCATCTCCGTGTGTGAAATATCGACAACTTTCGCCCGAAACACGCTCACGAGACTCAGCACTTCCTGCCGTTCAGAGCCTGCCGCTGCAGAAACAGTGATCAGCGCCATTTCGCGTTCGATGTGCGGTCGCGTGGTGACATCCTGCACCTCGCGCACACGCGCCAGTCGCTCGCATTGTTTGACGATCTGTTGAATCGTGCGATCGTCGCCGCGGGTCACAATCGTGACGCGCGACCAGCGCGGATCGAGACTCTTGCCCACGGAAATCGTTTCAATATTGAAACCCCGCGCGCTGAACAGACCGACGATCCGCGATAACTCTCCCGGCTCGTCAGCAACAGTTATAGAAAGCGTATGACGCATCACTGCACGATCATGTCGCGGGCATTGGCGCCTGCCGGCACGATTGGAAAAACGTTCTCCTCTTTCGAAACCACGATATCCATCACCGCAACACCGCGATGATTTAATCCGGCTTCGATAACGTCGCGAAGCTCCTCGGGTCTCTCCGCACGGAATCCGGCTGCGCCGTATGCTTCGGCCAGTTTTACGAAGTCAGGCGCGACTGAAATATCAACTTCCGAGTAAGTTCGATCGTAGAACATCTCCTGCCACTGCCGGACCATGCCGAGATAGCCGTTGTTCATAATCAGAACTTTCACCGGCAGGCCATACTGCATCGCAGTAGCAAGCTCCTGATTTGTCATCTGAAATCCGCCATCCCCCACGACGGCAACGACAAGCTGATCACGCAAAGCAAGCTGTGCGCCGATTGCTGACGGCAGACCGAAGCCCATCGTTCCGAGACCACCACTCGTAATCAACTGGCGGGTTCTTTTGAACGGATAAAACTGGGCCACCCACATCTGATGCTGACCCACATCAGTGGTGATAAGCGCTTCGCCGTTTGTCACTCGATGCAGTTCGCGAATAACTGTTTGCGGCTTGATCTGATTCTGCGAACCGTTGAAACGAAGCGGCTGCGATCTTTGCCAACCGCGAATCTGCTCCCACCACGCCGTGCGCTGTTGAATCGATTCCTGCAAACGCTCCGGGCCTTGTTGCTGGGCCAGTTCGTAAAATTGGCCCAATGCTTGTCGCACGTCACCGGTGAGAGCAAGTGTGGGCGTCACATTCTTGCCGATATTCGCCGGATCGATGTCGACGTGAATCACCTGTGCTTGCGGTGCAAACGTGGCCAGCTTGCCGGTGACACGATCGTCGAACCTGACTCCGAGTGCGACCAGCAGATCGCTTTCGGCGACGGCCATATTCGCCGCGTAGGTTCCGTGCATACCCAGCATGCCGAGACAAAGAGGATGGGAACTCGGAAATCCTCCGAGTCCCATCAGCGTCGGCGAAACGGGGAGACGCAAAGCCTCTGCGAAGCAGAGCAGGGAATCGCCGGCGCCAGAATTCGTGATACCGCCACCGATATATAAGACCGGACGTTTTGCGTTCAGGATTGTTTGTAGCGCCTGCCGAGCGGGTTCCGCGTCCACGGGTGCAGGCTTGTTGGAGAAAGGAAAACTCACGTGGTCCAAACGCGAATAGTTGACTCTCTGCGCGCTGACGTCTTTGGGAATGTCGATCACGACTGGTCCAGGTCGGCCGGAGCGCGCCAGATGAAATGCTTCACGCACAACAGCAGCCAGGTCTCTGGCGTCACGCACCAGGTAGTTGTGTTTCACACATGGACGCGTGATGCCGACAGTATCAACTTCCTGAAATGCGTCGGTACCGATCAAGTGTTTCGGAACTTGTCCGGTAATAACGACGATCGGAGTCGAGTCCATGTAGGCGTTGGCAATGCCGGTCACGGCATTTGTAGCGCCCGGACCAGAGGTGACGAGCACACAACCGACACGGCCGGTCGCACGCGCATAGCCTTCAGCCATATGAACTGCGCCCTGCTCGTGTCGCACCAGATAGTGTGTGATCAAATCGCGGGCCCGCCAGAGTTCATCGTAGATATGAAGCACGGCTCCGCCCGGATAGCCGAAAATTGTATCGACACCCTCGGCAACGAGTGCATGAATGAGCATCTCTGCGCCTGTCGGCATCGCAGACATCAAGTCTGGTGCGATGGCGTCCAGGCGGTTATCAATGTGTTGGCGTGCGATCATGACAAGATCTGGGACTCTAGCCTTCCCGCCAGGGTTTGTACAATTTATTCTTTTAAGATAATAATAAACCTGATTCATTAACTACTCTGAGAGGGTATGGTAAAAACTTCACGCTTATGGAAATGGCCCAACTGGAATACTTCTCGCGAGTGGTGCAGGAAAAGAGCTTTTCAAAGGCCGCGGATAAGGTTTTTCGGACCCAGCCTGCGGTCAGCATTGCCATTCGCAGGTTAGAGGAAGAAATCGGTCTGCCGCTCCTGGATCGGACGCAAAAGACTCCTGTTCTCACCGAGGCGGGACAGGTAGTTTACGACTATGCGCAACGCATCCTCGGTTTGCGCGATCAGGTGGGGCAGGCGATTGCGGAGATGCAGAGTCTCAAGCGCGGGCTCATTCGTGTCGGCGCGAATGAGAGCACGTCGCTCTATCTGTTGCCGGAGTTGATTCTCAAATATCGCGAGCGCCATCCGGAAGTGAAAGTTGAAATCTTCCGCCACGTCTCCAATCGCTTGCCGCGCGAGGTGTTGGAGCGCAATGTCGATTTTGCGTTAATGGCGTCAGAACCCGGTGATCGCGACCTCGAAGCATTTCCGGTCCTCAAAGATGAACTCGTTTTGATCATGAGTCCCAAGCATCCGCTCGCGACACGACCGGCAGTAAAGATCAAGGACCTCGGCAACGAGCCATTTGTCGCACACAACGTGAACTCCGGATCGCGCGTCAAAGTCATCGAAGCGTTTGCCAGACAACACACACCGCTGAATATCACCCTTGAGCTTGCCACGATCGAGACGATTAAGCGGTTCGTGCAGAAGCGAGTGGGGTTGGCTTTTGTGCCGCGGATGTGTGTGAAGGAAGAGCTGGAGCGAGGGGCTTTGGTGAGTGTTCCGGTGCGAGGCCTGACTCATAATCGCACTCTCTGGGCTGCGCATCGGCGCGGCGCCAATTTTTCTCCCGCCGCGGCCGCCTTTCTCGACGTCTTGCGCAAGCACGCTGAAGCTGGTATCTGATCGGCTCAGAAAGCGACGTCAAAAATTGTGGACCACATCGAACGTACTGTAGGGGCGGCCCTCCGTGGCCGCC
>DASSFI010000068.1:0-188648 GCA_035694465.1 Pyrinomonadaceae bacterium | reverse complement strand
CGCTCGATCGAGACCAAAGCGGCGCCAGGCCGCCGCACTCCAAAGAGATTCTGCTTGAAATTTTTCTGTTGAGGTGTAGAATGCGCAACAAATTTAAGCAAGGAGCAACCTCACTATGCTTCGTCTCACAGTCTGTTTCCTCATCACCACTTTTCTCTTAGTCGTGATTGCAACACCGCGTACGGAGTCGTTTGCGACGTTGACGCGTCTCACAAACACGCCGGAGCACGCGCTAAATCTCAACCCGATGCTCAGCGACGACGGCCGGACCGTCATCTTCGAATCGACTGGTAAAGGTTCGACATTTCAGGCACTGCGAGTCGATCTCTCGCATGACGTACCGATAATTGGCGAGTTGGGAAGCACGCGTGCCGTGTGTCCAGGTGTTTCGAGTGATGGGAAGACGATCGTCTTGGCGTCGAGCGAGGATCTCGCTGCTCGCAACGGCGATCGGAATTCCGAGATCTTCGTTTTTAACGATTCAAAGCTTAGTCAACTGACGGAAACGGAGCCAGCTACAAGTGTGACACGGCTCAGCGATGGGAGTTTTCAGCCGTCAATCACGAGTGATGGACGCGTGATCGTCTTCTCTTCCAATCGAGATTTCGTTGGATTGAATAGTGATCTCAGTTACGAAATCTTCCTTTACGACATCGGAGCGAAGAAGTACACGCAGTTGACGAATCTGGATATTGAGCACGCAACAGCAAATCCGAAGATCAGTGCCGATGGTGCTCGTGTCTACTACAAGCGAACGACTTTGAGCGAGCCAGAAATGGCAGACCTAATTATGGTCGAGACAAAAACGCTGACGAGTCGAGTGCTTGCCGAGCACGTTTCGGAACTGTCGTTAACCGAAGGCCGCGCGTTGAGCGACGACGGGATGCGTCTCGTTTATTCGGCATTGACAGCGCCAAATCAGAGTCAGGTGTTTATGTTTGAAGGTGGCGACAATTCGATTCGGCAATTGACGCAACTGGGATCGAGAGCGACGGATGTAAAGCTACAGCCCACTATCAGTGGCGACGGGAGGCGAGTTGCGTTTGCGACACGGCGCAGAGTGCTGAATGCGAGTGATGGTGGAGTTGAACTCTACGTACTCGATCTGCCGAGTGGACAAATACAACAGATCACAAACGCACCCGCAGCAGCGACAGCGGAAGTCATTTCGTCGCTAAATTTTGATGGAAGTGTCGTGGCGTTTAGCTTTCCGAGAATACTTTCAGGAGCCGTGAGCGACGATGATTTCAGAAACAACAGCGAGATCTATCTGGCGTTGATTGCGCCACGGCCTGTCGGCGTCGCTTCGATTGTTAATGCGGCAGCAAAGGGAAACGAACCGGAACCCTCGAACATCGCGCCGGGCAGCATTGCGCACATTCACGGTTCGAAGCTCGCATTAAAAGCTGAGGTGGCAAGTTTCATTGGCGATGAACTGCCGTTTACGGTTGGGGGCACCACTGTCACCGTAAACAAGCAACTCGCGTGGATCTTTTATGTGTCGCCGGATGAAGTCATGTTCTTGGTTCCGAACGGATTGGCAAATGGACGGGCGCAATTCGTCGTTACGAATGCCGAAGGATTGGCGTCGATTGCCGAGGCGAATATCTCGTCTTCGGCGCCGGGAATTTTTACGGTGACTGCCGATGGCCGCGGTGAAGCAGTTGCACTCAACGCCGACACTTTGGTGCGTGGGCCATTCAATCCGTCGAACGGTTCAATGCGGGTAGCAATCTTTGTAACTGGTGTGGCACGAGCGAGCAACGTTTCAGTTTCGATAAATGGTCGCCAGGTGCTGGTTGAGACAGTTGCACCAGCACGATTGATTGGATTCGACGAGATTCATGTGCTGGTACCGGCTGAATTGCGCGGTGCTGGAGCGTCCACGGTGATCGTGACTGCTGATGGCGTGCAGAGTAACGCAGCGTCGATTGTTTTAGGAGGAACTGCACCGGCACCAACTCCTACACCGACACCTACGCCAATCCCGAGTCCAACACCGACTCCAACGGCAACACCAACGCCGTCACCAAGTCCGAGTCCGAGTCCAACGCCCTCACCATCGCCGACACCAAGTCCAACTCCGACGCCGACTGCAACACCAACTCCCACGCCGAGTCCGAGTCCTTCGCCAACCCCGTTACCAACACCTGACTCATCGCCACGTGTCGTGATCAGTCAGATCTTTGGTGGTGGTGGGAACTCAGGCGCACCGTTTCGAAATGACTTTATCGAAATCTTCAACGCCGGAAATTCGCCGGTAAACCTCAATGGATGGTCGGTGCAATATGCGAGCGCGACGGCTTCAACCTGGTCAGCAACAGCACTGACATCCATTTCACTCGCGCCGGGCCAGTATTATCTTGTGCAGGAAAGTTCCGGAGGCAGCAACGGCGCCACTCTTTCCGCACCCGACGCAACGGGAACGATTGCCATGGCAGCCGGCTCCGGGAAAGTCGCGCTCGTGCGGAACTCCACCGCGTTGACCGGATCTTGCCCAAGCGATCCGAATATCGTGGATCTCGCCGGTTACGGCACGACTGCGAATTGTTTCAGAGGCTCAGCACCGGCAGCAGGCGCGAGTAACACCAACGCATTGCTACGCGCCGCTGCAGGCTGTACGGACACGCGCAACAACAACGCAGACTTCATTCTCGGCGCTCCCAATCCGAGAAACACAATTTTTTCGTCTCGGATTTGCACCGATCCATGAGATTCGTGTTATAGACTCGCGCATGCATTCGCTCACGGACGCACTCGCTTCGCTGCAAAAGCACTTTGGCTTCGAAGACTTTCGCGAAGGCCAGCGCGAAGTGATCGGCTCGATCCTGGAAGGCAAAGACGCTGTCGTGGTAATGCCGACCGGCAGCGGCAAGTCACTCTGCTACCAGCTTCCGGCAATGATGCTCGACGGCGTCACTCTCGTGGTGTCGCCGTTGATTGCCCTCATGAAGGATCAGGTCGATGCGCTCCAGGCCCGTGGACTACCCGCGACGTTTATCAACAGTTCGATCTCCGACTCCGAACAGCATGCGCGCATTGAAGGGCTGAGACGTCGCGAGCACAAACTCGTCTACATCGCCCCCGAACGTTTTCGCAGCAGTCGTTTCAATGCGGCTTTGCAACAGATTCCGATTTCACTCGTAGCCGTGGACGAAGCTCACTGCATCTCCACCTGGGGCCACGACTTTCGTCCTGACTACCTGCGACTCAGAAGTGTGATCAAGTCGTTGGGCCAGGTTCAGACTCTCGCGCTCACAGCGACCGCGACGCCTTACGTTCGTTCGGACATCATTCAACAACTCGGTCTCGATCGCCCGCAAACATTTGTCAGCGGTTTCGATCGGCCGAATCTCTCGATTGAGGTAATGCACACCGAAAAAGAGCGCGAGAAGATTACTCTCATTCGCAAACTGGCCCGCGAAATTCCCGGCTCGGGGATCATTTACGCCTCGACTCGCAAAGCCGTCGAACAGGTAGGTAACAAACTCAAAGCCCTCGATCTCGGTGTTTCGGTTTACCACGCCGGTATGACTGACTCACTGCGGATCAAAGCCCAGGACGACTTCATGAACGGTCGCACGCAGATGATCGTCGCGACGAATGCGTTCGGGATGGGCATCGACAAACCCGACATCCGCTTTGTGGTCCATTATCAAATGCCGGGATCGATCGAAGCGTATTACCAGGAGATCGGACGCGCCGGTCGCGACGGACTTCCTTCAACCTGCGTGTTGCTCTTCAACTACGCCGACAAAAACACGCACGACTTTTTCATCGAGGGCTCCTATCCCGACATCACCGTAGTCAAACAGGTCTACGACGCACTCGCCTCAACTGAGCTGAGAAGAATCGAGCTCTCGACCGCCGAGATCGCACGGCGCACAGGCGAAAGCAACGAGATGGCAGTGCAGTCTGCGCTCTACATTCTCGAACGCGCCGGACACATCCAACGCACTGCCCCCGCACTCAATCGCGGCGGACGCGGCGCGCAACAAGGCCGCAGTATCATCATGCTCGACAGTGTTCCGGCAACAAAACTGAAAGTAGATCCGGCCGATGTGTCGCGGCGTGGCGAACTCGAGCGCCGCAAGCTGCGCGCGATGATCGATTTCTGTTACACCGATTACTGTTACCGCGCCCACATCCTCAACTACTTCGGCGACCGCAAGAGCAATCGCCAATGCGGCACGTGCGGCAACTGCAAACCAAAGTCGACCACAGCCGCGATTCCCGCCGCGCCAGTTGATCCATCAGCACGCATTCTCACCGATGACGAATTACTCCGCGTGCGCAAGATACTCGCGTGTGCCAAGCGGATGAATGGACGTTTCGGAAAGAAGCTGTTGATTTCAACGCTGCGAGGATCGGCGGCGAAACAATTGTTGACGGCACGTCTCAACGAGCTGTCGACTTACGGCTTGTTGCGAGACATGGCAAACGACGAGCTCGAAGTTTATGTCAATGCTCTCATCGACGCGCAATGTCTGCGGGTGAAAGGCGGCGCTTATCCGACTATTGCGACGACAGAACTCGGCGATCGCGTAATGCGCGAACAGGAACGGGTCATGCTCACTTTGCCCAACGCCACGTAGATCACAGCCAATTACAATAAAAATATCTGCAAAGCGATACGAAAAGTCATCATTGCTTTGGTCTAATTCTCTTCAAGGAGGAGATCCGATGGGAGGCTATTTCTCGTTCGAGAGAATGATTACGTCGACATTCGTGAAGGTGGTCTACTTTCTTGGGTTTCTGGCAATTACGGCAGGCGGCGTTGCGCTTGCGGTGTGGGCCGGCATGCAATTGAACGATGCCCGCATCGATCGCATGTTGGGATGGAGATATGTTGCTGCCGGTGTGGGACTGGTCGTGATCGGGAATCTCGTGTGGCGTGTGTTTTGTGAATTGTGGGTGGTCCTGTTCGAGATCCATGCCGAACTTGTTTCAGTGAGATACGGGCTGAATCTTAACGCGCTGCGAGTCAGAGAAGAGCCGGTTCAGCGAGAGGTGGTTGAAGAAGTCGTTAGACCACGTGAAGTGGTGGTCCATGATCGCCATGCGAGCGTCCTCGGCTTGTCGTAGCTGGCAGACAGAGATCTACTTGATCACGCCCGACAACGGACTCGACGCGCTCGCGTACAACCGTTTCGGCATGCGTCCCGCCCGGTACGCTAGTCGTCCCGCTTCAATCGCGAGTTTCATCGCCGTCGCCATCTTCGCTGGATCTGTAGCCTCAGCGATCGCCGTATTCATCAAAACACCATCAGCGCCAAGTTCCATTGCGATAGCGGCGTCGCTCGCTGTTCCAACACCAGCATCGACAATCAATGTTGCCTCGGGTAACTGCTCACGCATGATGCGCAAGTTTGCGGGATTCTGAACGCCCAGTCCCGATCCGATTGGCGCGGCAAGCGGCATGATCGCAGCACAACCAGCATCGAGGAGTTTTTTCGCCATGATCAGATCGTCGCTGAAGTATGGCAGCACCACGAATCCCTCTTTGACGAGGATGCGCGCCGCTTCGAGTGTCTGTTCGTTGTCCGGGAAGAGTGTTGTTTGATCGCCGATGACTTCCAGCTTCACCAGATCGGTTTGCAACGCCTCGCGCGCGAGACGCGCAGTTCGCACCGCATCGTCGGCGGTGTAACAACCGGCCGTATTCGGCAAGATAGCGAGATCCGGATTGAGATAATCGAGAAACGACTCACTACTACGATCCAAAGGCACTCGCCGCACCGCGACAGTCACCATCTCAGCTCCGGAAGCCTCGTGAGCACTCCGCATCTCTTCGTAACTGCGGTACTTCCCTGTGCCAATAATCAGCCGCGACGTAAACGCGCGTCCACCAATAATCAGTTTCTCATCAGCCACATTCGCTGCAATCGCTTTAGACATGATTAACTAAACTCTAGCACCTCCTCCGACGAAGTGCACAATCTCGATCCGGTCCTCATCCTTCAGCATCGTTCCGTCCCACTCACTCCGACGCACCACTTCCCGATTGAGTTCGATCGCTATCCGCGCCACAGGCAGTTCAAGCTGTGTAATTAGGTCGGCTAACGAAACTTCACTACCTACTTCCTTCAACTCGCCATTCACATACACCTTCATAGTCCACATAAAGCACAAAATGCACAAAATGCACAAATAATCATTTTTGTGCCTTTTTGTGGCTAATCTCGTTTTAGGTGGCGGGATGGATGATGCGGCGCAGTTCGGCGGCTTGATCACGCGCCACGGCGCGCACCAGTACTGCCGCACGCCCGGAATTGAATTTAGGAATCTCTGTGGCTATGCTCGCGACGCCATCGCTCTCGGTTTTCAAGGTGTAGATCAGCGGCCTGAACGTCGTGCCCAGTATCTTTACCGACACTGCCGCATTCGAAATTGGCTTTTCCTGGCCGCCGGTGGAGTTTGTGATCAAGACTCTTAGCGTGCAACTCTGGCCGGAATAAAACTCATCTTCGTCAAGCAGGTTTATATATAGACCATCCGGCAGAGCCGCTTCTCCAACAAGTTCCGGTTCCTGAACTTCTTCAAGCGCAACACTCTCCGGCTCCGCCTCGACGGGCTCGTAACGCGGCTCCATCTCAGACTCACCGGCGATTTCAACTTCTTCCGGCGCGGGCGGAGGCGCAGGCGGTGGTGGCGCCCATTCCTGCGTCATCGGCCAATATTCAATCTCAAAATCATTTTCGACCGGCGCGGGTGGAGTCTCAACTTCCGGCTCAGGCTCAGCGACAGGTTTCTTGACAACTTCTTCAACGGATGGAAGCGGTGCGGTTTTCGCACGGCCGCTCATCTTCTTGAGATCGTTAATGCGCCCCGAATGGATCGCAGCACAGATCAAACGATGCTGTCGCTTCAAACGCTCAGCCAGAACTTCATCGCTAAAACCTGAGGCGATCAGATCTTCGTAAGGCGAACGTTTGCTGGCCAGAATCGTGCCGCCGGCATACACAAGTGAGAGGATGATTGGAGAGTCGAGTCCCTTGTCCTCAGTTTGCACATGATAGGTAACGCCATCATGCTCGATGTCGGTGTTGAATCCGGTAATCACTGTTTCGAGGACTGTGCTCTCATAAACGTCATAAACTGAAGTTGCGAAGTTACAATTGTCAACCGGGAGGCTGCTGAAAAACCCCACTCACAGGCGGGCTTAGCTGAACGTTAACACAAGCATTTTTTCACGGTCAATCAGCATTTTTTTCGGCGCGATCTCCGCAAGAGGGGTTGCTTGACACCCTTGATCAGTTCGACTAGCATCAGCTTGTACAATGATTCTCAATCTCGTGGATGGAGTGGCGCCGACCGCATCGAAGATTTCTGATTCGAATTCGATTGCGGCCGGTGATGGTGTGCCTTAGATGCCTTTTCGGCTTTACGATTACTTGCCCATACTCCTCATGTTCATCGTGGCCGCGGGCTTTGCGGTGGGCAACGTTCTCCTTTCCCAATTTGTCGGACAGCGCAAACAAACACGAACGAAGTTGATGCCTTACGAGTGCGGTAAGGATCCGGTGGGCTCTGCGCGCGAGCGGTTCTCGGTAAAGTTTTACCTGATCGCGATGATCTTTATCCTGTTCGATATAGAAGTGATCTTTCTGGTGCCGTGGGCCGCAGTTTTCAAAGCTCTCGCGGCACAGGGCGCAGGAATGCGGACCTTTGTTTATCTCGAGATGATGATCTTCGTCGGTCTGCTCCTCGTCGGTTACATCTACATCGTGAAGAAGGGCGCATTTGACTGGGGTGAGAAAGCACGACGTGAAGCTGAAGGCCAGGCGCGAGCATTGGCCGACCTCGAAGCACGCAGGATTGCGAAACGGCGCACAGCAGCATAAGGAAGTTTAACGATGGGTCTCGAAAATGTAATTGCCGAAGCGCTACCGGAGGTGTTGACCACACGGCTCGACTCTCTCATTAACTGGGCGCGGAAATCGTCGCTTTGGCCGGCGACATTCGGACTGGCATGTTGCGCTATTGAAATGATGAATGCGACGACGTCGCGAAACGATCTGGCACGTTTCGGCGCGGAGGTGTTTCGCGCGAGTCCGCGTCAGGCTGACGTCATGATCGTCTCCGGACGCGTTTCACGAAAGATGGCGCCCGTGCTGCGTCGAATTTACGATCAGATGCCGGAACCGAAGTGGGTTATTTCAATGGGCGCGTGTGCGACCTCCGGCGGTGTATTTGATAACTATGCCATCGTTCAGGGTGTCGACAAGATCGTTCCGGTTGATGTTTACATTCCCGGTTGCCCGCCCCGGCCGGAGATGCTGATTCACGCGGTGATGATGCTCCAGGACAAAGTCATGAAAGAGAGCGTCCGCGATCGCAGAGACATTCCGGAAGAGGAAGCCAGAGAAGCCGTGGTGCCCGGTACTCTTCCGATTACCGACGGCTCGACGGCGCGGCAGAACACGTTGCCGGAGTCGCGGCCGTACACGATCGCGTCAAGACACGAGCGACGTCGTTCTAATTAAGGAGTCGGGAGCAAACAAGGGCGGATGTCATCAGAACCAGAAAACACTGAACCAGCGCCGTCACCGTTAGTGGCGGCGTTACAGCGTGAACACCCGGAGTGGTTCAGCGAAGTCATCGTTGCCTTCGGCGAGACGACGTTCATTGTTCCGCGTGAACACATCGTCGCAGCGTCTACTTTTTTGAAGGCGTGGCCCGAGGGACGGTTTGATTTGCTCGCTGATATTTGCGGCTGTGACCGCGGCGTCGAGGAAGAGCCGCGTTTTGAAGTCAACTACCATCTCTTCTCGACCACGAAATATCACCGGATTCGTTTGAAGGTGGTTTTGAACGAGGAAGACGCGCACGTAGCAAGCGTCACCGGTGTTTGGCGTACGGCCAACTGGCATGAACGCGAAACATTCGATCTGTTCGGCGTGGTTTTTGACGGTCATCCGGACCTGCGTCGCATCCTGCTGCCGGACGACTGGCAAGGACATGCATTACGCAAGGATTTCCCGTTGCGCGGTTACGAACCATACAGTTTGAAATAAGAAATGAGCTCCGCAACCATTCCACCACAGTTTGAGATCGTCGATCGTCCGCTCGACACACAGATGACGATCTCGATGGGTCCGCAACACCCTTCGACACACGGTGTGCTGCGTCTCGAACTCGTTCTTGACGGTGAAATGGTCGTGAAGGCCACGCCCGATATAGGCTATCTCCACACCGGCATGGAGAAGCTGTTTGAGTACAAGAAATATCAGCAGGGTATCGTCATCACTGACCGCATGGATTACCTTAATCCACTCGGCAACAACCTTGCTTACGTGATGGCGGGTGAAAAGCTGCTCGGTCTCGAGATTCCGGAGCGCGCTCAAGTAATTCGCGTGCTGTTCTGCGAACTCCAACGCATCGGTTCACACCTGGTTTGGCTCGGAACACACGCGCTCGACATCGGCGCGATGACGGTCTTCTTTTATTGCTTCCGGGAACGCGAAAAGATTTTGAACCTGATCGAAGCTGCGTCAGGTGGTCGTTTGACGCCGTCTTACTTCCGCATCGGCGGCTTGATGATGGATCTGCCTGCCGGTTTCGAGAATCGCTGTAAACAGTTTCTCGACGGTTTCCCGGGGGCCGTTGACGAGTTTCACAAACTGCTGAGTGGTAACAAGATTTTTCAGCGTCGCACGCAGGGTATTGGATATATCACTGCTGAAGACGCGATCGACTGGGGACTTGCTGGTCCATGCTTGCGCGGAAGTGGTGTCGCTCTCGACGTTCGCCGAGCAAACCCCTACAGCGGTTACGAGAAATACGACTTCGAGATTCCGACTGAGCCGGATGGCGACGTGTGGTCACGTTACATGGTCCGTATGCGTGAAATGAAGGAGTCGCACAAGATTGCGACGCAGGCACTCGCACGTTTGCGGCCTGGTCCAATCAAGGCGGACGCGCCAAAAGTCGTGTTGCCTGATCGGCAAGCGATGAAGAGTCACATGGACGCGCTGATTCATCACTTCCTGATCGTCGCAGAAGGATTCGACGTTCCTGAAGGCGAGGTTTATCACCCGATTGAAGCCTCTAAAGGTGAGTTGGGTGTTTACATCAAGTCGAATGGTGGACCAAAACCGGCTCGCGTCCATTTTCGTGCGCCGAGTTTTGTGAACTTGTCGGCGCTGCCGATGATGTCGGAGGGCGAGATGGTGGCGGATATCGTGGCGATTATCGGATCGCTGGACATCGTGCTGGGTGAAATCGATCGGTAGTTAACCACAGATTACACAGATTTAAATCGGATTGATGAGCAGTCAACTAACTCAGATTCAACCGTTGTCGCAGCCTGTCGATTTGGGGGTTGAGCCGGCAACTTTTTCGCCCAAAGTCGAAGCGGAGATCGATCGACATCTGGCGAAGTATCCGGTGATGCGTTCGGCTATTCTGCCGTTGATGTTTATCGTGCAGCGTGAACGCGGTTATCTCGATCCGCCGGGTGTGCTCTATCTTGCCAATCGTCTGAAGTTGCGCGTCACGGACATCTGGGAAGTCGCG
This sequence comes from Pyrinomonadaceae bacterium, assembly GCA_035694465.1. Classification (GTDB taxonomy): domain Bacteria; phylum Acidobacteriota; class Blastocatellia; order Pyrinomonadales; family Pyrinomonadaceae; genus PSRF01. Next base: position 178,130 of record DASSFI010000068.1, on the reverse strand, counting down.
ACGTTCTACTCGATGATCAATACCCAGCCGGTCGGTAAGTATCACATTCAGGTGTGCAAGACGCTCTCGTGCAATATTCGCGGCTCGAAAAAGGTCACCGAATATTGTTCACAAAAACTCGGAATCAAAGTGGGTGAAACGACCGCGGATGGACGCTTCACACTCAGCGAAGTCGAGTGTCTCGGTTCCTGCGGCACGGCGCCGATGTTTCAACTCAACTTCGATTATCACGAGAACCTGACGCCTGAGAAGATCGATCAGATACTGGACAAACTGCCTTAATGCATATCAAAGCCATCGGATGTGAACCACTTCAGCTACGTCGCGTTCATCTCGAACGCTCGCGCACACTCGATGTGTATCGTCGTAACGGCGGTTACGAAGCGATCAAAAAAGTGCTCGACGGCATGTCGCCAGACGACGTGATCAACGAGGTGAAGAAGTCCGCGCTGCGCGGACGTGGCGGCGCGGGTTTTTCGACCGGGTTGAAGTGGAGTTTCGTTCCGAAAGACTCGCCGAAACCGAAGTATGTGGTTTGTAATGCGGATGAATCCGAGCCCGGCACCTTCAAAGATCGCTATCTGATGGAGCGCGATCCACACATGCTCATCGAGGGCATGTTGATTGCGGCCTACGCGCTCAATTCGAAAACCGGTTATATCTACACGCGCGGCGAGTACAAATACCTGATCGACATCATGGACGTAGCGCTGGAAGAAGCGCGCGCGGCCGGACTCCTTGGCGACAATATCCTCGGCACAAACTTCGGGTGCGAGATCCACACACACACGGGCGCCGGAGCGTATATATGTGGCGAAGAAACGGCGCTACTGAGTTCGCTCGAGGGTTTGCGCGGTCACCCGCGTATGAAGCCCCCCTTCCCTGCTGTCTCAGGTCTTTACGCGGCGCCGACTGTCGTCAATAACGTCGAGACGCTTACGGCCGTGCCCGACATCATCAAGATGGGCGGTGAGGCTTATCAAAAACTCGGCACTGAAAAGAGCGGCGGCACGAAGCTTTGGTCCGTCTCCGGTCACGTCAACAAACCGGGCGTCTACGAACTGCCGATGGGTTACGACGACATGGAAAAGTTCATCATGGTTGACTGCGGCGGCATGCTCGACGGCAAACAACTGAAAGCCGTGATTCCCGGTGGCTCGTCGGTCTACATCATGCGCGCGGATCAGATCATCGGGAAAGATGTGCGCATGGATTACGAAGGTCTCGTCGCTGCTGGTTCGAGCGTCGGTTCGGGCGGTTTCATCGTGATGGACGAGACTGTTGACGTGTTCGAGTCAACCAAGAACCTGACTGAGTTTTACAAACATGAATCGTGCGGCTGGTGCACGCCGTGTCGTGAAGGCACTGATTGGCTGGTGAAAGTTTTCAAACGCATCGAGAACGGCGGCGGAAAAATTGAAGACGCGCAACTGATGCTCGATCTTTGCGACAACATCGAGGGCAAGTCGTTTTGTCCGCTCGGCGATGCGGCGTCGTGGCCAATCCAGTCAGCGATCAAACGATTCCCGGAAGACTTTAGACGAAGGCTTGTATCCGCAGATTACACAGATAATGGAAAACAATCTGCGTAATCTGTGGATAAAACTGTATGGCTACTGAGCTGATCAAAGTAACAATAAACGCAAAAGAGTTTGAGGTGCCGAAGGGTGCGCGTCTGATCGACGTGTGTCGCGAAAAGGGTTTTGATATTCCATCCTTCTGTTATTACTCCGATCTCGCGTTGCAGGCTTCGTGTCGCATGTGTCTGGTGCGCATCGAGAAGATGCCGAAGCTGCAAACCTCATGCACGATCATCTGTACCGACGGCATGGTGGTGACCACGCAGAGTGAGGAGATTGAGAAGGCTCAACGCGGCATGACCGAGTTTCTGCTCGCCAACCATCCGCTTGATTGTCCGGTCTGCGATCGCGGTGGTGAATGCGAACTCCAGGAGATGACGTTTGACTGGGGCGGACTCGAAGAACGATTCACCGAAAAGAAGAATTACTACGCCGAGCGCTATCTGTCGCCGATGGTGGCGAACGATCCGCAACGCTGCATTCTCTGCAAACGATGCACGCGAGTTTGCGACGAGTGGATGGGCGAAGACGCGATCGAAGCCGGCGGCCGCGGTGCACACACAGTCATCGGCACGTATCTCGGCTGGCTCGATTGTTCGCAGTGCGGAAACTGTATCGAAGTCTGTCCCACCGGCACGTTGCTCGATGCGACATATCGTCACCAAACACGACCGTGGGAACTCGCGCAGACCATCACTACCTGTAACTTCTGTTCGGACGGCTGCCAGATGTCGCTCGGTTCGCGTGGCGGCGAAGTGCGACGCTCAGTCGCTCGCGATCGCTACGTCAACGGAATCAACGGCGAGTTTTTGTGCATCAAGGGTAGATTCGCGCATCCGTTTATTAATCACGAGACGCGCCTTCGCACGCCGATGATTCGTTACAAAAAAGGCGGCAAGCTGATTCCCGCAACCTGGGACGAAGCGATCCGTCACGTTGCCGAACGGCTCGATGCCGTCGCGGAAGAACATGGACGAAACGCGGTCGGCGTGGTCGGTAGCCCGCGACTGACGAACGAAGCTCTGCACGTGTTGCACCGGTTCACGACCGAACTCGTAGGCACTGAGAACTACACCACCACAGACACCTTCAGCCTGAACAGTTTTTTCCGGCATCTCGGCGGACAGCTCGCGACTCATCGCGACATTCGTTACGCGAAGACAATCGTTTTGATTGGTGGTGATCCGAGCGAACTGCAACCGTTTACCGGCAAGCAGATTCGGCAAGCGGTGCGAAACGGCGGCGCCACGCTCGTGCTCGTCAACTCCGTGCCGATTCGTTTGCGCGAACAGGCAAAGATTTTCCTGCACATCCGGCCAGAGTCGGAAGATGCAATCGCGCTCGCGCTTTTTGATCCGGCGGCTGATTCACTCGCCGCACAAAAAGCGGGCCTTGAAGAAAATGCGATCGCGGCCGCACGCCAGGCAATTGCAGACAGCACCGGCGATGTCGTAGTGATGTTTGGTCGCGAGCTATCGAATGCGGCCCAGGCAATTGTCGCTCAGTTGCCGCAGAAGTTTGCCACGCGAGACCGGCGCATCCTTTTCCACCCGCTGCCGATCTTCAATAACAGCGTCGGCGCACATGACATGGGAATGATGAAGGCGCCGACCTCCGCTCGTGGAATCCTGAACGCTTGCGGCGATCAGATTCGTGCGCTCTACGTTGCCGGTAGTTTCCTGCCGGAACAGTTTGAGGGCCATGAAGACGCGCTCTCGAAGCTTGATTTCCTCGTGGTCCAGGAAATGTTTGAGACTGAGACCACGGCGACGGCAGATGTGGTCCTGCCGGCTGCGTCTTATGCTGAACAGGACGGCACGTTCACGAATAACGATGGTCTCGTTCAGCGTGTGCGACAGTCGATTCCACCGCTCCATCAGTCGAGACCCGATTGGGTGATCGTTTCGCAACTCGCGAAAGAGCTCGGTCTGGATTTCGGTTACGAGATGTCGGCGAGCGCTGTCTTTCGAGAGATTGGTGAGAAGGTTCCAGCGTATGCCGGAATGCGTTATCCGTTGCTGAAGGACGAGACGAACCCGGTCCAGGCAAAGTATGAGGTGGTTGGCCCAACCGACTTATCGGATGAACTCGCTGTCTTGCGCGAGTGCGTTGAAGGACTCCCGAACACCGGCGAGAAAATAACCACGACACCTAAAGTCGGTACGGAGTTGTTCAAGATCGGCACGCTGACTGACAAAGTGGAACAGTTTCACTATCTTGCTTCCGGCAATCCGCGTCCTGAGACAACCGTGGATTCGCCCCTATATCAAATTACATCCGTGAAATCCGCGGCTAAAACAGTTTGATGGATACTGCGATCGATATAGCTCTCAAGTTTGCGGCTATCACGGTGGCTTTTGTGGTGGTGCTCTTGATCGTCGCCTACACCGTGCTGGCGGAGCGTCGCGTACTCGGTTTCATCCAGGGACGGCTTGGTCCAAACCGCGTAGGTTACGGCGGTATTCTTCAGCCCTTCGCGGATCTTCTGAAGTTCATTCTCAAAGAAGACATCATTCCCGATAAATCGACCCGCTTCATCTACTTCCTCGCGCCTGTGGTCGCAACGATGGCCGCGTTGATGACGATGATCGTGTATCCGTTCGGGCCGGAGATTAGAATTCCTTTCACAACGATCACGATTCCTCTCGTGATCGCACACTTCGATGTCGGATTGCTTTACGTGCTCGGCATCACGTCAATCGGCGTCTACGGCATCATGCTTGCCGGTTGGTCATCAAACAACAAATACAGCTTGATGGGCGGCCTGCGTTCGTCGGCGCAGATGATCTCGTACGAACTCGCGCTCGGCTTGAGTTTGATTGGCGTGATTCTACTCGCCGGCACGCTGGACCTGGCGCAGATCGTAGAGAACCAATCGGCGTGGCACGGAATGCGGTGGAATATTATTTTTAATCCACTCGGCTTCCTCGTTTACCTGACTGCCGCAATCGCGGAAACGAATCGCGTCCCCTTCGATCTTCCGGAAGCGGAAACAGAACTGGTTGCCGGTTTTCACACCGAGTACAGCGCCATGAAGTTTGCGCTGTTCTTCCTGGCTGAATACATCAACATGTTCACGGTTTCGATGCTGGCGACGACGCTGTTTCTGGGCGGCTGGAACGTGCCGTTTGCGGAAGACATTTTCGGCCGCGGCAGTTTCCTGTTCGGAATCGTGAGTGCGATTGGGTTTTTAGCAAAGGTTATCTTCTTTCTTTTTCTGTACATCTGGCTGCGCGGGACGTTACCGCGTTTCCGGTTTGATCAGTTGATGGATTTTGGCTGGAAGATCCTGCTGCCGCTGGCGCTGCTTAGTATCTTCATCACAGCTACGTTGATTTTCCTGCTTCCAAATTATTTTTAGATGTTGGCGCTTCTTTTCATTCTGTTTGCGGGACTTGGTATCGGGTGCGCGCTCGCGGTGGTGGCGCAGCGGAATCCACTCTACAGCGCGATCTCGCTGGTCGGCGTGTTTATCTCGCTCGCGTGTCTTTACGTGATGCTCGCGGCGCCGTTTATCGCTGCGGTCCAGGTGATCGTTTATGCCGGCGCCATCATGGTGCTCGTGGTCTTTGTCATCATGCTGCTCAATGTCGAGCAGGAAGAACGTGAACGCACTCGTCTCAAGTTTCTGGTGCCGGCGGCTGTCTTACTCGCTGCGGTGCTGATTGCTGAAGTTGCTTTTATTCTCGTCTCCGTGCAGGAGTTCAGAGTGACTCCCACGAGCACGCCTTCAGACATCGGCACTACATACTCGATCGGCTCGCAACTGTTTACCAGATACCTGTTGCCGTTTGAGATCACGTCGATACTGCTCTTGATGGCGATCGTTGGTGCGATGACCCTGGCGCGACGTGGTGGTTTACTGCCGGCGAATGCGCGCGTAGTTCCGGGAGCACAACAACTGACGCTTTCGATGGTCGATCCCGCCGTGCAACCGGACAACCTGACGCTCGTTGAAACTGACACGACTGACGAAGCAGCTCGATTGCTGGGGATTGATCACAGAGACAAGGACGACGCAGAGTAATGGAACCACAACTTTCATGGTATTTGGCGCTCTCAGCGATCCTTTTCACCATCGGCGTAACGGGTGTCATCATCAAGCGGAACATCATCGCGATGTTCATGTGCATTGAGCTGATGTTGAATGCGGTGAACCTGACCTTCGTTGCGTTTGCGAGTTTCTTTCAGGACGTCACGGGACAGCTCTTTGTTTTCATTGTTATGACTGTGGCTGCGGCTGAGGCTGCAGTCGGATTGGGAATCATCATCGCGATCTTTCGCAATCGCGAAACGCTGGATGTTGATGATGCGAGTATTCTGAAGTTGTAGGCCAAGGATCTTCGCGGATTATTTACGGATTTATTTTGGGATGGAGAATAACCTTCTTAGTCTGATCATCTTTGCTCCGCTCGCCGGCGCGGCCATTAATTGGCTCATCGGCAGGCGTGTGCGGGACGAAAGGTTTATCGGCGTCGTCGCCTGTGGATCGGTAGCGATCTCGGCACTCGTCGCGTTTTACCTGGCGTTTATGTCAGGTGGTGCGCTGCGAGCTGAGACGCCGGTGCTCGATCACATCTGGACGTGGTTGCAGGTCGGAACTTTCCATGCTGACTTCGCACTCGCGATGGACCGCTTGAGCGGAACTTACGTCCTCTTTATCACCTTCGTCGGTTTCCTGATTCACGTCTTTGCCGTCGGTTACATGCACGGCGAAGACGGCTTCTATCGTTTCTTCGCCTATCTCAACCTTTTCATGTTCGCGATGCTGACACTCGTGCTCGCGGACAATTTCGTGCTGATGTTTGTTGGTTGGGAAGGTGTCGGCCTCTGCTCGTACCTGTTGATTGGTTACTACTTGGATAAGAAGGAAGCGGGCGACGCCGCGAAGAAGGCGTTCATCACTAACCGCATCGGCGACTGGGGATTCGTGCTCGGCATTATGCTGACGTTCTTCGTCACGGGTTCAGTCAGCTTTTATGCAAACCCGGCTGCGGGCGAAGTCACGCATACGGCGCTTTCGTTCTTTAAGAATTTGCCGGTCGAACCGTTCACTGCGGGCGCAATTGTTGCCGGTGGTGCGACGTCGATCGCTGTCCTGCTGTTTATTGGCGCCGCGGGCAAGAGTGCACAGATTCCTTTGTATGTTTGGCTACCGGATGCGATGGCCGGTCCGACACCCGTCTCGGCGCTGATTCACGCCGCGACGATGGTCACTGCCGGCGTCTACATGATCGTGCGTTGTTCCGAGATCTTTGTGCATGCGCCGACCGCGATGTTCATCGTCGCCGTTATCGGCGCAGCCACCGCGCTCTTTGCCGCCACCATCGGTCTGGCACAAAACGACATCAAGAAAGTTCTGGCCTACTCGACGATTTCTCAGCTTGGGTACATGTTTCTCGCGTGTGGCATGGGCGCGTTTGTCGCCGCGATCTTCCACGTCATCACGCACGCGTTCTTCAAAGCGCTGCTCTTCCTCGGTTCGGGTTCAGTTATTCACGGCATGCACCACGAGCAGGACATGCGACGTATGGGTGGTCTCAAGAAGTACATGCCCATCACGTTTGCGACGATGTTCACTGGTTGGCTTGCGATCAGTGGCATCCCGATCTTTGCCGGTTTCTTTTCGAAGGACGAAATCCTGTGGAAGACGTGGAGTGCGCCGGCTTTCAGCATGCCGTCGACGGGATTCAGTAAGTTTCTCTGGTTTATTGGAGCGCTCACGGCGTTTCTGACTGCCGTTTACATGACGCGAATGATGGTGATGACGTTCTGGGGTTCGGAACGTTTTCGCGAAGGTCACGACTCAAAACACCAGGATGCGGATCATCATCATGTCCCGGTTGAGCCGCACGAGTCGCCGTGGTTAATGACAGTGCCCTTGATTGTGCTGGCAGTCCTATCGACGGTGGGCGGATTTATCGGCGTGCCATATGCGTTAAGTTCAGCATTCACGCACAAAGACGTCAACGTACTCGAACACACGCTTGAACCGGTTGTGGCTACAGTGCCGTCGGACACTCATGGTGCGGCTGCCGCTCATGGTGATATAGAACAACTCGGAGCCGGAGCATTTGTGCCCGAGATCGAGGTTCCGCACGCGATACATGCAAGTGAAGAGATTAGCGCCGAACGCTGGCTCGCACTTCTTTCAGTCCTGATTGCTCTCGCTGGAATTGGCGTCGGTTGGCTCACTTTCCAGAAACGTCCATTACTCGTGATGCCGCGGATACTCGAGAACAAGTACTACGTTGACGAGATCTACGACACAGTTTTGATACGTCCGATTGAGGCTGGCTCACGCGAAGGTTTGTGGAAGATCTTCGATATGGGCGTGATCGATGGATTTCTTCACGGCATTGGCGAAGCAGTCACTGAAGCCGGGCGAGTTGCTCGCTACCTGCAAGCCGGTTTCGTGCGCGGTTACGCAGCCATCATTCTCTTCGGAGCTTTGATTTTGATCGGATTGTTTGCAGTCAGATGGGCCTTCCCATAAAGCAAAGCGATTCACAGATTACATAGATTGATGCCTTATTTGTTAACCATTCTGATCCTCTTACCGGTTGCCGGCGCGCTCGCTCTGGTGGGCTACAGCTTTGTGTCCAGCCGAAAAGAGGAGCATTACCGGTGGATCGCACTCATCGTTACGGTCGCTGCCTTTGCAGTTTCGTTGTTGCTGCTGCGTGGTGTGGGAGCGAGTGGCGCTGAATTCAGGTTTGAAGAGAACGTAAGCTGGATCGGAGCTATCGGCTCGCGTTATCACATTGCGGTGGACGGCATCAGTCTCTGGCTGGTCCTGTTGACGACACTGCTCATGCCGATTGCGGTGCTCTCGAGTTGGACCGCAGTTCACAAACGACCACTCGCTTATTACGTCTTCCTGCTGATCCTTCAATCGGCGATGACAGGCGTGTTCGTATCGCTCGACCTGCTGCTCTTCTACCTGTTCTTTGAAGCCACCCTCGTGCCGATGTTCTTTCTCATCGGAATCTGGGGCGGCGAACGTCGTGTCTACGCGGCGATCAAGTTTTTTATCTACACGGCGGTCGGCAGCTTGTTGATGCTCGCGGCGATCATCACGCTTTACTTCGTTTATCATTCGTTTGACTACGCGACGATTTTGCAGGCGATGTCTGCCAACCCGCTCACTTCGCAAACAGCTTTCTTTCTGTTTGTCGCGTTTGCCCTTGCCTTTTGTATCAAGGTGCCGCTCTTCCCGTTTCACACCTGGTTACCGGACGCACATACCGAGGCGCCGACGGCAGGTTCCGTCATCCTGGCCGGCATCTTGTTGAAGATGGGAACTTACGGATTGCTGCGTTTCAATCTCGCACTATTTCCGGATCAGGCTCGTCGCTGGGCTCCGGTATTCATAACGCTCGCGGTAATCGGAATCATCTATGGCGCACTCGTCGCGATGGTTCAGCCGGACGTAAAACGACTGGTCGCTTACTCGTCTGTGAGCCACATGGGATTTGTCGTGCTCGGTCTGTTCTCGTTTACCGACCTGGGCATGCAGGGCGCGCTTTACCAGATGCTCAATCACGGTGTTTCAACCGGCGCGCTCTTCCTGTTCGTCGGTTTCATTTACGAGCGACGACATACGCGGGTGATCAGCGAGTTTGGCGGACTCGCGAAACCGATGCCGTGGTTTTCAACTTTCTTTGTGATTGCCTCGCTCTCGTCGATAGGGCTGCCGTTTTTAAATGGTTTCGTTGGTGAATTTTTCATACTGATTGGCACCTGGACTTCAAGGGCTGTGACGCATTCATGGATCGCCACGATGCTCGCCGCGACCGGAGTAATCTGGGCGGCAGTCTACATGCTTTGGATGTTGCAGCGAGTGGTCTTCGGCAAAATCACGAATCCTGAAAACGCCGAACTGTCGGATCTGAATAGTCGTGAAATCGGTTTGATCTTACCGCTGCTGTTTCTGATGTTGTTCATGGGCGTTTACCCGCGCGTGTTTCTGGACCGCTCCAGGTTGAGCGTCGAAGCAATTCGCACTCGTGTTTCCGGAAGTCCGGCAGGCGGATCGTATACAACGTCGGACACGGAGAAAGGCAACAACTCTGAGCCGCACATAGCAGACGGCAAAACGGAATGAATTCATTTCTTGCACAATCAGTGATGCCGATCATCGACTGGTCGTTAATCGCACCGGAAGTGATCGTGTGTGTTGCGGCCGTGGTCGTGATGCTGGTTGACGCTTTCGTTCGTCCGACACAACGTTGGATCACGGGTGGCATTGCCCTGGCGGGGATCGTTGCGGCCGCGCTCGCCGCCGTCTGGCTTTGGGTCGCCGGGACGCCATCAGCCGACGCTTTCAACGGGATGATCGTGCTCGACGAGTTGCGTCTTGGTTTTACGCTTGTCTTTTTACTTGTCTCTGCGCTGACACTGCTGATTTCAACTGTCTGGGTACAGGGCGAGCAGTTACCAGCCGGCGAGTTTCATTCCCTGCTCTTGTTTGCCACGGTGGGAATGATGCTGATGGCTTCGGGCAACGACCTGGTCATCATTTTCCTTGGACTCGAGATCCTGTCAATCGCCACTTATGTAATGGCGGGTTTCCGTCGCACCGACGTACGTTCGAATGAATCGTCGTTGAAATACTTCATCCTCGGTTCGTTCTCGTCTGCGTTTCTGCTTTACGGCATCGCGCTGATTTATGGCGCCACTTCGATTGCCGAACCGGGACCGGGCGGTTCACTCAGCCGGATTGTTGCCGGAACAACAAACATCGCCGAGATCGCCACTCGCGTCAGCCAGGCACAGTATCCGGCGCTGCTCTACGCGGGCGCCGCCATGATGCTCGTTGGTTTTGGTTTCAAGATCGCTACCGCGCCTTTTCACATCTGGACGCCCGATGTTTATGAAGGCGCGCCCACCCCGGTCACGGCCTTCATGGCTGCGGGTCCGAAAGCTGCCGGCTTTGCCTCGTTCATTCGCGTTTTTGTTTTCGGTCTGCCGTTTGTCGTCTCCGCTTCGAATGCGTCTGCGGGTAACCTTCATCAACTCTGGGTGAGTGTGCTCGTCGTGATGGCCATTCTCACGATGACGCTCGGCAATGTCGTCGCGATCGTTCAGAACAACGTCAAGCGCATGTTGGCGTACTCGTCGATCGCGCATGCGGGATACGCGCTTGTCGGTTTTGTCGCCGCCGGCGCAGCTACCGATCCAGTCCAGCGAAACAACGCTATCACCGCTGTGATCTTTTATCTGTTGACTTATGCGGTGATGAATATCGGGGCGTTTGCGGTGGTCCAACTAATCGCGCGCAGCGGCGATCGGCGCACGTCGATCGACGACTATCGCGGGATCGGATTCGAAGCACCGGTGCTGGCGTTCTCTTTGAGTCTCTTCATGTTGAGTTTGCTGGGCATGCCGCTGACCGCAGGCTTCATCGGAAAGATCATGGTGTTTGGATCGGCTATCGATCAGCACTACTACACCCTCGTGGTGCTGGGCGTGCTGAACACCGCAGTTTCCGCTTACTACTATCTGCGACTGGTTGTCGTCATGTTCTTTGGCGAACGAACGATGGAATGGAAGGCGCCGCAGGTTCCGGCAAGCGTGGCGGTGGCGCTCGTGTTAACTGTGCTCGGCGTGCTTTACCTCGGAATCTTTCCGGGACGAATCATCAACGCGCTCCAAACGAAAATCGATGCGCCAGTTATCACCAAGCAGTTAATCCACAGATTACACAGATGAATCTGTCTAATCTGCGGATAAAAAGCATTCAGGAACAGCTTGGTGAAACATGGCTCTCGCGAATCTATCGCGAACGTATTCTCAAGCTGCGCACTCGTTCTTATCAATTTGAAAACGCGAAGCCGTCGGCAAGCGTCGTCATACAGCACACGCTGCTCGGAGTTGAACTAAAAGTTGGACGCCGCCGGCTTTTGTGTCCGGATCTTGCCACGGCGAGGTACTTGTCAGTCTTCGCCCGGCTTGGCTGTAAGGCTGTAGCAGTACCGTACGACATAACAAAAATCTCGCATTTAGCGGACGAATTGGAGTCGTCGTGGTATAGAATGTTGCTGCTGGTTGACCAGGAAGCCAGAACAGAAAGCGCCAGGTTCCGGGCAAGACTCCGTGGCCTGTTAATTGCTAAGATTCGAACGGAAATTGAGGCAGCCGGACCCGGAACGCGTGTTCCGGAGTTCAGGCAAAGCACGAAACAGCGTTTGAAATAATTCTCTGACGACACATTTACCGACATAAATGACTCAAGACTTAACCCCCACAACCGACCGGAATGAGATTTCCGGGGCACTCCCTTTCCCATTCAAACAGCAAAATTTCTGTCGCTACGAGCCGATTGCGCAGAGTATTGAAGAAGCGCGCGTGCTCGTAATCGATAACCTGCTGCGCGACGAACGCGATTTGTCTGAAGTGGCGCGCGCTGAGTGGGGTGAACTGCTGGCAGCCGAACTACGACGCGAGCGGATGATCGCCGGGATGGCGATTGAAAATATCCTGAACAACGTTTCTCGACTCGTGAAGCGGCCGACGACCGAAGTGGCCCACCTGTCCGAAATAGGAGAAGCTACTAAACGTTTTGCGCCTGACGCGATCGTGCTGAGTGGCACGCTGCGCGATTTTGATTACTACAAACAATCGATCCTGGACGACTTCGGCGAGTTTATTCGCCAGACCCAAACACCGGTGCTCGCGATCTGTGGCGGACATCAGTTGGTGGGTTTGAGTTTTGGCGCACGCGTGGTGACGCTCGACAAACTCGAGCAGCACGAGCAACGCATCCAGCGCCCGCTCGAGTATCAGTATCGCTTCATTCGCATCACCGAGCCGAGCGATCCGATTTTTGAAAACGTCAACTGCAACGATCCAAAGAGTGCGGCGCGGATCCTGCGCGTCTGGCAAAACCATGGATTACAACTCGACCGTGTGCCGGAAGGATTCGAACTGCTGGCGACGTCATATCTCTGTCGTAATCAGATGATGGTGAAGCGCAGCGACGGTCAGTTGATTTACACGGTCCAGTTTCATCTCGAGAAATCGTTTGAAGACTGGAACAAGAACCGCACGCGCTGGGAGCACCCGAACGACTCGCGTGATGGTCGTATTCTGTTTGAGAACTTCCTGACAATCGCCACACGCAATTGATACTCACGCAAAAGAGTCTCGCGCTGGCTGCGCGTGAACTGGCCGCGCGTGATGAGATGCTGGCAGGAATTCACGCCAACCACGGCGATCCGCCACTCTGGCGACGTGCCACCGGGTTTTCCACACTCGTTCACATCATTCTCGAGCAACAGGTTTCGTTGAAGTCAGCGAAGGCGATGCTCGTGCGCCTGCAGGGGTCGATTGAACCGTTTGAGCCGGCGCGCTTTCTCGAACTCGGTGATGCGTATCTGCGCAGTCTCGGAGTGACGCGACAGAAGTCTGCGTATTTGCTGCATCTTTCGCAATCGATTGAGAGTGGTGAATTGAGCTTCACAAAGCTCACGCGGATGAGTGACGAAGAGGCGCGCGTTGTCTTGACGCGAATCAAAGGGATCGGATTGTGGAGCGCGGATGTGTACCTGCTGATGGCGATGCGCCGCGCAGATATCTGGCCGGCAGGTGATCTGGCGTTAGCGGTCGCTATGCAGCGGTTAAGAGGGTTGCCACACCGTCCCGGCCCAATCGAGTTGGAGAAACTTGCCGAACAATGGCGGCCACATCGAGCCGTCGCCGCACGGATGTTATGGCAGTATTATTTAGGCCACAAAAAGGCACAAAAGACTCAATAAGCCTTTTGTGCCATTTGTGTTACTTAGCAATTGTCGAAGCGGTTGTAGTTGGGTGCGTCACAGTGAGATCTGGTGAGGTGGAAACGTTTTCCATCGTCAATTCGATCAGATCATCGACCACCGCTTTGAGGTCGTTGGTTTCTTTATAAACCTGTAATTGCCGGTCAGCCGAAGTACCGCGAGCGAGGATCGTATGCACGTGCTCGATCTCTTTTCTTGATCCCAACTCGTCAATTACATCATCAACGAACTCCAGTAACTCCAGCACGAGGTCGCTCACCGGCACTTCCGTCTGCTTGCCGAAGTCGATCAACTTACCCTCCAGACCGTATCGCACCGCGCGCCACTTATTCTCCTGAATCAGCATGCGGCGGTACAGACGGAAGCCAAGATTCTTATCAATCAACTTGTTCAACTTCGCGACGATTGCCTGGAACAACGCTGCAATCGCAATCGTGTCGTCAACGCGTGTCGGGATATCGCAAACACGAAACTCGAGTGTCGGGAAGTATGGATGCGGACGAATGTCCCACCAGATCTTTTTCCCGTCGTTAATACATTTCGTCTTGATCAATAGATCGACGTAGCGTTGAAATCCGCTGTATGAATCGAAGTGATCGGGAATGTCAGTCCGCGGAAACTGCTTAAAAATTTCAGTGCGATATGACTTGAGTCCCGTGTTATGACCCATCCAGAACGGCGACGACGTCGAGAGCGCGAGCACGTGCGGCAGAAAATAACGTGCGGCGTTCATGATGTGTATCGCACGCTCACGATCCGCCATGCCAACATGCACGTGAAGCCCAAAGATCAACAGCGAACGGGCCACTGTTTGCAGTTCCTGGACCAGCAGCTCATAACGCTCGTCATCAAAAATCTTCTGGTCCTGCCAGCGCGAGATCGGATGCGTTGAGGCAGCCACGATCACGAGACCGTTTTTCTTCGCCAGCCCGGCGATGATGCTGCGCAGACGCGTGATGTCGGTTCGCGCTTCCTGAATGTTGCGGCAAATTCCCGTGCCGACTTCCACCATCGACTGGATCATCTCAGGCTTGATCTGCTCGCCCAGCAACATCTTGCCTTCTTCGAGAATCTCGGCGACGTGCGAACGCAACTCGCGCGTATGCGGATCAACGATCTGAAACTCTTCTTCGATGCCCAGTGTGAATTGATCGAACATTTGTCCTCTTTCCGCTTAAACCTGCACGTTCAGGCATTTTGCGATTCTGCGCCAGTTGGGTTTTGTTTTGCTCAAAAACTCGTATCGTAAATGCTTCCAGGCGCTTCCCGCTGAATGAACCGGACTATAAAGATCGAAATGCACGTACCACGTGCGAGGCTGCCCTTCCTGAAACAAAAAATGCAGCACGGCTTCCTCTCGTCCCTTTTCATAGAAGCCGCCGCTCGTGTCTTTGTGATTCGCAAATCTGCGCGTGAAATCGCGTCGACCAGACAGATTCGATTCAATTATTGGCCACGCGTCAAACTGCAAACCCACTCCGCCTTCGCCGTAGACGTTTGTAATTCGCTTCACCACATGCCAAAGATCTTTGGCGCGTATGCGCTTGAGCAGTAACAGCAGCGCGTACTTCTTGTCGATCGTCCACGAATCGAATGCTGCCTCGTCGCTTTCCGCACCCCACAACCCGGCCAATTTTCCTTTGAGAAGCTCTTTTGTTTCTCGCGAAAGATCGGCCCACACCAAAGAAGTCGTCGGTATTTCTTCTTCAGCCATTTGCAACTTCGCGTTCCAGCAGCGCCAGCACTTCGTCCGACAATCCCTGAAACCTCAAACCAACACCTCGCCCCGGATTGCTGTAGACAACGACCGCGTTACAAACCACCTGAGCATCGTTACGGAACGGGATGCGAATCAACAGCAACGAACCTTCAGGAATCTCGGCTTTCGTGTTCATGTAGAGGCCGCCGACGCTGATGTCTTTCGTACTCGCGACGCCAGTGACATCTTTCCCGTCGAAGAAGACGTCAACAATCAACCGCGAGCGGTCGTAACTGCGGCGCTCTTCCTGTGAGTCAATAGCCTTGTCGTTGTCTGTCATAAAACTTATCTGCGTAATCTGTGGATACGATTGTACCTGTTTCCCTCACTTTTTGCTGACGATATAAGTGGGCACCATTCCCCCACCCGAGCTGACGTTTGCAAGTTCGGTAAATGAGAGGCGCGTAAACGCCGAACGAACCTTGCCGTTGAACAGCAGCGGGTCGAGATCGACGAGCTGTTCGGCAAACTCAATACGTCCGTCGTCGGTCAGGGCCGGGAAAGTCTCGCGGGCGGTGGGCACACGTTCCTGAACCAGATAGTCGCCATCGGCGAGAGCGTTATTAATCGCGTCGTCCCAGCCGCGCTGGTCAACGTTCCAGCCAATCGTGATGCCGTGGCCGCCGTAATCATCGTTTGGCTTGAGCACCAGTCGTTCGCCATCGGCACGGATAAAATCGAGCAGATTAACTTCACGGCCAAAATAATCCGTGTGTTCGTCTCTGACCATGCGCGTCCATGGCACATGCGCTCGTATTGCGGCCGCTTCGTTGTCGGTAAACAGAGCCGCATGCTTCGGATCAGTCAATACCGCGAACAACGCCTTCTTGTGAATCAGTTTCGAGCGAAAACTGTTGACCATGCAGATGGCGCCGGCGCGATACGCCTCCAGGAGGGCTGGATACTCTTTAATGATCGGCAGGTACTCATTGACCAGCAAACGCTTGTAAACGATGTCGATCTCGTCGCCGCCGACGCTGAGACGATTGTCACGAAATTCGAGTTCCTGCGGCGTGCAGATCACTGACGGATAGCCGGACTTTTCAAAGAATTCGCGAAAGAGCTCAAACTCTTTTACTGTCGGCACACCGGCGAGGTCGACGATTGCGATTCGCGGTGGACGATCGGGAGTTCTGCCGAGATATTCCTGATATGAGCTCAGCAGCACGTCGAGCATAAAGCCCTTGCCGTACATCGCTCGCAGGTTGTACTCAGCGGCAAACTCCTTCATCACAGGCAGCGACGAGAAAATGTCGTAGGCAGCATCAGCGTAAGCGATGCCGGCCGGACTCTCGCCGTTCAGTTCAACGAAGCTGTACGCGGACTTGGTTAGAAATGAATCAAGCCGCGACGTCGGTGAGACGGCTGTGTAACCGGGATCGATTGCGATCAGTTCACGTTCGATCTCGGTCAGGCCAAGATCGTCGACGACGTTTTCGTCGGCTACAGCCGCATCCTTCACTTTTTGAATGGCGGACCAGACGGTTTCGCAGATCTGGCAGATGTGGGCGAAGTCTGATTCGGTGACAAAGTGCGGACGGAGATAAGGTGAAAGCCGGCGGCCGCCAAAAATCAATTTGGCTTTTTCCAGACCTTCATCCAGGAGCGCGCGCGAGCTTTCGGCTATGTCTTGATTCGCGAGCAGTTCGTGATAACGAGCAACGGCCTCAGGGAACATGGACCGCTAGGGTATCACTTGCCACAAAAAGGCACAAAAGGCTCTTTTTGTGCTTTTTGTGTAACCTATTTTTTCTTAGCGGGGATGGTGACGACCAGTTTTTCTTTCTTGCGGACGACTTCGAATCTGTAGCTAGCGGGTTTTGGGTCGAGTTTGAAGACTGACACCGATTTGCCGTTGATGGATTGAATGACGTCGCCCGGTTGCAAGCCCGCTTCGAAAGCTGCGGTAACCGGATCGACGTAGACCACCAATAGACCAGCGGTGGTTCCGAGTTGAGTGGCCACGAAAGGCTTTAGCACTATGGTTTCGATTCCCTGATCGAGGAGGGAAAACCCTTTGAACGACCCAAATGAATTGCGTAGTTCAAAGCTGAATGACGGTTCGATCATCTGGCTCAACTTAACGTTCAGCTCTTCTTCAACGGGGCGATCGAAACGCATCACGGTGAACTCGACTGAGCTACTTGGACCAGCCTGTTCGAGCCAGAAGGTGAAGTCGTCGGCACTCTGAATGTCCTTATCGTCAACTTTCAGGATCACGTCGCCGGCACGTAACGCAGCGAGTGCCGCGGGACTGCCCGGCGCAATCGACGTCAACATGATTCCACGATGCTTGTCGGCGAGGGCAGTAGCACGCTTAAACTCCCAGCCGTGATTCACAAAATCGTCGAACTTTAATGCCGCAACTGCTTCACCTTTAACACCGAGCCAGGGACGCGGAACACTTGCCTGTTGTTCCAATACACGCTCTGCGGCTCGTTTGATTAGAGTGGCGGGCAAAATACTGGCTTCGCCACCTTCCATACCGTCAATAATTCCGATCGTCTCGCCATCCTGATTGAGTGCCACGCCACCAATGTTGGCTTGCGAGAGTTTCGGCGCGCTGACTTTGAAGCGCGCGACACCGCCGGACGGCGCCGCCATGATGTTTTGAATACGACCTTCGATGGCGCCCATGCGCGCGTAAAGCTTCGGACGCACGAGCGGACGCGCGTTTGGCACTGGCTCAGGTCGAAACAACACCACGGCCTCGCCAGTCTTTACCTGGTCGTCTTTAAATACACTTGCGCGTATCGCATTCTTCCTGGTGAGCCGCAAAATTGAGAGACCTGTGACAGCGTCGAAGCCGATGTACTTCGCCGGCAACTGTCGACCATCAGTGCCAATCACGGTTATGTCAGGACTATCGAAAAGACCGGACATGCGTGGGAATGCGGCGACTGGCGCGTTTGGCGGCTCGGCAGCGGGCGGCGCAGGAACGGGCACCAGTCCAAACTCAACTTCCGCTTCCGGTAACCACGCCACGATCGTCTCGCCGTCGTCCAGCGCCAGACCCGCGATCACGTTTGTATGCACGTCGTCCATCAGATTGAAAGCAGAATCAAGACCGGCAATCGCCTGCACCTGCTCCTGCGAACGGGCCAGCAGACGAAACATCTTCAAGCCGTTGAGACGATGAATGATCGTCACGACCTGCGGCGCCGCCGGTAACTTGTCAGCGCTGGCTCGCGCGGGCGGCGCAGGCTTCTTCGGTGACGGCGCTGGAGTTTGAGCACTGACAACTCCGCTGCACAGCGCTAAACCGCCGATAACTGCCGCTCGCATTTTTCTTCGGACATTCATCTTGCTAACGCCTGTTTACCAAACTCGCTTCGGGGCGTATTGATTCACATTCTGCATCAATCTTTGTGAACCAAAACTTATCGTCGGAACCGAGATTGTCTTTGCATTTCCACGGCCATCGTCAACCGAAACTTTGAAAGACGACAACGAAGCATCGATGGGAAAAGCCGCTGACGATGCAACGGGTTGAGCTCCGATAACCTCAGCACCTGTACTGGCGGAATCCCGGGTTGCCATTGGCCGCGTGGTTCTGACTGCCAACTGCGTCGCACGCTCTGTCTTTGTTCCTTGCGGACGTTTCACTACCGGAAGTGTCACTGCGCCTTGCTCGCGTACTTCCGGCGCCACTGGTTTGTATCCATCTACAGGCTTTGGTATTTCACCAACCGCTGGTGGCGTCGACTGCTTCGCTACGTCGTCAATCGTGGCCGGCCGGGTCAAGACATTTCGAACCATAAACACACCGGTAGCGAAAACGAGCAACAGTCCAGCCGCTGCTAAACCACGACGCACAAACGCCGACTCAAGAAAACTAAAGTGCGACGCGGCGCTGCTCGATTCGTTTGCAAGTCGTGCGCGCAGACGGAAATCAAAATCCGCCGGCGCCGCAACCGTTCCGAGACTGCCGACTATCTGCCGCAACTTCGTCTGCTTCTGGTGAAACTCGCGACACGAGCCACACTCTCGCAGGTGTTCGACCGCGACAGTGCTACACGTTTCGTCCAACATCAATTCGTCCAGTTCTCGACGAATCTCTTCGCAAATATTTTTTCTCATAACTTCTATACCTACAAGTAAGCGTGCATCTTCTCGCGCAGGAATCCTCGCGCCCGGCTGATTCTCGACTTCACTGTGCCTTCGCTTGTTTCCAGAATTCTCGCGATCTCGTCATAACTACGTCCGTCAACGTCACGCAGAATCAGAGGCGCACGATATTTTTCCGGAAGCGTGCCGATGGCTCGTTGGACCGCGTTGCGTCGCTCGGTATCCACGAGATCCGAATCCTGCAACGGCCGCGTGTCGGGCGGATTAAACTCCTTCGCCTCACCGCCATCGCTCGGCTGAAAGAACCCGGTCAGCGAAATCAGCTTGCGACGTTTGCGCTTGCGCAATTCGCTGATGGCCAGGTTGGTAGCAATGCGATAGATGTAAGTCGAAAATGCATAACTTCGCTGATATCTGTCGGCTGCCCTGTAAACCCTCACAAAAGTCTCCTGAGCCAGATCGACGGCGCCGTCGTAGTCATTGGTCATCCGGTAGATGTAGCTCGTAATCTGATTGCGATAACGACTTACCAACTCGGCAAAGGCATCCTGATCGCCGCTGCGGGTCGCTTCCAACAATGCATGGTCGGACGTCGTGTCCTCCAGCACGTCCTGCTGCAGCGCCGAGGCAAAGCCCAGCTCATCGATGGTAGTCAACGTATTCATCAGGACAGGTAGGCTCACACCACCAGATACACGCGTGTATCTGGATGTAGTTCCCACAAAAGGCGCAAAAAGTTTACTTCATTAGAGCCCTTCGTGCTTTATGTGCCGTTTTGTGGCTAACCTTCCGGGCTTTTGAAGATGGAGTCGCTGATTTTCGCGCCGTAGGTAATGGTCAGGACGCGGATCTCCTGACTCTGTCGTCCGTCTTCAAGCAACACGGAGCGGTAAGGAGCGAGGGTCTGTTGAACCGCTCGATAATCGAGGAATTTTCGGGTGTATTTCACCGGCACGCCGCCCGGATTGCCTTCTTCGTACTCCAGCCAGAGCACGCGCAATGATTTGGCGCTGATGTAGAAGCGGGTCTTTCGTTTTTCCTTGTCGAGGAGATCGACGACGAATAGATCCAATCCCTTTTGTTGGTCTTTACCAACTAGAGTGATTGTTGACCCACACTCTTTGTAACGCAGTAAAGAGTCGATACTGTGATGATGCTGGGAAATAAAGCTGGCGGTCGCATCCTGTCGTGGCGTGAAGGCGGCGCCGTTAATGAGTCCCCAAAGCTTTCCGTCGCCGAAAATCAACGAATACTCCATCGTCGGCAGCTTTTGGTCGAGGCGAATCTTGTCTTTGTCGAGATTTTCTCCGCGAATGAAGCGTCGCTCGTAGTCAGTTTCCTCCGACTTCCCTTCATTGTCAGTGCGCGTGATTTTGCCGCGCTCCACGCCATTCCGACGAATATGTTCGAGCGCCGGACGAGTGCCGTAGACCAGAATCACTGACTCGACAACCTGTTCAGCCGTGTACTGATTTGGATTTTGCTTGCCGGGTTTCGTCTCTGGCTGCTTGGTGTCTTTTTTGGGGTCTTGCGGCGTGCTCTGCGGAGTTGCTTGCGGAGCCGCCTTGGGATCCTGAAACGCCGCCTGGGTCTTGATCGGCGATCCGAAGGGGATTAAGAACGCAGTTAGAGCTATGAGGGACAGGACTAGACGAAGCAAAATGTAACCATTCTCCTTGAATCCAGATCGCCGTATTGCCGACGGCGCCAACCGGGGAAGCCAACAATAAGGCCGAATTGTAACACAGGCACTGCAAAAATCTGCTTCCGGCCTCAATTGCATTTGCATGGATGCTGTCAGCCGACGGCGTGGATGCCCGTTTGACAAGCGTTTGACAAGGAGGAGCACCAAGGGTATTTTCCTTGGTTTTCTCGAAAGGACATGCAGCAAATATGAAGCGAGTCGGAATTCTCGTAGGCCGGGAAAAGACTTTTCCGGAAGCACTCATCAAAGGCATTAATGAACGCGGTCGCGGCGACGTGGTAGCGGAATACATCACGCTGGGCGGCATTAAGTACGACGATCCGCCAAAGTACGACCTCGTGATCGACCGTATCTCTCATGAAGTTCCCTTCTATCGGGCGACCTTGAAACGGATGGCGCTCGAGGGAACAATGATCATCAACAACCCATTCTGGTGGTCGTCTGACGATAAGTTTTTCAACTACTCACTCGGCCGCAAGTTGGGTGTTGCGATTCCCAAAACCGTGCTCTTGCCGCAAAAAGACTATATCGAAGGCATCGTCAGTGAGAGTTTGCGCAATCTCGAGTTTCCGCTCGATTGGCAGGGCATCATCGACTACATCGGGCTGCCGGCCTTCTTAAAACCGTTCGACGGCGGCGGCTGGAAGAATGTTTCGAAAATCAACTCGCTCGAAGAGCTGTGGACCGAATACAACAAGACCGGCACGCTTTGCATGACGCTTCAGGAGTCAGTCGAGTTCGAGCAATTCGTCAGATGTTATTGCGTGGGACAGCAGGAAGTGATGATCATGGCTTACGACCCACGCAAGCCGTATTTGTCTGGCGAGCAGTACGTACACGATCCAAACTATCTCGCGCCGGCACTCTCCGAGCGCGTGGCCAACGACGTGAGAACGCTGTGCACTGCGCTGGGCTACGATATCAACACGGTCGAGTTTGCGATCAAGGACAACATTCCGTACGCGATCGATTTCATGAATCCGGCGCCTGATGCAGAATTGGCGTCGGTCGGCGAGTTCTATCACAACTGGATCGTGAATGCGGTGATCGATCTTGTATTCAGGCGACTGGCTGAAGATCGTGAGAGACCACGGTATCGATGGGACGCGCTCCTTAATCCGGAACCGATTACACCTGTCAATCCCGAACCCGTTACACCCAAGAAGCCGGCGTCAAAAAAGAAAAGTACTAGCCGCGGATAAAACGGATTACAAAGCGGGTTTGGAACGCGTGAATAGCATCCGGGTCGCGAGCAACGTCAGCATCCAGATGATCAACGCGGATGAGGCAACGGACCACCCCAGGCTACCCGCAAACGGATCTATCAGATTACCAATCAGGGCAAGCAGTACACTCGCATTCGTCACGCGCAACGCCAGCCGACGAATGCGAGTGACAGTTTGCAGCCAGTTAATCCGCCGCAGTTCCGCCACCAGGTAATCGTCATCATTATTCAACTGCATGTAGTACTCGCCTTCACTGCGAGCGTAACGCACCAGCGCTGTTTCAGAACTCACGCGCGCCGCTTCGTGGTACTGATGGATCACGTGGGCCAACTTCCCTTCGCGTAAGGCGATGTCGGCGAGGCCAATCCTCGCCTTGAAGTTGGCGCTGTCCAGTTCGACTACTCTTTGGAGCGCCCGGCGCGCGCGGTTCGCATCACCAAACTCGAGAAAACTCTCACCAATCAACGGCAGCAGCACTACATCGTTCTGGGCGCGAGTACTCGCGAGTCGCAACGCGGCGCGCGAACGCGTCAACAGTCTCGCATCCGAGTGTGCACTCGCCTGTGATCGCAAGAGGCGGGCAAAGTCATAAATAAGCCAGGCGCCGTGCGGTCTGACGTTGAGCGCGCGACGAAAAGCCTCACCGGCTTCGCGTAAGCGTCCTGACACTCGCAGTTCGTTGCCAAGCCGGCGAAGTAATCGTGCTCGCTCGAGATCTTCCGGGGTCGCAGGCGTTTCCGGGACGGTCGGATTCCGCTTGAGTTTGCGACCGAGTTTGAAATCCGATCGCGTGACGTCGAGCAGATCAGACGAGGCGAGTTGTGATAACTGTGTTTTGCGATTGATGAAACGTGGATCGTTGAGGTAGTCGCGTAAATCGCGGCTGCGATTGTCTAATTTGCTTTCGTGGATCAACGGAAACAATTCCCGCACGAGTTTGCGGTAATCGCGGCCACCAGAAACGATCACAAACTCTTTACCCTTGCCCGTGATCTGCGTGCGATAACGATAGCGAACTCGTCCGCCACGACGCAGCGTACGAACCGCCTGCGTTTCCACCGTCTCAAAGTCGACGAGATTGAGTTGTTTGCGGTAACCGGAAACCAGGTCGAGCAAAGAAGCGAGCGGTCCCTGACGTCGCAATGAAGTGCCGTCAAAAACAATTCGATCGCTGAACGCAATCACCGGCACAATCAACCATGCCACAGCGATCAGGAGTAGCGCGGCCAGATAATAATCAGCGCGCAGCAGCAGCGCCGCCGAGAATGACAAAACACCTGCAAAAGCCAGATAAGGACCAGGAGAGACTCTGACGCTGGCGATCGTTGACTGCGGGTGAGCGCGCTCTCGTTCTTCCTGCACCTCAGCGAGGGCAGGCAGCGTGTCAAACTCTTTGGTCTCGTTCATTTCCTTATCGCTCGCGAGGACAATCGATCGGCATTTCAAATGAAAAGCTGCCGCGTGACTGCCCCGGTTCAGTGTAACGCAAGTCGGCTAATTGAACGAGGGTGCTGGTCGTGCAACTGGGCTCGGTGAGTTGCATAACGGGAAAGCGTGCGAAACCCAGAAACACACGTCCCGGTCGTTGCTGTGAAACCGTGTTGAGTAACTCCGGCGCCGGCTTTGGATAACGAACCGGCGTGATACCCGTCTGATCTCCGATCAGGCCCAGCTCAAATCGATAGGTCGCTCGATCGGTTTCAAAAACGCAGTCCCAGCGAAACGGGTTCGCGACTCTCGGCATGGCAGCCAGACGCGCGACTGTTTCACCATTCACAGCAGCCATCTTCGCGGCCTCCTCACTTCCCCGAGCAATTGCTCTCGCATGAGTGAAACCGAGGAATGACCAGTAACAAAGTACGAGGGCAATCGCGACGAATGCGATGCTCCTGCCCCAACGTTCTTTCGCATCCTTCAATGAGAGAATAATTAGCAGAATCAGCGCCACTATCCATAAAAGCGCAATCAGACGTGGATTGGGCAAAAGGTTACTGCGAGGGCTCGCGATGATGAGGAAAGTCAGGACGGCAGCGATGAAGGCCCAGATAAATTTCAGGAACCTCGATTTAGCAGTTAGCAGAAACGCCGCGCCACCGAGAATCAGCCAGAGATATGGATCGACAATGTAGACGAGATCGCCGTAAGACCATTTTTGATTCCACGGCAAAAGAAAGCGAATGCCGTAATTGTTGGTCCAATCCAGCAACGGATGAGTCGCACTCGCAATAAACGAGGCAATCAATAAGCCTTTGAGTTTTGTCTTCGGTGTTTGGTTTCGAAACCGCGACCAAAGCCGGTCAACGGCATAGAAGATCAGAGGCACTAAGAGCGCGAGGCCGATTACGCCAACGATTGCGTGAGTTATGCCTCGATGATGTTGCAGGAAGGTCCAGCGATCTCCAAACGCAAGGACAATGATGTCAGCGTCAGGAGCATTTGCGGCCAGGACGCAAAGTGTGGTTGCGCCCGGAGACAATCTCTCCAAACCCGCCTTTGCTGCCGTGAGCCCGACGAGTGAATGAGTGAGATTGTCCATTGATCTTTATGCCACCAGCCGCACAAACGGATTTGTGCTGCTGTGCTATCCGGCTAGCGACGGGATCTCAGGCGGAAGTTGGGCATAACGATCGGGATCGAGTTTTTGGAGTTCTTCGCCCGCTTCACGAGCGGCTGAGGACTGCGGCAGAGGCTGATTGTCAGTTCCTTTTGCCTTTCGGGCCGCGTCTACGATGTTGAATAACAGGTCAGAAGCCTCTTTCTTCTTGCCTTGCTTCTCGTAGACTTTGGCGAGTCGAAGATTCGCAGTTTCCGGGGTTACGGTCGGACTGTTAAGTCGAACAAGTTCCGTATACACGCGTGCAGCGTCGTCGAACTTGCCGTCGCTCTCATAGGTCTGCGCGAGCGCGAATTTCGATAGCGCAGCTACTTCTCCGTTGCTGCTGCCGGCGAGTTGGGTCAGTTCGCTGATGCCTTTCGCGCGGTCGGTGACGAGCCGGTTAGAAGCAATAAAGTAGAGTGACTCTGATTTGTACGGCTCGCCATACTTTGCGGCTACCTTTTCAAACTCGGCAATCGCTCTTTCGGCCCGGTCCTTTTCGTTGGGAAATGTCGGGTCGGTGTTACCGGGCACTTGGCTGGCTAAAACGGGGGTCGTGGTAATCGTAATCGCCCGGCCGAGCGCCTGGCGCGCCTCGTCGTTTTTGCGGTTATTCCACTTCACAAACACGAAAATCAACACCGCGGCCAGGATGATGCCGCCCAAACCGTACAAAATCTGACGTCCGCGACCTTCCAATAGATTGCCCAGACGATCGAGAAAGCTCATAGTCGTGTCGCGAAACCGGTCGTGTTGGAGTTCGCGCGCACGTTTTTTCTTATACTTTGCCACTTGTTTTCCTCTTGCAAGCCTACGTGGTCGGCTGCGTTCTCTTGGGTGTATGATTAGCGGAAAAAGAGTCACTCTAATGGCCTGTATAAAAACTTGTCAAGAAGCGACATATCCACAGATTACACAGATTGATGTGTAATCTGCGTAATCTGTGGATGGTGAATGCATCCAAGACACGGTATGAAATTTTTTTCGGAACATCGGGAACAAAGGCTCAGAGGCTGTTGTCTAAAGGCCAGCCTGTCCGGGAAAGGGCAAAAATTTTTAACTGCTCTGATTCCCGTCCCAAGGGGTGATCAGTGAGCTACGGAGAACCAATTGCCCTCCACGGGCAAATGGAATTAGAGCAGGTTGCTCCCGCGACCGTGGTTGAGGCCCGGCCACAGGTTGACGTTCAGTTTATTGAAAGATTAAAGCGAGGCGACGCCTCCGCCTTTGAAAAGCTGGTGCAAGAACGGTCCGGCGAGATTTTTGGTCTGCTCTATCGTTTGACCGAAAACGGCGAAGAAGCACGCGACCTGACCCAGGAAACTTTTCTGCGTGCCTTCCAAAGCATTGCCCACTTCAGAGGCGACTCGGATCTGCGAACCTGGATCTATCGGATTGCGATCAATCAGGCTCGCAACCGTTGGCGCTGGTGGCGTCGACGGCGTCGCGAATCGACGGTTTCGATTGACGCACCGGAAATTGGCGGTGGACGGCTTGGCCTGGTGGCGACACTTAAATCCCCAACCGCCAGGGATCCGGAACAGGACGCCATCTTGAATGAACGAGAACGGGCTTTAAAGAAAGCCCTGAGTAGTCTGAAACGTGTTTATCGCGAGGCTGTGGTACTCAGGGATATTGAAGGGTTTGCATACGAGGAAATCGCTGCGACGCTGGAGATCAGCGTCGGCACAGTGAAATCCAGACTGGCGCGAGGTCGCCAGGAACTCCGGCGCAAGCTGGAAGGTTCTTTGTAATCGGATGGCTGATCCGCCCCGGCTCACGAAACTCGGTGCCAAATGGGTCGAAGTGAAAAGCGGCGGGCTCAAGGCTTCCGTAGTGGCATGATGAGGGCGTATTTGAAACGTGGCCAGCAACACCCGTTGAAGCATCGCTCACTTCAAGCCTGAAGGGGTTGCCCTAAACTTGTCGAAGTTGCTTCTTAACAAAGGGAGCAGCCGGGGTCGGTCAGCCATCCGAAGCATAGGCAATTGAAATGTCCTTAAAGTCGTGCGAAGAAACCAGACAGTTACTTTCGTCATACATTGACGACTGTGTATCTCTGCCGGCTCGAGTAGCAATCGACGAGCACCTGGATCGTTGTCCGGTTTGTCGCGCAGAAGTAACTGCATTGCGTTCGTTGACTCGAAGTTTGAGCGCGATGACGCGGCCGAAACCGCCCGTGTACCTGGCCGAGACGATTACGGACTTACTGACGATTGAAGCGGCTGCACGTCAGGCTATCAAACCCCCGCTCGGTACTCGCATTGCCCGTTTTATCGAGCCACGGCTGATGCCATACTCCGTCGGTTCCTTTGCTTCGGTGATCCTTTTCTTTTTGATGCTCATTTCGTTGCGTCCTCATTTCGAGGCGTTACGTGAAGCCGCGCAGCGAAACAATGTCGACAATGTGAGTGTGTATGAGGTGCGGTACAATCTCTACCTGCCGGTTAGTCAGCAGGATTTCGCATATAGTCGCGCGCCATTTGGAGAACAGTCGCCGAGTTTGAATCCTGGTGGCGCACTGGCCAGGTTGACGCGTGCTTATGCAAGTCCACGTGCTAGTTACGCAGCCGATGCTGACGATATGATCGTCGTTACCGATGTTTTCAGTAACGGCTCAGCCTCACTGGCTGACGTGGTCCAACCTCCCCGCGACAAACGAATGCTTGATGAATTTGAATCCGCCCTGCGTCGGGACGCAGCCTTCGTCCCCGCCTCCCTGGATCGCCGGCCCGACACGATGCGAGTGGTGATCACGCTTGGTCCAAAAGTGCAGGTAGACAGTCGCAACTTCTAGATTTTCGACTCCCAAACTAATTTATTGACATCGGAACCAGTGCGGGCGTAGAGTGCGGCGCATCCGAATCGGTTTGTTGGTTTAGCGACTCCCCGCGATCACGAACCGTTCTCACTCTTTGTCATTAACTTGATTCGTTAAGTCCTCGCAAACCCCCTTCAGACGCAACGAGTCATTAGAATAAAGCGGCTCACTCTTTTCAGGATGTTACTGGAGAATTCCTCATGTACCAGATCGCCCAGAACTTCACCTTGCGGATTACTCTGTCTTTTTCAGTCTGTGCAACGCTGCTGTTGTTGCCCGGTGTTCCCTTATTGGTGAGCGAAGCATCGCAGGGTCAAAGCGCGGCGCACTCAGCGCGGCCACGACACAAAAAGCCTGAAGGTACATTTCCTAATCTTGAGGATGTAAAGAGCGAGTCGAGTGTGGAGCGTGAGGCGCTCGCTCCGATACCGTCGACCACGCGTTCACCGAAGCTCGGTGAAAAGCCGTGGAACGGACGGCGTGTCGGCGATCCGGAAACACCGCCGGACCAGGCCGAGAAGAAGATGCAACGCGCACATGCACGCCGGCGAATCAATCCCGCGCCGCCACCGATGTACGAGGATCAATTCATTCAGAACTTTTTCAATCTCGCCTTACTGCGTGGCACCACTTACGAGGAAACACTCTTCTGGAACTACCAGTTGCGGGCCGCCTTCAACCAGAGCCAGACGTCGTTGAAGCTGGCGGCAATTGAGTTAGGCAAAACGGTCTTCGAATCAGCCTCTTATGCCGCCCGCAGTCGCAGTGCACACTGGTATGTTTACGATCTGTACAAGACGTATCTGATGCGCGAACCGGATGCCTCAGGCTGGACTTACTGGGAGAACCAGGTGGTTCCAAATGGACGTGAGAATGTGCGCCGTGGCTTTGAAGAAGCAACTGAATTCGCGACCCTGCTCAGCACGATTGTGCTCAGCGGTCCGGCCGGCTCGAACCCGGCATCATTGATCACGGCACGCGTAGAGCCGCGCAATCAACCAGGGCTGGGAATGTTGACCCGCGATGCCAACTGGAGTGTGTCGCTCATCAGCCTGCCGGGCCGCAATGGATTGGATCTGGGGCTCGCGCTTGCTTACTCTTCAATGGTCTGGACACCTTCCGGTCCATACTTTCATTTCGATGAAGACAATGGCTTTCCCAGTCCCGGCTTTCGCCTCGGTTTCCCCATCGTGCAGCGTAAAGTCTTCAACGCCCAGACAGCGAAGAACGCCTATCTCCTGATTACGCCTTCCGGCCGGCGTGTGGAACTGCGACAGGTCGGCGCCTCCGGCGTCTATGAAGCGGGTGATTCGTCTTATCTGCAACTGATAGAGAGTGGCGCCAACCTGCTGGTACGCTCAACTGACGGGACGCAGCTTAGTTTCGTCGAGCTTAACAACGAGTTCAGTTGCACGCAGGTGAAGGATCGCAACGGCAACTACATCACCATTAATTACAATCCGCTCGGTCGCATTGCCAGCATCACCGACACGCTCGGGCGGGTCATCACCTTTAACTACGACAACAACCAGAATCTGCTCTCGATCACGCAGGCGTGGAACGGGCAGCCGACGCATCAGTGGGTGAGCTTTGGCTGGTCGACACGCAATATGCAGTACAGCTTTCCCACTGACAAGGTGATTGGAACCTCGGCTGGAGCGGTGATACCGGTTATTACCCAGGTTGCTCTCAACGACACCTCCTCCTTCACGTTTGAGTACAGCAACCCGCTCCAGGTCTCAGTAATCAGGAATTACTTCGACAATATCGAACGGAATGCGACCACCTTTGGTTATGAGACAGCGAGTGGCGATGTGCCGCGCCTGGCGAGCAGCAGTGTGTGGGGCCGCAACTGGACCGGCTACAACAACGTGCCGGCGCAGGTCACCACCCAATACAGCGTGGCGGGTGACGGAGCCTGTGTACTGACGGCGCCCGATGGAACCATCTACAAGCAGTACTACGGCGCCGGCTGGCAGAAAGGGTTAACAACCGCAAGCGAGATCTGGTCCGGCGGGGTGAAGCAGAAGTGGACCACCACGACGTGGACGCAGGACAACACTTCACTCGGTTATAAAACTAATCCGCGTGTTACGGAGACGAATGTCTATGATGCTGGCGGCAACCGGCGCCGCACCGTGATTGACTATGGCCAGTATGCACAGTGGGGATTGCCTTACCTGGTCAAGGAATACGCTGCTGATGGGGTGACCGAGATCAGGAACACATTTACTGATTACAATCTCAGCCAGGCCTATCTCGACCGCCGCCTCATCGGGCTGGTGTCAGATGTGCACCTCACCAATGGCAGCAGTTTTCAGAGCAAGATCACCTACGGTTACGACGATCCGGCACGGCTCGCAGCCTTACCGGCTTCAGCCACGCAACACGACACGGCTTACAACGCTTCCCTGACTGCACGTGGCAATGTGACAAGTGTTTCACGATGGGACGTAACCGACATCAACAACGCTTCGAAGAAGCTCACCAGCTACACGAGCTACTTCGTCACCGGCACTCCAGCTTCAGCAACCGATCCGGGCAATCATCAAAGCAGCCTCAGTTACACCGACGCTTTCTCTGACAATCTGGTTCGTAACACGTTTGCCTATCCCACCACCCTCACCGACGCCGACGGGAACAGCTCCACCGTGCAATACAACTTCGACTTCGGCGCCACCACGCGTACCCAGTCTCCCGCGCCGGCAAACCAGACGCAGGGCGCGGTGCAAACGTTTGCGTACAACAACCTCGGTCAACTGGAGCGCGTTACCACCACGAACAACGGCGCTTACAAACGTTTCTGGTACGGGGCCGAGTTCACCGCCAGTTACGCCACTGTGAACAACGTCGCCGACGAAGCTTACACAGTCCAGTACTTCGATGGCATGGGCCGGATCGTGAATACGATCAGCAATCATCCCGGCAGCACGGGCGGTTATCGGATTGTTAATTCCATCTACGATCAGATGGGGCGGGTGTGGCTACAATCAAATCCTACCGAGGTCAACAGTTCCATCCTTGCCACAGGTGATGATGCCGCCGGCATCTACTACACGCAACAAACCTACGACTGGAAAGGCCGTCCGCTCATCACCACCAATCCTGATTCGACCACCAAAACCGCTTCATATTCAGGTTGTGGTTGTGCCGGCGGTGAAGTAGTGACACTCACCGATGAAGGCACCATTGACGGCGGCGTAGCCAAACGCCGGCAGCAAAAGATCTATTCGGATGTTCTCGGCCGCACCGTGAAGACCGAAGTTCTCAACTGGCAGAATGGCTCGGTCTATTCAACCACCGTCAATACATACAACGTTCGCGACCAGGTAACTCAAGTCAGGCAATATGCCGGCGCTGAAGGTAGTAGTACCTACCAAGACTCGACTATGACCTACGATGGTTACGGTCGTTTGAAAACTGAACACAAGCCTGAACAAAGTGCGAGTGCCAACACCGTCTGGGATTACAACGCGGACGACACCATTCAAAAGATTACCGACGGACGTGGAGCAGCAACTAACTATACCTATAACCAGCGACACCTGTTGACCGGCGTCAGCTACTCGTCGCCATCAGGTTCGCAGATTCCGGTACCCGGTGCGATCACTTACGAATACGACGCTGCATCAAACCGCACGTTGATGACCGATGGTACTGGTTCAAGGACATACAGCTACGATTCGCTATCTCGCATGACCTCGGAATCGCGAATCCTTACCGGATTCAGTGGGACGTACACGTTGAACTATTCGTACAACCTGGCCGGTGTGTTAAGCGTGCTCTCGATCCCATTTCGTTCACAGCAGATTGGCTACAATTATGACCAAGCTGGTCGCTTATCGGGAGTTACAGCAAATGGGTTCTCTGCGTCCTACACCGTATGGCCCAATCAATACACTCAACCCATAACCAACTTTGTTTCCGATATCACTTACCGCGCCTGGGGTGCGCGCAAGAGTACGACCTACGGCAACACCACGAGCGAGCAATTTACGTATAACGCGCGCTTGTTGCCGGCGACCTACACACTCAACAACGTGAATCATCGAAACCTAACGGTCTGTTGTCCTAACCCAACTTACTCCACGATGACGTGGTCCTATGATTACTTCAACGATGGCCGCATCAAGTCCGCGTGGGACTCAACGAACAACTGGTTCGATCGCGCATACACTTATGACCATGTGGGTCGTCTGAAGGAGGCCTTCACTTATCGGCGCGCGCGGGGATTGAGTCCATATCCAGCTACTCAGAACCCCGATCCTTACTACCAAAACATGACGTACGATGCTTTCAATCACCTCAGCCGTACGGGATTGCTTTATACAGGCCAACCGAGCGACGCAGGCACCTGGTTCAATAATCGAAGGACTGATTCAGGCTGGCAGTACGACGCCGACGGGAACACCACCGTAGATCCAAACTTTACGCAGACGTTAGACGCTGCCGGAAAGCCGTCACATTCAGTTTCATTCGACCGTGTTGGTAATGGGGCCAATTATCCGTATCAACCTCGTTCTGATATCGCGCAGACCTACGACGGCGTAGGAGCATCCTCCAAACGCATACAAATCTCGCGTCAGCCGGATGTGTTTGATGAAGAAGCACCACCGATTGAGGACACTCAAACTACCTATTATCTTAGATCCACCGTGCTCGAGGGAGTCGCTGTGGTTGAATTGAATGGACCGAGAGCGAACGACATAGTTAACATTTATGTTGGCGGCCAGCGAATTGCTCGAGAAAAATGGGGCAGCGTAAGTTTTGAGCAAACAAATCCCGTGACGGGGAGCCTCGTCATCTCACATGGGCATCCGAACAACCGCACCACTACGAGAGAAGAACGCGATTCCTTTGGAGCCGAGATTCCGGACTCGAACCCATATCCGACGCAGGATTACGGGGGCTACAAATTTGGCGAGCAGATGTACATCGAAGGGGGAGATCCATTTGACTACAGCACCGGGCGAGAGATTGATGGGATTCCTGTATCCGAAGCTGAATTTCAGCGTCGTGTGGAGAATGGAAGCGTCGTCGGAGACGTATCTCGTGGCGGCAGACATATCGGCTCGATCAATCTTGCGAAACACATGTTCTTTAGTCGATTTACAGTCACATTCGATGTATTTAGGCCATCTACCGAACTAATTAATCATCCGGAGTTGTGGTACAGCTATTACGCTCGGAGCTACGAGGAGGACGTTGAGCTTTCCGGTGTACAGACCATACCAGATCAAAAATCAAGTCAGCCGCAGAAACCCAACGCCACTGTGATTGGATTAGTCAATGGTGCATTTGCGAGCAAAGATTGCCAGGACTTCATGAGGACGATGCTTAAAGGCGCCTCAACAAAAAATAATCCCGTCTTAGAGGATGGAGACATTCAGAAAATATTTGCGGATTTTTTGGCCCAAATAAAAGGAGGCGTTTCGCGTCAGAATCTGGTTGGAGCTCGATACGGGACAGTCCACGGACGAATTGGCGTTAACGGTGACGGCGATGGCACAATTCATTCTAATTCCAATCCTTCGATTCAGGATTTAGCTGACGCATCCACGATAATCAACGAACTACCTCATTTAGCGGGGGTGAAAGGAGGATGGCCCAGTCATGAAGAGTATGATGACTTCGGCCTGGCACAGGCGCTTCACGCTACGTCATATGACTCGAAGTCGACCCTAAGGGGAAGATTCGAGGACGATCCTCGACGAGTCGCACGTTGGCCAAATCAAATAGGTCCAATGAACCCCTTTGAAGCATTTCCTGAGGCCAAATCAGCTGGGGAGAATCGGTACGACAAGCGTTGGAGCAGTTACGTTCATGACCTGCTTATGCAGAATTGTCGAATGAAGTAAAGGTCAAAGCTATGAAATTCAATATTCCAAATTTCATAACAATCTTGGGCACTTTATGCGTCCTGTCCGTTGGTATGCTCCATGGTGCTAGTCATCAAGATTTTATTGAAAATCAACTGCCTGAGAGTGGCCGTTTCAATTTGCCAAAGTCCTGGAAGAACTTAAACCCTCTACAAACGACCCGCGAAGAAGTGGAGCACGTTCTGGGTTTGCCTACTAGTTCAGCCGGATCACGTCAAAGCTATGAAAACGATACTGAACGCGTCGACGTGGTTTATTCCAACAAGAAATGTGAAGCAGTTGCTGGTCGCTGGAACGTAGCGCCAAACGTGGTCATTGTCATGGAAATTTATCCCAAGAAGCACCTTTTTCTTAATGACCTCATTTTTAATAAGAAAAAATATATCCGTCAGCCGTGGTCACATCCTTCGGACTGGGTGACCTATCGAAACAAATCCGATGGAATTGAAATCGAGACCATTAACTATGGCAGGAACGCCGAAGAGATACGACGATTCTCCTTTGGGCCAAAGACCAAAGATGAGCATCTGCGCTGCAACAATTAAGAACCACTGACTGCCAACGCGATTTATAAGTAAAGACGACTGTTCTCATCCATTTGTCCGTACTGCATAACAGAAGGTCGGTCGACGCGAACACCCTCCCAGTCAATATCAGCAGTACATTCACCAAGCTCGCTTGACGCGTCGCAGCGCGCATGCTAGTTTGCGGATTCACTCGTTATTACTGAAGAAATGACGCGTCGCGATCAGCTCTGGCACGCGTGGTGAATAACTTGACCGCAACGGCTCCGCAACTCAAAAAAACTCCACTCAATAACGCCCACCGGCAGATGGGTGGACGTATGGTTGATTTCGGCGGCTGGGACATGCCCGTGCAGTATCCCGCCGGAACGATTGAAGAGCACCTGCGCACACGAACACACGCCGGCTTATTCGACGTCTCTCATATGGGTGAGATTGACGTGCGCGGTGCAGACGCGATCGCTTTCGTTAATCGCATCACCTCGAACGACACGACAAAGCTGGTAGACGGTCAGGCTCAGTATTCAGCACTCACGACGCCCGAAGGAACCGTGATCGACGACCTGGTCGTGTATCGCCTTGCTCAAGATCACCTGTTGCTCGTCGTCAACGCCAGCACTACCGACAAAGACTGGGACTGGATCAAGTCAAATCATTCCGGCGATTCCGTTGAGCTGAACAACGTCAGCGCTGATTATTGCCAAATAGCCCTCCAGGGCCCGGACGCACAGTCAATCCTGCAAACACTGACCGACGTTCCGCTGAGCGAGATCAAGTATTACCACTTCACACACGGCAACATCGACGGCGTCGCGGGAATCATTTCGCGCACCGGCTACACGGGTGAAGATGGTTTCGAAGTTTATGCGCCGCCCGATCGCGCCGAGCAACTCTGGAACAAGATTCTCGACGCCGGCAAGACCGACACACCAGCAGGCGTGTTGCCGTGTGGCCTCGCTGCGCGTAACACTTTAAGACTCGAAGCCGGGATGGCGCTCTACGGCAACGAGCTCGATGAGAGCACTACGTTGCTCGAAGCCAATCTCGGTTGGATCTGCAAACTTGATAAAGGCGACTTCATCGGTCGCGAAGCGCTCGCGCGTCAGAAAGCCGATGGCGTAAAGCGCAAGCTCGCCGGGTTTGAAGTAGTCGAGCGCGGCATCGCACGTGATCATCAGGATGTTGTCATTGATGGTCAGCGAGTCGGGACGGTGACGTCGGGAAGTCCGGCGCCGTTCCTGAAAAAGAATATCGGTTTCGCGTATGTGCCGGTTGAATTCGCAAGTGTGGGCCAGCAGATACAGATCGATGTGCGCGGGAAGTTGGTTGGGGCACAAGTTGTTAAGGCGCCCTTTTACAAGAGAGCAAAGTAAACAAGATAGACAGATGGAGGATCCATGGCGAACGTTCCGGAAGACCTGCACTACAGCAAAGACCATGAATGGGTGAGAGTCGACGGTGATCAGGCCATCATCGGTATTACCGACTACGCTCAAAACTCATTGGGCGACGTGGTGTATGTCGAGTTGCCGAAGGTGAACGATGAGTTTGCGGCGAATGAAGCGTTTGGTTCAGTCGAATCGGTGAAAGCGGTTTCGGAAGTCTTCACTCCGATCGCGGGCACCGTCGCGCAGATCAATGAGTCGCTCGCAGACGAACCGGAAACCGTCAATACGGATCCATACGGCGCCGGCTGGATGATACGAATAAAAATGTCGAACGCCAGCGCAGTTGACAGCCTGTTGACGGCCGCCGAGTACGAAGATTTTACGAAAGCTGAGAGCGAATAATCTTGCGCTACATTCCTAACTCGCCGGAAGAGCGCATCGAAATGCTGGAGGCAATCGGGCTCGGATCGGCCGAAGAACTGTTCGATTCAATTCCTCAGGAACTGCGTTTACAAAGACCGCTCAACACTCCTGCCGCACTTTCAGAAATCGAACTGCTCGACAGCTTCGAACAGATGGGCGCGCGCAATGCCGGCGCCCGGCGCATCAGCTTCATGGGCGGCGGCGCCTATTCTCATTACATCCCGACCATCGTCGATCACATTCTCTCTCGTTCCGAATTTTTCACGGCTTACACACCTTATCAACCTGAGATTTCGCAGGGAACACTGCAAACGATTTTTGAGTTTCAAACACTCGTCTGCCAGTTGACAGGGATGGAAGTCGCGAATGCTTCGATGTATGACGGCTCGACCGCACTCGCTGAAGCAGTGTTGATGGCAGAGCGTGTGACACGACGCACGAAAGTCGTGGCGTCGACTGCTACGCACCCGCAGTATCTGGAAGTTGTCAGAACTTACGTTCAGCACGCCGGTATTCATCTCGAGTTGGTTGAGTTCGATGAAAAGACCGGGCAGTCGTGGCAGGCACTGGCTGAAGCAATCGACGACACGACTGCGGCGCTCGTGGTCCAATCACCAAACTTCTTTGGTGGGGTCGAAAACCTGTCGGCTCTCGCCGATGCGGCGCATGCCAAGGGAGCGCTGCTGGTGGTTGCGGTGACGGAAGCGATCTCGCTGGGTTTGTTGAAATCTCCCGGAGCGTGCGGTGCTGACATCGTGGTGGCAGAGGGACAGTCGTTTGGCGTACCACTCTCGTTTGGTGGTCCATATGTCGGACTGTTCGCGACGCGCGACAAATACGCCCGACAAATTCCGGGACGGCTCGTGGGAGAAGCTTACGACAAACAAGGCCGCAGAGGTTTTGTGCTCACACTCGCCACTCGCGAACAACACATCCGGCGCGAGAAAGCCACCTCCAACATCTGCACGAATGAAGGATTGATCGCACTCGCTGCGACCGTCTATCTCGAAACGATGGGACGGCGCGGTATTCAGGAAGTCGCACAGCAGTGTGCGCAGAAGGCGGCGTATGCAGCGCGCGCGATTTCAAAACTGCCGGGTTATTCAGTTCCCTTCTCTGGTCCATTTTTTAATGAGTTTGTCGTGCGTGCGCCCGGCAAAGCGGTCGAATTGCTTTCGCGTCTCGGTAAAGAAAAAGGAATCGACGGCGGCATCGCGTTGTCGCAGTTCATGCCGGATAGACCAAACGATTTTCTGGTTTGTGTTACTGAGACAAACAGCCGCGCGCAGATCGACGCACTCGTCCAGGGGTTAGCAGCACTTTAAGTCAATGACGATTACGAAAGTCACCAGTCACATCAGTCCCAACGAGCACCTCATTTTTGAGCGTTCGCAGACGGGTCGCATCGGCTATCGATTGCCTGCGCTCGACGTCGATGAAGTCGAGTTAAACATTCCCGCGGAGTTTCGTCGTGACGACGATCTCGAAGGAATGCCGGAAGTGAGCGAGGTCGACGTCATCCGCCACTTCGTGCGCATGTCGACCTGGAACTACTCGATCGACCTCGGCATGTATCCGTTGGGTTCCTGCACGATGAAGTACAACTCGCGACTGAACGAACGTGTCGCGAGGATTGCGGGATTCGCAAATCTTCATCCGCTGACCAATGCAGAGGACGCGCAAGGCGCCCTCGAAGTTATTTACGACTTACAACAGCACCTCGCGGAAATCACCGGACTGCCGGGAATTTCTCTGCAACCAGCCGCGGGTGCACATGGCGAGATGACCGGAATCATGATCATCCGCGCGTTTCTTGACGCGCGCGACGGAGCCGCTGCTACAAATCGTCGCACGATGTTGATTCCCGACTCGGCTCACGGAACCAATCCGGCGTCAGCACATCTCTCCGGGTTCTCGGTTAAGACGATCCGATCGACGGCTGAAGGTTTGACAGATCTTGAGCACTTGCGGGAACTCTGCGCGCACGGCGAAGTCGCCGGTCTGATGTTGACGAACCCAAACACACTCGGCCTCTTCGAACGCAATATCAAACAGATCTGCGACATCGTTCACGAAGCCGGTGGTCTGGTTTACATGGACGGCGCTAACATGAACGCCCTCGTCGGCATTGCGCGTCCCGGCGATATGGGCGTCGACGTCATCCATCTCAACCTGCACAAGACCTTTTCGACGCCGCACGGTGGTGGTGGACCAGGCTGTGGACCGTGTTGCTGCACTAAGGAGCTCGAACCATTTCTGCCGGTGCCGCGTATCGTGAAGTCTGCTGAATCGAATTATCGCCTCGACTACAATCAGCCAAAGTCGATCGGGCGTGTGAAAGCGTTCTTAGGAAATTACGGCATGATGTTGCGGGCGCTTTCCTACACATTGACGCATGGAAACGACGGTTTGCGTGAAGCGACCGAAGCCGCAGTGCTCAATGCGCGTTATGTCGCCGCCGGTCTAACTGAGGATTACGACAAACCGTTTGCGGGTTCGCCCATGCACGAGGTCGTCTTCACTGACAAGAGACAAACTCGCAAGGGCGTGCACACGCTTGACATTGCCAAGCGCTTGATCGATTACGGATTCCATCCGATGACGATTTATTTCCCTTTGATCGTGCAGGGCGCAATGCTTATCGAGCCGACGGAATCGGTTGGTCGTCAGGAGCTCGATCAATTTGTAGAGGCAATGAAATCGATTGCGATTGAGGCCGTAGAGAATCCCGAGTTGGTCCTGAACGCTCCTCACAACACGCGCATCGGTCGTCTCGATGAAGCGACGGCGGCACGTAAACCAGTCTTGCGTTGGAAACCGGCCACGGATTCTCACGGATAAAATTCGCGGCTTATTGACAGATTACTTGCTAGCGGGGACTCGCAAGAGGGCCAATCGTTCAACCGGGCGGCCGTTGACGATGTGTTCTTCGACGATCTCGGGGACGTCCGTCGCCCGCACCTGCGCATACCAGACTCCGTCCGGATAGACCATCACGGCGGCGCCGATCGCACAAAACCCAACCGATCCACACTCAGTCAACACCACCGAACCGTTCGGATTACAGCCCTTCTTTGCTTTGCCGTACTGAAGATTTCGCGCTTTCAGCTCGCGCTCGAAGGCGTTTCGAACTTCGGCGCTGTCCACAGCCGAGCACGATTTCCCGGTGCAAACAAACACATGATGCTGAATCGACGCCGCCGCAATGGGCGCCAGATCAACCAAACGATCGCAGTCTTCTATGAACTCCACGTTCAGCATGCTATCAGCTTTGCTGCAAGAGTGTCAGCCGGCAAAAGACACAAAAAGCACATCATATTCTGTGAATCATTTCTTTGTTGCTGAACAACTTCATTGTAGAATGTGTCGCGTCGAGATAACGGCTCGATTCGTGATCGACGTAATTGGTTTGTACACTTTATGGCAACCGGCCTGGTTATCCACATCTCCTCGGGCGACGACCGGCATACCGAAATCCTCTCCGACGATAGCGTTCGCATAGGTGCTTCTGAAAACTGTGACTTGCGGCTCCGCTCGTCCAGCCTGCCAAAAACCGCAGCAGACTCCATATTGCTCGAACTGGGCCGAAAGAATGGTTCTTATCGCGTGACTGACTTCGATGCCGCGCTGGCACTGACCCTGAACGGAGAACCCGTCAACTCAGGAAATGAGATTCATGACGGCGACGAGTTGCGCATTGGCGACTCGGAGGTCGTGCTGCACTTTTTCCCGGTCCGTGACCTGCCCGCTGTAGTTCCACAAGCTGCGCGTGAAACGCACGTGGCCCCGTTCATCGAAGCCGCGGCTATCGAATCAGCAGCGACCGCCCGGCGCGACGACGCGAAAGTCTTCCTGCGTGAGTTCACGCGCGAACTGGTACGCGAGATCAATCCGAGCACCAAGCTGATCACACTAGGCATCGCGGTCGCCCTCGTCGGCGGCATGCTCTACCTCGGATTCGCGATGTACAAGGAGCTGCAACGGAGTCGCCGGCTGATTGACGAACAGAGCCAACAGCTCGGTCAGATGCGAGAGCAGGTTTCCAAAACCAACCAGCAGATCGTCAACATCGACGAATCGACCAGACAGTTGCAGAACAGTCTGTCACTCGCAGTGAAACTTCGCAGCGACTACGGCAGTGGTGTTTGCCTTATCGCGGGTTCTTTTTACTTTGTCGAGGCTGGAACGGGACGGCCACTTCGGTATGCCGAGGCTCAGTTGAACGACAATGGTAGCGCCGTTCAGAATGGTGCACCTGACGCGTTAACTCCGGAAGGCAATGCGGCAATCGCTGAATATGAATTCGTCGGTTCGGGATTTCATATCGGTCAGGGTTTCGTGTTGACTAATCGTCACATCGCCCAACCGTGGATTGCAGACGAACGCGCGCAAAGTATCACTGGCGGTCTGAAAGCACAGCCACGATTGCGTAAACTGATCGCTTACTTCCCAAACATCGCGCAGGCGATCCCGTTGAAATTCAAAGGCGCGGCCCAACGAGATGACCTCGCGGTCTGTAGTCTCGACATTGCAGAGATCCCGGACTCAATTCCAATCCTGCCGTTGGAAACCGATCCGGACGCAGTCGCCGTCGGCAAAACAGTCGTAATGATGGGTTATCCATCTGGTCCAGATCGCCTGCTGGCGCTTTTGGACGACGCGGAGTCGAGAGGTATTCAGCAGCGCTACGGAACACCGATGGCCCAACTCGCATACCTCGCCGAAACCAAACGTATTCAACCGCTCACAACTCAAGGCAGCATTACTGACCTCGATGTGCGACGAATCGTATACGACGCACGAACTGCCGAGGGCGGTTCCGGCGCGCCGCTTTTTGGTCCGTCCGGTCGAGTAATCGGAGTAAACTTCGCCGTCTTCACTGAAAACCAGGCCTCAAACTTCGCGGTTCCGATTCGTTTTGGCATACCACTACTCGAACGGAACGGTTGGGAAGCGCCGGCGAAAGAGACGAAAGAAGGAGAAACCGCCAGCCAGTCCTCAGGCCATGCCGGCGGATCTCGTTAACAACAGCACAAACAAAATCGTCTTCATTAACATCAAAGCCACGGCGAGCAGAAACGCCCCATGGTCCGATCGATTTCCACGTTGTTTGAGACAATTTATGGCTTGTTACAATGCACCACGTGTCACACCGCCGGCACAAAATAGGTTCGCGCGGGGTTAGACTAATGTATATTTAGTTTATGCTCATCGTGGGCATGGGTATTGCAGACAAAGTACTGACATTGAACGATTTCTGAGGAACTTCAAAGAATTTAGTTTTTAGTGCAGCACAAACTCCCCATCTGCCAGAATTTTTTGAGTGTTAACGAAAAAGGATGACGTCCCAAACCCGTAGGCACTGGCACCTGAGGGCGAGCTTGTTCTTAGCATTTCTGCTCGTTGCCTCACCAGTACTCTCAACCTTCAGCATGGCCCAGGCGCCAAACTCCCTGGAGACTGACTCCGCGGAAAACGACCCGACAGCTTTGCTCTCTCAGATCTTGAGACTTGAGCGCGTCGAGGTAGCCGGCGGTGCCGAGTTGATCACTGTCCACGCAAAACTGTCCGGTCTCGAGTCTACTGAAGGCGACAAGTGGGTCCCGCTGGTGTCTATTCTACGCGACACTTTGGGCGACCAGAATCCTGAGAATAATCGTCTGCGCTATGTCTGGCCGTTGACTTACACGCGACCAACAACAAAGCAACGTCTGGCAGCCGCAATCCCATTCTTCTACACGCGTGTTGGAAACAAGGAAACGCTGTCGAAAATTCCGCCGCCCGCGCTCGATCTTGCTTCACCTGAAAGCGAAGTGTGGGACAAGATTTTCTGGACCGCGCTGCAGGGAATTTTGCTTGATCCATATGGCACTCCGATCAAGGCGTCAACCAGTTCCTATCGCCGAAATTCAAGCGACTATCGACGGTCACATATCATCCGAGCGCTTTCGGTGTTAGCGCTGTATCAGGCAGTCAAAGGTGAGTCAGCTTTTACTTCCGCCGAGATGGCGACGATCCAGGCCCGTCTTCTCTTGAGTGAAAAGACCTTCGGCGGGCTTGTCGACGATTCGAAGCTCCAGGCTTATTACGCGAAGAAAACCACGCAGGCGCGGGACGAACGCGGACACAATTGGGAGTTGCTCCGTCAAAGAGCAGAGTCTGAATCACTCTACTTCGAACCATTGTTGATGCCCGACGGGAGCGCGACACACGCACTGCTCTGGGTCGCGAAACGCGATCTCATCAAACAACCGGATGCGCGTTACAGTAAACGCTTTTTGAATATCGCCAATCCGTGGACCGACAAGCGCTTGTTGAATTGGACCGGTTACGTTGAGACTCGCTACTTCGATTCAGAGAATCATGTGGTCGACAGCGAAACACCGGGCGCCGAAGCAGTGGAGATGATTCCACTCGGTCTTTACGGACTCGATAATCCGAAGATTCCGATGCTGCTGGTCGATTTCCGTGACAGCTACAATCCAAAGAAGCGTGAGATGTCGCGGCGTGTGCTGAACGACGTCACGCGTAACATGCTCTCGCTGTCGAAGTTTGGTAACCTCCCGTTCTTTCTCGGTCGCACGGTTTACGATTTTGTCACCGGGCGACGCGGCATGGATATCAATCAACCTTCGCGACTTCAGACATATTCGCAACTAAAGCTGCTACTGGCTCTGAACACGTCGATGGAACCTGAGCTTCGATCTGAAGTCAGTGGACGACTGGAAAAGATCTCGCTCAATCCTTTCGAAAACGATCTCGAGGCTGAGGCAAATATCGCGACCGCGCAATACGAAACGTTGCTGGCTTATGCGAAAGACCCAAACGGTTTGGCAGTGAAGCTCGAACGCGACCGCCGCGCGGAGATGCTGCCGCTCGAGCACGGCGACAAAGCGCAACTGGCGTTTCGGGTAATGAACGTTTTGAGTTTCGGCAAGTACGTGCACCGTGAAGAGTTGACCGA
Source organism: Pyrinomonadaceae bacterium (assembly GCA_035694465.1). Classification (GTDB taxonomy): domain Bacteria; phylum Acidobacteriota; class Blastocatellia; order Pyrinomonadales; family Pyrinomonadaceae; genus PSRF01. Next base: position 135,417 of record DASSFI010000068.1, on the reverse strand, counting down.
CGATATGGAGGATCGACTCGACATTGCCCGCCGGCTCGAATATCACACGAAGTTCCTGCAGCAAATCGCCAAGTCGACTGCCGAGGTTGATATCACCTGGAACCTCGAAGACGTACGACATTCGCTGCGCTTTATTGCAGAGCACGGAACAGAAGCCGATGGGAGGGCGGCGTCAGCCACGGCGAACATTTTTGCGCGTACGAAAGACGATGAAACGCGTCGTGCTTGTCTGGACGGCCTGTCGCGCATTCACAGTTCCAAAGCGAACAAAGAATTGCTCCGGATCTCACAGAACACCGACGTAGATAAAACACTTCGAGATCTGGCCAGTGAATATCTGCGCGGACGAAACCCCAGAGTTCAGCCAATTGCCGCTACGGTTAACGGTGCCACAATCACTACGGGCCAGCCATAGCGATGGGCAGCACCAAATTTCCTGCAACGGCGCAAAGGCGCAAAGCGATCCATTTCGCAACTTTGCGCCTTTGCGCGTTTGCGGGAGTAATACTTCTTCTATTCTGCGTTGCGGCCACTTCACTCGCTCAAACAAAACGACTCGTCGTCGTTAAATGCGATGGATTGCCGTACGACGTCGTAGACCGCTTCGTCAAACAGCGCGATCCACAGTCGGGAAAGAGCCTGCTTCCCTGGATCGATTACATCTTCTACCAGCGTGGCTCGAGACTTTCCAATTTTTACGTGAGGGGCATGAGTTTGTCTGCCCCTTCGTGGTCGTTACTGGAAACGGGCCAACACCTACAGATCAAAGGCAACGTTGAGTTTGATCGTTACACGCTGCATTCGTATGACTATTTGAATTTCTTTCCACTCTATCTCGCCGGGATTAACGGCAGCCGGATCGACATGCGCGCCGTGGAAGTGCTCGACTCCCTCGGCCTGCCGATGCTATCGGATGCATACCCGCACAATCAACGCTACATAACGTATTCGATATTTCTGCGAAACCCGCGCTACTCGACCCTGCAACAGAGTCTGCAAAATAAGTTCATGAAACCTCCGAAGGAATTGTTCGACGAATGGACCATGGGCTTCGAGCTTCGCAGTGCCATCACCGAACAACTCACCAAGGAGTTGGTCACGAATCTCAACGATCCGAGGTTTCGTTATCTCGACCTCATGATGGAAGACTTCGATCACGTGGCGCATCACAACAACGACGAACAGTCGCACTTGTTTGTGTTGCAAAGGATGGACGCGGTCATCGGTCAGGTATGGACCGCGATTCAGAAGAGTCCACTTGCCGCCGACACCGCGCTCGTGCTGATTTCGGACCACGGCGTCAATACCGACGAGAAGGTCTACAGTCAGGGCTACAATCTGGTGAAGTTGCTTGGCAGCCGCATGGGCGGTGGACATCACGTCATCACTAAGCGACGCCTGATGCTCGACTATTCGATTAAGGGCGTAAATCCGCTCGTACCTCTAATCACCACGACAACACCCGACACTTACTATCTCAAAGGTGAGAGCACCACTTATCCAACAGCGATGCTCGACTTTGACGGCAACGAGCGCGCGTCACTGCATTTGCGCGACAGCGATCTCAACATCCTGCACATACTCCTGCAGCAATTGCAGCGCAGCAAGCTGCCGGATGCGACGGAAAAAGCCGTGACCGATGAGTTCTTCGCTGTGATCGATCGCCGGCGTGCAGACTGGGAAAAGGATCTCACGCAGCTCGAGAATGAACTCGGCGCTCTCGACCGAACGATCGCAGAACAACGCAAACTCTGGGAAGCACAACCAAAGAAGTTCACCAAGGAACAACAGGATCTGGGATTGGACGACGCTGCCAAGCGCATCTATGTGCAACTCGATCGCTGGCAAACCGAGCGCAAGGAGTACGCTGAATATGCACTCGCACTCCACAACCTGCTGAAGACTCCCTCAGAAGCGTTCTCGGCTTCAAAAGTAAAAATCGGGGACGTTATTCCGAAGATGTCGATGGGCGACCGAAATACAGTCTACGAGCTTCAGAATTACGTCGTCGGGCTTAGTCCCAACGGTTTTGTTTTGAACACGGATGGATCTCTGAACGTCGAACAGAGCTTTGTGCGAGTCGATTATTTCTCACTGTTACAAAGCATCGCGGTGAGAAACAACGTTCAGCGTGGACTCACAAACCGGCCGGTCGATCTAATAGCGACCAGGATCACTCGCGATCTAGTGCTGCCTTTGATCGATGATCGTGATATCGACGAGGACGTGGTCTGGGTTACGACGGGCGCCAATCGTCAGGCGTTGATCCTTTCGCGGCGGAATGCTGATGGCGGTTTGAGTCTGCGTTATCTGCCGATCAGTGGTCTGACACAGGATGCGAGCGGACGCTTGCAGTTCAAACAGATCAGTTGGCAGGCGGGTTTGCCGTTGCAGATTTTTGAAGATCCGAATTTGATTGTGCCCACTGCCGATCGAACGGCGTGGCTGAGCCAGTGGCACACGGACACCGAGTGGCTGAATGCGCTGCACAAAACTCACTATTCCAACGGTCTCATTGGACTAAACGAAGAGCTCGCGCGCCACGACATCGAACGACTTTCAACTGAAAACCCCGGCTTAACCCCGGACGAGCGTTTGATGCGAGAATTCGCGCGACGCAAACGCGAACTGGTCGAAGCTGATCTGTTAATCGTCGCCAACGATCACTGGAATTTCGACGTGCGTGGATTCAACCCGGGTGGCAATCATGGCTCGTTTTTCCGGATCTCGACCCACTCGACATTCATGGTCGCAGGTGGCGCGAATACCGGTATTCCAAAAGCTTTTAATATCGAAACGCCTTACGACAGTCTTAGTTTTGTGCCGACGCTGTTGGCATTAACGGGAAATTTACGCGATGATAGCACCCCAGTGCCCGAGCTTTGGGATAAAGGATTCAGAAAGTTTCCCGGACGTGTTGTTAAAGAGCTGTTGCCCGCCAATCCGTACCGGCAGACAGCACAGCAAGAAAGGTAAGCCACAGATCTGTGGCTGCTTTCCAACGCAACGAGTGAGTGCAGCGCCTTGATTGATTCGAGAGAAGAGTTTGCAGATAACTGGACGACCGGTGAAACAGAAGAACTCGCCGAAGAACCAGAGCCAACCACCAACAACTCGCGCCGATCTTTCATCTGGCTCCAAACGCTGGCCTTCATCCTCGGCCTCGGTCTGCTCATTTATGTAATCAACCGCGTCGGTGTGCAACCGCTTTTCGATGCACTGCTGCGCATCGGCTTCGGCTTCGTCATTATTGTCGGATTGAGCGGCCTGCGACACGTTCTGCGCACGATCTCGATGCGCGCAGCCGTTCCTCCCGAGCATCGTCGTATCACTTTTCGCAACGCCTTTGCCGCACGACTCGGCGGCGAAGCGATTAGTTTTCTCACCTTCACCGGACCACTACTTGGCGAAGCGACTAAAGTTGCGCTCCTGCGAAAACGGGTGCCGCTTACATACGGCGTGCCGGCGCTCGTCGTCGACAATCTGATCTATAACCTGTCTGTCGTTTTCTTCGTGCTGAGCGGCGCAGTTGTGATGCTGTTGAGGTATCCACTGCCTCCCGGCGCGTATGTGGTCCTGCTGATCATCGCGGCCGTCGCGGCATCGGGAATTCTTGTCGCCGCAATTGCGGCGAAGCGTCGTGTGATGTTACTGACGTGGTTGATTGATCGACTCGGCGAACTGCGACTGAGTCCTAAAGTCATTCTCAAACGACGTCATCACATCTTCCACCTCGAGTCGAAAGTTTACGACTTCTACAAACATCATCCCGGCGCATTCTTTCTGATGATCGCGTGCAACCTGCTGGCGCACGTAGCCAGCGTGGTTGAGGTCTACCTCGCGCTCAAGATGCTTGGGTTTGCGCCGCAAGTGGCTCAAGCCTACATAATTGAGTCGCTCACCAAGGTCATCAATTTTGTGTTTGCGTTTGTTCCGGGAACAATCGGCGTCTACGAAGGCGGCACCGAAGTCATTCTTCAGAAGGGACTCGGTTTTACGCCTGCCGCAGGTCTTGCCTTAGCGCTCGTGCGTAAGGCTGCCATCGTTGTCTGGACATCAATCGGCCTCTTTGTGCTCACGTGGCGCACGCTCCCCAACGCGTGGCGTCGCATTCTTGATCGTAGCCCACGCTTACAACGTCTTATGGATAGTCTGGTACTTTCAAACATCGCTCATCGACCTGCTCGCACTGCGGTCAGTGTTCTCGGCACGGGAGTCGGAGTGCTGCTAATCGTCTTCACTGTTGGTCTGGCTCATGGCGTTCTGCATGAACGTGGCCGGCGTGAATCGAATATTGGCGCCGAGATTATGATTCGCGCATCGGGATCGGTCAGTCTTGCGGGTGCGTCTCAATTCAAGGTGCATACTTCGCACGCCGCGGAACTGGCAACCATCCCCGGCGTCCGTGCCACTACGCCTCTCGGTCAGGCAGTGGACAGCAGCGATACAGGCTTTGGCCAACGACTGATCGACGGGATTGACTACGATCAGTACGCCAACATTGCGCGCATTTCTATGCGAGAAGGCAAACCCTTGCAATCCGGCGACGAAGCGATTGTCGATCCGGAGTGGAAGCGAAACCGCAAGGCCAACGTCGGCGACACAGTGCAACTCTTTCATCGACCGTTCAAGATCGTCGGCGTTTACGAACCACCAGGCGGAGGCCGCATCAAGATTCCCCTGAAGACGATGCAGGAGCAGGTGGGCGCAGAAGAGAAAGCAACTGCGATTCTCGTCGCGTGTGTCGATCCATCGCAGCAGGATGAAGTAGCGGCGCGCATCCTCGAGCGTTTTCCGCAAGATCAATTATTGTTCACGCGTGATCTTCCCGAGTTGTATGCTTCTGGTGTGCCTGCATTGAATGTGTTTCTCAACGTGGTGGTTGGGGTGGCCGCGGCGATCAGTATCCTCGTGATACTACTCGCGATGTACACGACTGTAACGGAACGTACGAGACAGATCGGCATTCTCAAGTCGCTCGGCATGTCCAAGACAGCGATTGCATGGGTGATCGAACAGGAAGCGATCATCGTCAGTGTTCTTGGCGTGGTGGTCGGAGTGCTCTTGACGATGTTGGCGCAACTCGTCGTAACACGAACTACCAGCTTAACAATTGAGATCGAGCCCCGTTGGGTTCTGATCGCGTTGGCAGTTGGGTTGTTGGGTGGAAGTGTCGGAGCCTTATATCCAGCTTTACGTGCGGCGCGACAGGATGCTGTTGACGCGTTAAGTTACGAATAGGTAACACGGATCATACGGATCAAGAACCGATCTGCGCTGATCGGTTTTTAGATCCGTAAAATCTGTGGCGGAACTAATTCATCACTCCGGACGTTTTCGAATTTTATGTATTGCCCACACTGTGGTACAGAAGCGCAAGCTAACGTCCAGTATTGCCGTGTCTGCGGCTCAGATCTGAAGGATCGTGGACCGCTTCCGAAGATCCAAGAATTAGTCAACACAGTCAAGGTTGAATCAAACAAAAACCGCCAGAGTTGGCTCAATCTCCGACGAAAGAAAACCGCCGCAGAACGACGTGAACAACACATCACCAAGGGTGTGGTGTCGCTGTTTTCCGGTGCAGGCCTGGCTACTTTTCTCTACTTTCTCTCGACCGCACTGGTACTCAAGCTGCCGCAGCATATCGTGGAGCAGGTGCCTTTTGAAATCGATCCGGTGGTGAAGGTGATCTGGTTGCTCGGACTGTTACCAGCAACCGCCGGGCTGGGACACATCATCGCCGGTCTTCTGATTCGCCGCGATGAGGACCCGCAACCACAGCAGATCAATCAAGTCGTATCTCCGCCACGCGAGCTAACCGACCAACCAATCACGAACCCGATACCGATCAGCATCACTGATCACACCACAAACCTTCTCGAACACAAAAAAGCACAAACGCTCAAGTAAATCGTTTGTGCTTCTTGTGCCTTTTTGTGGCTAACTAACTACCAATCATTTCGTGGCCTGATTCGAATTGCATAATCGGGCCAGCAGTTAAGTGGATCGAAATTCTCTAACGACTCATCGTCCAATCCAAACGGATTTACCACCACGGGTGCAGCCGGTGCAGCAAATTTCGGATCCAACGCTTTCGCAATCTGATCGCGAGCATCAGCCAGATGCGCCCGCGTTTGCCGATCGGTGGCTCGCGCACTCGCCGTTGTCAGCGCGGCATTTAAATCACGAAGTTCGGCTTTGATCAACGCACGATAATCGTCCGTCACCGACGGTCGCACATTCAACTTATTAGACAGCAGGTCGATGTACGAGTTTTGAAGATTGCGACGATAGACGTCGATCTTGATCGGACCAGCCCCATCAAGCTCACTCCAGATGCCATGACGAACGTCAACCATAAAATCCGCAGGCTTGTACGCCGCTATGCCATCGATTGCTTCCTGTTCGACCAGACGATCAAAGCGCGCGTTGCTCAGCAATGAGTTCAGAATTCGCTCCTGTGCTGTGTTCACAAGCGCGAGCGCGCCGGCCGCCTCGATGCGACGCAGAATTTCGGGCTTGAGCGCCCAGGTTGGCGTCGCAAACGCATTCTCATTCAGGAAACGCACTGCCGCAGACTGTCGTTCTTTCGGAACGATCACGAAGCGAACTCCATCCTGACCAGCATGTTTTTGTTGCGAGTTAAAACCACCCACAATGCCGGTGACGTGAGTTAACTCCGTGGCCCACTGGCCCAACATACGAGTGTAAAGCTCTTCCAGATCGTCGTACGGATCTCCTGGATGCGACGTAGCGGGAAGAAGCATGTCTGCGACTCGCTTCAGGTTCTTGATGCCGAGTGCGGTCGAAGCAACGGCGTCCGCATCACCCACGGCTTCCGTATTCTCACCCGGATCGGAGCCACGCGCATCAGCCGTTGAGAAGCGTAAATACGGTTTCGAATCCTGCTCCCTGGCCCATTCGTCGAGCGTTTTCTTTTCGTCGTCGGCAGACCTGGCGCCCGGAATAGGCTTGTACCCCCACATCGTGGCCCATTTGTCGTATGGACCGATGCCGGGAATCAGTTCGTCAACCGGAATATTGTCTTCAGGTTGAGCTACGTAGTTGAAACGTGAGTAATCCATCAGAGTTGGCGTGTGGCCCATCGTCTTGAGCCACTGCGGATCGCGAACTTTATCCGCTGCATAAGTGGCACTCGCCTTCATGTTGTGTTGGAAACCGAGCGTATGTCCGACCTCGTGTGCGATCACATACTCAACCAGCCGTCCCATCAGATCGTCCGGCAACGGAAGTTTCTTCGCACGTGGATCGAGTGGTCCAACCTGTAGGAAGTACCAATTGCGCGCGAGGTTCATCACGTTGTGATAGTACTGAATGTCCGACTCGAGGATTTCACCGGTGCGTGGATCGCTGACGTGCGGTCCGGAAGCGTTCTCGATCGTGGACGGCAGGTAACGAATCACCGAATAGCGAGCATCTTCGGGATCCCAGTATGGATCCTCGCTCTTTGAAGGTGCTTCTTTCGCGATGATGGCGTTCTTGAAACCGGCGGCTTCAAAAGCAGGCTGCCAATCCTCAATTCCCTTCTTGATCCATGCCACCCATTTCGTTGGTGTGGCCGGATCGACGTAGTAGACAATCGGCTTAACGGGCTCGGAGAGTTCGGCGTTTGGATCTTTCTTCTCCAGACGCCAGCGAGTGATGTAAGTGCGTTGTGGCGCACGATGTTCGTCTACGCCGTAGTCCATTTTGCGCACAGTGAAATAGCCGACGCGCTCGTCAAACAAACGCGGCATCATGGGGTGATCCGGCAACTTCACCATGCTGTAGTGCATGACCACGGTCGCGTTTGTTCCGGCCCGCATTCCCGCCGCAAACGGATTGGGCGCGGGTTGTGGTCCACCACCGCCACCACCCGGAGTCTGATCCGGCGGAGATGTGTAGGTTTGCGAAACTTCGACTTCGATATTGCCCGGGAACGACTTCGTCTTCTCGATGAAGGAGCGCGTAGCGTCGAAACCACGAGCACGCAGACGTGTTCGCGCACTGAACTCGGTAACTTCCGTTGTGAACAAACGACTGACATCGATCACGGCCGCATCGTCTTTGCCGATCGCTTCGATGTTGAAAGCCATGATGATCGTGTCGTTGTTTGAAGCCTGAACGGCGCGCGACACGGGAAGCTTCGCATCAGCTACGACGTCGTACGACACATTTCGCAGCAGAATGCGATTGCCCTTACGCTCCCATTTCACCACTCGATTGCCGGCGGCCTGCCCGCCGTAGCCGACGCCGAGCGTCGTTTTGGCAATCTGACTCACCCAGAGAAATTCTTTGCCGAGCTCACTCTTGGGAATTTCGTAATAGACCTTTTCTTTGATCGTGTGAATCGTGAAGATGCCATCATCAGACTTGGCTTCCTTTGTGATCACACGTTCGTAAGGCCGCGGTTCAGGTGACTGATCGGGTCGACCAGGACGATCCTGACCGGCGCCTCCGGCAGCGGGTGTTGGCGGATCCTGAGGCGAGTTTGTCGCTTCAGATTTCGGCGCCAGAATGAAAACGCAGATAGTTAAAGTTAGAACAAGGATCGAGACAGGGAGAGACCGGGATCGCATTCGCATGCGTTAGCTCCTTCCAGTTTACTTTGGATTTGTCGCTTAAAGGGCCGACAAGACTAGTTGAACTGGCGGAAACAATAAGCTGAACGCACGGAGGGAGTCAAACAATCTGTGTAATCTGTGGATAAAAGTCTAAGCCTTACGACTGACCATAGTTGGTTTGGTTTTGGTTTCTTTCGGCTTGACGGTCGTCACTGTCGGTGCGACTCGGTCGGTGAGTAGCGGCAGCGGATTGATCGCGCCAGTGAAGGTATAGATTCCGAAATGTAAATGAGGAGGCGTGCCCTGTGCGTTTCCGGTTGTGCCGACATAGCCCAGCACCGTTCGCTTCGAAACGCGGTCGCCTACGGCAATCCCTTTCGCGTATGAATCGAGATGAGCGTAGTAATAAATCCGCCCGCCCGATCCGATCACCGAAACCGTTTGGCCACCAAGGTTGTTTTCACCAATCTTGTAGATATAGCCGTTGGTGGCCGAAAGAATCGGCGTGCCTTTTGGTGCGAAGATGTCCTGACCTTCATGCCGCCGGCCGGTGCCTCTCGGAGCTTGCCACGTATCGGCAACCTCCTTTTTCGCGACATCCTCCAGAGGCATTGCGATCTTCGTGTCAGGGGATTGCGTGTAGAGCTTCGCGACGTGGGCATAGAAGAGCAACGTGTCCGAAAAACCGACGACTATCACGATCACCAACGTGACCAGCAACACCACCGAAACTTTTGTAAATCGCCACAGCCAACGCATGCCACTAGAACGAACAGTCGGGCAATCCGGTTCCAAATCAGTTTGAGCTAACGGAAAATCTTGGGCTATTATCAGGCTTCATGACCACCCCTGATAACTATGAAGAGTTCCTCCGGGACTTTCGTGACACTATCGTCAGTGCAGCGGCGAGGCTGCGAGAGATACCCGAAGAGCAGGTCCGGCTGCGCGATTCACCGGACGACTGGGCCATAATCGAGGTGCTTGGTCATTTGATTGATTCGGCGGCAAACAATCATCAGCGTTTTGTCCGCGCGCAGTTCACCGAGGATCTCGTCTTCCCTGGCTATGACCAGAATCAGTGGGTTACCGCGCAACGCTATCACGACGAGGCGTGGTCAGATGTGATTCAACTTTGGACAGCTTATAACTTGCATTTGGTCCATGTGGCGTCAGGCATCCCGAAAGATACGCTGACAAGGCCACGCGTAAATCACAATCAGGACGTGATCGCATTCAACCTGATCGACAAAAATGCACCGGCCACACTCGAATACCTGATACGCGACTACGTGGTTCATTTGCAGCATCACCTCAACGAAATCTTTGCAACAGTGAAACAGAACTGAACAGGAGTTTCCCATGGCGGAGTTGACATTCGAACAACTGAGACACAAGACACTCGCAGACCTGCGCGAAATGGCGAAGGGTTCCGAGCATGAGGCCGTTCAGGGTTATACCCAAATGAACAAGGAGCATCTCGTCGTCGCACTCGCCAAAGCCTTAGGAATCCAACACGAACATCATGATGTTGTCGGCATCGACAAGAGCGGGATTAAAGCCCGCATACGTGAGCTCAAAACGCATCGAGCGGCCGCGATCGAAGCTCACGATCGCGCTCAACTCAAAGTAGTGCGGCGAACTATTCATCGTTTGAAGCGACGAATTCATAAGGCAACCCTTTAAGCGTTGACTTTCGCTGCGAACTGGCATAGAAGTGCGCCAGTATCATTCTTCCTACAATTCAAAGATCAAAAGCGAGGTAGCTCATGAAAACGGCTATCAATCTAAACGTGAATGGTGTCTCTCATGCTGATGAGGTCGAGCCACGCATGTTACTCGTTCATTACCTGCGAGATGTTTTAGAGCTGACTGGAACGCACGTCGGCTGTGAGACGTCTCTTTGTGGCGCGTGCACAGTGATGCTCGACGGCCAGGCAGTGAAATCGTGCACCGTCTTTGCCGTCCAGGCCGACGGATCAACGATCACGACGATCGAAGGTCTCGCGCAAAACGGCGAACTGCACCCGGTCCAGGAAGGGTTCTGGGAAAAACACGGACTACAGTGTGGCTATTGCACGCCGGGAATGATTGTCACCGCAGCGCAGTTGCTCGAGCGCAATGCCGATCCGTCGCGTGAAGAGATTTGCCACGGGCTCGAAGGCAACCTGTGTCGCTGTACCGGTTACCAGCACATCATCGAAGCGGTGCAATATGCGGCGGCGAAAAAAGCTGGACGCGGATAAACGCTGATTGGGTTACGGATCGGGTTCGTGTTGATGGAGAGTAGAGCATGACTAACAATTATGTTGGGAAGAGGGTGAAGCGTACTGAGGATCCGCGGCTGATTCGCGGGCTCGCACACTACGTCGACGACATCGCGTTGCCGAACACACTGCACGTGGCATTTGTGCGATCTTACTTTGCGCACGCGAAGATCAATGGCATTGATACGTCTGCTGCACTCGCGGTTCCGGGAGTTTTAGCTGTTTACACGGGCAAGGATGTGGCAGACAAGATTGGACCAGTGCCGTGTGCCGGCGCCCTGCCTGACTTGAAAGTTCCCGATCACCGAGTGCTGGCTAAGAACAAAGTTTATTTTGTGGGCCATCCGGTCGTTGCGATCGTTGCTAAAGATCGCTATGCAGCGCGCGACGCAGCGGACCTTGTCGTGGTCGATTATGAGGATCTGCCTGCAGTTACGGACGTCGAGGCTGCTGCTGCCGGTGGACCAGTAATTCACGACGGATTCGGCGACAATATTGCCTACCGATTGACCTCGGGAGAAGGCGATGTTGACGCTGCGTTTGCGGCCGCCGATCGCACCGTAAAACAGCGCGTGCTCCACAAACGGCTCGCGCCGATCGCGATGGAGCCGCGCGGTGTGCTCGCGCGTTACTACCCGGGTGAACAAGAGCTCACGATCTGGTCGTCAACACAGATTCCGCATCTGATGCGCACACAGGTCGCGATCATGATCGGAATGCCCGAGAACAAGTTGCGCGTCATCACCCCTGAAGTCGGCGGTGGTTTTGGATCGAAACTGAATGTTTACTCGGAAGAAGCACTGCTCGGCTGGATATCGATGCAACTTGGCAAGCCCGTCAAATGGATCGAAACGCGACGAGAAAATATCCAGGCAACAATTCATGGACGCGGGCAGGTCGGTGATATCGAGGTCGCATTCAAGAACGACGGCACACTACTTGGTCTGCGTTACAGCGTTTTTGCAGACATGGGCGCTTATCACCAACTGCTCACACCGGCGATCCCTACGCTGACCGGATTAATGCTTTCGGGCGCTTACAAGATCCCCGCCATCCAGATGAACATCACCGCGTGTTTCACAAACAAGATGGCGACTGACGCGTATCGCGGCGCCGGACGTCCTGAAGCAACGTACATCGTGGAGCGCGCTCTCGATCTTGTGGCCGCTGATCTGGGTGTGGATCCCACGGAAGTGCGTCGCAAAAACTTCCCGGCTGCAAATGAGTTTCCATTCCACACCGCGACCGGTCTTGATTACGACAGCGGCGACTACGAAGCCGCACTTAACAAAGCGCAACAGATTATCGATTACAAATCACTACGCGAGGAACAGAAGAAGGCTCGTGAAGAAGGACGATTGATCGGCATCGGAGTTTCAACGTATGTTGAGATCTGCGCGCTTGGTCCATCTCAGGCGATGCCGGCCGGCGGTTGGGAAAGTGCGACAGTACGTATCGAACCAACCGGCAAAGTGACGGTGTTAACAGGAGCCTCGCCACATGGCCAGGGACAGGAAACTTCGTTTGCGCAGATAGCTGCGGACGAACTCGGCGTTGATCTCAACGATGTCACTGTCATCCATGGCGACACGGGCATAGTCCAATACGGCATCGGCACGTTTGGCAGCCGTGCGACGGCGGTTGGCGGCACCGCAGTCTACATCGCGCTTCAAAAGCTCAAAGAAAAAGCACACAAGATTGCGACGCACATGTTGAAAGCAGATGCGTCGCGCGTCTCGTTTGAAGGCGGCAAGTATTCACGTGCGGAGGCGGCTGCGGCGAGCGCAACCGGAACTTCGGAACCGGTTGTTCCTGTCGCTGAAGCGCCTGCGGCCGCCCTCCCGGAACCGCAAACTGAAGGCAAGACGAGTTTGACGATTCAGGAGATCGCACTGGCGGCGCACATCGCGAAAGACTTGCCGCCCGACACCGAGCCCGGGCTCTCGGCAACTTACTTTTTCGAACCGAAGAATTTTACTTTTCCGTTCGGCACTCACATCTGCGTGGTTGAGATCGATCGCGAAACCGGCGACATCAAGTTTTTGCGATACGTGGCGGTTGACGATTGCGGCAAGGTGATCAATCCGTTGCTGGTTGACGGCCAGGTTCACGGCGGCATCGTGCAGTCGATCGGTCAGGCGATGTACGAGGAAGTTGTCTACGACGATTCCGGGCAACTGCTCACCGGCACTCTGATGGATTATGCGGTTCCACGCGCGTCACACGTTCCGAATTTTGAGTTGGACCGCACTGAAACACCTTCGCCCGTGAATCCACTGGGTGTGAAAGGTGTCGGTGAAGCCGGAACGATCGGAGCGACCCCCGCCGTTGTCGGTGCGATCGTCGATGCGTTGGCGCCATTCGGAGTGAAGCATCTGGATATGCCGATCAAACCCGAGAATGTTTGGCAGATCATCAGCCACGGATGACACGGATCTTCGAAGGCAGATAAAGACGGATCAGAGGAGTGGATCATGATTCCTACACAGTTTGACTACAAAGCGCCTGCAACTCTTGAAGAGGCTGTGGCATTGCTGAACAGCGATCTCGATGGAGCAAAGATTCTCGCCGGCGGACATAGTTTGATACCGGCGATGAAACTCCGGCTCGCGCAACCGCAGTTGCTCGTGGATATTGCACGTATGAAATCCCTTTCATACATCCGCGAAGAGGGCGATCAGATTTTGATCGGAGCGACGACGACTCATTATCAGATTGAGTCGTCAGATCTGCTGAAAAAGATTTGTCCGCTTCTTCCTGAATGTGCAAAGAGTATTGGCGATGTGCAGGTGCGAAACCGAGGCACGATTGGCGGCAGTGTGGCTCACTCCGATCCGGCTGGTGACTGGCCTGCGGCTGTTCTCGCACTCAATGCCGATATTGTTCTCGTTGGTCCAAACGGCGAACGAACAGTAAAAGCGGAAAACTTCTTTCTCGATTTAATGACGACCGATATTCAACCGGGCGAGATCTTGCGCGAGATTCGCATCAAGAAACCGAATGGAAAGTTTGGCCACGCGTATCAGAAAGTGCCACATCCGGCTTCGGGATTCGCAGTTGTTGGGGTCGCGGTTAATCTGGCGTTGAATGACGATGGCTCGTGTAGGTCGGCCGGCATTGGTGTAACCGGTGTCAGTGTCAAAGCCTATCGCGCCAAAGCTGTCGAAGCGGCATTGGCAGGCACAAACCTCGACGAAGCGGCAATTAACTCCGCGGCCACTCACGTATGCGACGGCATCGACGCTAGCGCTGACTTATACGCATCAAGCGACTATCGTCGCCACCTTGCAGAAGTCCACACGCGCCGCGCACTTCTAGCCACAAAACATTAGCCACAAAAAGGCACAAAAAGCACATAAAAAGGGATCCTGCTTAACTGCGGGGTCCCTTTCTTTTATGTGCTTTTTGTGCCTTTTTGTGGCTATTCTGATTGGCGGCGAGCTTTCGAGATGAAGTCCTCGATGTCGCTCATCTTTCGTGGTAATGCTTCACTCATCCAGCGGACGCCATCAGCCGTGATGACCATGTCGTCTTCGATTCGGACGCCCATCCCTTTGTACTTCTCAAACGCCGGTCGAACTGCGGTTTTGAATTTTTCCCAGTCTTCCGGATTCCAACCATACGGCATCTGGTCCAACGCGTCGGGCCGAACGTAGATTCCCGGCTCGTTAGTGAACACCACGCCCGGAACAAACTTCGCCCCGCCGCCAACGTCGTGAACGTTCATGCCCAGCCAGTGTGACGTGCCATGCATGAACCACACGCGATGCTGCATCGAGTTGCGATCCGTGATCAGTCCGAGCTTGAGAAGACCATCCTTGATCACTTCGGTTCCAGCGCGACTCACATCAGACAAGGTAGCGCCGGGTTTGGATGCCTTCGCCACTGCTTCCTGAGCGTCGTAGACGATCTGATAGACCGCCGCTTGCGCTGGAGAAAACTTGCCGTTGACCGGGAACGTGCGCGTGATGTCGGCGGTGTAGTGATCGTATTCGGCGCCCACGTCCATCAGGAGTAATTCTCCCTGCTTCACCGGTCCCTGCGATTCGACGTAATGCAGCGTAGTGGCGTTTGGACCACAACCCACGATATCCGGATAGCCCCAGTTGTCAGCATTGCGCAGCTTGAACGTGTAAGCCATTACGGCGTCGACTTCGTATTCCCACTTCGCTTCTCCGGCTGCGGCCCACGCGCGCTGGTGCGCTTCAGTGCTGATGTCGATCGCATGCTGGAGCAGACGAAGTTCCATCGGCGACTTCACCAGACGCATCTGCGTAAAGATGGGCCACGCATTCTTGATGCTATAACCGGAAGCAGTGCTGGCCCAATCGGCAGCAAAACGCTGTTCCTGTTTGTATTCACGGCTTTCGCCCTGGCCCGGCATCAACATGAACACACCGGCTTCACCTTTTGCGGCCGCTTCGAAAAGGGCCGTATACCCGTGTTCGTTGCTCAACGGTGTGTCCTTCGGCATGTCTGACATGAAAATATTTTCCGGTTTGGGGCGATAGGGTTGCCGGTTGCGCAGGGCTTTGATGAAAGGATCGAATTCGCTCGCATTCCAGATCTCGCGAATACCCGAGAGTTGATTTGCTTCCTCAGCGCTGTACATGTGACCGGTCCACGTTTCGGCGGCTGGATTCCGGCGTGGCATGAAGAGAATCTCGCGCACCTTTGTATTGCCCGGCAGCAGCACGAGGGTCGCGCCTTTCTGCTTCAGGTTGGTGAGATAGTAAAGATTGTTTTCCTGACGATAAGGATAGTCGACGTCGTTGGTGTAGACGCGCGGCTCGGTGCTGAACAGAATCACGAACGACTGCGGCCCGACGCTCTGGGCCACCTTCTCGCGTCTCTGCATCAACTCGGCGACTCGGTCCTTGTCATCAAACGCCGGCGCCGGCGGCGTGATTCTGATGTTTGATGGAATTGCTCTTTCACTCGTCGCCCTGACAGCAATGGCCGGGCTGAGCATCGCAAGCGAGATACAAACGACAAGCAGCGCAAAGATTACACGTGTAGTGGTTGACTTCCTCATTTCGATTCTCCTCTTGGAATACAAACCACAGATTTACGCTGATCAAAAACGCGGATCGATCCGTAAACAATCCGCGTTCATCCGTGGCTTACTCTGGCGATGGCGCCGGCGCCGGAACAGTAGTGGCTCGGCGACGCGCACGCGGCGGATTCAATACTTGACGCTTACCGTCTTTGGTCACCATCACTCTCATGCCATCCGGCGTCGTTATTATTTGCGACCCATCGGGAAGATTGCGTATCACAACCCCACCGGGAAGGACTCTCGTATTGGGACGACGCGGCCTATTTGGCCCATCAAATCCCGGCGGCTCGGGTACATCAGGCTCCCGCTCTTCATGCCCCCGGTTTTCAGTCTCCGGACGAGTCGTCTCAGGAGGCTTTGCGGGCTTCGCTTCTTTTCTGGGTTCTTCGTTACGCGGAGTCTTCTCAGTCTTTTTAGGAGTGGTTGACGCAACGTCAACGTCGTCGTTCTCTTCCGGCGTTTCAGTCGCTTCCGGAGACGGAGAAGGCGTCGTGGCGGGACCTGCAATCGGCGTCGGAGATTCAGCCGCAATTTGCGAAACGTTGTCGCTCCGATTGTGCCACGCATAGAAACCCAACGCGCAAAACGCAACCAACACCAGCGCCGCTGCCGAGACGGCAATCGGAACTATGCGACTTGGCCCACCGTCCCGGCGACGAACAACAGTCGTTTCGCCGCTCGTAGCGACTGTACCCGGCGTCGCCACAGTCTGCGTAGGAACGGCAACTGTATTTGGCGGCGGTGGAAACAACACCGTCTGCGCTTCACCGCGTTCGACAACGGTGGAAGCCTGCTCAGTGCCGTGCAACGCCTTACTCATCTCATCAGCAGTGGCGTAGCGTTGTTCACGATTCTGCGCCATCGCCTTCGCGAGCACGTGGTCCAATTCCGGTGCAACTGCCGTATTCACTTCGCTCGCTCTCAACAACGGATCGGGTTGGCCATTTACAATCGCGGCTGCACGAGTCAACGCATCGGGTGGTTTCACGCCCGTGATTAAGTGATAGAGCGTGGCTCCCAGCGAATAGAGATCGCTGCGTGAGTCAGTTCCCAATCCCTGGATCTGTTCGAGGGGCGCATAGTTTGGCGTGTAGCCAAAAATGCTTGCGGCAGTCGTGATGCGGGAAATATCGCCGGCCTGCCCTTTTGCGAGACCAAAATCGAGCAGGATGATCTGACCACGCGAGGTAAGCTTCAGATTCTGCGGTTTGATGTCGCGATGAACGATCTGCGGATCTTGGGTGTGCAGGTAATCGAGTGCATCGAGCAACTGATCGGCCCAGGTCAAAACCTGGTTCGCGGGAAACGGACCGCGTTTGCGAGTCATCATTTCCGACAGGTCATCGCCGGGAATGAACTGCATCACGAGAAATTGTCCGTCGCCTTCAGAAAAGTGGTCGCTAACACGTGGCAATGCCGGGTGATGCAAACGCGCGAGCAGCCGGGCCTCGCGCTCGAATTGCTTCCGCAAGCGCTCATCTGCAAACAATGTCTCTTTGAGCGCTACGGTGGTATCGAGACGCTGGTCGACGGACTCATAAACCGCCCCCATCCCGCCCTGACCAAGCTGGCGTACGATGCGGTAACGACCCTGTAGAATGGTCTCCGGCGTGAGCATCCTTGAGATTATACATCAGCCACGGATAAACACGGATTACACAGATTAATAAGAACTACTTCCGATCCGTGTTATCCGTGTCAATCTGTGGCAAGATACTGTCATGAGTAGTCGCCCCCGTGAGCCGGAAGTGATTGATGTTGGACCACGCAAACGACGTCGTTTCAAGATCTGGCTCATTGTCGCCGCGGTTCTGCTCCTGCTTTCGTTCTCGCGCATCGTTTCAATTTACATCTCGGCACTCTGGTTCGATTCACTCGGTTACTCGTCAATTTACTGGTACATCTTCAAAGTAAAGCTCGCACTCTTCATTGGTTCCGCCGCACTAACCGCCGCCTTGTTGAGCGCGACTTTTCTTCTTTTCCAAAAACTTTTCGGCGCCGTTGCGTTCGAGAAACGGACCATCATTCTCAACAACCAGCCGTTTCAGTTTTCGCCGGCAAAGATCATTCGACCACTGGGATGGATCATCGCCGCACTCTTCGGACTCATCTTTGGCTTCAGACTGAAAGAACACTGGCGACAATTCGCGCTCTATTGGAATCAGCCTGCCACAAACATTTCCGATCCAATTTTTGGCAAGTCACTTGGCTTCTACCTGTTCTCGTTGCCGCTTTACGATCTGCTTTGTTCGTGGCTGCTCGGCGTGACGTTCATCATTCTCTGTGCCGCGATTGCCTATTCACTGTTGGGACTGCCCCAAACCGTGCTGAAGCCGAGCGTACGCTGGTCATCCGGAGCTGCATTCCGCGGTGTGTGTTGTTCGTTGGCGCTCTTTCTCGTGGTGCTTGGCTGGCGCGCGTATCTTTCACGCTTCCCTTTTCTTTGGGAGGATCATCCGACATTTTCCGGAGTCACGTACACCGAAGCACATTACACGCTGCCCGCACTCATGATCGTCTGCGTCGTTTTGATCATCGCGGCAATTGTTCTGATTGTTAATGCCTTTAGCGTGCGGCGCTTCAGCCTGTTACTCATCGCGCTGGCGCTGCCGGTTGCAGCCTATGTAATCGGCATCGTTCTCGTTCCCTCGTATGTTCAGAGTTTTATCGTCAAACCCAACGAGATCGACCGCGAAACACCGTACATCGGCTACAACCTCGAATGGACACGCAAGGCTTTTGGACTCGATCAGATTGAGTTACGCGATTTCGAAGCGGAAAATTCGGTTGCGGCACTCGATCTCGCAAACAATCGCCAGAGTCTCGAGAACATTCGCCTGTGGGACTGGCGTGCACTCCAGGATACACTGCGACAGATTCAGGCCATTCGCACTTACTACGACTTTCCTGACGTCGATGTCGATCGTTACTCCATGGCGGGTCAAATTCGCCAGATGATGATCGCGCCGCGCGAGATCAACGACGACAAGCTGCCTGCATCGTCACGCAACTGGGTCAACGAGCGACTGATTTACACGCATGGTTACGGCGTCACGATGAACAGCGCTAACGGTTTCACGCCCGAAGGACTGCCGCAGTTTGTGTTGTCGAACATGCCGGTCGAAGGCGACATAAAAGTTACGAGGCCTGAGATCTATTTCGGTGAAACCACGGATCGTTACGTTTACGTCAAAACCAGGCAACAGGAATTCGATTACCCGCAGGGTGACACCAACGCCACCACGACGTATCAGGGAACTGGCGGTATACCGATTGGAAATCGATTGCGACGGATGTTGCTTGCGTGGGGAGTAGGCGATCTTTCGAGACTGCCGTTCTCCGATGCGATCACGAGTGACAGCCGCGTGCTCATCAATCGAAACATTCGCGAGATCGTCAATGGTGTCGCACCGTTTCTCACTTACGACAAAGACGCCTACGTCGTTGTTTCGAACGATGGACGTCTCTTCTGGATGATTGACGCTTTTACTGAATCGTCTTACTTCCCTTACTCAACACATCACGATGTCGCCGGCAATTCGCTCAACTACATCCGGAATAGCGTCAAGGTCGTTATCGATGCCTACAACGGAACTGCCAGCTTCTATGTATTTGATAACCAGGATCCGATCCTGGCCGCATATCGACGCATCTTCCCGAATTTGTTTCAGGACGCGAGCCAGATGCCTGCCGATCTGCGCGCGCACGTGCGGTATCCGGAAACACTGATCCGCGCGCAGGGCGAAGTCTACAGTCTCTATCACACGCAGAATCCGAAAGTGTTTTTCCAACGGGAAGACGTCTGGAGTATCGCGCAACACATCCGGATCAACGAGAAGAACGAGAAGGTTAGCGAGCCGATCGATCCGTATTACGTGTTGATGCAGTTGCCCGGCGAACAGCAGCGCAATGAATTTGTTTTGATCTTCCCGTTCACACCCGCAAACCGAAACAACATGATCGGCTGGATGGCGGGACGCAGTGACGGTGAGCACTACGGCAAACTGCTGGTCTATAACTTCCCGAAATCAAGGCTCATCGATGGACCAGTGCAGATCGAAGCGCGCATCGATCAAAACGCACAACTTTCGGGCCAGTTTACACTTTGGAATCAGCAAGGCTCGCGGGTGATCCGCGGACATTTGCTGGTGATACCGATCGGGCGATCGTTGATGTTTGTGGAACCGGTTTATTTGCAGGCCGAACGCAGTCCGATGCCGGAGTTGCGGCTCGTCGTGCTGGCAACGCAGGAAAAACTCGGTTACGGGCAGTCGTTCAATGAGGCGATGAACAGTCTCTTCGGTGAGGCCGCAACTAAAACAACGGAGCCGCAGGAAGCTAATCAACCGGCTCAACAATCCACTACTCCCGTCGATCTGCAGGAGTTGGTAAATCGGGCCATTCAGGAGTTTGAGGACTATCAGCGACTCACTTCGCAGGGGAAACTCGGTGAAGCGGGTCAGAAACTCGAGCAACACAAACGCACGCTCGAGGAGATAAGACAAAAAGCGGGCCGCGGATAAACGCGGATCGAAATCCGGATTTATCTGTGTAATCTGTGGTTACCGCGCCTCAGAGTTTATCTTGTCGAGGAGTTTTTTCGCTTTTTCGACAGCGTCTTTGTGCTCTGCGGCGTAGGCGGCGTCGGGAGTGCTCGCCATCAGAGTTTCAATCTGCTTTTTTGCCTCCGCGTTTCGGTTGCTCGACTCGAATGCTTCCGCCAGATATAGCCGCATGACGGTGTTGTTGGGATTGAGTTTGATTCCCTTCTCCAGATACTCAATTGCTTTGCTGACGTCACCACCGAGGACTTTGGGAGCCTGAAGATAGAGACGCCCGAGACCGACATAAGCACTGTAGCCCTGGTAGCCTTCGTCGATTTTCAAAACCGCCTCCATCTCACGCTTGATGTCCTGAAAACTGGAAAGATTTGAAAGCGTGCTGTGCGCTGCTTCGCCGCCGTAGTTTGCACCGAGCCAGAAGTGACCATCGGGCTTCTCTGGTTGAAGCTTTACGGCAGCCTGACCGGCTGCCTTACCCTCACGAAACATATCGTCTCGTTCAGAGTCGTTGTCCGTCCGGTCGCCCACGTAATAAGCCGCTCGCGCCAGTTTCCAGGCCGCCTCGTAGTTTCCGTAATCAGCCGAATGAGCCTGGCGCAGGGCGGTAACAGCCACCCGGGCTCGCGTCATGTCTTCGCGGGCCGCATACAACGGTTCAGCCTCTGCGATCTTGTCAACTGCCATCTTGGCGTCGGAACTGCCGGTGTTCGGCGCGCCCTCCGAAGCGCCCTGGCTGCACGCGAGTTGCGCCACAACCATCGAAATCAGCGCTGAAGCGATCATCGCCAAACGCAGAATTTCCTGCTTTTTTCTGGGATTTATCATCAATTGACCTCGGATTGTCTAGAATCAACATACAGTGTGTAATACTTTTGCTTCCGGTTATCCAAAACGGTTCGAATACGGTATAGTGGCTTCCCGTTCCAGGCCGATATTGGCCGTAAGACCACAAAACTAGCTGGAGGAGAGCTTGGCAGGGGCTGCATTCTACGATCTCGAAGGCACTTTAGTAAGCACCAACCTCGTGCACACGCTGTCGTTTTATGCCAAACGCCAGCAGGGGTTGATGGCCAGTCTTACGAAAAGTGCTACCACGATTCTGAGCCTGCCTGTCTTCGCGGTGACGGACCAGTATAGCCGAAAAGTTTTTAACGACCTCTATTTCCAGCGTTACAAGGGTCAATCCGAGGATCGGCTTCGCTATTTTGCCAATGATTTGTTTGAAGACGTGATCAAGCCGGCGGTGTTTCCCGGCGCCTACGAGTTGATCGAAAAGTCGAGAAAATTGGGTTTGCGTCAGGTTGTGATAACCGGCGCACTTGATTTATCAGTCAAGCCATTGATGGAGCATCTCGGCATCACTGAATACGTGACTAATCGGCTTGAATTCGTAAATGGTATGGCAACGGGACGCCTGTTACCACCAGTCATGGCTGCGGCCACCAAAGCCTCCTGGATTCGAACGTACACCGAGCGCGAAGGCATCAGCCTCAGCGACTCTTACGCGTATACCGACAGCATGAGCGACTTGCCGATGCTCTCGATCGTGGGCCACCCGGCAGTAGTAAACCCTGACATGCGTCTACGACAAACAGCATTACATCATGACTGGCCCATATTAAATCTGAAATAAACCCGTGGCTAATATCTGAAAGAGTCGTGGCTAATAAACGATGGCACTTCAACTTCGACGCAAAACACACGAATCAGTAGTCTACATCGATCGCGACAGCGCGCCGCGTATCATGCCGTCCGGCGAAGACTTCATTCTCGAAGATCTGCCGATCGGAACGCGTGTGCTCTATCCGAATCCTTCGATCAAGGGTCTGCCTAATCGCGAAGCAGCCATTCGTTACGCTCTGAATCACCCGCTCGGTTGCGATCCATTGTTTGCACAACTCGAACCGGGAATGCGCGTCACAGTCGCGGTTGACGACATCAGTTTGCCGCTTCCGCCGATGGCCACGCCCGACATTCGCCAGTCGATTCTCGAGATCGTGCTCGACATGCTCGCGGGTCACGGCGTCGACGACGTTCACATCATCATTGCCAACTCGCTCCACCGAAAGATGACCGAGTGGGAAATGAAACGGATGGTGGGGCCGCGAATCTTCGCCGATTACTATCCTGATCGTTATTACAACCACGACGCCGAGTGGGCCGATGGCCTCGTGAAGATCGGTGAGACCAGACACAAAGAGCCGCTCACGCTTAATCGTCGCTGTGCTGAAAGCGATCTGCTGATCTACGTCAACATCAACTTCGTGCCGATGGATGGCGGTCACAAATCAGTGGCTGTCGGACTGTGCGACTACGAATCGCTGCGCGCGCATCACGATCCGCAAACGATTCGCGATTCAGACAGTTACATGGACCCGGCACGCTCGGCACTCAATCACAAAGTTATCCGTCTCGGAAAAATTGTCGACGAGACAATCAACGTTTTCCACATCGAAACTGCCATCAACAACCGCATGTATGGCGGTGACATGGACTTCCTCCTGCGGAACGAAGACGACTTCAGCGCTTTCGATCGCATGAAGTTTGAAGCCATGCGCTACACGATGAGCAAGTTGCCGCGTCCGGCACGCCGCAAGCTGCTGCATTCACGGCCCGCGCAATACGAGATGACCGCGTGTTATGCGGGTAAGACCGATCTGGTTCACGAGAAGATCATTGCCAAGGGGATGGAACAGTATCTGGTTCCGATTCGCGGTCAGGCAGACATCCTGATCACCGGCATTCCCGATATCTCGCCCTACAACGTCTACTCGATTCTGAATCCACTGCTGGTCCAGGTGATGGCGCTTGGTTATCACTTCAATTTCTATCGCAACAAGCCGCTATTGAAGAAAGGCGGCGTGATGATCGTGCATCACCCGTGCTACGACGATTTCGATCATAACTTTCATCCGAGTTACATCGAATTCTTTAATCGCTTGCTGCCGGAGACGCGCGACGCTTTCACCTTGCGTGAGAAATACGAGCAGGAGTTTGCAAATAATCCCAGCTACATCGAGATGTACCGGCGCGGCAACGCTTATCACGGCGCGCATCCGTTCTTCATGTGGTACTGGGGTGAGAATGGCCGCCAGCACGTGGGCCACGTGATCGCCGCCGGGGCAGAAAACGCACATGTACCCGCGATTCTTGGTTGGGAACGCGCAGACAATCTGACTGAAGCAATCGCGATGGCGCGCAGTTACATGGGCAATTCCGCCGAAATCACGATGCTGCATCAACCGATGATTGGCATCGCGGATATGGAATAGAGCCACGGATTAGACAGATTTTTTATACGGATCTACACAGATGAAGTTATCACCGACTGAGATCTACAGAGACAGACGAATCTTTCTGATTGGAAGCACGGGATTTCTCGGCAAGGTAACGCTGAGCATGTTGCTGTACCGCTTCCCGAACATCGGGAAGATCTACCTCACAGTGCGTGCGCGTTCGCAGGAGGAATCGGAGAGTCGTTTCTGGAATAACATCATCACTGCGCCTCCGTTTGATCCATTGCGCGACCGTTATGGCAGCGCGCTCGAAGGTTTCGTCAACGATAAGGTGATCGTTCGCGGCGGCGACATAGCGGAGACACACTTTGGTTATTCTGAAGACGAAGCACAGGCCATCGCCGACGATGTCGAGGTCATCATCAACTCCGCCGGTAACGTAACTTTCAATCCCACGCTCGAGAGCGGCCTGCGCACGAACGTCGTCGGAACCCAAAATGTAATTGCCTTTGCGCGCCGGATGAAGCGTCCCGCACTCGTCCACGTTTCCACCTGTTTCGTCGCCGGCAATCGTTCGGGCGCGGTATGGGAGAGCGATCCGGTTCTCGGTTACTTCCCTCGCCGTCATGAACCGGAAATGAAAGGTGTGCAATTCTCCGTCGATCATGAGATTGCCGACTGCGCCAAGCTCGCCGACCGCGTTAGAGATGAAGCTCGCGACGCGATGATGACGGCTCGCTTCCGCGAGCTCGCACGCAAACGACTCAATGAGGAAGGCCGCGACGTTGACGATCCCGACGCACTCGGACTCGCAGTCGCGCGTGAACGTAAGGTCTGGACGCGAACACGTCTAACGGATCTCGGTGTGGAGCGTGCCGCCTACTGGGGTTGGCCCAATATCTACACGTACACCAAATCACTCGGCGAACAACTCGTTGCGGCTGAAACCAACATGGTGCGGAGTATCGTGCGGCCCAGTATTGTCGAGTCGGCGATGTCGTATCCGTTTCCGGGCTGGAACGAAGGTTTCACGACTACGGCGCCGATTATCTTTCTGATCCGCAAAGGCCAAACGCAGATTCCGGCCGATCCCAAGTTGATTCTCGATATCACGCCGGTGGACCAGGTTGCATCAGTGATGCTGGCGGTCTCGGCCCAGGCATGTGTCGAAACACCGGAGCTGGTCTTCCAGGCTGCGACTGGCGATGCCAACGCTAACAACATGGAACGGATCATCGGTCTGTGCGGGCTCGATAAGCGCAGACACTTCGAAGAGAAAGACAGCGGCGTCAAGATTCTGAATCAGATCGCAGCGCGCATGGAACCGCGTCCGGTCACGGTGTCGAAATTCGAAAACACTTCCGTGCCGATGTTCAACTCCGCGGCGAAGAAGGCGTCGTCATTGCTGGATCGCGTGCGACCGCGCTGGGGTGGTGGTCGTGTCGGCGAAGTGATCGATAAGGTCAAGACGAGTGTCGAGCGTGTTGAAGAACTCACGCGTGAAACCTCGGAAGCGTTCGACATGTTTCGTCCGTTCACGGTCGAGAATGCTTACGTATTTCGGTCCGACAACGTCCGCGCACTTTTCGGGCGCATCAGTGAAGATGAGCGGAATCTAATCACCTGGAATCCGGAGATGTTTGACTGGTACGACTACTGGCTCAACATCCATCTGCCCGGACTCACCAAGTGGGTATTCCCAACACTCGAAGACGAAATGCGCGCGCAACCAAAGCGCGTCTACACGTATCGCGACCTGCTCGAGCTGTTTGAAACTTCCACGAAGCGTCACGCTACGCGTGTGGCGATGCGTATCGAACGCGATGGACGCAAAGAGCAGTACACGTATGCCGATATGCGCGAACTCGCCACCCGCGTCGCCGGATTTCTCGCAAGTGAAGGCATCAAGCAAGGCGATCGCGTGATGCTGGTCAGCAGCAATTCGCCTGAGTGGGGTATGAGTTATTTCGGCGTGCTCAAGACGGGCGCGACCTGCATCCCTTGCGATCCGGAGAGTTCGACACAGGAGATCCTCAATTTCGCGCGGGCCGGAAATGCGGCTGGAATTATTTGCAGTGAAACTGTTCTCAACGATAATCCCGTACTGCGAGAGCGGTTAGCTGAGCAGGGACTGACGCGTGTCTGGACTTACGAAGAAGTCTTCGCACTTCCCGACGAACAAACCGAGGACGAACGCATCGCTCTCTTACCACAACGAGTTCACGCACAGAGTGTCGCTTCACTGATCTTCACGTCAGGTACGACGGGCCAGCCAAAAGGCGTGATGCTTTCGCATCGCAATCTGACGAGCATGGTTTCGATGTTGTCGTCGGTCTTCGATATGACGATTCACGACGGTGTCTTGTCGGTATTACCTTTACATCACACGTTTGAGTTCTCAACTGGCTTTTTGACGCCACTGAGTCGCGGCGCGCAGATAACTTATCTGCCTGAGCTCACGAGCGACGCCCTCGCGAAGGCAATCAAGAACGGACACGTCACCGGAATGGTTGGCGTTCCGGCGCTTTGGGAACTGTTGCATCGTCGCATCAAGAATCGTCTCTACGAACGCAGCGACTGGATTGGCAAGACTGCCGACAATCTGATCTACGCGAACGCATGGCTACGAGATAAGACGCCGCTGAACCTTGGTCAGGTCTTGTTCTATCCGATTCACGAAGGACTCGGCGGTCGCATTCGCTATTTCATCAGCGGTGGCTCAGCGCTCAGTGAAAAGATTCAACGCGACTTCCACGGCCTCGGATTCACCATACTCGAAGGCTACGGATTGACCGAAGCGTCGCCAGTATTAACTGTTACCCGACCGGAAAACCGCATGCTGAGCGGAACGGTTGGTAAACCGCTGCCCGGCGTTGAAGTACGCATTTCCGATCCGGACGCGAGTGGTGTCGGCGAAGTTATCGCTCGTGGTCCAAACGTGATGCTTGGTTATTACGAGGACGAAGCTTCAACGCGCAAGACTCTCGTGGATCGCTGGCTCTATACGGGCGATCTCGGTCGCGTTGACGACGACGGCAATCTGTTTCTTGTCGGACGGTCCAAAGAAATCATCGTCGACACAAACGGCAAGAATGTTTATCCCGACGAACTCGAAGAGACTTACTCCGACTCGCCTTATATTAAAGAACTCAGCATCGTCGGTCTCGCCGACGGCATAGGTGAAAAGGTCGCGTGTCTTGTTGTCGCTGACGACGAATTCGACATTTCGCTATCGCGGGCGGCGTTGCATCGTTTGGTTGAAGAGCACTTCCGTGAAGTCTCGGCTTCCCTGCCCTACTACAAACGAATCAAAGTTTTGCATTTCACTGATATCGAGCTACCACGCACCGCAACGCGTAAGGTGAAGCGTCGCGAAGTGGTCCAGATCATGGAGTCGCTCGAAGAAAACCAGAAATCCGGACGGCGCGGACAGGCTCCGGAAAGTGCGGACGGCGATTCGGTGTGGCTGATGGGAGTGGTTGCCGGTGTTGCCAATCGTCCGCGTTCGGAAGTTTCAATCAATACGCGACTCAGCGATCTTGGCTTTGATAGTCTGATGTTTGTCGAGCTTGCGACCGCGATCGAAACTGCTGGTGGTTCGATCTCAGCGCCCGAGCGCTTTAATGAAGTTCAGGACGTGAGAGAGTTGTTAACGGTAGTGGCGCGTCAGGCCGGCGCATCAACCAAACAGGAAGCACGCATCGACGACAAACGTAAAGACGATGAGATTCATATTCCGTCGTTCGTGCGCACCGCGGGCAATAAAGCCGCTGATTTTCTGCAGAGTTTTCTTTACGATCAGTTTCTGCGCGCACACTACGAGGGCCGCTCGAACATTCCACCGCATACGAATTTCCTGGTCGCAGCCAATCACTGTTCGCACCTCGACATGGGTCTCACGAAGATGGCACTCGGTGAGTTTGGAAAAGATCTGGTGGCACTCGCGGCCGCCGATTACTTCTTCGACACGAAGTACAAACGCGCGGTGATGGAGAACTTCACGAATCTCGTGCCGATGGAACGCACCGGCTCGCTGCGACAGTCACTTCGTCACGCGAAGTCTTTTCTCGATCGCGGTTACAACGCGCTCATCTTTCCCGAAGGCACGCGTTCGATGACGGGCATCATGGCTGACTTCAAGCCGGTGGTTGGATATCTGGCGCTGCATGCGCGTGTCGGTATCCTGCCGATGTATCTCGACGGCACGTACGCAGCGATGCCAAAGGGCACCACACTCATTAAGAATCGTGACGTCGGTGCGCGCATCGGACGCTTTCTCGAAATAGAAGAGCTGGAAGAAATGACGAAGGGCATGCCGCGGGCTGAGGCGTACCGGCTGATCGCAGCTCGCGTCAGGCATGAGGTTGTCAATTTGCGCGATCACACGCGTGATAAATTTGACGCGAAAGAGTTGCGGAAGTTGTGGAAGAGTGAACGGAAGAAAGAGTTGATAACCGAGGAGGTTGCAGTCTAGGCCCGCATGCCCTCTAAAACCTCCGGCAAACGCACTGCGCGCTTAACACCGGTCAGCACCGGCACCAAGCGACGCGCCGCGATCGAAAAGCGACAACGCGCCGTCACGCTCATCACCGGCGGCACAGGCTTTCTCGGCGCACATCTCGTTCGACAACTAACTGAAGACGGCGCCAAAGACGTTCGCGTGATGGCGACGTCGATTCCTGACTGGCTTGTCGATCTTGGCGTCGAGACATTCACCGGTTCCATCACCAACGCCGACGACAACAAGCGAGCAGTCGAAGGCATCAGCGAGATCTATCACCTCGCCGGAAAAGTCTCGCGTGAACGCGAAGACGCGCGCGCGATGTATGACGTTCACGTCGAAGGCACGCGGCTCCTTTGCGATGCGGCCAAAGCCGCTGGGGTCAAGACAATCGTGCTCGCATCTACCAGCGGCACGATTGCCGTCACCAAAGACGGAGATCTCATTCCCGACGAAACTTATCCGGTGCCGCTCGATATCATTTCACGCTGGCCTTATTACGCGAGCAAAGCGTACCAGGAAATGGCGGCGCTCGAACGTTTCCACGGCAAGGGACTGCGACTCGTCATCATGAACCCAAGCTTGCTCCTTGGTCCCGGCGACGATCGTCTCAGTTCCACCAAGCTGATTCTCGACTTCATGGCGCGCAAGATCGGCGCAGTGCCGACCGGTGGCGTTAGTTTTGTAGATGCGCGCGATGCTGCTCGCACGTTTCGCGTGGCAATGAAGAAGGGGCGTCACGGTGAGCGTTACCTGCTGGGAGCGGCAAACTGGACTTTCTCGAAGTTCTTTGGACGACTCGAACGTCTTACGAAGGTTTCGGCGCCGTGGCTGGCGCTGCCGTCGCGATTCGCGATTACGGGCGCGAGTCTGCTCGATTCGCTATTCAAGCAATGGGACATGGCGTCGCCGGTTGAACCGGGTGCAATCGAGATGGCCCAGTATTTCTGGTATCTGAACTGTTCCAAAGCCGCTCGCGAGCTAAGTTTCAAGCCCCGCGATCCCGGCGAGACCCTCCAGGACACCGTCGCTTACGTCCGTGAAAATTTCCTCGGCAGTAACGCCTTCGGAAAATAGCCACAAAAAGGCACACAAAGAAATCAGTTCGGGGAACTCTCTGAGGGTTTTGAGCGTCTTAGGACAAGCTCTAAACGTTCCGATCATTCAGGAGAGACTCCCATGGGTAGACTTCGTGCGCTGCTGCTTCTCCCCTTCTTCATTTGTGCCTCGCTAACAATACAAGCTCAGGGGCTGACACAGCTTCAGATGAGCACGCCGATTGAACGGACGCTGGGGACGGGCCAGACCCAGGCGTTTATTGTCACCGTCGAAGCAAACAACTTCGTTCAGTTTGTAGTAGAACAGCGCGGTATCGACGTGGTAGTCAGATTATTTTCACCTGAAGGCAAAGCACTTGGAGAATTTGATTCGCCGAATGGCAACGACGGGCCCGAGCATGTTTCCTTCGTCGCTGTAATGCCCGGGACTTACCGCATCGACGTCAGCCCGCTCGATCCGGCGAATGCATCTTCGGGTCGTTACCAGATCAAGATTCTGGAGATGCGTGCCGCCACCGAGCAGGAAATCAAAGCCAGCGAGAATCTTGAAGACGTTAAGGCCAAAGGTATCGCGCTACTCTTGGAATTGGACGATGCGATTGCACAAATCAAGTCGCCCATCACTCGCATCAATGCTCAGATTCTCGCCTCTCAGCTCCTTTGGGAACCCGAACAAAAGCGCGCTTCGAAGTATTTGACTGATGCAGCTAACGGCGTGAAAGAGCTCATCGCTTCTGTTGACGCGAATGATCCGGAGTATGCAAACCAGTACGGATTGATTTCACAGGTGCGTTTCGAGATGACTAACATGCTGGTGCAGCGCGATCCCGAGGCGGCTCTCAGCTTCCTTTACTCAACCGTGCCACCGCCAAATCCTTACAGCAATCCACGCGAGCAGGCGTCGCAGGAAAGCAGTTTGGAATTATCGATCGCCAATCAGCTCGTTCAAAAAGATCCGAACCGCGCGTTACAACTTGCGCGCAAGAACCTGAAAACAAGACCCACTGCCAATCTGCTGACGACGCTCGGCATGCTGAAACAGCAAAACCCCGATCTGGCTGCCGAGTTCGCCAACGAAATCGCAACCAGACTGATTAACGAGAAACTGCTAAAGAACCTGGAGGCGACCAATCTTGCGATGGGCTTGCTCCGCTCCGGCCTGAGATCGGGACGCCGGCCGGTGAACAACGCGCAATCCAACTATGCTCAACCGAAGCCGGCGACATTACTGTCAGACACACAATATCGCGATTTGATTCAGAAGATGGCCAGCGAGGCATTCTCTTTTTCTCAGCCACCATCGCAAACCTATGTACCCGAACGTGATGCCGCCTGGAATCTGTTAAGCGGACTACAGCAGTTAGGTTCGGAAGGCGACAACTTGATACCGGGCGGAACCGCCGCAGTGGAAAAGAAGTTGAACGAGTTATCAAACCAACGGCTATCACGTCCGAACCAGTCTCAAGTTGTGATTGGCAACACTCCGGTAGATACGGTGCTCGAGGGAATTGACAAAGCACCACAGGAACAACGCGAACAACTCTATCTCGAACTTGCAGGTCGTGAAGCCTCCACTGGCGAATTCTCACGTGCCAGACAGATCGTTAACGAGCGCGTCACAAATTTCTTTCAGCGACGCAATGCGCTTACGAACATGGACCAGCAGGAAATTTATCGCGCCATGTCAAAAGGCAAGGTGGATGAGGCGCTGAGAATCATCAGCGGATTTCGCACTCCGCGAGAGCGTGCCGCGCAATTGGCCCAGATCGCTAACCAGATTGGACCAGGGCAGAAGCGTGCCAATGCCATCAACCTCCTCGAACAGGCGAGAGCAATGCTGGCTCCTTCGGTTGAAGCACAGGATCAGGAGCAAATGAATGCTTTGTTTGAGATTGCTCGGGCCTTTACCCGTTACGATTCAAAACGCTCTTTTGAAATCGTTGAGCCGTTGATCGATCAGATCAATGAACTCTGCGCCGCCGCACGAACACTCGAAGGCTTTGGTTTCGATAACTTCAGCGACGACGAGTTGAACATTCAGTCAGGCAACAGCATCGGACAGATGGTGAAGCGAATGTCTAACTCGCTGGGGACCCTCGCCGTAACAAACTTCGAGCGTGCAAAGGCCGACGCCGATCGACTTCGCTTACCCGAAGCCAGACTCAGCGCCTATCTCGACATCGCTCAGCAGGCGATCAGAGGTCCGGCGAGATAAGCCACAGATTACACGGATGAACACAGATCAAATCAGTGTTCATCTGTGTCAATCCGTGGCTTTATTCGCCTAATGCATCGTACTTAAAGAGCCGGAACCGATACCGCTGCTGCGCTCTGATGTTCGAGGCGATCACGCCGTGAAGATTCTCGTCCCACTTCGTATACTGATCGATATACCGGTCTGATGCCGCCTTGTCGCCCTCGTACTGCACCGCAAGTGTCTTCTCGAGCATCTTACCCACCACGTCATGATACTTCTCATAGTGGACGTTTAACGTCTTCGTCGCCGGATCGAAAGTTAACAATCCATTCTCGAGGTAGACGTTCCACTGCATCAACTGCATCGTGTTGTAAGGCTGGTCTCGTCGCGGACGATTGTTCTGGAGCACGCGCAAGATTCCGCCGGCGTAGACACTCCGCAACTGCGCATCGGTGTAATAACCCTGTTTGTGCAAAGCTTCGGCAACAAATAACGACACGAGGTCTGCCTTCATTTCTTCCATCGCGTTTGCGTTGTCCTGCAACGCTTCGTCGAGTTCACGACCATCTTTGGTCCGATCGACGCCGAGGTAGTGCCCCACTTCATGCCATAGGGTGCGATAGAAATTTCCGTCAGGCGTGAGTTCCTTTGCCTGCTGTTCACCAATCGCAGCCGCGAGTGTTTTTGACGTACCTTCAAAAATATTCGGATCGCGCATGATGTTAGCGCGCAGCAATATAGTGCGACCGTAACGACGCGCAACGTAACTTTCGTTCGGAAGAATCGTGGCGGTGTTGCCACCGCGTGACTGCCCGAAATCAGCAATTACGTCATAAACACCGACGGGAATGTCCTCGCGCACCTTTTTATGGTGCTGGTATGGCAGCGAGTCTTCGAGAGCCTGGAGTCCTTTCATCGCCTCACGCAATGCGGTTGTTTCCTGTTGTCGGGTCAGGAAAAGACAGAAGGAGAAGAAAGTCTTGACGCCATAAAGTTCGTCGTCGTAAGTCTCGTAAGAACCGATCTGTGCGTTAAGATTCTTGAAGCGACCGGTCACCCAGCTCGCGTCGCCTGACTCGTAATCGTTCGAGAGCAAATCACGCGCACGATTGCGCAGGTATCGCGCAAACTCTTCGTCGTCTTTGGCGAGCGCGTCCGCGGCTTCATTCAAAAGCCCGTAGGCCTTCATCAGGTCATCAGCGTAAGCAACTGCGTAAGGAACTGCATAAACATCAGTGGCCGGTTGGTTGTTAGTAATGCGGCGTGAATCGGCTGACATTCGTAGCAACTCTGCAAGCAAGCCCGGCTGAAGAGTCTGTAACGCCGGATACTTGTTTAGCGTCGCGATGTCGCTTTGCAAATTCTTTACATTTACTGAGCGAACGACGCTACGCAAATCCAGCACTTTGTCGCGTTTGTTCGCTTGTCCGCCCGGAGCTGCAAGCGCTCTATCGATCTCTTCCTTCGCGATTCCCCACGGATAGACGTTCTTGCCCGGTTTGGTTGGCTCGATCGGCAAAAACGCTTCGCGTTTGTTTTCCAGTGTCGTAGCTATTGGTCCCTGAGACAGGCGATACAACGTCAACAGATTCTGCGTCGCCGGCGTGGAGCCGGTGCGCTTGTCGAGTTGTTCGAGGGCGCGATAAGACGAGAGCGCTTCCGGATGGCGCTGTTCCTCGTAGAGCTTCTGAAAGATCTGTCCGACTTCGATCAACTTCGCCACAGCCTTTCGTTCACCATCCGATAATTTCGAGAGGTCACCGGACAAACGAATCGTTTGCGTCTTGTCGATTATTGGCTGGCTCTTTTCGAGCGGCCAATAGCCTGCGGGAAGAGTTTGAGTCAGCAACAGAGCAGTCATAAGAAGTTTAGTCATGGGATGGATTTTGCCACAGATTTACACGGATAGGCACGGATTGCAGTTGTCAGAAATTGTCGGCGACACATATTTGCTGCACCTTCGAATCTGGCCATTTTACGGCGTTTTGTGACGGCACCGCGGTTGCACTAACGCCGTGTGGTGATAAGTCTAACGACAACGATCAAGCGACGCCTCAAGCGTGCCCGACGACGACGCAAGGTTGGTCGAGCTTATGATATGGCGCTGGAAGTCGCGAGCGTGTTGCCACCACGAGCTGACGTGCTCGATGTTGGCTGCGGCAACGGATTCATAGCACATCATCTACAGAGTATCCTTGGCAAAACCGTGGTCGGGTTGGATGTTGGTACGAACACAGCCCTCGCGCCAATCAATTATCTTCCCTACGATGGCCGTCATTTTCCAGTTAGAGACAGTAGCTTCGACGCGGTGCTGCTTTGTTACGTTTTGCACCACGCGCAGGATTCGCGTCTGGTGTTGAATGAAGTGAGTCGCGTTTTGAGAGAGGGCGGACTCGCAATCATTTACGAGGATATACCGTCGATCTGGTGGGACCGGGTGGTTTGCTGGACACACGATCGACAGTGGCGCGGGCGCACTGGACCATGCAAGTTTCAGGTTGAGGAAGGCTGGCGGAGAACTTTTAACCTCGCGGGATTTGAAGTCGTGAAGGAGCGCGCTCTCTCACGCTGGCGGAATCTCGCGCATCCGGTCTCGCGCCGATTTTTTGTTCTCAAAACAATCGATCACAGAAAGGCGCAAAGGCAGGAAGAAAAGCGTGTTTTGGATTTAGACTTTGCGCGTTTGCGCCTTGGGGAAATCTACTCAGGCTCCGGGAACGCCTCGGGAAGATCTTCATAGTGAGCCGTCGCAGTGCCGAGACAATTGAGGGTCATCTCTTTTCCGTTCGGCGGTGTAATGCGGATTCCGCGTTCATGTTGCGCCGGTTTCTGCTCACCATTGTAATCGTCGAAGATTGAATATCGATATCCGTCAGACGTAAAACTGATCTCTGTTTGATCAACCTGGGCACGAAAGTAATGTGAGTATTTGAATATTGACTGCGTCTGCTCACGCTGCTTTGGAAACTCCAGCTCGATCTTTCCGGGCAGTCCGAAGCGATATAGTAGATAACCGCGATCCTTCGTTAGCTCCGGTGAGGAACAAAGGGAAACGGTCTTGGCCGATTTTCCTACAACGCAACTAAAGACTGTCTTCTCGTTGCTTTCGCACAACGATCCACGTCTCATCTGGGATACGCCTGGCGCTGACGTAGCGGTGATCATTGAAATACAAACCAACGCACCGAGCACGAGCATTGAGTGCTGTCTATTTAATCTCAACAATGCCACGCTCCATCAGCTTCTTGATCATGCGTAAACAGTCAGCCTCTCGAAACGGACAGATCGAGAGAATCGACTGAATATCCCACGCCCCATTGATGCGCGAGAGCACAAACCCTTCCTGCGGATCAATCTGCTCCGTTAGATCCATCGCCGAAACGCGCAACTGCGGCACTGACTTCGCTGTGATACCACCCGTTTCGTAAACACGCTTGATGAACTTTTCCTCGGCCAACGGCAACAGCGCCTGCGCTTCAGGATTGTTAGGTTGCTGCTGTAACGCCTTCTGAATAGTCTGCAAAGCCGTCTCGGGATCGTCGTCGAGCTTGCGTTCCGCTGACCAAACCATCTCAGTCACGCTCTCCGGCAAGTCCTCGACTTCTTTCACGAGGGCGGGACTTCCCTCGGGTAACTCTCCGGCCACGCGAGCAATACCTTCACTGATCAATGTATAGAGTTGACCGTAAACGTGAAATGCAGACGCGTGCATGTGATAACAGATCTCCGCTACTGACATCCGTTTTTCGACGAAGAATAGAATTTGTCGAAACTCCTTGCCAAGTTTCAGCGACGACGTCCAGCCCGCGTTGAGTTCGAGTATGGTTCTGTCTGACGGCACTAACGAGTGATAGCGTGCAAACTCATCAATGCGATAAATGCCTTCCATGATGACAGTGGTGGGCTCGACTTCAATCAGGAGCAAATCCTCCGGCAACGGATCTTCGTCGTAAAACTCAAAGTCGCCGTCAGTCCAGACAAAGAGGTCGTAAATCGCGTCCAGAGTTCTGGTCTTGAGAGTGCTGAGAACGTCGTCCTCACTCAAGAATCCCTGCTCGACCAGAACTTCACCGAGTTTCGCACCGGAGGTTCGTTGCAGCTCGCGCGCAACCTTCAACTGCACTTCGTCGACTTTTCCGTAATAGAGCAAAACCTGGCCGAGATATTCGCGCGGATCGTTCGACTTCGAGCCAACGATCATTCCATTCTTGAAGTAAATTTGCTTGGTGATTTTGCCGTGATCGAATTTGAGGGTGCCTGATTTTCTGCCTGCCGCCAGAAACTGGAGCAGGTCAACCAGACTCATTGTTTTCAAAGTGCCTTGGATCGCCATTAGTCGTCGGTTTAGTCGGGCACCTTGCTGGCGGGCCTACACCGTAAGGACCTCTGGGGGGAGCTCCTGATCGTGAACCACAGAAGGTCTGACTTCAGAAGCGTATCAATCCTCAACCAGGTCTGCACAGATCGCCGGCGCTTCAGGTCCCGCTTCTTTCGCGATTTGCAACAGACGCTCAAGATTCTCCATTTGTTCTTCGTTTAGTTCGACAAACTGAACACCAAAACCCATCCCGTGGCGATGATGCCGAACTTCACCTTCGAGGTAAAGCCAATCGCCGTCCGGAAGCAGCACACGAAACGCAACGATCTCGCCCGCCATTACCTCGCCCACGGTATCGAGGTAACAGCCACCCTCCGAAAGATCGGTGACGCGAGCTGAGTGTCTTTCCTCGCCTCCCTGCCAAACCGCATCAAGATGAACGCTTAGCCGGGGTTTCGATCGTCTGTCATCCATGAGCTAACGTCATCATAGAATATTTTAGCCATAGATTACACAGATAAGTTGACACGGACTCGGAGGGCTTCGGGAATAATCTGGAATGTTGCCGGAAGTCTTCCAGGAAGTTCTCCGTCGACTTCCAAAGCGACTTCGGTTGCACGATCGGCTGCACGCACGGAAATTTTCCGAGCCAGGGCGTGACTCACTTCGGGCATGGAAAGATGTGATCCGGTGTAGACACGTGGCGCGCTGGTGAAGATCTTCATCGCACTCAAATCACCGATGCTGATGATGTCGAGCTTGCCGTCGGTTAGTTTTGCATCCGGCGCGATCTTCATCCCACCGCCAAAGTAGCGCGCGTTAGCAATGCATAAATTTGAAACGACGAGCTGGCGCTCGTGAGCGTCGTCGAGTTGGACCAGCAGACGCACTGGTGCGTTACGCATTGCGGACTTCAGGAGTGCGGTAGCAAATGAGACGTCGTCAGTCTTGACACGTTCGATCACCTTTGTACTCATGCCGCACGAAGCCACGCCGACGAAGTAACGGCTCGCATCGTGTCCCGCTTGATCGGTGTAGGAAACTCTCCCGACGTCGATACGCACGGAACGTCCGGTGCGAAGAATTCTGGCTGCATCGCGGGTGCGCGACGGAATCTCGAGCGTTCTTCGGAAATCGCCCCCTGTGCCGCTGGGAAGGATGCCGAGTTCAGCATCTTTGCCTGAAGATAGGATTCCATTTGCGACTTCGGAGATCGTGCCATCGCCGCCGCACGCAATGATGAGCTTCGCGCCCTTACGCGCAGCCTCACTCGCGAGCGCTGCCGCATCGCCCCGATGTTTTGTGAACACGGCGCGAAACGGGCCGAACTGCGAACGCAAATCACTCGCGATCTGTGGCCAGGTTTCACCAGTGCTGCCGCCGGCGGAGGATGGATTAACTATCACTACTGACATGTTCGATCTGTCTATACCCGTGAAATCCGTGGTTAAGCTTCATTGCTTTGTCTCGTTCACCCAATTCCGCGATCTTTCCCATCACTGCGTCAGCGATCTCTTTGTGTGTGCGCAGGCGGTCAGGTTTCATCAGATGTTCGCTCAAATCCAACACTGGCCCGAAGTGAATCCTGATCACATCCTCTCGATTCCAGTTACGCGCTACCTGCTTCGGCAGACTATTGCACAAGCCGGCGATGAACACAGGGATCACCTGTGGCCTCGCCTCCATGATCACCTTGCCGACGCCCGGCTGCGCGCGCAGGAACGAATATGGATCGTCATTCTTGTTGCGTGTCCCTTCCGGATGAAAGCCAATTATGTTCCCGGGACCCGTACGCGCCAGATCAACGAGCACTGCAAATGAAAACTTGTCAAAGGCACGCTTCTCCGGCAGTGGATGATCACCGGTCGCGAAGAATGGCGGATACATGGACCACCAACCCATGACTAAGTTGACGAACAAACCGAGCGGGGATTGGTAGAAAAACCTGCCACGAACCGGAAAGAAGAGTCGTTTCTGCCACTTCGTTCGGTAGAACAGAACTGTCGATACCGCATACATGTCGAAGAACGAACGGTGGTTCGCGACCAGCAACAACGGCCGATCATGAGCCGCAGCCTCGACGTGCTCGAGACCGTAAACATTCATGATGTTGTAAGTGGAAAGATGAATCCAGCCGGCGCCGAGTGTGCTTTGACACCACGTCCAGAATCGCTTCCAGGCGCCCTGATTCATACGCCGGACGAGGCGGAAAGCGAAACGTTCGAATGCAGTGAGCGCTTCAAAATCATTCGAAAGATTGTCTTGTGCTTCTTGTGCCTCTTTGTGGCTACTCAATTGAGAAGTATTTGGCCTCCGGATGGTGGACAATAATAGCCGAAGTTGATTGTTCTGGCTCCAGTTGAAACTCCTCGGTGAGATTGACGTCGATGAGTGACGGATTCAGAAGCTCAAAGAGTTTCTCCTGATCTTCGAGTCGCGGACAGGCCGGATAACCAAAACTGTAGCGCGAGCCCTGATACTCCTGCTTGAAGAGTCGCGTCAGATCGGGAGAGTCAGCACCCGCGATTCCCAACTCTTCGCGAATACGCCTGTGCCACAACTCCGCCAGCGCTTCAGCACTCTCGACGCTCAAACCGTGAAAGTAGAGATAGTCGGAATAATTGTCCGCCTTGAACAACTCATGCGCATACTCGCTCGCTCGCCGTCCCACCGTGACGAGGTGAAACGCGACCACATCCATTTTTCCCGACTCGCGTGAAGCAAAGAAATCTGCGAGGCATAAATGTTTACCCGCCGGCTGGCGTGGGAATGTAAAGCGCACTTCCCTACCGTCGTCATAGACGATCAGGCTATTACCTTCAGATTGGCACTTGTAGTAACCGTAAACCACCTTGGGCACGAGCAGTTGTTCACGCTTCGAGCGCTCTTTAATTTCTTCGTAAATCGGTCGCACTTTCTCGCGCACAAGGGTCTGATAGTCTTGCAGTGGCATCCGGCCCTGCTTGAATTGCCACTGACCTTTGAAGAGTGCCGTTTCGTTGATGAACGCAAACACGTCGTCGAGCGGAATGTCTTCAACGACCCGCGAACCAAAAAACGGCGCGGCTGGAATCGGCACATCCTGACTGACAGCGGAACGCGTCGTGTGCGTTGTATCTCCACTCACCTTCGCGCGCGGCTTCGCCGCTTTGCGAATACCGAGTTTCTGCTCCTCACCGATTAGATCTTCCACATCGTCCGCGGCCTCGACACTCGTTTCGGTTTCCTGAGTTTTGTCCTCACCGTTCGTAGCACCCACTAACTTATCCATCGTGTGAAGCCCGGCAAAAGCGTCACGCGCGTAGTACAGTTGGCCCTGATACAGCGACTTCAGATCGTCCTCGACATAACGACGCGTCAACGCGGCGCCACCTAGCACGACCGGAACCTTGATGCCACGTT
This sequence comes from Pyrinomonadaceae bacterium, assembly GCA_035694465.1. Classification (GTDB taxonomy): domain Bacteria; phylum Acidobacteriota; class Blastocatellia; order Pyrinomonadales; family Pyrinomonadaceae; genus PSRF01. The sequence continues at coordinate 96,256 of DASSFI010000068.1, read as the reverse complement.
CGTTCATCAGCTCAAGATTCTCTCGCATGATCAGGGTCGACTTAACCAGCAGGCCGCTCATACCAATCGCATCAGCGCCATGTTCGTTGTAGGCCTGAAGGATCGCTTCGATCGGCTGCTTGATGCCGAGATTCAGAACTTTGTAGCCGTTGTTCGTCAGGATGATATCGACGAGATTCTTACCGATGTCGTGAACGTCGCCCTTGACGGTCGCGAGCACCATCGTTCCTTTGGCAGTCGCGCCGCCTTTCTTTTCCATGAACGGCTCGAGAAAGCGAACGGCTGACTTCATCGCTTCGGCAGACTGCAAGACGAAAGGCAATTGCATCTGGCCACTGCCGAAGAGATCGCCGACGACTTTCATACCGTCGAGCAGGATATTGTTGATGATGTCGAGCGGAGGATATTTGTCGAGGGCAGTTTTCAACTCGGCTTCAAGACCGATCTTCTCGCCGTCGATGATGTGATTCTTGAGACGCTCCTCAACGGTATCGCCCTTCGAGGCTTTCTTCGTCGCCTTCGACTTCACGCCTTCGAAGAGTTTTGTAAACTCAGTTAGCGGATCGTAAACGCAAACGTCGCCTTCAAACTTACGCTCGTCGTAGATTAGTTCGCGTGCGACCTTCAGCTCTTTTTCACCAATACGATTGAGTGGCTCGATCTTACTCGCGTTGACGATCGCCGCGTCGAGTCCGGCCTCGACGGCATCATGGAGAAACACGGAATTCAGCACTACGCGCGACGCCGGATTGAGACCGAACGAGATGTTTGAGACACCAAGAATCGTGTATGCGCCGGGCAGATCCGACTTGATTTGCCTGATCGCCTCGATCGTTTCGAGCGCGTTGCGACGATCTTCTTCAATACCCGTCGAGATCGGCAACGCCAGTGGATCGAAAAAAATGTCGGCAGCAGGAAGACCAAGCTCTGTGGTCGCCTGGTCGTAAGCCCGCTTCGCGATTCTGAACTTGCCTTCACGCGAGCGCGCCATGCCCTCTTCGTCAATCGTTCCGATGACAACGCTGGCGCCGTACGTCCTGGCCAGATCGATCACTTTGCTAAAACGGGGCACACCGTCTTCGTAGTTGGTTGAATTCAGAATGCACTTGCCGCCGGCATGCTGAAGGCCGGCTTCCATCTTCTGCCACTCGGTGGAGTCGAACATCAATGGAAGCTTGACGTTCGTGACGAGGCGCGAGGCCAGCTCGTGCATGTCGCGTTCACCGTCGCGGCCGACAAAATCTACGTTGACGTCGAGAATGTGAGCGCCTTCACGCTCCTGGTCCTTGCCGAGCGCTACCAGACCATCCCAGTCCTCAACGTTCAGTAGATCGCGCATCTTCTTCGAGCCGCTCGCGTTGACGCGCTCGCCGACGATCAAAAACGAAGCATCCTGTACGTATGGCTGCTGCATGTAGATTGAAGACGCAGCGGGCAGCGTGGTTGCGTGACGTTGTTTCGGAGTGAGGCGCTGCATCGCTTCGACGACGAGTCGTAAGTGCGCCGGAGTTGTGCCGCAGCAACCGCCGACGATGTTGGCGCCAAAGTCATTTGCAAAGTGGACCAGTTGGGCCGTGAAACTCTCGGGCGTCTCGTCGTAGTGCATCTTGCCCTCAACTACCGACGGCAAGCCTGCGTTTGGAAGCACTGAAACCGGAAGCGGCGCGTTTTCGCAAATGTAGCGAATGCTCTCGGTCATGTGTTTTGGACCAGTGCCGCAATTCATCCCGACCACGTCGATCGGAAACGGCGCGAGAGCAGTCAGGGCGGCCGAGATCTCGGTGCCGTTCAGCATGGTGCCAAATACTTCGATCGTTACCTGCGCGATCACAGGCACGCGACGGTGTGTCTCTTTGAAGTGAGCAAAGATCGCGGCGAGGGCGGCTTTTGTTTGGAGCAGATCCTGGCACGTTTCGACAATCAGCAGATCAGCTCCGCCGTCGAGCAGTCCACGAACCTGCACGGAATAAGCGTCACGCAGATCTGCGAAAGAGATATGACCCAAGGTTGGGAGTTTGCGGCCGGGCCCCATCGATCCGGCAACCCAGCGTGGCTTGTCACTAGTGGAGTAATCAGAGGCTACGCGCTTGGCGAGTTTTGCTGCCAGCACGTTCATGTCGTACGCCTTATCGCCGATGTCGTATTCGGCAAAGTCAACGGGTGTGCCGTTGAATGAATTCGTCTCGATCACGTCGCAGCCTACGTCAAGAAAGGCGGCGTGTACTTTTTCAACCGCATCCGGCCTCGTTACGAGGAGGTTTTCGTTACAACCTTCGAAACGCGGGCCGCCAAAATCGTCTAGCGATAGGTTCTGGACCTGGAGATTGGTACCCATCGCGCCGTCGAAGACAACGATGCGTTCTTTAAGAGTGTCGAGAAGATTCGGCATAGGCAATAACAAAGGCTCCGCGCTTAACAACGCGGAGCCTGAAACTTAATTCACCGAGCTGTTTAGCGGATTATTTTATGTGGCCGCAAGTCGCTTTAACTCACCACGTCGAATTGTCAAAGGGTATTGAAACATATCTTGATGATCCTGTAAATCCGGTGGGAGGACTACTCATCAGACCAAAGCGTGGCAAGCTGCAATTCAAAGCCCGCGAGCAGAGGATCACCGCAGACAGTTGCTGGATTATCTAGAACCAGAGTCTCCTTATTAGGTATATACACATACACTTTTCGCCTAAGAGGGTCGATCAACCAACCCAGCTTTGTGCCGTTCTCGATATATTCAAACATCTTGAGGAATAGCTGCTTAATGTTGTCACTCGGGGAACGAATCTCAACGACAAAATCCGGGCAAATAGGAGCGAAGCTGCCTTTTTGTTCTTTTGTCAGACTGTTCCATCTTTCGCGGTGTATCCATGACACATCCGGCGATCGAATTGCGCCGTTTGGCAAGGTAAACCCAGCGGAAGAGTCAAAACAGACACCGTTGCTATGCTCCCTTGACCACAAAGCGAGTTGAGCAGTGAGGTCGAAATTCCGTCTACCAGTCAGTGAACCCGTAGGTGGCATTACTATTAATTCTCCGGTTGAGGTGAGTTCAAGCCGCAGGTCGTCATACATGCCGCAGAGTTCTTCAAATTGTTCGTGAGTTACGGGTGGGCGTAGAGCAAGCAATTCGGACGGAATCACGTAGTCAGCTTGTATGAGACTGTGAGCCATTTCGTTATCTCCTAGTTGCGAGGATCGTAGCACCCATCCGATTCGTCGACAAGACTGCGAAATTGGCTATTCTTTGTCGAATCTGGCTACTATCAGGCACATTTGGCTATTTACGATTTCGGCGTTAACCTCTAACATCCTTTTATGCGACGCGCCATCTACCCCGGTTCGTTTGACCCCGTCACCAATGGGCACCTGGACATCATCGAGCGCGGCTGCAAACTCTTCGACGAGATCATCATCGGCATACTCGTTAACCAGGACAAACAACCACTATTCACTCTCGAAGAACGCCACGAGATGCTCAACGAAGTCGTGAATGGACTCAACAAGGGCCGCTGCACATTGCGGGTCGATTCTTTTACCGGTCTACTCGTCAACTACGCAGTGGCACAGGAAGCGAACGTAATCGTGCGCGGCATTCGCGCCATCTCCGACTACGAATACGAATTGCAGATGGCCCTGATGAATCGACGTCTCGAGCCGGGCATTGAAACAGTCTTCATGATGCCTGCTGAAATTTACTCGTACGTCAGCTCGCGACTCGTCAAAGAAGTCTTCCATCTTGGCGGCGCTGTCACCGGCCTCGTGCCACCGCTAATTGAAAAACGAATGAAAGAGAAATTGAATCAAGGATGAAGACCTGGCCCGTTATGTCACTCTTTCCCGTTTCTGAAAACGTCGCGCGGATGCAGTCGTCAGCCACAATGGCTGCGATGCAGGCTGCGGAAGCGTTGCGAGCCTCCGGTGCGGATGTGTGCGACTTCGGCGCCGGCGAACCCGACTTCGATACTCCAGACAACATCAAACAAGCCGCCGAAAGAGCCATGCGCGCCGGACGCACGAAGTACACAGCCAACGGCGGCATTCGTGAACTCCACAACGCCATCATCGACTTCTATAAAAGAGAGTTCGGCAACGAATACCAACTATCTGAAGTGATGGCTACGGCAGGCGGCAAACAGGCCATCTTCAATGCCGTCGTCACGCTGCTGAATCCGGGCGACGAAGCACTCATTGCCAAACCTTACTGGGTGACGTTTCCAGAGATTGCAGTCTTCACTGGCGCCAAACCTGTTTTCATTGAAACAGAAGAAACTGATTTTGTGTTGTCAGCGGAACAGGTGGAACGCGCTATCACGCCGCAAACAAAGCTTTTGATTCTCAACTCTCCGTCAAACCCGTCGGGTCGCGTGCTGCCGCCGGCGGAGTTTCGGAAGATCATGGAGATCACGAGTGAGCGTGACATCTATGTCGTGTCGGATGAATGTTACCTGCGTTTTGTCTATCCGCCGGGTGAGGTATTTAGTGCTGCGAGTCTTCCCGCTGAGCTAAGAGCACGTCTGTGCATCGCCGGATCGTTTTCCAAGACTTACGCGATGACGGGCTGGCGTGTTGGATATGCTCTCGCCCCGGCCGAGTGGATCAAGGTAATGTTGAAGGTCCAGGGCCACTCGACTTCGAATACAAATTCAATTGCACAATGGGCCGCGGTTGAGGCACTAACCGGATCACAGGATTCTGTCGGCATCATGCTGGCTGAGTACACGCGCCGTCGTGCGTGGCTTTTGAATGCGTTGCGTGAGATTCCGGGATTTAAGGTCAGCGAGCCTGAAGGCGCGTTCTATGCATTTCCGGATATACGAGGCTGCTTGAATAAGTCGCTGAAAACTTCCGGTGACTTCGCCCGGCAACTACTCGAAGAAGAGCATACCGTCGTCACGGACGGAGCAGGCTTCGGCGCGGAAGGCTATATTCGCATCTCTTACGCGACGTCGATGGGACAGATTCAGGAAGGGGTGAAGCGGATCAAGCGCTTCGCTGAGAAATACAGTTAAGCCACGGATTACACAGATGAACACAGATCAGTGTTTATCCGTGTAATCCGTGGCTCAAAAATCAGTAGAGGTTGAAGTTGTATTCCAACTGCATCCACATCGAGACCTGATGCCCATCCTTGGTTGCAGGTACGAACTTGATCTGACGTGCCGCCGCGATCGCCCTCTCGGTCAAACCATACGGCAGACCCGAAACAGTTCTGATATTCGACACCGTTCCGTTTGACGCAAATACCACTTTCAGCACGACCGTGCCAGTCACCTGGTTCTTACGAGCGTCTTCGGTGTACTGCGGCTCAGGCTTCGAGATCAGACGTGCCTTAGTCGTGACGTCTTTGCCGGTGAAAATCCGGTCGTAGCCGCCGCCACCACCGCCGCCCGGTCCGCCGCCACCATCATTGCGATCGCCACCGCCGATGTTACCGCCGCGACCTGGTCCAAGACCGCCGCCTTCACCTGGTCCGATACCGCCGCCTGTTCCGGTTCCAATACCATTTCCAGTTCCGGGACCTGACGAAGGATCGGTGCTCTTCGATTTGTAATCGCCGTATGGCAACACGCGCGCATCAGGCGGCACAAGCGCCGGATCTGCAACCACTGTCGCCGCTACCGGCAATGACGGATTCTTGATTTGAGGTGGCTTCGGATCAGGCGCCACTACCTGTGGAATTGTCAGAGACGCTTGCGGAACCTTACCGAATGAAGCCGGTTTTGCTTCTTCACGTCCACCGCCACCACCACCGGCTGCGCGCTCAGGCTTCGGTTTGCTGCCGCCGCCACTGCCTTTATTTAGACCGGCCGTTCCCGGATCGGGTGTCGGTTGCTCGTCAGGAATGTCGAGCATCTGTTCGACCTGGAGTTGCTCTTCCTGATTCTGAGCGAGTGCTTCTTGTCTCCGCTGCTTGTAATCGATAGCTACGATGATGCCGAGAATGACAAACAGGAAGGCGAACGACGAGACCATCGCAGCCACCACGCTGCGTGAGTCAGAAGGCTCTGCACCCATCACTGCCGCGCCGCGTTCGCGTCCAAGCCACGTCGAAAAGAGCGCCACGAGCAAACCGCTGGCGATCACCGCAAAAATTATCAAGCCAATACGCGATGAAGCCGGCCCCTTGGCTCGATCCATCAGCATGACAGCGAGGACTAGTCCCACCATGCCGAGGAATGCAGCACCCATCGCCACCAGCACATTCGGTTTGGCGAGAAACTCGCGACCCTTCTGGCCGTAACCGACAAACGCTCGCTTCGTAAATCCAAACGGATCGCGTTTGAACTCGGGCCAGGTCAGTTCATACTGATGCGCAGTGTCTTTTAGTGCATGGCTGAGACGAGCGACCAGACCGGAGTCGTCCATGATGGTCAGGTGATACTCATCTCGCAGAGCAAGTGCTGAGGAAGTGTTAGAGGCAACATAAACTGGATCGTTTGCAGACGGCTCATCGTGATACGCGGGCGTCGATTCGATCTCAGGAGTTTGATTGTTTCTGCTGACGGTTATGCTCGGGTCTCGGTTGACTGTCAGGCTGGGATCTTCCACTGGCGGATTTATCGCTGCCAGGGGCGTGCCATCAACGGGACAGAAGCTAAACTTGTCAGCAAACTCTTCTTTACAAACTGAACAAAACTTCATCAATACTACCTCTTCCGCTCCGGAAAATTCTCTTGCAAAGCTGGTTTCGATTCGCTTGTCGAGAACTCTCGAAGGCCCTGGCACAACCCAGCGTTCGAGCAACGAGCCGAGCTCATCATCGGAAATAAACTGATCTTCCGGCTCAACGCCCATTTCAGGCCTCCCTCAAAGTAACAATTTCCCGACCACTATTCAATTCCTGATTGCCTTTCAGATAAGGACTCAGAATCCGTCTTAATCCTTCCCGAGCCCTGTAAAGCCGAGCCTTAATGGCTCCCACGTCAGTGCCTGCAATCTCAGCCACCTCGTTCATGCTCAACCCTTCATACTGAAACAAGATCAGCGCCTCACGTTGCAATGGAGGAAGACTAAAAATTGCTTCCCTCACGTGGTTCGCCAACTCCTCATCAAGCAACCTTCGCAAAGGTCCTCGACTCGATGCTTCTTTCGGTTCCTCGGCAACCTCATCCATGCCGGTCTCTCGTCCCTGATCACGGAAATGCTTCAGGGCCAGGTTCCGGGCGGCTGCATACAAGTAAGTTTTCAAAGAAGCCCGTTCAGGACGATAATTCTCAGGCTTGCGTATCAAACTGAGAAAGCAGTCGTGCGTAACGTCTTCAGCAATTTCAACCGAACCCAATAATCGGTATGAAAATCGAAAAATCGGTTCCCGATACCGGTCGTACAATTCCCGAAAGGCTGCCTGGTCGCCGTCTCCTGCCTTATTCAGCAAAAGCTCGTCTGTGATTCTCTCGGGCAATCAAGCACTCGATCCTGCAGGATTAGGCTCCTGCTTTTTAGTTACCGACAACCGGAAAAAAGTTACTGTGCGAAGGAAAAAACTAGCGCGTCCCAGCAAATTTCGCAGATACAAGCCGAATATTAATCCCACGTCACCCGGCAAGTACATACTTTTTGCATCTAAGCCGGGTCAGAACGGCCGCATCCCTTTGTCAATCAGGGCTTAGGATGCACTCAAATGCCAAACGGTTGACGGGCAAACACCCGGCATCTAAACTGTTTTACGCCTCGTTTAAGACCGTCACATGAAAATTTTCCGAAAAGTAGTTGTACCGCTCCTTTGCATCGCGCTGTTGCCCTATTCAGCTTTTCCACAGGCTGCGTCCCAACCGGAACGCGAACAACTCCTGAATGGCCTGCGACTGCTGTTCTGGATTAAGCCCGGCAGCCCTGACATTACGCTGAAACTTCGTATCAATAGCGGCGCTGCATTCGACCTCGCCGGAAAGTCGGGCCAGATGGCTCTACTCGGCGACATCTTCTTCCCCGATGCCGCAACGGTCGATTTCTTCACCGACGAAATGGGCGGAAAGCTCGATGTCAGCATTGACTACGATTCGACCACCATCACGATGGTTGGCAAGGCCCACGAGTTTGAACAGATCGTCGAAGTCTTGCGCAACGCTATTTTGTCGACGCAGTTATCACCTGAAGTCGTAACACGTATGCGTGACCAACGCATCAAGTTACTGCGCGACACTTCGGTGGCGCCGGGGACAGTGGCCGATCGTGCGATTGCCGTCAGACTGTTCGGTGATTTTCCGTATGGCCGTCCAGCCGCCGGCACTCCGGAAGACGTGGCGCGTATCGATCGCGCCGATTTGATGCAGGCACGCGATCGTTTCCTGAATTCAAACAACGCGACTCTCGCGATCATCGGCGGCGTCACCAAAACTCGCGCGATGAGAGCTGTGCGCCAGTTACTCGGACCGTGGCGTAAAAGCGAACAGATCATACCGACAACTTTTCGCCAGCTTGGACCTGCCGTAGAACGAACATTAATCGTAAATGCCCCTGGACCAACAGTCGAATTGCGTTTAGCCGCGCGTGGAGTTGCCAGATCTGACAATGACTTTGCGACCGCCACTATTCTGGCCAGAGTCGCACAAAATCGCTGGCAAGCAGCAGCTCCAGAGCTCACCAAGCAGCCAGTGTTCGTCAGAAACAACGCTTATGTTCTACCGGGAGCGTTTGTGATGGGCGCGGCCGTCAACGAGATGACTGTCGCCGACTCGCTTGCGAAGGCTCGGAAGGTAATTGAATCATTAATGAGCACACCACCGACGACGGAGGAGTTGGAACGAGCAAAAACTGAAGTAATCAACGATCTATCGCCGCTAGTGACAAAACCCGAGGCGCTCGCAGATCCATGGCTTGACGCCGATACGTATCGTTTGAGTGCTCCGCAGGATCAGATCGCGTTATTGAGGTCGGTCACGGCTCCAGAGGTGCAGCGAGTTGCCAACAGGCTGTTTAATAAACCGATTGTTTCTGTCGTTGCCGGTGAAACAGCGCCCCTAAAAGCGGCATTACAAGGACGTTATCAATATGAAGTGCTGGGCGAAATCGCGACACCGGCGCCATCACCAAAACCGCCCGCTAAACCAGCGAGTAACACTAATCCCGAGTAATCACAAATTGTTTGCAAGCGTCTTGCAACCAAACCTCCATCAGATTTCGCAAAACTGTGCCTGTTGATAACGGAAGTGCCGCGAGAGAGCATGCGAGCCGCGTTCGGGAGATGTTTTCAACGATCGCGCGCCGGTATGACTTCTTGAATCATGTGCTATCCGGCAATACGGACAAACGTTGGCGCCGGATCGTAGCAAACAGAGTACGCGAGAAGCTTTCGTCGAGCGAGGCGTGCGTTCTGGATGTGGCATGTGGCACGGGCGATTTATCGCTTACGCTGTTTGAAATTACGGGGGCAGGAGTTATTGGGACTGATTTCTGCCGGCCGATGTTAGACATCGCTGCCGGTAAGACGTCTGGTCGCATACGCTTGATCGAGGGTGATGCGTTGGACCTTCCCTTTCGAGATGGCACATTCGACGCGGCGACAATCGCATTTGGATTGCGCAATCTGTCGAATGTCGAAAGTGGTCTGACAGAACTCTCCAGAGTCCTAAAACCGGGCGGCTGGGTGGCTGTGCTCGAGTTTTCGAGACCCGCGAATGCGATTCTGAGACCGTTGTTTAATCTGTACTTCAGAAAACTACTGCCGTGGATGGGAGGCCTTGTGAGCGGTTCACTTAGTGCCTATACCTATTTACCGGCATCGGTTCAGAAGTTTCCGGACCAGTCCCAACTCTCGCTCCTGATGGAGCAGGTAGGATTTGTTCAGGTTGGTTATCAGAACCTGAGCGGTGGAATTGCGGCCTTGCACATGGGCAAAAGGCCGGAATGATATATATTGAGATTGGTTGCAGCATTTAGTTTGCAACCAGATACGTAGTCACGGGGTACGGTTTGGTAAGCGCGCGGTTGTCGGGGCTGTGCGAGTATTCGGATCGTACTCCCGGGCTACGTTTTTATTTGGCCACAGATTACGCAGATGAACGCGGATTCTGTGGCCATGATATTATGCGCGCGCGTGCGCACGACTCTCCGGTACCGGATCTTCGGCATTCTCAGACGCCTGCTTATTCTCCTGCTGGTAGTTTGGACCGTCGTCTCTCTGGTCACATTATTAATTGAACTCGTACCGGGCGATCCGGCGGTTGCTGTTCTCGGTGAACAGGCGACTCCGGAACAGTTCGCACAATTTCGCGAGAAGCATGGTCTCGATCGGCCACCCTTTTTCTTTTCTTTTCCGCGTGACGATAACGATCAGCGACATTTCGTCTGGCACGGCGCAGACAATCGCTACACCGATTACTGGCGCTCACTGCTCAGCGGCGACATGGGTCTTTCGTTTCGCAACGATCGGCCCGTCTCCGAACTGATCCTCGAACGCTACCCAGCCACAATCGAACTCGCGATCTTCGCAATGCTGATCGCAATTGTGATCGCGATTCCACTCGGCGTGATCGCGGGCACCAATCGCGGCACACTCGTCGACAATACGGCCTCAGTCGTTGCGCTGCTCGGCATCAGTCTACCCAGTTTCGTGATTGGTCCGATGCTGGTTTACATCTTTGCCGTAAAGCTTGGCTGGCTGGCGCCGTCGGGACGTTTTGACTGGAGCGACATCATTCTCCCCGCCTTCACACTCGGCGCAGCGCTCTCAGCGATCCTCACGCGCATGGTGCGCTCGTCGGTTATTGAAGAGCTGAACGAAGATTACGTTCGTACAGCGCGTGCGAAGGGACTGAATGAACGCACAGTCGTTTACAAACACGTTTTGAAGAACGGGTTGATTCCCGTCGTTACTATCCTTGGCCTGCAACTGGGCGTATTGCTGGCAGGCGCAATTATTACGGAGAAGATTTTTGGCTGGCCTGGCCTTGGACTATTACTGGTTGAGGACGGCATTGGAAAACGCGACTACCGCGTCGTGCAGGGCTGTGTGCTCGTGATCAGCATGACGTACATCGTCGCAAACTTACTCACTGATATGGTCTATCGCTGGCTCGATCCGCGAATTAGAGTGGGATGAATCGTCTAACAATAATTGGTCTGGTGATCGTAGTGGTGCTGGTGCTCGTCGCACTGCTCGCGCCGTGGATTGCGCCGTATGACGTCGGCGCAACGGATTTGTCGATGCGTTATCTTGCGCCATCAGTCGCGCACTGGTTTGGCACGGATTCCACCGGGCGCGACATCTTCTCGCGCGTCGTCTTTGGCGCACGAATATCTTTGCAGGTCGGGATCATCGTGGTGGCAGTATCTGCCGTGATCGGCACGCTTCTCGGCGCGATTGCCGGTTATTACGGTGGCTGGGTCGATCGCATTGTTTCCGGTTACGTTTTCAACGTCTTTCTCGCGTTCCCGGGTTTGTTACTCGCCATCGCGATGGTGGCTTTTCTCGGCGCCGGACTGAACAAACTCATTTTTGCGTTGTGTATCATCGGTTGGGTCGGTTACGCGCGTCTCATTCGCGGCCAGGTTTTGAAGGTTCGTGAATACGACTTCGTGCAGGCTGCGCGTGCGCTCGGGGCAAGTGACGCGCGCATACTGCTCGTCCACATTCTTCCCAATGCGATTCAGCCCTTGATCGTGCAGGCAAGTTTGGGAATGGCCGGCGCGGTGTTGTCTGAAGCGTCGTTGTCGTTTCTGGGGCTCGGTGTGCCACCACCCGCGCCATCGTGGGGTAGCATGATCGAAGAAGCACGCGACCTTTCGACGTTGCAAGTGGCGCCACACGCACTGATCTTTCCCGGTATCGCTATTGCTCTCACTGTTCTTGCTTTCAACTTCATCGGCGACGGACTGCGTGAGTATCTCGATCCGCGACAACGAGCTAGATGAGCGCCATTTCCGTACGCAATTTATCCAAGACGTATCCAGTCCCGTTTCAGCGACTGCGCGCATTTCTTCGTCGACCAGTGAAGGAGCCAGTGGAAGCGCTGCGAGATGTTTCATTTGAAGTTGAAACAGGTGAGATCTTCGGACTGATTGGCCGCAATGGCGCCGGCAAAACTACCCTGACCAAGATCGTCGCGACGCTTGTTCAACCGACAACCGGCAGCGTCGTCGTGAGCGGACACGACAGCGTGACCAATGATGAACAAGTTCGCCGCGAGATTGGTTTGGCTACGGCCGAAGAACGCAGCTTTTATTGGCGCTTGACGTCTGAACAAAATCTCATGTTCTTCGCGCGTCTGCATGGTCTTTCCGACCGAGTGGCGAAACAACGAATCAGGGATCTTTTTAGACAACTCGAACTCGAGGAAGTGGCGGGACGTCGCTTTGGCGAGCTTTCGACCGGCAACAAGCAGCGTCTCGCAGTAGCGCGTGCGATGCTCGCGAGTCCGCCTGTGCTCCTGCTCGATGAACCCACACGTTCACTCGATCCACTCGCGGCGGCGCGAACGCGAGATATCATCCGCTCACTCGCAGAACAAGATCCACCCGTCACGATTTTGCTGACGTCACATAACCTCGGTGAAGTCGAGACACTCTGCCGGCGCGTCGCTGTCATCAGCCGCGGACGTATTCGAGCAGTCGACACCCCGAAGAATCTGCGCGATCTCAGCTCGGGTTCGGAGACTGTGAACATCACAATTGCGAGCGGCGAAAAGATCTCGTTTACGCGCGAACAGAACGACGATCTGCTCGACGAAAAGATCAGAGAGTTGCAGGGACGCGGTGAGCGCATCATTGATATCGAGACAGAACGAGCGACGTTGCTGGATGTGCTCGAAAGGTATGAGAACGCAGATGAACGCGGATAAAAATCCGGATTTTGGTCTGTGTAATCTGTGGTTAAAGAATGAATAGTCTTACGCTACTCCCGAGACGCGTCTTCGCCTTCGTGGCGCGAGACTTTCGTCTGTTCGTCAGCTATCGGATGCAGTTCTTTCTACGCATCATCTCGATTCTGGCAGTAGTCACAACTCTGTTCTTCATCTCGAAGATCTTTTCCGGCTTCACCGATCCGCAGTTCTCTCAATGGCGAGATCCGCTCGCGACGTGGCTCACGGGCCTCGCTGTTCTTAATTACTTCATGACCGGTTTTTCGAGCCTTGCAAATTCGATCAGACAAGAACAAACGCAGGGCACGCTCGAAAGCGTGTTGTTAACACCGATCAATCTTCCCACTGTAATCGTCGCAAGCTCTGCCTGGGACTTTCTCGAGACCACATTTTTCTCTTTTCTGTATCTCTTCTTTGGCCGCGTATTCTTTGGCGTACAATACAAAGGAAGTTTCCTGCTGGCACTAGTCTTTCTTTTACTGACGACGGTAGTACTCGCTTGTTTGGGAATTCTCTCCGCCAGTTTCGCGATGGTTTTCAAACGCGGCGATCCTTTCGGAATCTTTCTGGGCGCCGGGTCGGCATTATTCTCAGGAGTATTTTTCCCAACGCAGTTATTAAAAACCTACGCGGGACCAAAACTCGGAAACATCTCATTGTTACTGCCGACAACACACGGGCTCGACGGCATCAGGCAGGTCCTGATTGAAGGCCATGGCTTCGATCAGGTAACTCAGCCTCTGATCGTCCTGCTTGGATTCCTGGTCGTGCTGCTTCCCTTTTCATTGTGGGTTTTTGGACGGGCCGTGAGACGCGCCAAGCGCGAAGGAAGTTTGATTCAATACTAACGATCCACAGATTACGCAGATTTTCTTTCTGTGTAATCTGTGGATACTGACTTTATGCTACCATCAACCGCAATGGCTCGCGGCGCCGCAGAAAGCATTCTCGATCTCATAGGCCAAACTCCCTTACTTCACCTCTCGCGGTTTGCACCACCTCCGTTGGCTGATATCTACGCAAAACTCGAATGGATGAATCCCGGTGGATCAGTCAAAGATCGCGCGGCGTTGGGCATGATTCTCGACGCTGAAGAAAAGGGACTACTCAAACCCGGCGCCACAATCATCGAGCCAACCGCGGGAAACACCGGGATCGGGCTTGCGCTCGTGGGAGTTGCACGCGGTTACCGTGTTATTCTCTGCGTCCCGCGAGGCTTCGCAGTCGAAAAAATGAAGCTGATCGAAGCTCTCGGCGGCGAAATCGAATACGTGCCACACGAGGCGGGTATGCAAGGCGCGATCGATCGCTGCCACGAACTCGCCGGTAACATCGACGGCAGCTTCGTGCCACAGCAATTTGAGAATAATGCGAACCCGTGCTTTCATGAACAGACGACAGCACGCGAGATCATTGAACAGATGAACGGCAGGATTGACGCAGTCGTCATCGGCGCGGGTACATCGGGAACGTTCTGCGGCGTTGCGCGCGCGCTTCGAAACCAGAATCCGGATGTGCTTTGCGTACTGGTCGAGCCCGAAGGCTCGATTTATGGCGGCAACCCGCCTGGACCAAAGAAGATTGAAGGCATCGGTCAGCGCGACTTTATTCCGAAGATCTTCGATCGTTCCCTGGCCGATGAGATCCTGATGGTCCAGGACGAAGACGTTTGCGCGGCGCTGAAAAAGATCGCGAGACTCGAAGGTCTACTTGGTGGCTGGTCATCAGGCGCTGCTGCCGCTGCCTCGTATCAGATTGCCGAACGTTTAGGCGCCGGTAAACGCGTGGTCACAGTTTTTCCTGACGGCGCTGAGCGATATCGCAGCCAGGGAATATTTGATGAGTAACTGATTATGGGATTTGCAACTACAGCCATTCATACCGGATCGGAACCGGACGAGAGCACGGGCTCAGTCACAGTTCCGATCTATCAGACTTCAACGTACGCGCAGGAATCAATCGGAAAGAACAAGGGTTACGAGTACGCACGTACTCAAAATCCGACGCGTTCGGCAGTCGAACGAAACCTCGCCGCACTTGAAGGCGGACGTTTCGGTTACGCTTTCGCCTCCGGCATGGCCGCCATCGACGCTACATTGCGCCTCGTAAAGGCCGGCGACCACGTAGTGGTTTCCGATAACACCTACGGCGGCACCGCGCGTCTCTTCAATAAAATTCTCGCGAATTACAATATCGAATTTGATTACGTCGACACTTCTGATCCCCTGAACGTCGAAGCCGCGATCAAACCAAACACAAAGATGGTGTTTCTCGAAACGCCGACCAATCCGATTATGACGGTGACGGATCTCAAAGAGGTTAGCGAGATCGCGCATCGTGCCGGCGCACGCGTCGTGTGCGACAACACGTTCATGTCGCCGTACCTGCAACGGCCGCTCGAGTTTGGCGTCGATATTGTGGTCCACTCGACGACCAAGTATTTAAATGGGCATTCCGATGGGGTCGGCGGAGTCGTGGTCCTGAACGACGAAGAAGACGCAAACTGGATCGGCTTCGTGCAAAACAGCGCCGGCGCCATCCTCTCGCCGTTTGACTCGTGGCTCGTATTGCGCGGAACAAAGACTCTCGCGTTGCGCATGGAGCAACACGATAAGACCGGTCGTGCCGTCGCGGCGTTTCTGGAAGAGCATCCAAAGGTGAAAAAGGTTTACTATCCAGGCTCGGCCTCGCACCCGCAACATGCTCTGGCGCGACGACAACAACATGGTTTTGGCGGTATGGTAGCGTTTGACGTGGGTTCCCTCGCGGCCGCGCGAATCGTGCTCGAGTCTGTTAAGCTCTGCACGCTCGCGGAGAGTTTGGGCGGTGTGGAGACATTAATTTCGCATCCCGCGACGATGACGCACGCATCGGTCGACGAGGCCAAACGTGAACGACTCGGGATTACAGACGGACTTGTCCGTATTTCGGTCGGTATTGAGGATACGGACGACATTATTGCCGATTTGGATCAGGCACTGGACAAAGTCTAGTAAACAGATTTTCAGGATTAACAGGATGGGTTACAATCTTCCGGTTCTCAGCCATATATAACGACTTCCTAATCGCTCTCCATTTATGATCGTAGAGTTATACGCCAAATCAGACGTTGGCCGAGTTCGACGTGGCAATGAAGATAATTTTCTTGTCCTCGACCTGTCGACCGAACAAACATGGACCGGCGCCGATGGCACTCCCCCACCCGCTAACTTGACTCGCTTTGATGTGGGCAACAAGGGACTGGTCCTGGTGGTTTCGGACGGTATGGGTGGCGCACTCGCCGGCGACGTCGCGAGTCGCATGGCCGTGGATTCAGTCCGCCAGATGCTAATCGGTGACGACGAAGCTTCCTGCGATCCGGCGCTGGACCTAGTGGAGTGTCTGAAAAACGCCACGCATTACGCCAACACCGCGATTCACCTCCGCAGTCAGGAAGACTCGCGTTGCGCCGGCATGGGAGCGACGTTCACGGGCGCGGCGGTTCGGGGTGACAGTCTCGACCTCGTTCAAGTGGGCGATAGCCGCGGCTACGTGATCCGCAAGGAACAGATTCGTCTGGCCACCAAGGACCAGTCGCTCGTGCAACAACTGGTCGATGTCGGACAGATCAGCGAGTCTGAAGCAGAGACGCACATGTTCCGGAATGTGATCCTGCAGGCACTCGGCGCGCAGAGTGAAGTCAATCCCGTGACCGGCAAGATTCGTTTACGGCAGGATGATGTAGTGCTGCTTTGCAGTGACGGCTTATCCGGAAAACTCCGCGCTGAAGACATTCAGCACATTGTTTCCAATAGCAAAGGCGATCTCGAGAAAGCGTGTGATGCACTGATCGACGAGGCGAACAATCGCGGTGGTGAGGATAATATCACTGTCGTGCTGGCACGTTTCTTTGGCGACGATCTCGAGGAACCGGCATCCGATCGAATTACGATCGAACTGCCACCGCTCGAAGAAGATAAGACGCTCGACGATACCTACGAGGCCGATACCGAACCACATTAGATCTATCCACAGATTACACAGATGGATTCTTATCTGTGTAATCTGTGGATAACTGTTTTGGGCGCCAGTCAGGTTCGCTACCGACTCTTCTCACGTAGATTGACGCGCCCTCGACACTTTCCACACAAACACGTTCACCAGCTTCCAAAGGCTCTTCGCCGGCCGCGGGATATGCGGTCCAGGTTGAGCCGAAGACTTTCACCGCGCCTTCGTTGAGTGCCCCTCTACTCGACGAAACAACAGTGCCGATCTTTCCCGGGAGGGCATCAACTCCGCTGCGTAACGACTCGCCGCTCTTTTCACGCGAAAAGTAGTTGAGAAAGATTGTCCGTGAAGCAGCAGTCAGCGCAATCGACACACCTGCAAAGATCAAAAACTGAATCACAAGACTGTCGATACCGATAAAACTCGCGAAGGCAGCCAGCAACGCACCAATTCCAAACCAGAGCAGGACAAAGCCGGATGTGAAAATCTCTGCGACAATGAGGATTGCGCCGAGGATACACCAGAGAACCCAGAACCACTCACTCATAGTCGAATCCTCAGCCCTTCGCCAGATTTTTCATCACGAACCAGATGTTCGCAGGACGTTCCGCCAGCCTGCGCATGAAGTAAGGATACCAGTGTTTCCCGTAAGGCACATAGATTCGCATGTTGAATCCGTCGCGTGCGAGTTGGCGCTGCAGGTCACGGCGCACACCGTAAAGCATCTGAAACTCGTACTTCTCTTTCCCGATTCCCTCACGCGTCGCAAAGTTGATGGTGGCTTCGATCATCTTCGGATCGTGTGTGGCGATGCCGTGGTAAACACCACTTCCCAACAGCAGTTGCATCACTTTGACGTAGTTTGCATCAACGTCTTTCTTTTCCGCGAAGGCGACTTCGGGCGGCTCGTTGTACGCGCCTTTGCAGATGCGGATGCGGGCAGGCAGTTTAACCAGTTCCTGCGCATCCTGATAGGTCCGGTACAAGTAAGACTGTAGAACGATGCCGACAGTGTTCAGGTCAAATTCAGCTCGGAGACGTTTGAAGATGTCGATCGTTACCTGGGTAACGCTTGAGTCTTCCATATCCACGCGCACAAAGTTGCCGCGTCGATGAGCGTCTTCCACAACCTTCCGGGCGTTTTGGTACGCCAGCTCGGGATCGAGACCGAGTCCAAATTGCGTTAGCTTAATGGAAACGTTGGAACGGACGCGCGTTTCATCGATCTTCGCCAGAATGTTCAGATACTCTTCAACTTCCTTCTCCGCTTCGGCGGCGCTTCCCACCGATTCATTCAGGTGATCGAATGAAGCCGTACAATTTTCTGAGTTTATCTGACGAATAAATGGAATAGTTTCGGCAATGGTATCCCCGGCGACGAAGCGAGTAGTGAGTTTCTTGAAGAACTTAAATTTCGTCGCAAAATCCTTTAACCCTTCCTGTTGGGACAACCAAAGCAGCGCGTTTCTGGTGATCATTTATTTCAGTCCGTTGTGTGGTCCGTCCCTGTGTTATTCTTGGCGGCGCCTTTCTCTCACCAGCCAGGGAGGAGCGTTTTGCACGCGAGCATCAAATTAAGGAAACCGTCTGAATGCGATTGAAGCTCGTGCTGATTACGTCATTGCTCGCGGCAGTTGTCGGCGCCGGTTCGTGCATCGCGCTCGTGCTCGGTGTCTTTTCGCAGCAAGCTTTAGCCAGTCCCGGTCTGCTGCTCGCTTCAACGTTACTGTTGCCGCTCGCCACCATCATCTTCGCGTCGATCTTCGTCTATCGTCACACTGCCCGACGGCGACGACTTCAGGCATTTCTGACTCTGGTCCTTGCAACCTTGCTCACAATCGCACTCTTTGTCGTGACCTCGATAGTGACTTCACACCGAGATCGAATGGAACCGGTGCGGCCTGGACCACAGATCGCTTCGTGAACTTCAACCTTCGATCGGATTCAACCCAATCTCTTTTTGCAACGGCCGCAACGCATCGATCACGAAACGAATATGTTCGTCGAGATCGACGCCTAACTCTTCGACGCCTTGCCGGATGTCGTCGCGATTCACTGATCGTGCAAACGCTTTGTCTTTCAGTTTCTTCTTCACCGACGAAACTTCCATGTCGTCGAGACTGCGAGATGGTCTAACGAGGGCACAGGCTACGAGGAAACCGCAGAGCTCGTCCGTCGCAAAAAGCGCTCGGGCCATGTCAGTGTCACGCGGCACGCCGGTGTATGTCGCATGGCCCAGGATAGCGCGAATGATTCGATCGGAATAACCACGCCCACAAAGAATGTTGGAACCCGTAAACGGATGCTGATCGGCCGTGGGAAACATCTCGTAGTCGAAGTCGTGCAGCAGACCCACCATACCCCACTCGTCTTCATCCGCAGGTCCTTCGGCATAGCGCTTTGCACACGCGCGCATCGCGGCCTCGACAGCTAGCGCGTGTTTACGCAGGCTATCGCCCTTTGTGTACTCACACAACAACTCCCAGGCTTCTGCTCGATCAGGCATGAGTGGCTCTTGTAGCACAAAACAACGTTAGCCACAAAAGGCACAAAAGGCTCTACTGGACTTTAGTGGCAACGTAGCCGGGGCGGGCGCGAATGGCGACGTTCTTTCGTGTCGTGGCTACTTTGATCCTGCGATAGCGTTCGTCGCGGTCCTTGTTGATTGGATAGTATCCGAGCATGTATTGAGTGCGCAGTTCGGCGGCAATTTGTGAAAAAGCATCCGGTAACGATCCAAGGGTGTCGGCACGCAGCAAACGACCGCCTGATTTCTCCGCTAACTGTTTGAGATAACTGTCGGCTTTCAGGTAGGCTGCGTCGAGCATGGCCTTGATCGTGTCGTCCGGACCACTCCGCGGTGACGGAGAAGTAGTCGTGCCTGGTCCCGTACCAGGGACGCGCGGCAGGCGATTGTTGCGATCATTTGGGTCGGGTGTACGCTCGGTCGGATCTCCGGTCGGTGCTGGATTGCGGTTCGGATCGGGATAACGGTTACGTTCCTCTTCGCGACGCCGGCGCATGATCTCGTCAGCCGATGGCAGTCCGAATGGTCCGGTTTTGCTGCGGGAACCTGACGGCACTGTCGTGTCGCCGGGAAACGTGGGCGCAGTGGTGCCGCTGGGTGGCGGTTTTCTGATGACGTCAATCGTTGGCAGAGCCGGCGCAGAGTCGGACTGCTCTCGAGCGAGGGCTTCGGTGGTAGCGCGCGTTTCGTAACGAATCGGGTAGATAACAATTCCATCTTCATCGAGTGAACGTAGCGTGCCTTCAAACGTCGCGCGATCGCTGTGCCAGTCCATTCCGTCACTAAACAGCACGATCGCTTTGCGGCCATTTATTCTGCGAATCGTATTCACTGCCAGTTCAACGGCATCGTAAACCTTGGTGCCGTCGCCGGATTTGGTCGCGCTGATCGCAGCTCGCAACAGAGTGCGATTACTGGTGAACTCGTTTAGATCATTCACCTTGTCGTCGAACGAGATGACCTTTACGCGGTCCTCCGGCTGCAATTGCTCCACAAACGCACTGGCCGCGCGTTGGATCTCTTTCAGCTTGTCGCGCGTGCTCGAACTGGTATCGAGCAAAAGGACCACGTGGAACGGAGCTGCGACTTTTCCAAAGAACGCGATTTCCTGCCGCACGTCATCTTCGGAAATCGTGAACTCTTCCTTACGCAGATCGGTGATGTACGTACCCGCGCGGTCAGTCGCGATCAGAGGCACGGTTACGAGATCCGTGTCGATCTTCAACGTCTCGACGTCTTCCGGCGGTGTTGGGGCGGCTTGCGGTGGTGGCTGAGCGGGCTTCTGGCTGGCGGGACGAGTCTGACCAAAGGCGACAGTCAAGCCAATCGCTACTACCAGCACGATGGAAAAGGCGTGACGCGTCGCAGGCGAAATCATTCAAACCTCCTCACGCAGACCCTTGCAGACCCTTAAAAGTCGAGAATTTTCGTGAAAACTATAGCGAAGAAGTAATACAGCTCCTACGATGTTGCCCGCCCGGATAACGTTTGCCCGTGACTACCTCAATCCGCGGCCACGCCTGCGGCCCCGGCTTCGCGTTTTGGAAACGCCAGAGACAAGGCGACCGAAATGAACAATAAAGACAGAATGATTCCCAGTGACAGCCAGATCGGGAAGTGCCCGTCGAAGAGTCGATTCAGCCACACCATTTTCAGTCCCACAAACACCAGCACCGCGCCGAGTCCATACTTTAGCAGATAGAACTTATCAACAGCGCCGGCCAGCAGGAAGAAGAGCGCGCGCAGACCGAGGATCGCGAAGATATTTGAAGTGAAAACGATCAGCGGTTCGCTCGTCACCGCGAAGATCGCGGGCACTGAATCGACGGCAAAGACCACGTCGGTGGCTTCGAGAAAGATCAAAGCGATGAGCAACGGCGTCGCGAAAGTCTTGCCATTAAGCCGCTTGAAAAACTTGCCGCCCTGCAGTTCCGGCGTAACCGGCAAAACGCGTCGCAGCAACTTAATCAGAAAGTTTTTCTCCGGATCGACCGGTTTCTCTTTCGCCAGAAATATCTTCAGACCCGTGAAGATCAAGAACACGCCAAACACGACCACAACCCACTGATACTGCATCAGCGACGCGCCAATCGCGACAAAGATCGCACGAAAGATGAGCGCACCGAGAATTCCATAAAACAACACCCGGTGTTGATACTTCGCCGGAATGCTGAAGTACGAAAACACCATCACGAAGACGAAGATGTTGTCGACCGAGAGTGCCTTCTCGATTACGTAACCGGTGAGAAACTCGAGTGAAACCCGCCACGCTGTGGCACTAGCGTCGAAGCCGGGGATCGCCAGGAGCCGCGGATCATGGGCAAACTTCCAGAGCGCGTAGTTGTAAAGCGCGAAGTTGAAAACGAGCGAGAGTACGATCCAGACGACGCTCCACGTCGCTGCTTCTTTAAATCCGACAGCGTGTGCTTTGCGGTGAAAGACGCCGAGATCGAGTGAGAGGAGTAAAAGGACCAGACCGACAAAACTGAGGTAAAACCACCAGTACTCGGAAAACGGAAAAAGCTCAACCATGACCATAATCATCCTTTCGCGCTGACTAAGCGACAAAAGGTCTTGGTCGTTGAGCTTTATGCTTTTCCCGACGGGCCGGGTACCTTTTGGATACCGTGTTGACGGCCGCGTCAGACCCTGAACTGGGTGACCTACTCCCCTTTTTGACGTCAATCACTCTACACGATTAATGACGCGGATGCACGCGGATAAAACGCGGATTACTCTTTTGTGCTTTTTGTGCCTTTTTGTGGCTAACTGACTTTTGTGTCTTTTTGTGGCTTAATTTGTCTTCGATGCGATCCTTACTGTTGGCGGTCCTCGCGGCTTATCTTATTGCCGCGATTCATTCCATTCTCGCGTTCGTTAACAAACGGCGCTCTCTGCAACGCGTGGCGGAGTGGTCGACTGCTATCGGGTTCATCCTGCACACCTGCGCACTCGTCGCGGACTGGGTCATTGATGGTCATTATCCGCTCTTCTCGCTTCGAGAAGCGCTCTCATTCCTGGCCTGGGCACTCGTGGCTCTTTACTCGCTCGTTCTTTACCACTACCGCACCCAGGCAGTCGGCGCTTTCACAATGCCACTGGTATCAGTGCTCACCCTCATCGCGTTATTAATCGGTACGGATACATCCACCGCGCCGGCGGCTTTTTCCGCCACGTGGCTGTTCCCGATTCACACAACGCTCCTGATTTTCGCGTATGCGGCTTTTTTTATTGTTTTCCTGGCGAGTGTGATGTATTTACTCCAGGAGCGCGAGCTTAAACTCAAAACGTTCGGCGCGACGTTTCATCGGCTACCCTCCCTGACGACGGTGAACGAAATCGCGACCAGCTCGGCCGCTCTCGGCCTGACGCTGTTGACTCTCGGCATTGCAACCGGCGTAATTTGGTCGTCAACGCGATTTGGACGCTTCTGGCGAAACGATCCGAAAGAAATTTTCGCGTTACTAACGTGGGCACTTTATTTCTATCTAACCATTTACCGGCTGACGGCAAACTGGCGCGGTCGCAACGCCGCGTGGCTGGGTGTGGTGGGATTCGCCCTCGTGCTTTTGACGTTTGTAGGGGCCCGATTTCTCGGTAGTTATCACGTTTTCGGGTGATGTGAATAACCAGATGTCCATTCTTCTCGTCGGAGTCAATCACAAAACCGCTCCGGTCGAGATCCGCGAACGACTCGCTTTCAACGACGAGGCGTGCGCCAGCGGTTTGCGTCAACTCGTCGACGGCGAAATCGTACGCGAAGGATTGATTGTTTCAACCTGCAATCGCGTCGAGATTCTCGGCGCCACGGCAAGCGATCAACTTGATTTCGGCGCCGGACGAATCGCACAGTTTCTCGACACCTCCGGAAGTCTGCCGGCGGGATTCCTCAACCAACATCTTTACAGCCACACGAATGAAGAGGCCGTGCGACACCTCTTCCGCGTCGCTTCTTCGCTCGATTCGATGGTTGTCGGCGAACCGCAGGTGTTGGGTCAGGTGCGTCATGCGTACGCGCTCGGCGTCGAAGCCGGGACGGTTGGTCGAGTACTTAATCGACTGGTCCATCACACGTTCAAGGTGGCGAAGCGAGTTCGGAGTGAAACCGGAATTGCTGCGAATGCCGTCTCGATCAGTTACATGGCGGTCGAACTGGGCAAAAAGATATTCAGCACCCTGAAAGGTTGTAGCGTGCTGTTGATTGGCGCTGGAGAAATGGCCGAACTGTCAGCGAGGCATCTCGTAAACGCGGGGGCAGCACGGGTCACCATAGCCAATCGCACCGAAGAAACTGCCCGGCAGATGGCGCAAGAGTTTGGCGCCGGGACGGTTTCGCTGGAGAGAATCGACGAGGTGCTGCACGAGGCCGATGTGATTATTTGTTCGACCGGAGCGCCTGATTTCGTTGTCACCGAAATACGAACACGCAAAGCGCTCGAACGTCGTCGCAATCGTCCCACCTGTTTCATCGACATCAGTGTTCCGAGAAACATCGATCCGGCCGTGAGCAATATTCCGAATTGCTTTCTCTTTGACATCGACGATCTGGAATCTGTGATCAGTTCGAATATTCGCGAACGCGAACGCGAAGCGGAACGCGCCGAATTGATCGTGCAGTCGGAAGTGATGCAGTTTCAGCAAAAACTGCGTCTAATGGATATTGGACCAAGTATCGGCGCGATGCGACAGAACATGCAGGACATGGCGCGTGCTGAACTGGCGCGCCAGCGTAAACGACTTGGCCCACTCACGAAGGATCAGGAAGAGGCAATCGAATCGTTGCTGCTGTCAACCGTCAACAAGATCTCGCATCCATTGATCAGCCAAATGCGCCGTTTCTACGAATCGGGTGAAAGCGATGAGGAATAATTCAGAATGTCGCGCCCTCTCGTAATCGGCTCCCGAGGTTCCAAACTCGCACTCTGGCAAGCAAACACAGCGCGTCAGCGCTTGCTCGAACTCAATCCTCAAATCGACGTTCGCATCGAAATCATCAAGACGACTGGTGACGTGAAGAACGATCCGCTTTCAGTGATCGGCGGCAAGGGTGTGTTCACGAAGGAGCTTGAAGAGGCGTTGCTGGCTGGACGTATTGATATCGCAGTTCACTCGCTGAAAGATCTGCCGACCGTGCTTCCGGAAGAACTATCGATCAGTGCGATTTGCGAACGTGAGGACGCGCGTGATGCGCTCGTGCTGAGATCTGATTTCGAAGCTGCGTCGCTCGCTGAATTACCGGTCGGTGCGACCGTGGGAACGTCGAGCCAGCGTCGATTGGCTCAGCTTAAGGCGCTGCGCGGTGATGTGGTTGTTAACGATCTGCGAGGGAATGTCGATACGCGTATTCGAAAGCTCGATGAGGGTCAGTACGATGCGGTGATACTGGCGACGGCAGGACTTGTGAGACTCGGTTTGCAGGAGCGAATCAGTGCCCGGATCGAAGTGTCGGAGATGTTACCCGCGGTTGGACAGGGGGCAGTGGCGATCGAGACACGAAGTGATAATGAGTTTGCGGTTGAAGCAACGCGGAAGTTGGACCATCGTGAAACGCATCTCGCCTGCCTTGCGGAGCGGTCATTTCTGCGAAGCCTTGGCGGTGGTTGCCAATTCCCCATCGCCGCCCACGGGATCATAGTTGGCGATTCATTGAAGCTCGACGGCCTGGTTGCCAGGCCCGACGGCTCCGAAATCCTCCGCGAATCTATATCCGGCCCCACAGAAGCGGTCGAAACTCTCGGCATCCAACTCGCCGAGCAAATGCTCCGACAGGGCGCCAGATCCTTGTTGAACGCGATGTTTTATGGACCAACCACTTGAGGGACGAACGGTTGTCGTTACCCGCGCGGCGTCGCAGAGCGCGGAATTGACCACGCTCCTCGAGAGCTACGGCGCGAAGGTAATTGTTTGTCCAACCATCGAGATTCGCGACCCGGACAGCTACGAACGTCTCGACGAAGCACTCGACCATCTCTACGGTTACGACTGGCTCATCTTCACCAGCACCAACGGCGTCGAGTATTTCATCAAACGTCTAACCTCACGCGGTTTGAAAATCGAAGACCTCGACGAAATCCGCGTCTGCGCCATCGGACAGCGCACCGCCGAAAAACTCCACGACGCACACGTTCATGTCGATCTCGTCCCTTCACTCTCAACGGCGGAAGGCGTCTTCGCCGCGCTGAGCGAATTCGCCGGCGGCGACGAACATCTGCGTGGTCTCAACATCCTGTTACCACGAGCGGCCGTCGGTCGCGAGCATTTGCCCAAAGCGCTCGAACAAGCCGGTGCGCGTGTTGACGTAGTCACCACCTATCAAACCGTGCTTCCGGAAAACTTCGATCGCGGTCGCTTCAGCGCAATGCTGACAGGTAACGGTGACTGCATCGCGTTCACTAGTCCCTCGACGATCAAAAACCTCGCCCAACTCTTCGACACACACGATCTCGGCAAAGTGCTTCCCGGCGTCGTGATCGCGTGCATCGGATCAATCACCGCAACCACGGCCACTGAATATGGTCTAAACGTCCGTATCCAACCCGAACAATTCAGCGCCAGGGATCTGGCACACGCAATCGCTGAGTATTATTTAGCCACGGATTTACACTGATTTAACTGTGCTACACTGGGCGCCGATGTCAACTTTGATTGCTCAAGATGGCGTTTTCGGAGAACTAGTCGGAAAGTCAAAATCGATCCAAAAGATCTTCTTTCTGATCGAACAAGTCGCTCCGTCGTCAGCTTCTGTTTTGATCACTGGCGAATCAGGCACTGGCAAAGAACTCGTCGCACGAACGATTCACAAGATGAGTCCGCGTCGCGAAAAACCCTTCGTCGCGATCAACTGTTCCGCCATCCCCGAGTCCCTAATGGAATCGGAATTGTTCGGACACGAGAAAGGTGCATTTACCGGCGCCGCCCAACGCCGCCAGGGATGTTTTGAACTCGCAGACACAGGCACATTACTGCTCGACGAAATCGGCGAGATGCCGGCGCTGCTCCAGGCAAAGCTGCTGCGAGTGATCGAAGAGCGCGCCGTGCGACGTCTCGGTAGCCGCAAAGAGATCGAAGTTGACGTCCGCCTGCTGGCCGCGACAAATCGTCAACCGCAGCAGGCCGTGTCTGAAGGTAAACTCCGCGACGATCTGCTGTACCGGCTCAATGTTTTTGGCATTCACTTACCGTCACTGCGCGAACGCCCGGAAGATCTGCCGCTACTCGCACAGCATCTGGTCAAGCAACTCGCCGAGAAACACAACCGACCGGCCCGCTTTCTCAGCCCGGCAGCGCTCGAAGCACTACAGTTTCATTCCTGGCCCGGCAACGTTCGCGAACTGCGCAACGTGGTCGAACGCGCCGTAATCATCTGCTCGGGTGAACAGATCGAACGTCATCACTTCGCGCCCTATCCGATCGAGCAACGCGAACGCCTGCGCAATGAAGACACACTTTCATTACCCGTGGGCACGCCACTCGAAGAAGTCGAACGACAGATGATCATGCGCACGCTTCAGAAGACCAAGAACAACAAAACCCGCGCGGCCGAGTTGTTGGGCATCAGTCTTAAAACTCTCCATAACAAGCTCAATCTTTATCGCGAGCGTGGTCTCCTCCATGACAACATCAGCGACGAATGATGCAGCGGTAATTTCTACAAACGATAAAAACGACCGGCGCGAGATCTTCGGTTGGAAGATGTATGATTGGGCCAACTCCGCCTTTTACACCACTGTTGTCGGCGCCCTTTTCAGTCCGTATCTGACCCGATTGGCCCAAACCGCAGTCGGCGAGAATGGGGTCGTGCTCAATCTCGGCCCGTTCGGCGAAGTGACGGCGAAGTCGTTGCCAACGCTCTGCGTTTCGATCTCGGTCGGCGCACAGGTGTTTATCCTCCCCATTCTCGGCGCGCTCGGCGACTACTCCGATCTGAAGAAGCGAATGATGGCTTTGTTCTGCTACATCGCCGTCATCGCTAACTGTCTTTTGTTCTTCGTTACCGGCAATCTTTATCTGCTGGGCGGGGTGCTCTTCATCATTGCGAATGTCTGTTTTGGCGCCTCGATCGTTTTCTACAACGCGTTTCTGCCGGAAATCACGACCGAGGATCAGGCCGACAAGGTATCGAGTCGAGGCTTCGCTTACGGGTATCTGGGCGGTGCGATACTGCTGGTAGTCAATCTGTTGATGGTGACGCGGGCTGAGCAGTTCGGCATGTCTACAGGTATGGCTGTGCGTCTGTCGCTCTTGTCTGCGGGACTCTGGTGGGGTGGGTTTGCCCTCATCACGTTTTCATTGTTGAAGTCGCGGCCGAGTAAAAAGAGTCTTCCACCTGGCAGAGGTTACATCTATGCCGGGTTCTCTGAGTTCATTTCAACTTTCAAAGAATTGCGCCGTTTGCCTTTGACTGCGCGCTATCTGCTTGGCTATCTCATTTACAACGACGGCATACAAACAGTGATCTTCGCCTCGAGCGCGTTTCTCGAACAGGAACTTTTCCCACAGGGGAATCCTGAGTTTCTGCTGAAGATCTTTTTGATGGTCCAATTTGTAGCGGTCGGTGGGGCATTGCTTTTCGAGCGGCTGGCGTATCTGATCAAAACCAAAAACGCGATCATCGTTTCCCTCGTTATCTGGGCCGGGATCGTTATCTACGCCTATCGGTTCTTGAACAGCGTGCCCGAAGCGTGGGTAATGGCTGGCGTGATCGCGATCGTGCTCGGCGGATCGCAGGCGCTTTCGCGGTCGCTCTTCTCGAAAATGATTCCGGCAGGCAAGGAAGCGTCGTTCTTCGGACTTTACGAAGTTTCCGAACGCGGCACTTCCTGGATGGGACCACTGCTGTTCAGTATTGTGATCGCACGCACCGGTTCATACCGCCTCGCGTTGCTGTCGCTGATCTTTTTCTTCGTGGTGGGATTGATCGTACTTTCGATAACAAATACCGACAAAGCCATTCGCGAGGCGGCTGAGATGACTTAACCCGCGATCTTTCGTTCCTTCGATCCCTGCTGAGCCATACACTCCGCCGAACAGAATGTCACGAGTCCCGAGTTGAGACGCATCGCTCTTTCGGCAGGGATCCACGTCCCGCAACTCTCACAACGCACCAGCTTATTCTTCGAAGGAATTTTCGGTTGCGGCGCTGTGGTGGTGGTGATGTCCACCGCAGCGTTCAACGAGCTTAAGATCTTCTGAAAGAGTTTCAGATAAGGCCGCACCCGTGAATAGACGAGTACAAAGATAATGCTAACCAGGGCGGCGATTATCAGGTATTTCATGACAGGATTATAACCTGTCTACAGTCATTCGCTGTTACCACTGCCGTACGGCTCATCCTGCGAACGGCGCCGCGGCATCGGATCTGAAGCACGCCGTCGTGGCTGCGAATCTTTCACGCGCCGATCGAGAGTTCCGGGCGGCAACCCTTTTCCGTGCACCGCCTCTTCAAGTATCCGCGTAATCTCCTGTGAGAGCGTTCGATGCTCGGCGGCCGCTCGGCGGCGAAGCGATTCCTTCAGGTGATTAGGAACATATGCGCCAATAAAAACCCCTTTGCGATTAGCCATCTATCTCTCCATGTCGGGTGGGATATCAACCCTGCAAATGCGGAACAGGTCTGTAAGCCGAATTCTGTACTTCGATCGAAATCGAAGTGGCGATCATTCATCTAGTCCAGCCGTTACCGGCTGGCTCCAGCGACCTACCCGGAGGTCGTAGCGGATCGAAATCCGCTTCGGGCGGGCAGCCCTTGTGACGCCTCCCTATTTGGTCTTGCACCGCGAGGAGTTTGCCTGGCCGCGCATGTCACCACACGCGCCGGTGCGCTTTTACCGCACCATTTCACCCATCACCCGTAAACGGGCTGGTTTGTTTTCTGTTGCACTTGTCGTCGCCCAGCAGTAAAAACCGCTCGACGCCCCGCCGTTAGCGGGCTCGCTGCCCTATAGTGTTCGGACTTTCCTCTCCCGGCTGACGCCGGCAGCAACCGCCCGACCTGTTCTCTTGCAAGGCTGGCAGATTATAGCAAACGGCGTTCAACCGGTATAGCCACGCTCGGCCCAGATTTGTGGCAATTAGCCGAAGTATTTGAAGCCCACACGCAGGCCGTTTGTCCACTGCGGCGGAATTAAGAGCGCCACCGTGATGGAAGCAATCGCGTGAGAGAGCGCGAGTGCGAAAAGGTTTGGCTGTTTTTGATAAACAGCGGCCCAAATTGCCCCACCGAGAAATGTAAGCGCAAAAAGTAGCGGGTTTGGAAGATGAACGACGGCGAATAGTAGTGCGACGATGAAAATACTCTTCCAGCCCTGACCGAAAATCATTTGAGCTCGGCGATTCAGATAGCCTTGCAGCGCGTACTGCTGAAACAGTCCCCAAAACGGGACAAGCAGGAAACGCCATGGAAATGGTCGGTCAGCTAGATGGAAGCCGGAAATAAAAACAATCACCACTACGACAATAACTGTCGGAATGATCAAAAGCTTGCACGCCGCGAGGAAGTTGTCGAAACGAAAACCGAGGTCGCGTAATGTCTCACCGTAGAGGCGGTGCGAACAAATCATTAATACGAGTGCTAAGGCGACTGGAACGGCGAGTGCGATCTTGTTTGGGCCGATGAACGCCAGCACCACCCACTCGGC
Organism: Pyrinomonadaceae bacterium; assembly: GCA_035694465.1. GTDB lineage: Bacteria > Acidobacteriota > Blastocatellia > Pyrinomonadales > Pyrinomonadaceae > PSRF01. Next base: position 66,308 of record DASSFI010000068.1, on the reverse strand, counting down.
GATCAGACAGGAGATGAGGACCGACACGATCTCCCAGAGCGCGATGGTTGATGGTTTGAGTGAGTGCTCTGCTTGCATTTAGTTAAAGGTTAGTTTCACAAGATTTCAGGATGGACAGGATTTACAAGATTCATCTTGTTAATCGTGTAAATCTTAGTGAGACCAACCACCATCCCTATCGACGCTAAACCTGATCGGATCTCCCATCATCTGCAACGTGTATCTCGCCCCATCACCACTCGAATGCAACGCGTAAACTCTCGCCTCGTGTGATCCCGCGGCGAGTCCATCAACCGTAAAACTGTACCCGTGCCACTCGTCTTTGGACCAACCGGCCTTAGCGACATCCGGTCGCGAGAGTTGGGCCACCTGCGTACCGATCAACTTCCCATCCACGAACAGTTGCACTTCAACACGCCGCCACGGATCCACATCATTCACCACCCAACCGGAGATGCTTTTTGACTCGGCAACGGCTTCACCCCAACCATGAAACGTCGGTGGAAACGCATTCACGTAAACTACAACGGCAATCGTTCCCACCAGGATCGTTTCCAGTATGGATTTCGCGATCAGAAGGTTTACGAGTCGGGTCATAGATTATTTGGGTAGAGCATGCGGCGGAAATAGATCGGGCCAGCGAGCTTTGAATTCACTCCGCACGATTTCTTCCACTTCGTCTGCCGTCGCCATTGCCAGACATCTCGCTGCAATTTCACGCGCTTCGGCGATCCTTACCTGGGAAAGTACAGCTCTGACACGTGGAATCATTGCCGGGGTCATACTGAGGTCGGTCGTTCCCAGTCCGGCAAGTAACACGGCATAAGCAGGCGTCGACGCCATCTCACCACAAACGATCAGAGGGATTTGCGCTTCCTGCGCTGCCTGCAAAGTACGACTAATTCCGTAAAGCACTGCCGGATGCAGCGTGCGAAACCACTCAGCCACGCTATCGTTACCACGATCCACTGCGAGTGTGTACTGGACCAGATCGTTCGTGCCCAGCTCAAAAAAGTCCACTTCGCGGGCAATCTTTTCCGCGGTGAGTACGGCTGATGGAACTTCGATCATGGCGCCAATTTGTACTTCGGCAAACGTTACCTTCTCACTCGCCAGCCGTTCGACTTCCTCCCCGATCACTTGCTTCGCCATCCGCACATCTGCCAGGTCCGCCACCATCGGGATGACGAGACTCAATCGACCGGACGCCGCGGCCCGCAAGATCGCACGAACCTGCGTCCGCATGATCTGCTTGTTGTGAAGATTGAAACGGACAGCCCGCAATCCGAGCGCCGGATTGCGCTCACGTTCTTTCAGATCCGGTCCAAACTCACCGCCAACATCGAAGAGCCGGACGATCGCGCCATAATCTCCCGCAGCTTCAGCCAACAACTTGTACGCTTCGTACTGTTCGCTCTCAGAACCCATCAGCCCCGGTCGCGAAAGTAGAAACTCGGAACGAAACAATCCCACGCCACAAGCGCCAAAATCACGCACCGCATGAAACTCTGTCGGCAATTCAACATTTGCCCGCAGCGAAATCCGGACTCCGTCACGCGTTACTACTGGTCCAAACTCGTCGACCTTCACTGCAGAAGCAGTCGGACCAGGCTCGTGAACTGTAAACCGGTATTGTTCGAGCGTCTCCGCAGCCGGATGCAGAATTACTTCGCCCGCACGAGCGTCGACAATCACCTGATCGCCCGTACGGGTGCGGTGATAGAAATTACGCAAGCCAACGACAGCAGTCAGACCAAGTCCGCGCGCGATGATCGCCATGTGCGAGGTCCAGCCACCCGCATCGGTGGCGATTGCTTTGACATGATCGAGATTGAGCTCAGCGATTGTTGACGGCAACAGTTCGGTGGAGACGATAACAGCGTCTTCCGAGAGGTTCGGATACTTCGGCCCTTCGCCGGTCAGATTCGCGAGCAGACGCTGAATCACATCTTCAATATCGGAACCTCGCTCACGCAGATACTCGTCATTAATCTGCGTGTAAATCGATAACAGCCGGTCGCCAACAACCTTCGCGGCCCATTCTGCGTTCGATCGCTCTTTGACGATGTAGTCTTCGACGTCGCGCGTCAGTTTTGCGTCCTGAAGAAAAAGCAGGTGCGCATCGAAGATGTATGCGTGGCCGCGACCCAGCTCTTTCTCGGCGCGATCCTTGATGGCTTCGAGTTGTCGCCGCGAAAGTCTGACCGCGGCACGAAAGCGTCGTCGCTCGCGTTCGAGATCGGCCTCGGCGATCTCGGCTCGATAGACGTTGCGCGTGCCTTCCTGCAAACGAAGGACACGACCGATCACGATTCCCTGCGAGACACCGAGTCCTTTGCAACGAAGTTCCTGCGTCGCTCGCGGAAACTGTTCGCTGTCGGCTTTTTCCGGTTCGTCGAAGTTCCGCGCAAAGAGTGCGACAACGGCATCGAGTGCTTCCTGCTCGTCAACTCCGTTAGCGATGAGTTTTAGATCAGTGCCGCGACTCGCAGCCAGGGTAAGAATACTGAGAATCGACTTCGCGTCAGCCTGGGCATCACCGTCGAGACGTTGAATCGTGAGACCGCTTTGAAATTGGCTCGCCACACGTACCAGATGGGCTGCCGCGCGTGCATGAAGACCGAGGCGACCGGTGACCTGAAGTCTGCGTTCAGCCACGATCAGTCAGCTCCGGATTTGGTTGGTGGTTCGGCCAGCAGGGCGCCGGCGAGATAAATGCCCTGGCGGCCCTGATCGCGAATCTTGGGAGCAATCTCGAGGAGCGGTTCTTCGGCGGTTGCGGTCGCGAGTTTGATCACCATCGGCAGGTTGACTCCCGTGATCACTTCCACGGAGCCTTCTTCTAAAAACATCGAAGCGATGTTTGTAGGCGTGCCGCCGAACATATCGGTCAGTAACAGAACCCCGCTGCCTTGAGACACGCGAGTAATCGCGCGCTGCACTTCATCCCGGGCGGCATCGACGTCGTCGTGCCATCCGATTGAAACGGCAGCGATGTGTGAGATTGGACCAACGATCATCTCGGCGGCGGCAAGTAACTCACCCGCGAGATGACCATGAGTCACGATTACGCCTGCCACCTTCTTCGTATCTGTCATCTGACGATCCTTAGCCGCGGATTAGGCGGATTTTCGAACACGATTTTGTTTGCGGACGTCGCGATGTGATGCATGCGCGTCGAAACCGGCGCGACGCAGCGCACGCGCGAGTTCGTTGGCTATCATGACCGAGCGATGCCGGCCGCCAGTACAGCCAATCCCCACGGTCACATACGATTTACCTTCCCGTTTGTAGAGCGGCAACAGGTAAGAAAGCAAATCCGTAAACCGCTTCAGCGTCTCCTGCACCTCGTCCTGTGAACGAAGATAGTTAACCACCCGACGATCGTGGCCCGACAAACGCTTCAACTCAGGAACAAAATGCGGGTTCGGCAAATGCCTGACGTCAAACAATAACTCCAAGTCGCCCGGGTTGCCATACTTGTGGCCAAAGCTCATCACCTGAACACGCATCGGCGCGCCCTGACGATCGAGACTGAATCTTTCGAGGAGAAAACGGCGCAGCGTGTGAACAGTGTATTCGGAAGTATCGATTATTTGATCTGCGTGAGCACGAATACGCGACATCGCCTGTCGCTCGTCCCTGATAGCAGCGAGAAGACCCTGACCTTTTTCAGCCGGATGCGGCCGTCGTGTTTCACTGAAGCGATACTGCAAAACATCGTCTGAGGCTTCAAAGAAAAGAACAATGACCTTCAATCCGAGGCTTCGCAACGCGTCGAGTTGTTTGTCAAAATCGGCGAGAAAGCCACCTTCGCGAATGTCGATCACGAGCGCTGCGCGCCTGATTCCCTTTTCCTCATCATCTGAGACAAGGCGGCCGAACGTCGGCAACATCGTGATTGGTAAATTGTCGACGCAGAAGTAACCGAGATCCTGAAAGGCGTTCGTGGCTGAAGACATTCCGGATCCACTCAATCCGGTAATGATCACTATATCAGGGGTCATCTCAGCCACAGATTAACACGGAAAGGGACGGATCAGGTTTGATCCATCCCTATCGGTTCTTTGATCGGTCCAATCTGTGGCTACGGTTCGATCAGACCGTAATTGCCGTCGTTTCGTTTGTAGATTACTCCGAGGCGCGAGGTGTCGGCGTCGCGAAAGACCAGGAACTGATCCGATTCGCCTGAAAGTCGCATCGCCGCCTCTTCCGCCGTCATTGGTTTGACTGCGTAGCGACGCGCGGGAATGATACGCGGCGGGCGTGGTATCGCTTCGAGATGTCCATCGGGCTCAGGTGCAACCCGGCCCACTGACTTGCCACTCTGTTTCCGATCGATAATCTTTTTCTTCAGTTTGACGGCTTGCTTTTCGATCTTGGCCATCGCGCGCGTGAGCGCCATGTACATGTCGGCGCTTGTATCCTTCGCCGTCAACGTGTGCTCGCGCCAAGTGACGATTATTTCTCCAATCTGCCGATTCTTTTCGACGTCGATAATGATGTGTGTATTCAGGGTTGAGTCGCCATTGAAAATATGATCGAGCTTCTTGAAATGATCCTCGACATGACGGCGAATTGGTGGTGAAACCTCGACGTGTCTGCCAGTGTATTCAAATTTCATCAGCCTCTCCCTCCTCGAAGATAGCAATACCCGACCTGACTATTCGCGAGTCAGGCTTGGGAACAACAAATTTATTACAAAGCTTGATTCGCGTCGTGCTCAGAGGGGCGTTAAACGACGGCGCGACGCTCGCGCGAACCGGGGATTTGCATTTGGTCGCGATATTTCGCGACTGTCCTACGCGATAACTTGATTCCATCCTTCGCAAGTATTTTAACAACCTGATCATCGGTAATAGGATTATGAGAATCTTCTTCTTCTATTAATTTCTTGATCTTCAATTTAATAATACGCGTCGAAATCTCTTCGCCGTCTTCGTTCATCATGCCTTCGGTGAAGAAGCGGCGTAGTTCGATGACTCCCTGTGGCGTGTGTGCATACTTGCGATTAACGACGCGCGAAACCGTCGACAGGTGCATGCCGATATCTTCGGCGATGTCTTTCAACATCATCGGCTTGATGAATTGCACGCCATGGTCCAGAAACTCTCTCTGGCGGGCCACGATCGACTCGACGACTTTATAAATCGTTTGCCGGCGATGTTCGATGTTTCGCAGCAGGTCGACGGCCGAACGCATTTTCTCGCGAATAAAACTCTTCGTCTCGTTGCTAACTCCCTGGCTCAACATCTGTTGATACTGCTGGCTCACGCGTAAACGCGGACTGCCGTCGTCAGCAAAGTAGATCACGTAATCATCGTCGTTCTCGTCGAGCTTCTCGATGTAGATCTCAGGACTGATGAGTATCGGTTCTTCTGACGAATACCGCCGGCCCGGATACGGATCGAGGGTGCGAATAAACTGCAACTCTTCGAGCAGTGTCTCAACGTCGATACCGATCTGCTTCGAAAGATGCGGCAACTTGTGCTGTTGTAAATCCGCAAAGTGTTCGCTGATCAACCTGGTCGCGAGGCGATCACTTTCACCGAGAACTTCAAGCTGGACCAGCAGGCATTCCTTCACATCGCGTGCGCCGCATCCGACCGGATCAAGACGCATTACTTCCTGGCGGGCGCGCTCAACGATCTCTTCCGAGGCCTTCTCCATCGCGGAGATCTCTTCGTTGGTCGCACTCAGACGACCATCGGCGTTGAGATTGCCGATCACGCAAAATGCAGCCTCACGAACATCGCTGTCCATGGAGCTCATGTTGAGTTGCCACTCGAGATGTTCGGCGAGCGATTGCGGGCGAGTCAGGAATTGTTCAAAGGTAGGAGCGTCTTCCTTGTATTCGATCTCCTGTGTTTTGTAACCGGGATCGAGATAGTCCTGAAATTCGCGTCCAAAATCGATCTCTTCAAAAGCATCGCGCGGAGCTTCGTCGGTAACGCCGTCTTCGGAACCACCTTCTTCATGTTCGGCGCCTGACAAAGCCTCGCCGGTTCCGTCAACATCTGACGCAGGCATGCTCGACAAAACGTCCGTCTCACCCGAACCATTTGTCGCCGGGCTTCCCGGTTCCGGGGCGCTATCTTCAAAGGAATTTGGATCGGAGCTGGCAAGATGATCGAGAACCTTCTCGGCTATCTCCTGCACCTCTTCCTGGCTCGGCACTTCTTCGAGTACAGGATTCTCCAACAACTGTTGTTGAATGAGGTCGCTCAATTCGAGCGTCGTCATTTGCAACATTTCTATGCGCTGCCGCAACTGGGGCGTCAGGACGAGTCGTTGGGAGAGGCTGGTAGTTAATTTAAGAGACATTCCTCAGATCGGGTGCCTTACTTCTACTTCATCTTTTCGGATTGTTACGGCTTGTGGCCGAACGGGAGGATTATAACCGATCAGCGTTCGCAGTGGCAGATTCTCTGCCACAAAGAAGCATTAGAAGACACAAAAGTGTAAACAATCACATGCGAAACTTTTCGCCGAGGTATAGCCGGCGCACTTCAGCGTCTTCGGTCAAGTCGCGCGGCTGGCCAGAGCGGAAAATCTTGCCCTCCGCCATTATATACGCGCGGTCCGTTACGCCAAGCGTTTCACGTACATTGTGGTCCGTGATGAGAATTCCGATACCACGATCGCGCAGATAGAGTATTACATTTTGGATATCGTCTACTGCTTTTGGATCGATGCCGGCGAATGGTTCGTCGAGCAGGATATATTGCGGTTCGGTGGCCAGGGCTCGCGCAATTTCAGTGCGTCGCCGTTCACCACCGGAAAGCGCATCGCCACGAGTGTTACGGACGTGTGCAATACCAAACTCTTCCAACAGCTCTTCGAGACGTTTTAGTTGTTCGCGACGGCGCAAACCCGTCGTCTCCAGAACGGCGAGAATATTTTGCGCCGTGGTCATCTTGCGGAAAACTGACGGCTCCTGTGGCAGGTAACCGATACCGAGACGCGCGCGCAGATACATCGGCAACTTCGTGAGGTCTTGATCGCCGAGAAGAACATTGCCGGCATCCGGACGTTCGAGACCAACAATCATGTAAAACGTCGTCGTCTTTCCGGCGCCGTTCGCCCCGAGCAATCCGACGACCTCACCCTTCTCCACTACGAGACTGACGTCATCAACAACACGACGGCGTCCATAACTCTTTACGAGATGTGCGCTACGCAGCGCAGCTCCGTCATTTGAGCTCTTTGTGCCGTTTTGTGGCTGATCGAGGGGCGTCAAGGTTTTCGAATCTTGTGGGTTGAGCGTACGCGGCCCGGCGAAAGTGGTCCACGCGCATCGTCGGCGGTGACTTTACCTTCCTTCATAGAAAGCGTCAAACGATTGCCTTCTGTGTTTCCCTGCTCTGTGTCGTCAATACGCGCGGGATTGCCTTTCAAAACTGCAATTTCACTGGCGGCAGTAAATTCCACCCAGTCGCCCGTTCCCTTTCGATTGGGTTGCGTGAGCACTACGTTTCGCTGTGCGACAGTCTTCTCCATCTCGTTTGTTTCTTTGGTGAGATAGACGTCCGCAATACCGCTCGTCAAGCGATCGGTGTCCTGTTTGATATCGACATTTCCTTCGTAGTGAATCGTGCGATCGGGATCTGAGTAGAACATCGAATCCGCCGCTGCGAATACCGGCACCGTTGTCGTGGCGCCTTCCACTCGTTTTTTCGAGTTGTAGATTGCGGTCTGCACGTGGCCCGTGGCTTCCATTCGTTTGTCGTTGACGTAGATCACGAGCTTATCGCCACGCACGTAATTGTCGTCCTGCCATGCACGAGCATTACCGAAGTAAATCGCCTGGCCACTCTCGTGATGAAATTCGCCACGCTCGCTCGCGATGTAAACCGGACTCTTCGTCTTTGAAAAAGGAGTGGCGCCGTTGGTCTGTTCCTGACTGTAGTAGGTGGTCGTGGTCTTGCCACGCGCGTACGAAACATCGTTACGAAGATCGGCATCAAGCTCAGTTGCCTTAGTGCGCCCGCGCGAATCCCAAACCGTCGGATCGCCACCACGTAATCGAACAGTCTCTTCAGCCGCGACATACGAAACGTTGGCAGCGACGCCATTGCGATCATTCTCGTTGAACTTGCCGTCGCCCTGCGCATCAACTCGTTCGATGTCCTGCGTCTCTTTCAGAAAGACTGCCGTCATATCTTTCGACGTGATGGTGCGCGTACCGCGCTTCTGAGATGGTTGCACAGGATCGAGAACGGCTTTGGCGCCGCCACTCGCCTTGCATGACCGCGCCAGATTGCCGGCTTCAAAAAAATCACAGTCAAACTGCGGCGCATTGAGCTTCTTGCGTTCCGCGCGAGCGTTGCTCACCACTGGATCGATCGACAACTCCGCGTCGCCATTGGCTTGTGCCTTTTCCAAATCGCGGCCGGTAACACGCCAGAAGAGTTTGACCTCGTTCGCGGTCAAACGCTTGTTCGCTGCGTTTGGATCACTGGCCTTTGACTTCGGCGCGCTCATCGTAATTACGGATCGGCCACCCGCCACCATCTGTTTCAACAGGCTGCTGTCGGCGGTCGCCTGGAAGTTAACTTCGATCGAGTTACTGCCAGTGACTTCAACGTCTGAATCGGATGCGAGTGTTCGGGCCTTAACATCGTTCGTGGCGACGACTCGTTCGAGACGCTGGTCCTTGTCCATGAAGAAATCCATGTTGACCGCGTGAACTTCGGCGGCGCGACCGGGGTCCATGACGCGCATGTACGAGTTGGTTCTGATCTCAGCTCGCTCGAGATGTTTTTGCTGGTTGATGAAGGCCGTGATGTTTTCACCGCTCAGGATGTCGCTTTCCTGTTCGACAGTCACGCCACCGGAAAACGCGAGTTGCATCGATTGCTGATCAAACGTGCCGTGCCCGGCTCTGATCGCTACCGGCCGCATGCGTGATGACGCTTTCGCAGTCGCAGCGGGCGCGATGTTTACTTGCACATCTTTCTTGAGCTCGAGACGTTTTGACTTTTGTTCCACTACAGCGCCGACCGCCGCTCCCGAAATATTTTCGCGTTCGAACAAAACTCCGACATCGGTTTGCGCAACGCCACTCGTCTGATCAAAAGCCAGTGAATCAGTGCTGACCTTCAGTTTGTCCTTGGTATCGATCTTAACGTTGCCGATGAACGAAATAATGTTGGTCGAGGGCTGGTAGATGGCACGCGCGCCTGAGATCTGATCGGGAGTTTCACCCTCAGGCGGATAGACTCCGATATTGACGTTTTCAAGCTCGTGATGACCATCCGAGTAAGTGACTTCACGCGAGGCTTTCACGAGCAGGTACAACCGATCGTTCTTGGTAACGCGTTGTTCGTATCCTTCGACAACGCCGGTAACTTCCTTCGACAGCTCGGGCTGTCCCGAAACCACCTTAAACTTCGTATTATTCCGGAGCCGGAAATAGGAGATCGCAACGACGGTAAGTCCTGACACGAGGAGCGTAAACGCGACGATCCGCGTAATCACCGGCACTTTGGCGCGCAGGCCAAGTGCAATAGCGCGTTTTCGATTTATTTCCTGCATCTATCCACAGATTACGTAGATTAACTGTTTACCCTCAAATCCAGAACATTCAACTGCATGCGATAGTCGCCGTTCCAGGGGCTCGTCTCCAGGGTGTAGGCGAGTTCGATGCTGCCGTTCAACTGCGGAGTTCGCCCCGGAGTCTCAATACAATTCCACCAGATTGCTTCCAGCGGCCGGTTTTGCGGGCCTGCGAGCCGCAATTTCAGGTGCTGGTTCTTCAACACTGTCGGTTCCGACAAACATCGCAAATTCTTTGTCATAAACACAGGCCGTGGATTTCCGGCTCCAAATGGCTCGAGCGCATTTAGCTCTCGAGCCATCGCAAATGTCACCATTTCCGGCGTCAGTTCCAGGTCAACCTCTACCGACGGTTCCAAATCTTCCGGCGTCAAACGCGACGCCGCATGCTCATTCAAACGCCGGCGAAACTCGTCAATCCGACTCGCTCGAATCGTGATTCCCGCCGCGTGCGAGTGACCGCCAAACTTATCAAACAAATCAGAGCACGCAGTTAGACCATCAAGCAGATGGTAAGCCTCGATACTCCTTCCCGACCCATGGGCCACATCGCCATCAACTGACAATACCACGCACGGCCGGTTCAAGCGTTCGGCTATCTTCGACGCCGCAATTCCGATCACGCCGCGATGCCATCCCTCACCGGCGATAACCGCGGCATAACACTCGTCCGGATCCTGCAACTCCGCCACCGCCAGATCGATGATCTGCTGTTGGACCGTCTTCCGCTCTTCGTTGCGAGCGTCAAGATGATTCGCCAGATGGCGCGCAACGTTAGCATCACGCGTATCAAAGAGCTCAACCACAGCTTTCGCCGCATCCATACGTCCGGCGGCGTTGATGCGTGGGCCAATCCGAAACCCGAGATCGTATGCTGTCATGCCCTTGCCGTCTCCGCAACCGGCAACATCGATCAACGCACGCAAACCCGGATTAGCAACACGCGCCAGATCCTTCAGTCCGATGGCCACGATGGTGCGGTTTTCGCCGACAAGTTTGGCCACGTCGGCGACGGTACCAATCGCCACCAGCTTCATGAACGCGGGCACCTGGTCTTCGCGACCATACTCACGAAAAAGCGCGTGGACCAATTTGAAAGCGACTCCCACGCCGGCGAGGTGCTTGTCCGGATACTCGCAGCCAGCCTGGTTCGGATTGAGAACCGCAAAGGCTGGCGGTGCGCCTTCTTTCTCATCGGGCAGGTGATGATCGGTGATGATTATGTCGAGATCTTTATCGCGGGCCCAGTACAGTGGTTCGTGTGCGCGAATGCCACAGTCAATACTGACGACGAGTTTGTAACCGTCGGCGAGTGCTTTCTCGAGGGCGGCCTGCTGAATACCGTAGCCTTCGGTAAAACGATGTGGAATGTGAAAGCCGGCGTTTGCGCCGAGAAGTTTAAGAGCACGCAAGAGCACCGCGGTTCCGGTCGTACCATCCACGTCGTAATCGCCATAGATCAAAATCGGCTCACGTGCTTCAAGCGCACGTTTGAGACGAGCCACGGCCTCTTTCATGCCAAGCATGGAATAAGGCTCATGAAGTTGATCGTAACTTGGAGAAAGGAAAACGCGCGCCGCGTGCTCGTCACGGTAGCCGCGATTAATAAGAAGAGCAGCCAGGATTGGTGAGACACCCAGAACGCGTGCCAGTGAGGTGGCCCTTTCGGCATCATGCTCACGCACGATCCAGCGTTTGGCTTTCATTTAATATTTAGCCACAAAGAGGCACAAAAAGCACAAAATGAATTTTTATTGAACTCCCATTACTCGTTATGTGCCTTTTGTGCCTTTTTGTGGCTGATCTTTCTGTGCCTTTTGTGGCTATTCCGCGAACCATCCATTAGCATCGAGCAGCTTGACGCCGATGCGGCGATTGCCGTCGATGTCGTCGATCCAGGAACCATTCACTTCGGCTTTCAAGGTGCCACCAAAGGGCGGCACAAGCTTTACGGTCGAACCGAGCGGCACATCAACGTCGATGAGAAGCGTGGCGCCGCCGCGACTAATTTTGGTGGCCTTGGCCTTGGCCTGAAAAGACTTCCCCGACTTGTCCGTTCCCTCCACATCCAAAGCAAACTCGACCGGAACCCGCGGGCTACGCGGTCGCTGGGAAGAGGCTTCACTCATTACTATCACCGCCCTTTTCTAGCTTGAGTACTTCGGAGGAGGGGCCGTGACCAGTGTACCATACTCAGATCCGCGTAAATCGTCTTCAAGATCCGTAAAATCCGTGGCCTAAATGCTTGCGGACATATAACCCATCGTTAATCCCAACAGGATCGCAATTCCAACGATGACCCGATACACAATGAAAACACCCGTCGAGTGCGTCCTTAAATACCGCAACAGAAACCAGATCGACGCATATCCCACCACACCCGAAACGACCGTCGCGACCGCCAGCGATCCATAGCTCCCGGACGGCAACTTCGTGACTGCCTCCTTGAGCTCCAACAACCCACTCGCCGCAATAGCCGGAATCGACAGCAGAAACGAGAACCTCGCCGCCGTCTCACGATTCAACCCCGCAAACAACCCACCCATGATGGTCGATCCCGAACGGCTCGAACCGGGAATCAGCGCCAGCACCTGTGAGAAGCCAACCGCGAGCGCATCGGAAACTCGCAACTGGTCCATACCGTGATCTCTTTTCCCCACCAACTCAGCGATCATCAACAATAGTCCGACCGCGATCATCATCGTCGCGATTACCCAGAGGTTCTTCGTGAATGGACCTTCGATCTGTTTCTTCAACACGAGTCCGATCGTGCCGACCGGTAATGATCCGATAATTACGAGCCATCCGAGCCACGCGTCTTTGGAGAGCTTGGGCCGGCCCGGTTCATTCTGCCCACGCAGCCAGGCAATATGATCCGTAATAAACGCACTCAGGATGTTAACGATGTCTCGCGCGAAGTAGATTAAGACGGCGAGCAGCGTTCCGAGTTGAATGACAGCGATCGTGGCAGTGGTCTGTTCCGCTTGCAATACCTTATCCGTGCCGCCATAAAGATCGAGCACGCGAGCGGCAAAGACGAGATGTGCAGTGGAACTAACCGGGATGAATTCTGTGAGCCCTTGAACGAGGCCGAGGAAGATAGCTTGAAGAATGGTCATTATTATTCTCTAAAAGAATTTCGCTCCGCAATCCAGTCGTATATCGCCGGCGGCATCAGCATGCTGGCCCGCACAATCGTCGCGAGCTGCCAGGGAAAAGCATAAAGCGCCTTTTCTTTTTCGATTGCCGAGACAATTTTATTGACACCGGCATCGAGTTCCATCAGATACGGCATCTTCGCTTCGCGTCCTGAAGTCAGCGCCGTCTTAATGAAGCCCGGATGGATGATCGAGACGCCGACGCCGGTGTGACGCAGATCGATCCGCAGACTCTCGAAGTAAGCAGTCAATCCCGCTTTACTCGCGCAATATGCTGCGGACTTTGCGAGACCTCGATATGCAGCCAGACTCGAGATCGCCACCAGCCGTCCGTAGCCGCGTTCGACCATTTCCGGCAGCACGGCAGCGACGCTATTAATAGCCCCGAGGACGTTGATGCCGATTACCTTCTCGGCGTGTTCGGGTGTGAGTCGCGTGGCATGATCGGATGTCCCGATACCGGCATTTGCAATCAGGATATCGATTGGACCAAGCTCTTTGCGGATGTGATCCGCGGCTTCACGAACGGCTTTGACGTCGCGCACGTCTGCGGCAACAGCAATGGCTTTGACGTTGCGAGCGTTCGCTTCGCTGACGATCTCGTTCAGCAGATCTTCACGCCGTGCCAGTAAGCCAAGATGCGCGCCGCGCGAGGCAATCTCCAGCGCGATTCCCTTTCCGATACCGGAAGAGGCGCCGGTGATCAGCACGACTTTGTTGGTCCAATAGCCTGGTTTAGCCACGGATGACACGGATTAGATAAGCACGATTACCGGTGTGATTACCGGCTTGGCCCCCGTTTGCTTCTGAATAAATCGCTTCAACTCAACGCGCACATGTTCCTTTAAGAGCGACTCGTCCGAGATCGTTTGCCTTGAGGCGCCGGCGACCGCTGCGGCGACAACGCGCTTCGCATCAGCCAGCAGATAATTTCCAAAACCATTTCCCGTGCTCAAACCGCGCACGCCACGCGCTACAATCTTCGGCTCACCATCAAGCTCCCCGGTTTCCTCGTCAACTGTCACTACCACCGTGATGGCGCCTTCGTACGCGAGTTGCTTTCGTTCACGAACCGTCTCGCTTTGAATCTCCTGGAAGCCACTCTCATCGATGAACGTGCGTCCAATTTCACGCTTGTCGATCACCACTGCACGCTCTCCATCAAGTTCTAATACGTCACCGTTCTCGATGAGAATGATGTTCTCTTCCTTGTAACCGAGATGGTTTTTGACAAACTCCTTGTGCCGAAACAACATGCGATACTCACCGTGAATCGGCACCACAAACTTCGGACGCACGGCTTCGGTCATGATGCGGATGTCTTCCTGCGAGGCGTGACCGCTGACATGGACCAGCCGCCGCTTCTCTTCGATGATGTTCGCGCCACGTTTGTAAATGAATCCGATCATGCGCGAAATCAGTCGCTCGTTGCCGGGGATAATACGCGCCGACAACACCACCGTATCGCCCTCCTCGATCATCAGCCCCTTGTAACTCTGCATCGCCATCTGCGAAAGCGCCGCGCGCGATTCACCTTGCGACCCGGTAACCAGAAACACGACCTCCTCGTCGCTCATCGTCTTTGCTTCGTTGAGCGAAACGAGTAGGCCATCCGGAATGTCGAGATACCCAAGCCGATCGGCAACGTCAACATTCTTCTGCATCGAACGTCCCAGCACGCAAACGTGACGATCAAACTGTTGCGCCACGTCGAGCACGATCTGTAATCGATGAATCGACGACGCAAAAGCGGCGACAACTATCCGGCCCTTTGCTTCTGAAAAGATCTCTTCAAACGCCGGAATAACAGCTCGCTCGGAAGGCGTGCGACCGGGAACTGTCGCGTTGGTCGAATCGGAAAGAAGCGCGAGGACACCGTCCTGTCCGTATCGTCTGAACGAGCGCAGATCTATCGGTTCACCAATGACGGGCGTCTCATCAACCTTGTAATCGCCGGTGTGAATGATCGTCCCGACGGGAGTCTTGATTCCGAGTGAGAAGCAATCGACCAGCGAATGTGAGACACGAATGAACTCAACCGAGAAGACGCCGATATCGACCACATCACGCGGTTCTACTCGATGCAACAGCACGTCGTCGAGCAGGTCGTGTTCTTCAAGTTTGCTTTCGGCCAGACCAGCCGTGAAGTGTGAACAGTAGACCGGAACGTTGAAACGCTTCAGTAAATAAGGCAGCGCGCCGAGATGATCTTCATGACCGTGGGTGAGAACGATCGCGGTAATGTCGTCTTTGTATTGGTCGAGAAAAGCAAAATTCGGAATCGAAACATCGACGCCGTAAGCCGTTTCCTCGGGAAAGCCCATCCCGGCGTCGAGAATCAACATCTCGTCGCCGTAGCGCAAAGCCATGCAATTCATTCCAAACTCGCCGATACCACCGAGCGGGATGATCTCGAGGACACTAGCCATAAATCGCAAGAGTATAGCATGTTACGCGGTTTAGCACGGGTGACAGAGGCGCGTTTTCATCTGTATTATCCGGCTATGAGCAAACCAATCCTTATCACGGCTTTCCTTCTCTTTTCATCTTTCACGGCGCTCGCCGCCACTCCGACGATGCGACTTGACTACTACCACACCGGTGATGCGACGCAGGAAGTGTTCAGTCTCGACCGTGTCGTGATTGAACCGCTGTCCTGGCCCGGCGATCCGAAACAGGCGATTGATTCGTCAAATCTCGGCAAGTATTTCTTCGAAGTGCGCGACGCGAAGACGAAACAACTTCTGTACTCACGTGGCTTTGCTTCGATCTACGGTGAGTGGGAAACAACTGATGAAGCGAAGACGGTTAAGCGCACGTTTCAGGAGTCGCTGCGTTTTCCAGAACCGTCCGCGCCGGTCACGATCACGTTGAAGAAACGCGACGCTAGGAATGCGTTTCAGGACCTTTGGACCACGACGCTCGACCCGGCGGATCAGTTTGTCGATCGGTCCAAGCCGGTTGCGCCCGCACCGCTTATTACGATTCAAAAAGCAGGCGATCCGGAAACAAAAGTCGACTTCCTGATCATTGGCGACGGTTACACGGCGGCGGAAGCGAAGAAGTTTGAAAAAGACGCGCGCCGGCTCACTGAGACGCTCTTCGCCACCTCGCCCTTCAAAGAAAACCGAAGAAACTTCAACGTTTGGGGACTGTGTCCACCCGCAGCGGAGTCAGGCATTTCGCGTCCGTCGACAGGTGTCTACCGCGATTCGCCGATCGGGGCCACTTACGACGCGTTTGGTTCCGAACGATATGTGCTCACGTTCGATAACCGCGCCCTGCGTCGCACGGCACAGTTTGCTCCCTATGAGTTCATCGAAGTGCTCGTCAACAATCGCACTTACGGCGGCGGCGGCATCTTCAATCTCTACAGCACAGTCGCATCTGACAATGCTTTCGCAAACTACGTCTTTGTCCACGAGTTTGGACATCACTTCGCCGGTCTTGCAGACGAGTACTACACGTCGGCAGTCTCTTACGCACCGGCAGCGGATCGCGTCGAGCCGTGGGAGCCGAATGTCACGGCGTTGCTTGATGTGAGTAATTTGAAGTGGCGCAGTCAGGTGTCGCCGTTTGCAAACGTCACACCCATTCCCACACCGTGGAACAAAGAAGCGTTCGAGACTTACTCGCGACAAATTCAGGAGCGCCGCGTTCAACTCAGGAAGGACAAGCGTCCTGAAGAAGAGATGGAAGCATTGTTCAGAGAGGAACTCGATCACGAACAGAAAATGTTTCGCGAGGAGAAACACTTCGGCCAGGTCGGAGCGTTTGAAGGAGCGATGTACGAAGCGCGCGGTTATTACCGTCCGGAAGTCGATTGCATCATGTTTTCGCGCACAGACCACTTCTGCAAAGTCTGTCGCGCCGCAATAGAACGCATCATCAAGATGTACTCAAGATAAATTAGCCACAAAAAGGCACAAAAAGCACATAAAGAAGAACTTTGTCTCTTTTTCTTCCTTTTGTGCTTTTTGTGCCTTTTTGTGGCTAACTCTTCTTAATGGGGTTTGAGTGGCTCGATGAAGCTTTGATCCTTTGTGCCCTGGTGGCAAACGATACAGGATTGCTGGCCACGCTCTTCGAGATCGGAAACGAGGGCGTACGTTAGACCACGATCGGTCCACGTCAACACTTTCAAACCATCAATCGCATTGTAGTGAAACTTCAAACCACCGGCCGCGATCACTTCGCCGCCCGTTGGTTCCACGGCTGTTGCCGAAGTAATCACCAAGCTGATAGGTCGCTCCTTCATCTGGTAAGCAACGTAAGCAGCATAATCAGTCTTATAATTGACCAGCCGCGCACCTTCTAGCACGTACAGTTTTTCCTGCCCCGACGACTCCTGATAGTTTGGCAACTGCACACGAAAGTTTACTTTGTTCACAAACCATGAAGAGATCTGCTGCGGATTGCCCGATTCAATCTCGAGCGGTAACTGCCCGCCGACGTGACGCAAATGTGTCTCGGCGGCCATCAGAGCAAAACTACACGCTGGTCCTTTTTCCGGCTTAACCGGTTGCCTGACGATACGCCACACCACAATCGGTAACAGCATAACGAGCAAGACGGCCGCAGCCGCAACCATCCAGGCAGGCCGTGAGCTTCGGCGTGGTCGCTTTTGCCCAAGAATCTCCTGAACCTTCGTTCGCAACTCAGGCGGAGCGACGTACAAACGTCCACCTTCCCGCACCGTGTTCAGAAAGTTCATCTCTCTGCCAAAAATGGCGACACACGACTCACACTCCGCTAGATGCGCCTCGACAGTCGCGCGCTCCTCGCCCAGCAACTCGTTGTCGAGATAGAGCGTCAAGCGTCCTCGAATGTCGTCACACCTACTCAACCTTCAACCCTCTCTCGCCAATCCGTAATCAATCCGTCTTATCCGTGGCTCGAGCATTTTTCTTAGCTTTCCACGTGCCCGTCCTAAACGCGACATGACGGTGCCGGCCGGGCAATCAAGCACCGTCGCAATTTCCTGATAGCTGAACCCTTCGATGTCGCGCAACACGACGATTTCGCGATAAGCGTCCGGCAACCTCTCAATGGCTTCCCTGACTTGTTGCCGCTCCAGCTTGCGCAGGTAAACGACGTGCGGATTCTCGTGGGCTTCGCTGATTGACGGCTCGCCCTGTTCGAGTTCGACAAAGCGCGGTCCATTGGTCCGGTGGCGGAGATGATTCAACCAGGCATTTCGCATGATCACGAACAGCCAGCCTTTCAGATTACCATCGGGTTCCGGCTGGTTGGCAGCACTCGCCGCGCGCACATAAGTTTCCTGCACCAGGTCTTCGGCTTCGGTCGCGTCGCGCGTCAACACGAGGGCATAACCATAGAGCGAATCGATATGCTCCATGGCCGCCTGATCAAATCCCGCCTTGTTAACAGGATCGTCCATTGTCGTCTCGTGCTTGCGGACACCATTCTAGATTAACACCCGACCACGTGGAAAATTCCCAGGGAATAATTTTCGCGGTCGCGTGTTATTTCATCAAGACATGGGAAGCCACCGGTCGGGAACCAAGCAATAAGGCTTTTATCAGTATTTCGTCAGGGTCAGCATTTACGTGGCGCGCGCGGCGTCACGTAAGTGATAACCCGGCGAAGTGCCACTCTGCGGCTCTCTGCGTATCTCTGCGGGATACGCAGCGGGCCGCAGAGATGTGTTATTTTCTCACCAAATGACGCCCCCTAACCGATTCGTCTACATCGTACTCCTGATTTTTCTTCTTGTTGCAAACGTTGTCGCACAAAAACTGACGCCCCGACACATTACTCTCGCAAACGGAAAGTCGTTTGACCTGAATCTGCCGGAAGGCTACGAGATCAGCGTCGCCGCACAGGGACTCAAACGCGTGCGGTTTATGACGTTGAGCCCTGACAATCGCCTCTTCGTGACGGACATGTTCAACCTCACCGACAATCACCGCGGCGTGGTCTACATTCTCGATCAGTTTGACTCGGAAACGCGACAGTTCAAGAAAGTCACGCAGTACATGACGGGTTTGCACAACCCGAACAGCGTCGCCTTTTATAAAGATCAAGACGGAATAGACTGGTTCTATCTTGCTTTGACGGATCGCCTCGTACGCTATCGCTACGAAGCAGGCAAAGACACTCCCACAGGCGAACCGCAGGTGCTGGCGACTTTTCCCGCTTACGGCCTCGCATACAAATACGGCGGCTGGCATTTAACCCGCACGGTTGTCGTCGGTGGCGATGACAAGATCTACGTCGCAGTCGGCAGCAGTTGCAATGCGTGCGAGGAAAAAGAAGAGGTTCGCGCCAGTATCCTGCAAATGGATCCTGACGGTACAAACCAGAAATATCTCGCGCGCGGTTTGCGCAACGCAGTCGGAATCCGTTGGGTGCGAGGAAAACTCTACGCCACCAACATGGGTTCGGATCATCTCGGTAATGATCGACCTGCCGACACTTTTTACGCGCTCAAGAGTTCGGAAACGCACTATGGCTGGCCTTACTGTTTCCAGGACGGCGGCCGCGTTTTTCGCGATCCGAAGTTCAATCGAACCGGCGCGAAGTTTGATTGCCGAAAAGTACCGGCGGCGCTGACGGCATTTCCAGCGCACAGTTCGCCGCTCGGTTTGGAATACTTTGACGACAACAATTTCTCCAGGTTGGACGGATCTTTTCTGGTCGCGCTGCACGGCTCGACCAAAAAGAGTCTGCAACGTGGTTATCGTGTTGTGAAGGTGGCAGCAGCCAGCGGTTCGATGACTGATTTCATCACCGGCTTCTTCAACGGAACCGTCATCAACGGGCGCCCGGCAGACGTTTTCAGTTTCGGCAAAGATGCATTTCTCTTGACGGACGACTATAGTGGCGTGGTTTATTACGTCTATCTGCGTCGCTAATCTGCGTCAAATCCGCGTTACCTGAAAGGAACAACTCATGCGCTTTCGTGTCTCTCTTTTACTGATCATCGTTGTCTCTCTCGCTGCGCCGGCGTTCGCGCAGAAACGCAGCATCACTGAAAAAGATCTTTTCAACTTCGTGTGGATCGGCGATCCGCAGGTGTCGCCGGATGGTTCGCGCGTCGCCTTCGTGCGCGTGACTGTCAACGACAAAAAGGACGGATACAACACCGCGATCTGGACTGTCGCCACTGCTAACGGCGAAACACGACAACTCACGAATGGTCCACGTGATGCGACGCCACGCTGGTCGCCTGATGGACAGTTCCTCATGTTCTCGCGTGCGCCGGAAGTTTCGGGTCGCGTCGATCCACCGCAGTTGTTCATGCTGGCGATGTCAGGTGGCGAGCCGTTTCAGTTCACCACGCTGCCACGCGGCGTAGGCGGAGCGCAGTGGTCGCCTGACGGCAAAATGATTCTCTTCTACAACAGTGCTACCGCAGAAGAACTCGCGAAAGCCGCGGCACGAAATGCGACGGCAACTCCGTCGGCGTCACCGGCAGCGAGTCCGACTCCACCTGAACGTGAGAGCGACGTGCGCGTTATCAACCGCGCCGTCTATCGCGCCAACGGCGCCGGCTATCTCGACTTCAAACATCCACAACACATCTGGGTCGTCACTGCTCCGAAAACAGGCGACGAAAGAGTCACGCCAAAGCAGTTGACCAAGGGTCACTTCGACGACGGCGGCGCGGTGTGGGCGAAAGACGGCGCGCGCATCTATTTCGAGACTGACTACACAGACGAACCTTATTACGAACTGCCGCGCACAGATCTTTACTCGATGTCGGTCAGCGGCGGTGAACCCGTGAAACTGACATCGTTTGACATGAACGCGGGTGGATTCACAGTCAGTCCGGACGGAAGGCAAATGGCCTTCATCGCCTCCGTGAGCCAGCCGGTACGTTCGTATTCGCAACCGGATCTATGGGTGCTCGATCTCGTCTCCGGCGCAAAGCCACGCAATCTCACGGCGAATTTTGATTTCGACATTGGCGGTGGCTTGACGGGCGACAACGTGGCGCCCAGAGCCGGCGGCGGTAGCTTGCCAGTGTGGACGCCGGATGGACGAAGCATCAACATGCTTTACGCCAAAGAAGGCAGAGCGAACATCGGCTCGTTTGACGTCGCCAGTGGAAAGTTGACGGACGTCACAAGTGGAAACCAGGGCGTCGTCAGTTATCGCGCTGTTCCGGATGCATCGAAGTTCGTACTCTTGATTTCGACTCCGACACGCGTCGGCGATCTTTACTGGCTCGACAAGTCAGGTGGTCAACCAAAACAACTGACACATATCAACGATGAGTTGTTCTCAAAACTCAATCTCACCGAACCCGAAGAAGTTTGGTACACGAGCTTTGACGGCAAGAAGATCCAAACCTGGGTGCAGAAGCCACCCGATTTCGATCCGAGCAAGAAGTATCCATTGATCCTCAACATCCACGGTGGACCACACGCAGCTTACGGCTTCACCTTCGATCACGAGTTTCAATGGATGGCGGCGAAGGGTTATGTTGTGCTTTATCCAAACCCGCGCGGCAGCACCAGCTACGGGCAGGAGTTTGGCAACATCATTCAGCACAACTATCCCGGCGACGACTACAAGGATCTGATGGCCGGTGTTGATGAGTTGATTCGTCGTGGTTACATCGACGACAAGAAGATGGGAGTCACGGGCGGCAGCGGTGGCGGACTTTTGACAAATTGGACCATCACACAAACCACGCGGTTCGCGGCGGCAGTCTCGCAGCGCGATATAGCGAGCTGGTCTGACTGGTGGTACACCGCTGATTTCACGCTCTTCCAGCCGTCGTGGTTCAAGGCGCCACCGTTTGAAGATCCTGAAGACTACAAACGCCGTTCGCCGATTACTTACGTCAACAAGATCCAAACGCCATTGATGCTGATCCTGGGTGAAGTAGACTGGCGTACGCCGACCGGACCAGGCGGTGAGGCGATGTTCCGCGCGTTGAAGTATCGCAAGATACCGACGGTGATGGTTCGCTTCCCGAACGAGTCGCACGAGTTGTCGCGTTCCGGTCAACCGTGGCATCGCATCGAACGGTTGCAGCACATCGTCGGCTGGTTCGATAAATGGATCATGGGCGTGGCAAAGCCGGAATACGAGATTGGCGAAGTAACACGCAGCACGACCACGCAACAGTAATCTGTGTTATCTGTGCAATCTGTGGACAAATGAAAAGTCTCGGACTGATCGGCGGCACCGGCCCTGAATCAACCATCGACTACTATCGATTGTTGACCGCGCAATATCGCGAGAAAGCGGACGGTGCCTCGCCGCCAGTCATCATCAACAGCGTCGATCTGCAACGCATGATCGCGTGGATGTCAGCCAATGAACTCGACAAAGTAACTGATTATCTCGTCGGCGAATTCGAGAAACTCGAAAAAGCAGGCGTCGATTTCGCCGCCCTGACCGCAAACACACCTCACATCGTGTTTGACGAACTCAAAGAACGAGTAAAGTTGCCGCTGATAAGCATCGTCGAAGCGGCGTGTGAGCGAGCTCAATCCCTCGGTTGCAAAAGCGTTGGGCTTTTTGGCACGCGTTACACAATGCAGGCGGCCTTTTATCCGAAAGTTTTTTCACGCACCGACATCAAGCTCGTCACGCCAAACGCAGAAGAGCAGGAGTACATTCACGAGAAATACTTCGGCGAACTACTCAAAGACACGTTTCTACCCGAAACACGCGCACAGTTCCTCGCGATTGCAGACAAGATGAAAGCGCGCGACGGCATCGAAGCCTTAATCCTTGGCGGCACTGAAATCCCTCTGCTGCTCCGCACTGAAGCGCACAACGATATTCAACTCCTTGATACCACTCGCATTCACGTCGATCGCCTGATCGAAGAAATGTTGACATAAAAAACACCTACAGATCCCGCGGATAGTAGTATCATCTCCGCATCGCCTGACAAGAGATTCCCCCATTGTTTCAATCACCGTAAGTGTGTGAAAGGAAATTATCATGGGATTATTTGACAAGATGTTTGGACGCGGCGCCTCGGAAGCGGAGCAACAACAGGGAGCCCAGCAACGCTTCAACGAACTCAAACAACGATATCAATCCGTTCTCACCACCGCCGACAATGAACACATCCAATTTCTGAACCTGCACGTGCAGGACAACAAACTCTTCATTAAGGGTATTGCGCCTTCGGAAGAGGCAAAGAACAAATTCTGGGATCAAATCAAACTCGTTAATCCGAACCAGGACGATATCACTGCCGATATCAGTGTCGACTCGAGCCGCGCCATGGGCGCAGCCGCAGGCGGCGGAGAGAGTAGCGGTAGTCAAACGTACGAAGTGAAGAGTGGCGACAATCTCTCGAAGATCAGCAAGCAGTTTTACGGGGATGCGAACGAGTACATGCGCATCTTCTACGCCAATCGCGAGATGCTGAAAGATCCGGACAAGATTCAGGTGGGCCAGAAGCTCGTGATCCCGGCTGAGTAAGACTGTACAATCCTGCGGTGAAACCGGGTGGCTCCTTCTAATTAAAAGCGGGGCCGCCCGACACCTACACCGCAATGGACCAAAACACACTTCCAATCATAACCACCGAGCGCGTCGTTCTTCGTTGGGTTTCGGAGCACGACATCGACAGTCTCTTCGAAGTCTTTTCCGATTCACAGGTAATGCGTTACTGGAGTTCGGCTCCGTTCACCGATCGAGAAGCCGCGGTGAGACTGCAACGCGAGATCGCCGCCGGCAACGAAAACAACTCGATGATGAAATGGGGACTGGCGCTGCGCGATTCCGATCGTCTCATCGGCACCACCACTCTATTCAATCTCAATCTCGACAACGGGCGCGCCGAGATCGGCTACGCGATGGGCCGTGCGCACTGGGGCAAAGGGTACATGAACGAAGCGCTTCAGGCGCTGGTCTCACACGCGTTTGAAGTGATGCAACTGCGCCGTCTCGAAGCCGATGTAGATCCTCGAAACGCCGGCTCAATTCGCACCCTCGAACGCCTCGGTTTTCAACGTGAAGGCTATCTCCGCGAACGCTGGCACGTAAACGGCGAAATCCAGGATGCCTTGTTTTACGGTCTTCTGCGACGTGAATGGACCAAATCCGTAACAAATCCGCGTTAATCAGTGGCGCAAGTTTTCTTTGAGGCCCTCGTTCCTTCGAATTAGTGAACACCGAAAGGAACTCGTCATGAAAACCCTATTGCTCATCACGCTTACCGCCATCTTCAGCACCACCGGTCTGTTAGCGTGCACCGCAGTAACAACCGAAATCATCCCCCCGCTCTCCCCCACCGGCGCCATCCCCGTCAAAAAGACGATGAAAGCGTTCGGCTCCGAGCAGGAACTGGCGCGGTATTTCAAAGAACTCGCAGAGAAAAACAAACGCGAAGCGAGAGGACAAGTGGAGAATTTCTCCACCGCCGATTCTGCGGCCGCACCCGCTCCCGCCAGTGAACCATCAGCACAAGCCGCGAAAAGCGGTGAATCAGTCACAAACACACAACACGCCGGTGTCGACGAAGGCGGTATCGTCAAAGTTCATGGCGATCATCTCGTGGTACTGCGGCGCGGACGACTCTTCACCGTCGCCATCGGCGATCAGGCACTGAAACCGATCTCCAACATCGACGCCTTCGCTCCGGACATCGATCCACGCAGCACCTGGTACGACGAGATGCTGATCTCAGGCAACACCATCGTCGTGATCGGCTACAGCTACGAACGCGGCGGTACCGAGGTTGGTCTGTTTGACATCACCGCTGAGGGACGACTCTCGTATCGCTCCACCTATCACCTGCGCTCAAACGATTATTATTCTTCACGGAACTACGCCAGCCGCCTCATCGGCAGCAAGCTGATCTTCTACGCTCCTCAGTATTTGTACGCTGGCGCCGAAGATCCATTTCAGTCATTCCCCGCCGTTCGCAAGTGGCACAAAGGAGCTACCGCCAATGAATTTCAACGTATCGTTCCCGCCACTCGTGTCTACCGGCCCGAGAGCGACATAACCGGTAGTTACGTCACCGCGTTGCACACTGTGACTGTTTGTGATCTGGCCAATGGCGGTTTTGATTGTCAGGCTACCGCGGTGATTGGACCGCCGGGACATGTGTTCTACGTTTCGCCTGATTCGGTATTTGTTTGGGCCAGCTCGTGGAATAGCGGATTCAAATCGTTGCTGTTCCGTATGCCGCTCGACGGATCTGGTCCAAGTGCGTTGGGCGTCTCGGGCAGCCCTGTCGATCAGTTCTCGTTTTTGCAGAGTGAAGATCAACACCTGAACGTGCTCGTGGTATCACGTGGTAAAGGTGACGGCATGTGGCAGGCGGAAGTTGCGAATGGTGACGTCGCCCTGATGCGAATCCCAATCACGAGTTTCTCGGATGGCAACGAGTCAGTGCCCGCGTCAAACTACCGCAAACTGCCCAAACCAGAAGGCTACGCTTTTCAGAATCGTTTCGTCGGCAACTATCTGATCTATGGCACCGGCAGTGGCTGGGGATATCCCAGGCAGAACGAAGACAAGTGGAATCTGTTTTTAGTTGACTGGAAACGTGGAGATTCTCATCAGATGAAGCTCGTTCACGGCGTCGATCGCATCGAGCAGATGGGATCTGATGCGGTGGTGGTCGGTACTGACGGTAAGGACTTGCACTTCTCTGCTGTTCGCCTGGGCCAATGGCCGGAGATCGTCTCACGTTACACGCGCGCCGAAGCGTCGCAGGGTGAGACGCGTAGTCACGGGTTCTTCTATAAACCTGATGGCGACAGCACCGGAATGTTGGGCCTGCCGATCAGCGTGCCCGGTCGTGCCGGCTACAAGCATCTATTTGAAAATTCGGCGGCGATTCTCTTCTTAAGAAACGATTCATTGAAGTTTAGTGAAGTCGGTGAACTCGGATCGCAACCTGAGAAGGCGATTGATGACCAGTGCCGCGCGTCGTGTGTTGATTGGTACGGGAATGCGAGACCGTTATTCCTGCGTGGCAGGGTGTTCGCGCTACTCGGCTATGAGATCGTTGAAGGCCGGCTCGATGACGGTCGGATGCACGAACTGCGGCGGGTGAATTACGCCCCCGGGCAGCAAACAGCCGTGCATGGTGAATAGGACTAAACAAACGATCCATCCACAGATTACGCAGAACGGCTCTGTGTAATCTGTGGATCTTCTTGCCTCCAATTGCTAAACTCTCCTCTCTGCGCGCTTAGTCCATTCACAATTTGAGGAGGCCCCTATGTTCCGCCGACGTTTGTCTTGTCTTTCCCTGCTCCTGATCCTGGCGCTCGCCAATTCCTTCGCAGCACAAACCGCCAGGCGTCCCATGAAACTCGACGACATGACGCGTTTTCGCAACGTCGGCGATCCACAGATCTCCCCCGACGGCAAATACGTCGCTTACGTCGTCGGCACCACGGATGCAAAAGAAGACAAATCAAACTCGCATATCTGGATGGTCAACAGCGACGGTACCAACGATCGACAAATAACTTTCAGCAACGAAAGCGAGAGTTCGCCGCGCTGGAGCCCCGACGGCAAGTACATTTCGTTTACCTCTTCGCGTCCCGGTAAAACACGCGGTAGCCAGGTTTGGCTGCTCGATCGAAACGGTGGCGAAGCCATGCAGCTCACCGAGATCAAAGGACGGCTTCAGGGACACGAATGGTCTCCCGACTCCAAACGACTCGTACTCGTGATCGGCGATCCTGACCCTGAAGCGGAAGCTGGTCCATCTCCACAACCGGGCGCAACCCCGCGCGTGCCGAAACCCATCGTCATCGATCGTTACCGTTATAAGCAGGACGGAGCCGGTTACCTGCTCTCGGGACGTCACACATACATCTATCTTTACGACATCGAAGCAAAGAAGCTCGATCGACTGACCAAGAGCAAGTGGGATGAGGGTTCGCCCGCCTGGTCACCGGACGGAACGCACATCGCCTTCATGAGCAATCACGCTGACGACCCGGATCGCGATCCGGCGGCACAACTTTACGTCGTCGAAGCCAAGCCGGGCTCTACTGAGAAACAACTCACGCCGACAGAAATTCGCGCCGGCCGCTCGCGACCCGAGTGGAGTCCGGACTCAAAATGGATCGCTTTCACCGATGGCGAAGAGAAGAAATACGGCGCGTACAGCATGGACCACCTCGGCCTCGTTCCGGCGGATGGCAGCAGTGCGCCCACGCGACTCAAAGCGGCGGAAGATCTCGATCGAGGTGTCTCTTCACCGCGCTTCACTACGGACGGTAAAGCGATTCAGTTTCTGGTGACCGACGATCGTTCGGTTTATCCGATGAAAGCAAACCTGTCCGGCGGCGCAGCACAAAAGCTCCTGACACCTCCCGTTGTCATTAACAACTGGACTTTCAATGGCGGCCGTGCCGTCGTGATGTCGGGTGGTAACACGAAATCGAACGAAGCATACGTATGGGAAGGAACATCGCTGCGCCAACTCACCCACCAGAACGACTCGCTTTTTGCAGAACTCGATCTCGGCGTGACGGAAGCGGTTGAGTTCCAGAGTAAAGACGGTACGCAGGTGGGTGGGTTATTGACATACCCGGTCGGCTACACCAAAGGATCCAGAGTTCCTTTACTGTTAAGAATTCACGGTGGTCCCAACGCGCAGGACCAGCACTCGTTCAGTCTCGAGCGCCAGATATTTGCCGCGAACGGTTACGCGGTGCTGGCAGTCAACTATCGCGGCAGTGCGGGTCGCGGTCAGAAATTCTCGCGCGCGATCTTTGCTGACTGGGGCAACTACGAAGTTCAGGATCTGCTGGCTGGAGTCGATCACGTAATCAAGATGGGCGTCGCCGATCCGGATCGACTCGGAGTCGGCGGCTGGAGTTACGGCGGCATTCTTACTGACTATCTGATCGCATCTGACAATCGCTTCAAAGCTGCCACCAGCGGCGCGGGCACAGCGTTTACAGTCGCTTTCTACGGCACCGATCAGTACATCATTCAGTACGACTACGAGATTGGACCACCCTGGAATCCGAAAGCGTGGGAGACATACCAGAAGATCTCATATCCGTTTCTCCATGCCGATCGGATTCAAACGCCGACGTTATTCCTCGGCGGCGAACGCGACTTCAACGTGCCGGTGCAGGGAAGCCAGCAGATGTACCAGGCGCTGCGCAGTCTCGGAATCGACACGCAACTGATCATCTATCCGAACGAGAATCACGGCATTCAGCGGCCGAGCTATCAGCGCGATCGCATGGAGCGGTATTTAGGGTGGTACGACAAGTACGTGAAGAAGAGTGCCGCGCCATCGACCACTACCGCAGCGCAGTAAGCGCAGATGACGCGGATAAATGCGGATTTGATATAGTCGTCGCATGCGTCTGTTTGCGACGTCGGATCTACACACGGATTACAAGGAAAACTTCCGCTGGCTCCAGGAGTTGTCGGACACTGAATACCGCGACGATGTGCTCATCGTCGCGGGTGACGTCTCTGACCGCCTGGAAATCATCCGCGAGACGCTCCTTTTACTCCGCTCAAAATTTCGTCAGCTTCTCTTCACACCCGGCAATCACGAACTGTGGGTAAGAGGCGAGAACACCAATTCCCTCGAAAAGTTTCAACTGATTCTAGATCTGTGTAACGAGCTTGGGATCGAGACGAAGCCAGTTCGCCTGGAGAATCTTTGGGTGGTTCCTCTGTTCTCGTGGTACGACGGTGTTTACGAACCAAAAATGACCGCGTGGGCCGACTTTCATTTTTGCAAGTGGCCCGCGGATACCGCGCCACTCGCTGACTATTTTTTGCGACTCAATGAACCGCATCTCAAGTCTTACGATGCGCCGGTGATCACGTTCTCACACTTCATTCCACGTTCGGATCTGTTACCGCCGAAGGAGTATCTGCGTATCAGTTGGCTAAGCCACGTTTCAGTCTGCGCCGCGCTCGACAGTCAAATCAGACAGCTCAATTCACGCGTCCACATCTGCGGTCACACGCATACGACTTTCGATCGAACAATCGACGATGTGAGATATGTTCAGAACGCGGTGAAATATCCGAAAGAACGCCGCACCCCAAGTTCCCCAATCAAACTGATTTATCCGTACTAATCGTTCTTTCCGTTCTGTGTCATCCGCGGCAGTTTTTGCAGCAATCTGGCAAGGGTTTGGATGTCGAACGGTTTCGTGAGGTGTGCGTAGAATCCTTCGGTACGGGCTCGCTGCATGTCTTCAGGCCGGCCAAAACCAGTCAAGGCTACGGCCGGCAGATCTTCTTTACCGGGAATCTGACGCAGCTTGCCGAGAAACTCAAAGCCATCCATGCCCGGCATCGAGATATCCGAGAGCACCACGTCAAACTCCTTCTTCTTAGCGATGCGAAGCGCTTCACGCCCGCTCGTCGCGGCATGAACTGTGGCGCCACCGATCTCCAGCAGATGTCGCACCATCTCGGTCGTGTCTTCCGAATCGTCGACGACGAGGACAGTCATTCCTGACAGAGATCCGATTGCTAGATCTGTAGCTGGGCCAGACGCTATCCTTGTATTCATGCTCCGTGGTAAACGGATGGTGAAAGTCGCGCCCTTCCCTTTTCCGGCCGAATCGGCACTCACTGAACCACCGTGCAACTCAACCAGTTGTTGGACCACAGCCAGACCGATGCCCATACCCGACTGCGAACGGCTTGTGCCCGCATCCGCCTGGCGGAAAATCTCGAAGATGTGTGGCAAAAACGACGAGTCGATTCCCTGTCCGTTGTCAGACACAGTCAACACGATTTCGTCGGCATCTTCCTCGAGTTTCACCGTGATGCGCCCGCCGCGCGGGGTAAACTTCACCGAGTTGTTCAGCAGGTTCCAGATGATCTGTTCGAGCCGGACCGGATCTGCCTGAACGAACATCACATCGTCGGGCGCGATTACTTCAATCTCAATTCCCTTGCCGTCAGCTTCGATACGCACCGTCTCAATCGCATTTTCAATCGAAGCGACAGGCGAAACAGGCTCGCGATTCAACTCGAGTTTGCCACTGCGCAGACGTGAGAGATCGAGCAGATCGCGAATCAACTTCGACTGAGCCACCGCATTTCGTTTGACGGCGTCAGCCATGCGATGCAGATGAGGCGCCTGTTTGATCTCGTCGACTCGCAGCAGTAACTCGGCATAACCGAGTATCACATTGAGCGGGTTCCGTAACTCGTGCGACATGATCGCCAGAAACTCATCTTTCAGACGATTGGCGTCCTCGGCCGTCTGGCGCAGCTCGTGTTCGCGCTCCAGCAATTGTTCGCGTTCTTCTTCGACACGTTTGCGTTCGAGATAATCGGCAGTTTGTCGCGCCAGCAGATCCATGAGTCGCAATTCCTGCTCGCTGGGCCGATGTGTTTCGCTGAAATGAGTGGTGATGGCGCCGAGAAGTTTGCCCGAACTGCTCAGTAGCGGCACTGATTCAACGGCACGCACATCCGCATTGAGCATCATCGAGAGCGAAGGCTTGCCCGAGTAGATCTCACTCTCGGTAATGTCTTCCACGACGACACGCTGGTGCGACTCCATCGCCGTGCCCCAGGCCGAGTCGCCATCGGTGGCAGTTCTGAAAAAATCCTTAAACGAATCGTCGAAGCCACTTTGAGCCGCAAACACGAGGCGACCCGAATCGTGATCGCGCAAGTGGATATTGCCTTTGTCCGCCGCACTTATTTCGATCGCGACATTGAGAATCTCTTTCAAACAACTCGGGACGTCGTTTCCGTCTTTGGCGCAACGAGTGCCGATTTCATTCAGCCGTCGCATGGCTTTAAGATCGGCGGCACTGTGTTCGAGGATTCCGAAGAGGCGCGCTTCGCTGTCGCGCAATTCCTTGGTGCGTTCGGCGACCTGTTCTTCGAGACCACTCTTGGCCTGTCGCAATTTTTCTTCGAGGGTTTTCTGTGCCGTCAGATCGGTGACGACGATGCTGATTGAGTTTGTTTGTGGTTGCAGTTTGGCAAACGACATCAGCACCGGAACTTCTTTGCCGTCTCCCGGCGTTAGCGTGTACTCGCGTCGGATGCTTTGCACACACGCCTTTTCCAGATCCTCGCGGAACTGCTCGCGCATTCCGGGCACGATGTAATCAGCAAACGGAACTCCACTCGCGTTTGATTCACTCAAACCCAGGATGCTGCCGAAGTTGCGATTACTGTAGAGAATGAACGCGTCCGGTGAAACACTGACGGCTCCTTCGTTCATCTCGTCGATCATCAGCCGGTAAGGATAATCGGCACTGGTGAGCGTGTAGATCACTTCGCCGTCCGGGCTGTCGATCACGAGGGCGTCGACTTCTCCCTGACGGATGGCACGCAGCGTCTCTTCCGCCTCCTCAATGCGATGCTGCAACTCAACCATCTCGTCGTTAAGAGATTTTGTATTGTCCGTTACCTTTGCCATTACGGTTCCAGTCAAGATTCTTACTTGGACACGGTCAGTACCCATCCGCTACCGCGGACGGTACTGACCGTGTCCAAGTTGATTGCTCAGCTATGAGCACCGTTCAAACCCTCTCCGTTTCCTTTTCGTTCATGAAGTTCCAGACCCACGAGAATCTTTTGCGTGTTTGACATGTCGCCGACAAACTTTCTAATCGGCTGCGGCAGTCTCTTGATCAATGTCGGCGCGGCGATGATCTGTGCTTCACGTGCGGCATCCGGACTCTTGTAAATGTCTATCACTTCGAGATCATAGTTGTTGGGCAAATACTCATCACAGAGCTTCTTCAAGTTGTAAACCGCCCGCAGCGACCGGTTGGTCGAACCCGTGACGTAGAGTCGCAAGAGATATTTCGCTCGTCGTAGAGCCCCTGCTTTGAGCGCCTCGTTAAAGGATCCGGTAGCATCCGGCGACTTTTTCACTGCGCGTTTGCTTGTGGGTTTCGCATCTCCATTTTTTGGCTTTGCCATTTATCACACGCTTTCATTTCTCATCGCGGTTGAATATCAAGGCCCACCAGCACGCGTTCTGTGTTGGATAGATCGCCGATGATCTTTCTGATGGGTTGCGGCAGTTTCCGCACGAGCGTCGGGATCGCAAGGATCTGGTCGCCGCGCGCTAGCGTCGGGTTCTCCATCAAATCAACAACTTCAATGTGATACTTTCCTTTCAAATACTCCTCGCAAATATCCTTCAGGTTTTTGAAGGCAGTCAGCGATCGCGGCGTCTGGCCGGCGACATATAGGCGCAGATTCCAGCGATTCGGTTCGCCATCTTCAACTTGCGTCGAATGACCGTTTGTCGCTCTTCGTGCCGATTTTTTGGGGGTGGCTTTCATCTGACGGTTCCTTTCCGTGCTTTTTTCGCACCATTTTCTTGAATTGGAATATCGCTGTTGTCATTCTTGTCAGCCCGGCGCAATCGTGCGATTTCGCGGCGTTGCGCCGTGGCCGCGTCTAATCGTGTCTTTTCTTCATCCAGCTCTCTCAGAATCGTGTCGCGCTCAGATTCATACTGCCCTTTTAACGCGACTAGCTGCGCTTCGTAGAGTTCCTGCTTGCGTCGCAATTCGCGTTCCTTTTGCGCGCTCGCGTGCTGGCGTTCCACGTTAGCTGCGTGCTCGCGCGCCATTTGACTGGAGCGAGCCGACCCCATCAACACCCCTTCGGCGCCAATATAAGCATCGATCAGCTCGATACCATGATCGGTGAGAACAAACTCACGCACCTGGTTGGAATGCGCAATGCCGCGCGCTTTCAGAATGTAGAGACCGCGGTTGCGTTCACCGTTTGACTCGATGTTCTTAACCAGCAGCCAGGCATCCATCAACGACGAAACGCCCACCTCCGAGTCTTCAATATCATTCTGCGATGACGTCAAACTCGTAAACATCGCGGTAATCTGTCTCACCTTCAGAAAATCGATCAGGCGAGTCAGCATCGACTTTGTTTCGACGTCATCGCCGACGGCGAGGAAGTTGGTAATTGGATCCACCACGACAATCTGTGGATCGAAATCGACGATTTCCTTGTGAATTATCGCGAGGTGAACTTCCAGTCCCCATGTCGAAGGTCGCGCGTTCTGGAACTTGAGCAGCCCCTTCTTTACGAATTTTTCGAGGTCGATGCCGATGGAGCGCATGTTGCGGATGATCTGCTCCTGTGATTCTTCAAAAGCAAAAAACAACGCGCGCTGCCCGCGCTGGCAAGCAGCTTCGATGAAATGCGCGGCGAGAGTGCTCTTGCCGGTTCCGGCTGTTCCCGAAACAAGTATTGAACTGGCTCGATAAAATCCCTTTCCGCTTAACATCGTGTCGAGCCGTTCAATACCGGACGAGATTCGCTCAGTCGGGGCCGGATGCGTTAAACCGATCGAAGTGATTGGCAGTACAGAAAAGCCTTTTTCGTCAATAAAAAACGGGTATTCGTTCGTGCCATGCGACGTGCCGCGGTACTTCACAATTCGCATCCGGCGGGTGGAAATCTGGTTCTGAACGCGATTGTCCAGCAGGATCACGCAGTCGGCGACATACTCCTCGAGCCCGTAACGCGTCAGCGTTCCGTTGCCGCGCTCGCAGGTGATGACGGCAGTCACGCCTTTTTCTTTCAGCCAGCGAAACAGGCGACGTAACTCGGCGCGAATGGTGGCTTCGTTCGGCAAACCCGAGAAAAGCGCCTCCAAAGTATCGAGTACGACGCGCTTGGCGCCGATGGAATTGATCGCATTATCGAGACGAAGGAAAAGGCCTTCCAGATCGTAATCGCCCGTCTCTTCGATCTCTGAGCGCTCGATGAAGACGTAATCGAGCACCAGTTTCTTTTCGGCAACCAGTTCGGTCAGGTCGACGCCCAGAGACGCAACGTTGGTGGCGAGTTCTTCTTCAGACTCTTCAAACGACATGAACACGCCGGGCTCGTTAAAGAGCGTGGCGCCACGGACGAGAAACTCCATCGCGAAGAGCGTTTTGCCGGCGCCGGCGCTGCCGCAAACCAGTGTGGGCCGACCCTTGGGCACACCGCCCCGGGTAATTTCGTCAAATCCGGAGACTCCGGTCGGTTCCTTTTGTAGTGTTATGGGTTTTGAACGCGGACGACGGGATTGTGTGGTCACGAATGCTCCTCCAGGCACACAGAAACACGCTAACTGATTGGGTTTGATACAAGGGGGTCGAAGGGGAAGTGAATTTATATCATACTTGCGTTTTGAGAGGATAGAGGGCAGGAGAATCCACAGATTACACAGATTTATTGATTAATCTGCGTAATCTGTGGATGAGAAAGCCGTAAACCACTTAATCTATGGTTCCAGGATGGGTTTACCCGTCCGGACCGGGATCCCGAACGACGGAATGTCGTCCTTCGACTTCTGCTCCAACGACTTGTCCAACTGCTTCGTGTTACTGCTCAAAACACGAGCCATTTTGAAGAACACGTCAGTCTGATCGAAGTACCCGAGGAATAACAATGCCCCGGTCCCTTCGGCCGTAATCGGCACTGACGATCCGGTGTGATTACCAGTCCGGTACCCAACGGCAATCTTGAAGCGATTCGCGTTTTCCGGATAACGATCGCCATTCACATCTTCGTAATCAGGAAAACCGGACGACTCGCCCGGATTCGACCCGCCTGCCGGAGCCGGCGGCGGCGCCGCCGTAGCCGGGTACGGCGTGTTGCTTCTGACATTCTGAATCGAATTCGGATTTGCCGTATCGACCGTGCCGATGATGACCATCGACTGGTCGTGATCCGCGGTGACCAGGAGCAACGTTTCCGGATCGTCTTTCAGGAAATTCCGTCCCACCCCAACCGCTTTATCAAACTCGATTGTGTCCCAGAGCTGACCATTTGCATGATTCGGATGCGATTGCTTATCGATCGAGGCTCCCTCAACCATCAGAATGAATGGTCCACCGCCCTTCGAAAGTGTCGCGACCGCTTTGGAGGTCATCTCGTCGAGAAACGGTTGATCGGTAAACCCGCCGAAGTTTGGATTTGGTTCTCCAGCCGGACGTGGCAGCCCGAGCTTGTCAAACGCGACGTCCATGTTTCCCGTTCGGAACAAACCGAGCAACCGACCAGGCGTCGAATTTCCACCTGGTAACGCATTTAGTTGCGTTCGATTCTGAACGTAAGTAAACCCTTGGGACTGTAGTTCAGAAACGAGGTTTCTTGTGTCGCCGCTGTTAGCCACCGTACGCGAATCAAAACGTTCCTTGGCGCCGCCCATAATTACATCGAACGTTGTTCCGGAAGTGAACACTCCATCGACATATTGACGAGCGATGTCGTTCTGCAACGCACGCGCGAGCGTGTGACCGCCTTCAGCCGCAGGCGTTGCGTCAGTTACTTCAGAAGTCGTGACGATTCCGGTCTTGTATCCGTAGAGTCGCTTCAGATACTCCCATAACGTCTCGACACGCGGGTTATCGAGGGCAAACTGTTTCGTCGCCTGCTGCGTTGTGGTATTCGCCCCATTGAATTTGAAATCGTTGTTGTCCGGAAAGACGTTGAGCGTACCGTTGATCGTTTTATTTCCAGTTGTCCAAGCCGTACCAGTGTTTGCAGAATCAGGAGTAATGTTGTCGAGTGCATAAGTCATCACCATTCCCGTCACCGGCATTTGGTCCATCTGTTGTAGCTCGTCAAAGAATCCTTCACGAAAGCGGTGACCAGTGCTTTGCGCCACAATCCGGCCCGCATCACGATACGCAGTTCCCATCGCATCGCCGATAAACAGGATGATGTTCTTATTTCCCTGAAGCTTGAAATCCTGCACGCCGATCTGCGTCGAAGCTTCGTACGTATTCGCGCCATCGGCGATGATGGCCTTCACGGTTCGCACGCCCTCGCGACCAAAGCTCAGGCGACGCCACGTCCACGCCTTATCAAGACTGGCCGGGTTGTTGTCGTTATTGGTGGTCACTTCAGGCGCACCTAATCCCTGAAGCGCGTCGTGCTTATTGCCGCTGACTACTAACTGAATCTGAGCATCAAGACTCGAGAGGCCAGTGACTTCCACTCGAAGGTCGAACAATTGATCCGACAGCAGGCGAAATCTTTCAGGCAACACAATCTTAACGGCTTGCGCCTGGACCATCATCGGACAGCAGAGCGCCAGCAAGGCGCCGATTGCGAAAACTGCGGCGCGTGAAAATAAACTTCGAGGCATTCATTTCTCCTTTGGGCTGTTTGTGTTTCTACACACGAATACCTGTTCGCAACGGTGCGAACGTGAAAGCAAAAGTTGTCGGGAAATCGATCGCGAGGATAGATTCGTGGCGTTACGAGCGGATAAATCGACCGTTAAATGTATGTTGCGTTAAGATCGGGTAGTTGAAAAGACAACGACAACACCTTGGAATGCGGCGCCCGTATTTAGCGAGCGTGGTTTTGTTAATAGTTAGTGTATTCGTTTCTGCGCAGCAACAACTCGCAAAGATCTCGGGTGTGGTTTCCGACTCAAGCGGCGCTGCAATTGAGCATGCGTCGGTTGAATTTTCTGCAAACGGAAACACGATTCGCACCGAGACTGACGCTGAAGGAAATTTTACGGTGCTGAGTGCTCAGCCCTACGGAACGTTATCGATCAGTTCCCCGGGGTTCAATCCGTTCAAGTTTGAGATCACGACGGCAAGTGAACCACTGCGCATTCGTCTCGAACCTGCCGGCGTGATCGAAAGAATCGTCGTCAACACTGACAACGAGCGCATTCCGCCAACACCTGTCAGCCAGTTTGCTCTTAAACACGACGACATTGAACTCGCCGGAGCACTTACCCTCGACGACGTTCTGAGACAAGTGCCCGGCTTCTCACTGTTTCGTAGATCCGGGGGACTAACAACAAACCCGACTGCTCAGGGTGTTTCGCTCCGAGGCGTCGGCGCTAACGGTGCCAGCCGCGCGCTCATCCTGCTTGACGGGGTGCCACTAAACACGCCGTTTGGCGGTTGGGTTTACTGGAATCGCGTCCCGCGCGTGAGTGTTGAAGGCGTGCAGGTTAATAACGGCGCGAGTTCTGATTTGTACGGCAGCGGCGCTCTCGGTGGCGTCGTTAACCTATCGAGCAGAATAACGCCCGCGACTTTTCTCGATTTCGAAGCATCAGCAGGTAACAAAGTAACCGGCGCCACGTCGTTTCGTGGCGGCAGAGTCTTCGACAAGTGGGGATTACAGTTTTCAGGCCAGGCGCTGCACACTGACGGATATGTCCTGGTTCCGGAAGATCAGCGTGGACCTGTCGACACTACTGCGGGAACCGGAGATCTAACCGGCTCGCTGACACTCTCGCGAACCTTTGCTCACGACCGGCACGCGTTTGTGCGGCTGAACTCATTTGGCGAAAGCCGTCGCAATGGCACGCCGATCCAGCTCAACGACACCCGGATCTCTTCGATCGATCTCGGCTTTGACTGGTCCGACGCTATGTCGGTGCGTCTCTATGGCTCGAAGGAAAACTTCAATCAAAACTTCACCGCTGTCGCAGCCGATCGTCAATCTGAATCATTAACTAACCGGCAGCGTAATCCATCGCAACAGGCGGGCTTTGCCTTTCAATGGCGCAAACCGGTGGGAGATCATCAGGCGATCTCTGCGGGCGCTGAAGGCCGCGATGTGCGCGGTCACAGCGCGGAAACTACCTTTAACAATTCTCGGATGACAGCTTTTATCGACGCAGGTGGGCGACAACGATCGCTCGGATTCTTTGCGAGTGATTCAGTGCACTTCCGAAGTTGGTTCTTCAGTTTCGGAGCGCGCGTTGATCGCTGGCGAAACAGTCGCGGTTTCTCGGATCGAATTCCGGTAACGGGCGCTCCTTCGTTGAATGATTTTCCTGATCGATCCGAAACTGTATTCAGTCCAAGAGTTTCCGTCATGAAGCGCTTCGATCGAGGCGTCTCGCTGAGCGCGTCTGCTTACAAAGCGTTTCGCGCGCCGACACTCAATGAACTCTATCGCAATTTTCGGGTTGGCAACGTGGTGACAAATGCGAATGCGGCTCTGAAAGCAGAGCGTTTGACCGGCGGGGATGAAGGAATCGGCGTGGAACGTTTGGGTGGTCGATTGTTCGTGCGTGGGAATTTCTTCTGGAGCGAGATCGACGATTCTGTCGCCAACGTTACACTGACATCGACGCCCGCGCTGATTACCCGGCAACGACAAAATCTTGGAGCGATTCGCGCGCGAGGAATTGAGTTGTCGTCAGTGATGAAGTTCAGGAAGTACTGGGAGATTTCGGGCGAGTATTTGTTGACAGACAGCACGGTGCTTCGTTTTCCGGCGAATCGAAGTCTGGAAGGTTTGTTGGTGCCGCAGGTGCCACGACATCAGTTCAACTTCCAGGTGAATTACTCGACGGCGGCGTGGCTGGTGGGAACACAGGGACGATTTGTGAGCACGCAATTTGATGACGATCAGAATACTTTGCCGCTCGAACGGTTTTTCACGCTCGATGCTGAAGTTTCGCGGAGAGTTTCAGAACACGTGCGCTTGTTTGCGGCTTTTCAGAATCTGACGGGGAGTAGGTATCAGATTAGTAGCACGCCGGTGCTGACGGTTGGTCCGCCAGCACTGGTGCGACTGGGTATACGCTTATCGCTATGGTAAAGCTGATCGGGCAATCTGATCCGCGCAGATCGGTTCTCAATCCATCAGATCAGCGGTTCCCGGAAGTCTCCGCCTTCGATCCGATGTATTTATCAAACCACTCGAGGTTCGCCTTCATCGCCGCCAACTGCATCTTCGGCTCGTTTGGACCATGCGGCTGGCGTGGCAACACCAGCATTCGTGTCGGCACACCCTTCACTTTCAGCGCGTTGTAAAACTCGTAACCTTGCGAGATCGGAACGCGAACGTCTGCCTCGCCATGCTGAATCATGGTCGGCGTCGTAACAGCTTTGACATTAAACATCGGCGAATGCTTCTGATAGAGTTCCATCGCTTCCCAGAACTGGCCCCCGAAATAATCAGGAATAAACGACGGAATATCTGCGGTGCCGTTGAAACTCATCAGGTTCGTCACCGGAGCACCAGCCGAGGCAGCTTTGAATCGACTCGTCTGCGTCACCACCCACGACGTCATGAATCCACCGTAGCTCCACCCCATCACGCCGAGGCGTGCCGGGTCGGCAACACCCATTTCGATCACGCGATCGACTCCCGTCATCAAATCCTGGTAATCGCCGAAGCCCCAGTCTTTCATGTTTGCGCGACGAAACTCCGTGCCGTAACCGCTCGAACCACGTGGATTCGGACGCAGAATCGCGTAACCGCGTGAGGCAAAAGTCGCGAGCGGATAAACTCCGCGACCACCGATAAACGACTGCTGGAACACACCCGCTGGTCCACCGTGAATGTTCAGAATCAAAGGCACGCGCTGGCCGGCTTGATAACCGACCGGATAGGTCAACAATCCTTCGATCTGTTTTCCGTCTTTCGATTTCCAGGTGATGACTTCGGTGCGTCCGAGTGCAGGCATTTTCAAGTCGGCATTTATTTTTGTGATCTGCACGGGATTGAAGTCCGATGCCGTCGCGATATAAACGTCGGCCGGCGTGTCAGGCGTTTGTCTGACAAAGGCGAACGTGTTGTTTGAACTATTGAGACCGAAGGCGCTGATCACTGCTGGTGTAACTTTGATCTCGTCGATGCGATTGGACGCGACGTCGAGTGCGTAGACTTGGGTGCCGGTTCCTTTTGGTTCACTAAAATAAATTCGTTTGCTGTCGCCGGACCAGCCGGCGACACCAGGTTGAGCGTCAAATGAAGTGATCAGAGTTTTAGCTTGACCACCGCCGGCGGGAAAGACCTCGATGCCACCACTCTGCGCCCAACGTGGCGGAGCGTCGCTGACGAGGACTGCGATTGATTTTCCATCTGGTGAATAAAGTGGAGAAGTTTCAGCGGCAGGAGTGTTTGCGAGGTCGGAAATATTTCCACTCGCGACGTCGACGATCGAAACATCCGATGTGGGCCAATCATTCGCTAACGGCGACTTGACGTGCCCAAAGGCGACGCGCGAACTGTCGTTGGACCAGTCGAAGTCTTCCACCTGGTAATTCGCTGTCGTGAGCTTGCGTGGTTCGCGTTTACCGTTCGCGTCTTTTTGCACGGGGATGACGTAGAGACGAGCCAGCTTCACGTTTTCATCGACCCAGCGCCAGTCGTTCTTGCCTTTGTCGTTTTTCTCTTCATCGTCACTCTTCGCGTCAGTCATCGTGAAAGCGATCGAACGGCCGTCGGGCGACCAGGCGAAGTTGATCACGCCGCTCTTACCGTCGGTCAGTGGCTCCGCTTCACCGCCGTTCAGACTCAACACGTAGAGATTGTTTCGGTTGTCTTTGCGATTCGAGGTGAAAGCGAGCCAGTTTCCATCGGGCGACCACTTTGGATTAGTAGAAGACTTCTCGCCAAAGGTGAGCTGGATGTTTTGTTTGGTCGCGATGTTTGCCAGCCAGATCTGGGTGACGAATTCACTCTTGTCGGCGGTCATGACCGTTTCATTAACCGTGTAGACCACGCGCTTGCCGTCAGGAGAAACTCTCGGCGTACCCGGAGCTTTGAACTTCAAATGCATCTCGGGCTCCCATGTTTGTGCAGCGGCAGTGGCGGCGAGAAGGACAACAAGACTTAGAGCTTTGGCAAGGGATCTCATGGCAGTTCTCCTGGAGTTGGAATCGATCGAAGGTGGTGGAACTTTTACTCGCGTGCAAACGGAAAGTCAACAAACTTCTCGCGAGAACTGCTGCATTCGTTGTAATCTCCGAAATCTGTGGACTTAATCTCGATTTCTGCGGTTGAAGAAGCGCGCCGTCGCATCGCAAATGCGGCGATCCGCACGCCACTCGTGCGTCTCAATGGTCCGGACACACGCTCCGAGATCTACTTAAAATTGGAAAATCTCCAACCAATTGGATCATTCAAGATCCGCGGCGCCGCAAATGCGATCGCATGCCTTTCGCCGGAGCAACTCGAGCGCGGCGTGGTGACGGCGTCGGCGGGCAACATGGCCCAGGGTGTGGCGTGGTGTGCGCGACGGCTCGGAATTCCCTGCACCGTGATTGCACCCGCAACGGCGCCGGATGCGAAGATCAATGCGATTGAGCGTCTGGGTGGGCGCGTTGTCAAGGTGTCGTTTGATGAGTGGTGGCGAGCGTTTGAGCAGCGATCGTATCCCGGTGTGACAGGAAGATTCATTCACGCGTTTGACGACCTTGACGTGATGGCGGGCAATGGCACGATCGCGCTCGAGATTCTCGAAGATCTTCCGGACGTTGATGCGGTGATTATTCCGTGGGGTGGCGGTGGACTCACCTGCGGCATTGCCTCGACACTTCGTTCACTTCGTCCCGGTTGTAAAATCTTCACCGCGGAAGTCTCGACTGGTGCGCCACTCGCGGCTTCGATGGCGGCTGGAACGCCAACGACGATCGATTATCAGCCTTCCTGGGTCGACGGCATCGGCGCCCGCGCCGTCTTCCCGCAAATGTTCGAACGCGCCCGCTCGTTGATCGATGGAACTCTCGTCGCTGACCTCGATTCGATTGCGTCTTCCCTCCGTCTTCTCGCGCAACACAATCGCATCATCGCCGAAGGCGCGGGCGCCTGCCCCGTCGCCTGCGCCCTCTCCGCAACTCTCCCCGGCAAAATCGTCTGCATCATCTCCGGCGGCAACATCGACCCCTCAAAACTCGCCACGCTGTTAACCGGCGAAAAAATCTAGCCACAAAAAGGCACAAAAAGCACAAAAGAAATTCATTGAGGAGTATCGCGTTCTGTTTGCAATTGCCAGAGGACGGCGCTGATGCCGGCGCCGAGGAAGAGGCCGTAGATGAGGCCCCAGAGAAGCATGCCGGGGCGGCCGCCGATGGAATCATTGAGTGCCGAGCCGAGAAAATAGCCGGCGGAGTTTGGGAGAAAGAGGAGCAGTGATAGTTTGGGGATTGAATTCGTTGAGCGGAAACCGAGGGCGAAGACGACAGCCATCAAAACCGATCCGGCGAGTGAACCGGCCCATTCGCCCGCAGCGCCACGGAGCATAAAGTACGCAACGACCCACCCTGCCGCATACGCAAAGAACGCCAATCCGAAAAGCAGATAGAACTTCGGCAGTCGCCAACTGCTACCACTGACGAGCGATCCAAGCACAGCACCGCCGAGCAGAATGAACGCCAACGTCCAGACGACATACGCGCCCGTCACACCCAGCCGCGTATACATCCAACGCTCGCCGAATGCGACGGTCGCAAACACAACCAGACTCACCAGACAAAAACCGATACCGCCTTTTAACACGGCGTGCGAAAGTTGATCTGTTCGGCTCATTGAGGCTTTGGTGGATACGCTATCAATCCACCTCTGTAGGTCTTTCGATACTGGACCATTTCATCCGCCAATTTAACATCGAGCTTTCGGAGCTTCGCGAGTTCCAGATCGACCTGCTTGTTACTGGTTCTGGGCGAATAAAGACGAAACTGAGATGGCAAAAACCAAGGCAAACACTAAAAAAACAAATCTTTTCATGCGCGGGAGTGTACCAAATCGCGGCTCGTTTACGCGCTACCATATGAGTTCTTGGTAGCGCCCTTGTTTGCGGCACTCTTATCCACAAATTACACAGATGACTAATAGAATCTGTGTAATCTGTGGATAAGAGCTTAAGGCTGAGCTACAATAGCCGCCGCTTCGCAGAGCCCAGTTGACTCCCCCCGGATTGTGTTGCCGTTGGCCTTCCCCGTGCGCAAAAAGATTGGCCGGTATGAAATCTGCTCCAAACTTGGCGCGGGTGGTATGGGCGACGTTTATCTGGCGCATGACACCAAACTCGACCGCAAAGTCGCCCTGAAAATCCTGCCGTCCGACATGGTCGACGATCCGACCGGCGACCGCGTGCGACGTTTCTTGCAGGAAGCAAAGGCCGCCTCGGCCCTCAACCACCCGAACATTCTCACTATTTACGAAATCGACGAGATCGATTCCGAGCCATTCATCGCCACCGAGTTCATCGACGGCGAAACACTGCGCGAGCGCGTAAGAAAAGGCTCAGTATCGCCGACTGAAGTGCTCGACGTCGGCATTCAGGTCGCCAGCGCCCTCGCGGCGACGCACACCGTCGGCATCATTCATCGTGACATCAAACCTGACAACATCATGTTGCGACACGATGGGATCGTCAAAGTGCTCGACTTTGGGCTTGCTAAACTCAGCAAAGAACGAGAGACGCAGGAAAACAACTCGTTTGCCACCACGCAGAATTTCATTAACACAGCCGTAGGCGTCGTACTCGGCACAGCGCAGTACATGTCGCCCGAGCAAGCGCGCGGATTCGATCTCGATCAACGCACGGACATCTGGAGCCTCGGTTGTGTGCTCTACGAAATGATCTCCGGTCGACAACCGTTTGCCGCGCCGACGACGGTCGACGTGATGTCGGGAATTCTGCATCGCGAACCTGACTCGCTGTTGCCGCATCTTCCGGAAGGACCACGCGATCTCGATCGCGTCGTTTTGCGTGCGCTACGCAAGGATCGCGAACAACGCTACCAGACAATCAAAGATCTGCTTATCGATCTCAAGGATCTGAAAAGAGAGATCGACAGCCACTCGCATCGCTTCTCCAACTCGCGCCCATCCTCAGGCTTTGCCACCGCAGCCGTGCCTGAAAAGTCAGTCGCAGTTCTCTATTTCGAAAACATGAACTCCGAAAAAGAGAGCGGCTACTTTTGCGCCGGCATCACGGAAGACATCATCACCGATCTCTCCAAGATCAAAGAGCTGAAAGTCGTTTCGCGTACCGACGTACTTCCGTTTCGCGATAAGGAAGTGAACACCCGCCAGGTCGGCGATGCGTTGCGCGTTAACTACATCCTCGATGGCAGTGTTCGCACGGCCGGGACCCGAATTCGTATCACGGCGCAACTCATCAGCGTACGTGACGGTTATCACCTCTGGGCCGAACGTTTCGATCGCCAGTTTGAAGATATCTTCGAGCTGCAGAACGAAGTGTCACAAAAAATCGTGGACGCGCTGAAAGTGTCGCTCACAGATTCCGAGCGACAACTACTTACGCAGAAACCGACCGACGATCTGCGCGCTTACGACTTTTACATGCGCGGCCGTGAA
This sequence comes from Pyrinomonadaceae bacterium, assembly GCA_035694465.1. Taxonomy (GTDB): domain Bacteria; phylum Acidobacteriota; class Blastocatellia; order Pyrinomonadales; family Pyrinomonadaceae; genus PSRF01. Next base: position 22,590 of record DASSFI010000068.1, on the reverse strand, counting down.
CTTCTGTATCGCAAGGGTCGACGAAACACTGAGAGCGCAATCACGATGTTTGAAAGTGCTATCGCGCTCGATACGGGGTTTGCTTCTGCGTACGCAGGACTGGCCGAAGCCTATTCCTCGATGTACGAATTTTACGACGGCGCTACTTCCTGGCTGAGTAAAGCGATCGAGATGAATCAGAAAGCCCTGACAATCGAGCCCACGTCACTCGACGCAAAATTCGGGATCGCGATGGTCTACTTCAATCAGCGCCGGCTGCCCGAGTCGAAGCGCGCCCTCGAAGAGATTCTGAAAGAAGACGCGGATTTCTATCCGGGTTACCTGCGACTGGGAATGATCGCCGAGCTCTCCAGCGATCTCGACAACGCTCTCACTTACTACCGTCGCGCCGCTGAATTGAAGCCGTACGACGAAGACGCCTGGAAGTTTATGGCCGAGGTTTATCAGCGGCTCGGAAACGTCGAAGCTTCGGAAAGAGGAGCCTTGAAAGTAATCGAAATCACCTCACGGAAACTCGAAGCGAGTCTCGACGACGTTATCGTAATGAGCCGTCTAGCTGAGGCCTATGCGCAATTTTGCAGCAAAGAAGAGGCAAGTGCGACGCTCAAGAGAGTCCTGGAATTAGAGCCAAATGACGGCCTGGCTGTATACAACTGCTCCCGCGCTTACGCGTTACTCAATGAAACGAAGGCTTCGTTAATCCTCCTGCGCCGTGCTTTTGAAAGTGGATTCAGAACCGTAGCGCACTGGGCCAGGACCGACAGTGCCTTCGAATCGATGCGTAACGACGCAGAATTTCGCACATTATTGGTCGAATTGCAGTGATACACAGGAAACGGAGAACATTATGCCAAAGTATGTTATCGAGCGAGTCGTGCCCGGGGCCGGTAACCTGAGTCCCGCGGAATTGAAGACACTGTCGCAGCGATCGTGCGGCGTCCTGAATGAGCTTGGACCACAGATTCAATGGGTGCAAAGCTACGTGACCGACAACAAGCTGTATTGCATCTACATCGCTCCGAATGAAGAGATGGTCCACGAACACGCGCGACGCGGCGGCTTCCCAGCCAATCACGTGTCTCAGGTCAAAACCGTTATCGATCCGACAACGTCAGAGAGCTAGGAAATAATGGATCTCCGCGCTATCCAAAAGCCTCTGAAGGAAAAGTATCGAAGCGATCCAAACAGCTCTCGCATTACGCTCAGAGCGCACAGCGATCAAACCGATACGCCAATCACCTGTTCGGTCGAAGTCGGAGCGAAGTTATTTGAAGCCCAGGCACACAGCGGTGTCGGTGGTCCAGGCACTGCTGCGTGCTCGGGTGATCTCCTGCTCGGCGCGCTCGCCGCTTGCGCACAATTGACGTGTCAACTGGTGGCGACGGCGATGGGCATTCCCTTCGAACACATCAGCGTTGCAGTCGAAGGTGAAATGGATCTGAGCGGCACTCTGGGAATTTCAAAGGAAGTACCGGTAGGCTTCCAGAACATTCACGCCAGATTCGACATCAAAGCTCCGCAGGCAACCACAGAACAGTTAGCAGCATTGAAAGAAAAGACAGAACAGTATTGCGTAGTAATGCAGACGCTCTTGAAGCCCCCGCAAATTAGAACCAGTTGGAATTGATCTTACTGGATGAAGGTCGACGCACAGTTGCCATCATTTGAACGGGCCACCGAATGGTTGAACGGCCGCGTCACGACACGACAGACGAAGGGCCACCCGACACTCGTACATTTCTGGTCCATAAGTTCGGAAGACGCTAAGACTAATCTGGCGCAGATCGCGCAGATTCGCGACGGGCGTAAGCGTGAAGGTGTGCGCGTCGTCGCCGTCCATGTGCCGCAGTCGGAAGCTGAGAAAGATTCGAAAGCTGTCCGCGAGGCAATCACCCGACTGAATCTCACCGAGCCGTGCGTCCTCGACAACGATCAAAAAGTCAGCCAGGGACAGCCAGAGCCGCCCGCGTATTTCCTTTTCGATCCGGAAGGTGAGATGCGCGGCTCGGCTTTCGGCGCCGGCGGAGTGGACACGATCGAAGACGATCTGGACCAATTGCTCGACGAGTTAAGAGCCAAAAATCCGTTTTGTGTGCCGTGTGAGTTGTTTCTGAACAAAGAAGCGATGTTCTGCGCTGAGTGTGGTTCACCGCTGACGTTGCCCGGTTCCAGCACCCATCCGTATTACGAGGATCACTTCAACTCTGCTCTTCCCACTATTCGCTTGGCGAATCCCGATCCGCTCATCGGACACAAGATCGACGGCCGGTATGAACTCGTGGCGCGTTTAGGCGAGGGTGGCATGAGTGTCGTTTATCGTGCACGGCGGGTTCACATCGGCGACGACGTCGCGGTAAAGATCCTGACCGGCAAGTTTGTTACAGACGACGCAGCGCTCGCGCGTTTTCGTCGTGAAGCACGCGCGGCGGCAATGTTACGTCACCCAAACGTGATCACGATTCACGACTTCGGTGAGACTGACGACGTGCACGCTCCGGCGTATATCGTGATGGAATTTGTCAGAGGAACTCCGCTGCGCGAACTGTTACGCAGCGAGAATCACTTTTCCGTCGAACGCGGACTGCGATTGATGCGTGGCATTTGTGCCGGCGTTGCGTCCGCGCATCGCCAGGGTGTGATTCATCGCGATCTGAAGCCCGAGAATATTCTGGTAGTCGCGCCTGATGATGAGTTTGAGGTTGAGAGTGTGAGAGTGGTTGATTTCGGACTCGCGAAACTGCTGGCCGATGCAGGCGCTACGTCATCTGGAGCAGTGGTCGGAACGCCTTTCTATATGTCGCCCGAGCAGTGTCTGGGGGAACCGCTCGATACGCGATCCGATGTGTACAGCTTGGGGGCGATGTTTTACGAGATGCTGTCTGGACGCCAGCCGTTTGGCGCCGAGACTGTTTCGGGTGTGATTAACAGGCACCTTTATGATCCACCACCGCCGTTCGCTGAGTTGCTCGGTATCCCGAAGAGGGTTTCGCTCGGGATCATGCACGCGCTCGCGAAAGATCCGGATGACAGACCGCAAACTGCGACTGAGCTGGCGCGGCAAATGCAGTTAGTTTGAGACAGGATTAACAAGATTTTCAGGATGAACAAGATTTATTTCCAACACCTCTTACATCTTGTTCATCTTGAAAATCCTGTAATCATGTCAAAACTTACCTCTTGATACGAGTGTCGATCGCGATCCAGTTCGCCTCCCACGTTTTCCCGCCGTCCGCCGAAAACGATTGCTCAAAGCGGTATGAATTATCAATGATTTTCGTGATCACGAATCGCACGAGTATCGCGCGTCCGTTGAACTGATCCTCGTTGTAGAATTCACCGCGTCCATCTTTGAACTCGCCAACACTCGGCGTCGTCAATTGCCCATCACTAACATTCGCAAAGTTCAAGCTCCACTTCTTTGTTTGCGGGTTGTACAGACGCAGGCTCAAGCCTTCGATGCGTCCGGCTGGACCGTTAACCTTCAGCTCGACCAGGTTCGCTCGACCATCCAGCACTCTTGATACTTCAGTCGTACCCTCATACTCCACCCACGTCGTCGAATTACTTAGCGGACGCTGCAAACGCTTCAACTGCGTTTTCCAGCTTCCGATTTCCCAATCGAAATCGTGCTGTCCATCGCGTTGAGCAAAAATCTGAACGGGAAAGAAAACGAGCAATAAGAAAAGAATGTATTTCATGGCGCTGACAACTTAGTCCGGCCATGAAATCCGGTCAAGACGTTACCTCGAGGTAACTTAGCGGCGGCGAGAGACTTTTGCGATCACGGTTACGAGCTTGTTCAACTCGATCGGCTTCGAAAGATGGACTTCGTAACCCGCATCAAGGGCTTTCGACTCATCGACGGCGCCCGCGTATCCGGTGACGGCAATCGCGGGAATTCGTTCTCCCTCACCCTCGAACTCACGCACCTGTCGCATGAAATCGTAGCCGTCCGTTCCCGGTAGTCCGATGTCGGAAACGACAACGTGAGGCTTCCAGTCTTTGATCATCTGGAGGGCCATTGCGGCGGAGTCGCTGGCTCTAACTTCGGCGCCGTAACGAGCGAGCGCGAGCGCAATCAACTCGCGCGTGTCCTGCTGATCGTCAACTGTAAGAACTCTCAATCCGCTCAGCAGATCGGGATTCAAGTCGACATTGGCATCGCCGAACCCGTTTCGGTGTCGTCGCATCGCCAACAATTGCGCGCTGACCTCAGGAGATTCGTCCGCCAAATCATTCAGTTCCGAGATGCCCATCAACGGCAGTGTAACAGTAAAGGTTGCACCCTTCCCTTTTCCCTCACTGGCAGCATGAACTTCGCCGCCGTGCATCGTCACCAGACTGCTGACAATCGAGAGTCCCAGCCCAAGACCTCCATGCACACGCTTCGACGAAGTGTCCGCCTGCCGGAAGCGTTCGAACATGTGAGGCAGAAACTCCGCATCGATACCCTCACCGGTGTCACTAACCGTCAACTTCAAATTCGCCCCTTCAGCTTTTAGCTCCACCTCAACACGACCGTTATTCGGCGTGAACTTCACTGAGTTTGAGAGCAGGTTCCAAACTACCTGTTGCAACCGAACTGCTTCGCCCATCACCAGACCAGCATTGCGCTCGATCGCGGTAAAGATTTCAATGTTCCTGGTCTCTGCGGCAGGACGAACCGCGTCAATCGCGGTCTCGATGACGCCTGAAAGTTCGACCGGTCGTGGATCAAGTTTCAATTTGCCGGTGACGATACGTGAAATGTCCAGGAGTTCGTCGATGATAGCGCGCTGGGCGGCAGCATTGCGCTCGATGACTTCGAGCCCGCGTCTGCGTTCGAGGTCGTTGAGCTTGCCGCCTTTCAACAGATGAGTCCAGCCAACAATTGCATTGAGCGGTGTACGCAGTTCGTGTGACAGGATCGCGAGGAAATCATCCTTGATGTGATTAGCGATTTCGGCACTTGTCCGTGCTTCTTTCTCACGGGCCATCAACTCGAGCACCGCCGCCTCGGATTCGCGACGAATGCGCTGGAGATTCAAATGCGCTTCGACGCGGGCCAACAATTCGCGGGCTGAAAATGGCTTGACGAGATAATCGTCGGCGCCGGCGCTCATACCACCAACTCGCGACTCTTCGCCCGCGCGAGCCGATAATAAGATGACGGGAATAGTCGCGGTCCTTTCATCGGCGCGCAACGCCTTCAACAAACCGAAACCGTCGAGCTGTGGCATCATGACGTCTGACAGAACCAGATCAAACTTCTCAAGACGGGCCATGCCAAGAGCTGATTCACCATCCGCGACAGCCACAACATCATAATTCGGAACCAGTAACCGCCTGACGTAATCGCGCATGTCCGCGTTGTCATCGGCCAGCAAGATGCGCGCACGTGGTTGATCGGTTAGCGTGGTCGAAATTTGCGCGGGTGCAGGGTGAAACTCGTCAGCACCATTCGCACCATCGGCATTCGGAAGCCATTTCAAAACTTCATCCACCCAGGCTTCCCTTTGCTGACCGATCGAGGAAGACCGGCGCTCACCTCCGAGTCGATCCGCAGGCACGTGCGCAGCACCGGTTGGGATTCTGACAATGAACGCGCTTCCGTGTTCTAATTTGCTTTTAACTTGAACCGTGCCGCCGTGTAATTTCACCAGTTCCTGGACCATCGCGAGGCCGATTCCGGATCCTTCATAACTGCGACCACGCGCTCCTTTGACACGGTGAAAACGCTCGAAGAGATGTGGCAGTTCGTCTGCGGGAATCCCGGTGCCTGTATCGCTGACCTCGAGTTCGATAATGTCGCCGAGATCCTTCAGCGTGACGATAATTTGCCCTGAAAAAGTAAACTTGAAAGCGTTCGAAAGTAGATTGAAAACAATCTTCTCCCACATTTCTCGATCGACGTAGACTTCGTGCTTTATCGGTGCGCAATCAACCACGAGATCCAACTCGACCTTTTCAGTTGCAGAACGAAACATGCTCGCCAGTTCGGTCGTGAGGGTGGTGAGATCAACCGCTTCGTAAACAGCTTCCATCCGACCAGCCTCGATGCGCGAGAAGTCGAGTAGCGTGTTTACGAGTTTCAGCAAGCGAATGCTGTTGCGATGGGCCACCTCGATGCGCTTGGAGATTTGCGGTAAAACCCGGGTGTCGTGGAGCGCGTCCTCGAGTGGTCCAAGCATCAGCGTGAGGGGCGTGCGAAACTCGTGGCTGACATTCGAGAAGAACGCCGTTTTGGCCCGATCGACTTCGGCCAGTGCCTCGGCGCGTTTGCGCTCTTCTTCGTAGGCACGAGCATTCGCGACGGCGGTGCTGACGTGACCGGCAATGAGATCCAAAAAGCTACGATACTCAACGTCCACCATGCGACGGGGACTTAGTCCCGCCACGAGAAATCCCGTGGGCTTGCCATATCCGGATCCCGCAATCGGCAACACGAGAGCGCTCTCGCACGGCTCGGGCCATGGTCCACCAGGGACAACTCCAAAACGGCTTTGCAGATCCGAGACGACTTCCGCCGATTCCGTTTCAAGCACTCGGCCTAGCGGCCACGCGTCTGAATCAGTCAAAGCGATTCGTTCCGGCGCCGCAGCGTCGCCTGCTTTCATTCCACACGCGCACACCAGTTGTGCCTCTTTGCCGTCATCGTCGACCAGATAGACGAGGGCAAAGGGAACGTCATATGGATTTGCCTCGAGAGTTTTCACGGCTAACTCGCAAGCCTCTTCCGCCGACTTCACTTGAATCACAGTGCGGCCCAGGTCGCGAAGTGTTTGCAGTCGCCGCTCGCCGACAACGCGGCCGGTCGTTTCGTAACACGCACAAAAAATCCCGTCGACTTTATTGGCGTCGCCATGAATCGGACTGTACGAAAAGGTGAAGTAGGTTTCCTCGCGCGGCAGGTTGCGGTCCATCACCAGCAGCAAGTCTTCAGACCAGGTTGCGACACCGGTTTCAAAGACGCTGTCGAGCATCGGGCCGACAGTCGACCAGATCTCTTTCCAGCATTTCTTACCGGATCGACCCAGCCAACCCGGATGTTTGGTGACGCCGAGGATCGGAATGTAGCCGTCGTTATAAAACATCGTGTAGGCAGGATGGCCCCACCAAAGCACGATTGGATAACGAGAGCCGATGCAGATGGAAACGGCTGTTTTGAGAGACGGCGGCCATTCAGTCGCGGGGCCAACCGCGCTGCTGGACCAGTCGAACGCGCGCATGCGTTCGCCCATTTCACCGCCACCTTTAAGAAAACTCAGGTCTCCGGATTTGGGCGCACCATTTTTTGCCGAGGGCTTTCGTGGCATCGGTAAAAGTGGGGAATCACTGTTGGCAAAGAGGGAAACGAGATTATAGCCACAAAAAGGCACAAAAAGCACATAAAGAGAATTTTCTTTCTTCCTTTGTGCCTTTTGTGCCTTTTTGTGGCTATGGATAATGCGCTGTGACTTCTCTCGGTAAGCCTAGATTTCTTCGCGCTTTTTGCTCAAACTTTCGTGCCGGGTTAGTCATGTAGAGCCCGCAGCAGCGATTGCAGATCGGCAGCCGGTTCGAGAGGATGTACTTCCGAAATTTCACCGCCATCTCTGAATTGAACGACTCCATAAACCCATCACGGAAAACATTTCCGGCAATCACATCCGGATGCCCGGGACAGAAGATCAGATCACCGTTGGCGTGAATCCTGGCCCAGTAAAACGGCATAAAACAGCTCTCGTTGCCGAAGGTGTTGAGATAATTCGAAAACCACTGGTCGAAATCTTTGCCCCGCAGATGACTCGGACCGGAAACCGCGTACGGTGGCAGCAAGCTAAATCTCTTTTGCCCCAGCAAACGTCGAAGGCGTGAAACGGTTTCGCCGTAATCGTGCTGCTCGTGACTCGGAGCGATCCAGCCACGCCACGCGCCTGACGACTTCAGTCCAAACTCCTCCTGCAAGTGTTGCTCGTAAGCGAGTCCGGCACTCTCCGGCATGAAATAGCGGAGGTTGTAGTTGAGCATAAACACGCCAAGCTCACGTGCCGTCGCGTAGGCCCGCTCGATGACGTCCGCGGTCCATTCGGAGACAACTGTGCTCATGACGACGAGCGGCGCCGGCAATCGGAGCTTGCGTCGCAGATCAAAAAGGCAGTCCAAAGCGTCAATGATGCGGGCGTAGGTTCCTGGACCACGCACACGATCGTGCGTTGCTTCGTCGCCATCGATGGACAGGATAAAAGCGAGGTTCCTGATCCGCGCCACGGCCGCTAGATGACTCTTCATCAACGTTCCGTTGGTCGTGATCAGCACATCGAAATCGCGTTCGGCAAGCGCGGTCAATAATTGATCGATTTCTTTGTAAGCGAATGGTTCGCCGCCGTGAACGTTGATCATTGAATCGCGCGGGGAGAGATTGCGAATCAACGAGGTAATCGCATCGGCGTCGATACTTTCGACTTTGCGTGAGCCGGCGCGAAAGTAACCCGCGTCGCCCCACTGGTTACAAAATGCACAACGCAGATTGCAGGCTTCTGTCGGTATCAATTGGACCACCGCCGCCGCGCGCAGCTTGAAACTTCCATCGCGGACCGCAACTTCGAAGTCTTTGCCCCACCGCTGCATCCGGCGACGCCCGCGCCAGTAAAAGCGAGCGAAATGGAGGTAGTCGCCTGGAGTGTAACGATGGCTCATTCGGCTAAGTCAATTCTTAGACCCTTTTTCATGAGAGTCTTACTACGATCGTGTAAATGACCCCGCTAAGAATCCCGGCGATCGGCAACGTGAGCAGCCACGACATCAGAATCCCCGAAACCACGCGGCCATTCGCTTCCCTCGTAATCAACCCGATGCCGAAGAGCGAACCAACCGATACGTGTGTTGTCGAAACCGGCAACCCAAACCGGCTGGCGAGGATCACGAGCGCCGACGTCACGAGATTCGCCGTGAATCCCTGTCCGGGATTGAGTGGCGTGATGCGTTTGCTCATCGTGATCGCAACCTTGCGTGCATTCAATAAGCCGCCGATCGCCATCGCGATGGCCACCAGCAGCATTCCGAACTTTACATCGAACGTCTTCATTACGAGCAGTAGTGCGACAATCTTTGGCGTGTCGTTCAACCCACGCGCAAAGCCAACGCTCCCCGCACTCAGGAAGTGAACGAAATCAAGCCCACGCTGAACACTGCCACCGAAAAGTCTTCCTTTGTACTGTTGCCGGCACTGGTCTACCGGTCCAATCGTTATATCCGGCACTGTCACGGGTGCGAGCGCGAGCAGTCCACTTGGTTGCGCAATCGGAACCAGTTGCACAACTTCGCCAACGCAAACACACCATTCTTTTTCAACTCCGAGCTTTACTCTGAGGCCGCGAGCTACCACATAACTGGCTACACCCAAGCCTACTGCCAGCAACGGACTCGCGAGCAATGGCAGAAAGAACAACGCGCCGAGCGTCGCGAAGTTGACGCTCGTGCCAACCGCCGCAAGACCGGCGCCAACGAGTGCGCCAACCAAACCATGCGTCGTCGAGATTGGAAAACCGGTCAGCGTCGCCAGCATCACCGTTAATCCTGCCGCCAGACCCACCGAAAGCACAAACTGCGGCGAGGCGGCCAGTTCATTTGGAACCAACCCCCGTCCGGAGAAGTTCTTCAGCAAAGTCTCAGCCAGGAAGAGCGACGTGATGGAACCGGCAAACGTCGAGATCGTGGCCCACGTGATGGCCGCCTTGTAACTCGTCGTGCCGCTGCCGAAGAGAGTCGCGACGCCCTTGAAGTTATCGTTCGCGCCGTTTGAGTACGCGAGAAAGAGTGTCGCGATAAGAAGAACGATCAGGGTGATCATGAGAGCACCTCAGGCCAGTGAGTGTTGACTTGTTTGGGTATTCCAAGATTTCTTCTTGCCTTCTGTTCGAACACGCGTGCGGGATTGGTCATGTAAAGACCACAACAACGGTTGCAGATGGGCAGACGATTCGTCAGCATGTGCTTGCGAAACTTGATCGCCATCTCAGAATTAAACGCGTTGCTGAAGCCGTCCTGAAAGACGTTCCCGGCGATGATGTCGGGATGACCGGGGCAGAAGATCAACTCGCCGTTCGCGTGAATACGTGCCCAGTAATACGGCATGAAACAACTCTCGTTACCGAACGTGTTGAGGTAATCGGTGAAGTAAGTTTGATAGTCGGCGCCACGCAACTGACTCGGCGTCGTGAAAACAAAGGGACGTGAAAAACGTCTTCGGTTCTTCAGCACGTGGGTGAGCGCAGACTCCACGCTGCTGTAGTCGTGTTTTTCATGATTCGCAGAAACCCAACCGCGCCACGCACCACTCGACTTCACTCCGAACTCGGTTTGCAGATGGCGCTCGTACGACTGGCCCACATCTTCCGTGAGAAACCAACGAAAGTTGTAGTTGATCGCAAGCGCATTGAAGTCGCGCGCTACACCGTAGATCTTTTCGAGTACTTCCGTGGTCCACTCACAAACTACAGAACTGATGATCACCGCCGGCAAAGGCAAGCCAAGCTGACGTCGCAGTTCAAACAACTCCGCCATTCCTTCCTGCGCCTTCTTGAAGGTTCCCTTACCGCGCACTTTATCGTGCGCCGGCTGATCCCCATCGATTGACAGGAGAAACATCAGATTACGAATCTTCGCGAGTTGCTTCAGACTCGGTTTGAGGAGGGTTCCATTGGTCGTGAAGATCACATCGAACTGTTTTTCAGACAACAACTCGAGCAGGGTGTCGACGTGTTTGTAAACAAACGGCTCGCCACCATGAACACTGATCAGCGAATCGCGTGGCGAGAGGCTACGCATGAGCGTCGTTAACGCGTCCTCGTCCATGTGCTGAACGTGACGCACGCCGTCAAAGAAGTAGCCGTTTTCACCCCACTGATTACAAAACGGGCAACGAAGATTGCAGGCTTCAGTGGGAATCAGTTGGACCACGGTCGCGTACGGCAGTTTGAACGACTTCGTACGCACCGCCTGCTCATACAACTCTCCCCAGACGCGCTGGCGACGCCGGTTGCGTCCGTACATCCGAGCAAAATGCAAATAATCCGTGAGGCGATACATCATAATGTGTTTGTCTGCCTTTTTGTGGCTAAGGAAGCAACACGATCTTCCCGTAACTCTTTCGACTCGAAATCAACTCGTGAGCTTCAGCAATCTGTGCCAGTGGCAGAACGTGGCCCACCTGCATTTTCAGTTTTCCCTGCGCAATCCACTCGAACATGACCGCGAGCGAACGGCTCAGCAACGCAGGCCGCTCAAAAATCGCACTCAGATGCAGACCCAACACGCCCTGCGAACGAAACAGAATTTTCAGCGTGTCGATTGGTTGCACGTCCTTGCTCGCGGCGCCATAAACGACCAGTCTGCCGAGCGATGGCAGGATCGCGAGACTACGCCGAAACACGTTCCCACCAACCGCTTCGAGTATCACCGCCGGCGGGTCTTTGCCAATAAGCTTCTGATCAAATTCCTCGTAACTCAACGCATCGTCAGCGCCGAGTTCGAGCACACGCTTTCGTTTCTCTTCTGATGACGCAGTGCCAATCACACGCAACCCGAGCAGCTTCGCGATCTGGATCGCAGCAGTGCCGACGCCACCGGCCGCCGCATGGACCAAAACCGTGTCGCCCGGCTCCGCGCGCCCGAGAGTCGTGAGCGCGTGATAGGCCGTCAAATACTGCACTGGAAACGCAGCGGCCTCCTCGAATGACATCGCCTCAGGAATCGGCATACAGGCTGCGGCATAGACGCACACACTCTCGGCGTGACAACCGTTCGGCGCAATCGCCACCACCCGCGCACCAGCCGGCAATGAGTCTCCAGCCTCGACAATGCCGGCGGCTTCGACTCCCGGAATGAACGGCGGCTTTGGTCCACCGGGATAAAGTCCTTCGCGCTGCATCACGTCGGCATAATTCAAACCGCTCGCTTTAACCCGGATGCGAACCTGGCCCGGCTGTGGCTCGGAATCAGGCAGCTCAACCAGCTCAAGCTGGTCCACATTTCCAAAACCCTTTACGCGAACGGCTTTCATCTCAGTCGTTTCTCCTCCGCAATTCTTTTAGCTATGAATTCGGCGTCGCGCGCAATCCCGCGCAAGTATGGCGACGCGAATGTTCTTCCAAAGCGATATCCGAGCAGGAAAACTCCCCGCGTGCGCGTGCTCTCACAATTCTTCACCAACGGTCTGCCATCCGGATCGAAATCGACAACTTCCTTCAAGTGTTCCCTCGCATAACTGAAACCGGTCGCGAAGACGATCAGATCGGGTTCGAGTTGTTGACCGTCCACGAATTCGACTTTCGAGCCATGGTAGCTACTCACCTGAGGCATGAGCTTAATCAAACCGCTGCGAATGGCTTTAACTACTTCACGCCCCGACATCGGCTCGGTCAGCCGGCCCGCACGCCATCCAAACCAAGACGTAGGAAGTTGCTCCGGAAGCCAAGCGAAGTAATGAAGGTCGATGCCGAGGATCCAGTGTGGCACGGCGCAGAGTTTCGAGCGCAACGACAACCACGCGCGATCGCCTTCACGCCGTACGCGCAACCAGTTTTCAAAAACTTCAGCCGCCGACGCGCCACCGCCGACAACGAGAAGTTGCCGCGCGGCGGCGAGATCTTCCGCGCGGACGTCTACGCTGTGTCGCCAGTGTCGTGGTTCGAGATGAAAGTTATCCGGCAGTCGCGGGTTGCTGATAATGCCGGTTGCGTTGACGACGTGACTGCCTCGAACTTCATGTTCGTTCCCGTCTTTCCTGTAACGAACGACGAACCCGTTTGCGTCTTTGCTGACTGTCTTGACCATGCAGTCGAGAGTTACGTTCAAGTCGTACTGTTGTTGATATCGCTCGAGTTCATGGACCAACGTTGCGAAAGGCAAATACGTCGGTGCATCAGCCGCGATCTGCATATCGGGCATGAGCGACAACCCTTTCGGCGAAAGCAACCTCATCTCGGGGTCGACGCGACGTAGCGCATCCGCAACCGACGACCCTTTCTCGAGAATCAAGTAAGCAACATTTCGCTTCGCGAGCGTTTCCGCGGCTGCAAGACCCGCCGGACCAGCGCCAATGATGATCACCGGATCGCCCGATTCTTTTTGCACGGCTGGCATCACTGTAGGGGCGGCCCTCCTTGGCCGCCCCCGTTTGAATTCACAGAGGGGCGGCCACGGAGGGCCGCCCCTACAGTTGCTTCCGCCGCTGTCGAATTGATTTTGAGTTGTTGGGCCACGAGGTCGAGCAATGTATTCGCCTCATTCTCATCGAGTGCCGTTAGCCGATAAGGCAGGAAAGCTTGCGTGCGTTCAGGCCACGCAAGCACGGCAAGTGCTGCGCCCATGTGCAAACAAACGGGCGTATAAACCTGCTGATCGACGAGCTGCAGTGCACCGTTAGACAAACGAAACACGTCGTCATGAATGGTCTGTTCATGTTCGAGCCACGCGAAATGACTGGTCGCGAACCCAGTCAGTTCCGGACTCGACGCGATTCGGCGAAAGACTTCCCACGGTATGAAATCGCCTGGCGCTGCGAGGGTCGGCAAGGCGAGATGTTCCTGCTGTCGGAGCGCACGACTCATCTGCTGTTTAAGTTGCGTCGCCAATTGCTCGAGCGGTTGAGTCGCATCACCAAAGAGCGTCAAGGGCGAGATCAGATTTCCGATTTGCAAACCCGTATCGCGCCGGCGCCGCAAACTGACCGGCACTTCGAGCGAGATCAGCGACGGCGTTCGCGATCCTCGCAAGCAGTTCCATTCGTAAATCGCCTTCATCCACGCTGCCGCACACAACCATCCATTCGCGACGTTGACTTCCCTCTCAATCACCGCAATCTCACCCGGACTACAACTCCGCACTGCGAGTCGAGCACTCTTATTCGAGCGCGCTTGCTCTCGCAGCTTCTGAACATTGCCCAGTGCCTCGCTAACGCTGATTCGTTTGGGAGATCCGCCACGATCCGCGCAATCCGTGGCGCCTTCATTCTTGGCTGCCAGCGCCCGCAGCGCCTCCGCACAAACACCAATGAACCCTTCGCCATCAACAACCGCGTGATGCGCGCGAAAAGCCAGCACATGCTCATCCCCATTTGCGATCCAGAGCACCTGAAACGGTGGCTCAACAAATGGATTCAAGGTCTTGTTTCGCCAACCATGCAAACCCTCTCTCGTCTCACCAACATGCAGCATCTCACGCACCCGCGGTGGACCATCCCATTCCAGTCCGAAAAATGGCTTGTCCACTCGTTGGCCCAGCGGCGGCCAGCGTCGCACCAGATACGACAGCATCGCTTCAAGATTCTCGCGATCGATCCGACCCTTTAACTCAAGTTCAACTCCAAGCTGCATCAACACGCCAGACGATTCCTGGTAAGCCACGAAAAATGCGTCGATCGCCGAGAGTCGTTTTGACTTCATGAGGCTTCTTTCCAACGCGCCAAACGGTGGTTGCGTTCATCGATTGCCTGGGACCAGTCGGGAGTTGATTCGAGCAACATCAATACGAGCTCTGCCTGCATGACGCGCTCGCCATCCACGGCGACCGTGACATTCGTGTTGACACTCGAATTTTGCGAACGTGAGATCTCGGCTTGTATCGCGAGCGTCGCGGGGAGAAACACAGGCCGCAAGAATCGAGCATCACGCACCATTCCGAGGATGGCCCAGCGCTCAACTCCCGATGTTGCTCTGGCAGACTCCTCGGCCAACGGTCCGCCCACCTGTGCCGCGAGTTCGAGAATGAGAGATCCGGGCAATAACGGTTGCCCCGGAAAATGATCGGCAAACAAAGGATGATCCGCGGGAACAAACGCCTCACCGGAAGCGCGCCCCTTCTCGGTATCAATCCGTATCGATTGAATTAACTCGAACATTGAGAACGTACTGTAGGGGCGGCCCTCCGTGGCCGCCCCCGGCGTGGAACTCGAACGAGGGGGCGGCCATGGAGGGCCGCCCCTACAGTTGAACCTTCTCTAGCTTATGGTCCACAAGGCGCGTGATTGCACCAACAGTGCAAAAACGCGGTAACGTCGTCGCGTGGATACGCGGCGGAAAAAGTTCTCTCGGCGTGTCGTAAAGCAAATTCATCAAACGTTCGCGGCCCGCTTCAGTCAGCACCGCATCTTCAGCAAACTCAGCCTCCGCCAGATCGCCACGCGCAAGGTGATAGATCGTTCCTTCCGGAATCTCGATCTGAAAGTGCTGCTCCAGCCGAAACAATAGATCGAGCAGATCCATCGACGTGAAACCGAGGTCGTAGAAGAACAGTTGCTGCGGTGAAATCGACTCGCTCTCGGGCAGTGCAAGTGTCTGCCGCACGAGCACAACAACTTCGGCGTGTGTGTCGCGTGTGCTCAAGCCGTTACCCCTCCATCGACACACCAAACCTGACCCGTAACATACGAACTCATCGGCGACGCGAGAAACAGCACCACCGGCACGACTTCTTCAGCTTCGCCGGGCCGGCCCATCGGAATCGTTGCGCGGGCGCGGTCCAGGTGCTCTTCGAGAATGCGTGCGCTCATTCCACCGGCGAGCAATCCCGGCGCCACCGCATTAACCGTGATTCCGCGCGCCGCAGTCTCACGCGCGGTGGTCCTAACAAAGGCTTCGAGTGCGGCTTTGGACGATGCATACGCAGCCTGGCCAGCGTTGGGCCTTTGCGCCGCAGTCGAGGAGATGACGACGATGTTGCCACTACGCTGCAACATCATGGGTTTCAGTGCGGCACGTAACATGCGAAACGCAGCCCAGACGTTGAGATCATAAACACGCGCAAGTTGATCGTCAGTCAAACCGGCGACGAGTCCATCTGCCAGCGTACCGGCATTGATGACAAGCGTATCGATGCGTCCCGCTTCTTCAACAACTCGATTAACGACACTGGCGGCTGCATTTTCTTCCGTCAAATCCGCCACAAAGCTGCGCACCGAAAACTCTTTTAACTTCTCTTCATTTCGTCCAGTCAAAAACAGGTTTGCACCAGCGTCAGTAAATCCCTCAGCCAACGCACGCCCGAGATATCCCGTCGCACCGGTAATTAGCGTGACCCGATCTTTCAACTGCCAATCAGTCATAAATCCGTGTAATCCGTGGCTTAACTTCTTCTTAGAATCACGGCGGCGTTTTGTCCTCCCATCCCAAACGACACCGACAACACCGTCCTCGCATTCACATCACGCGGTGCTCCGATCACGTGGTCCAACTCACAACCTTCATCCACATCACTCAGGTTTACAGTCGGCGGCACGATTCCCGTCGCGCAGGTTTGAGCCGCAACGATCGCTTCGAGCACACCGGCCGCAGCCATTGCATGCCCGATAGCACCTTTTGCTCCCGACACAGGAACAGTCTGCCAACGTTCAGCGAAGACTTTTCTCAGCGCTGCCGCTTCCGCGAGATCGCCGGAATACGTCGCCGTGGCGTGTGCGTTGACCGCATCAATCTCATCTGAATTCACTACCGCATCGGTTAACGCGCGACGCATACAAAGCTCGGCGCCGGCGCCGTCGTCACATGGTCGATTCAGATCGAAAGCATCCTGGCTGACGCCAAAACCAATCACCTCAGCGAACACGGTCGCATCACGCGCGATAGCGCTTTCATACGTCTCCAACACCATAGCGCCCGCGCCATCTGCCAGCGCAAACCCTTTCCGGCGTTTATCGAACGGACGACACGCCAGCGACGGCTCGTCGCCGTTGTCGATCGCCACCGCCTGCAATCCTGCGAATCCAATCAGATAGAACGGTGTGAGCATCACACTCGAACCACCGGCAACGCAGGCATCAACGTGTCCATTTTGAATCAGACGAAACGCTTCGCCGATCGCCTGCGTTCCGGAAGCGCACGCGGCCGCAATCATGCGTCGTGGACCAGTAAATCTCGAAGCCAGATTCGAAAAGCAACGACCCGCCGAACGATGGACAAAGCCTTCCGAGCCCATTTGAAAAGTGTCGAGACCGGTGGACCAGATAAAACCACACTCAGCAGCATCGCGTTTCGACTCGGCCAGCGCATCGTCGATCGCGCGGTTGGCAATCACATGATCGCGATCGACATCGTGCGGTGAGACCGCGTCGACCTCTCCGCCTGTCGTCACGTTGATGCCCGACTCGACGAGCCGGTCGACACGTCGCACACCCGAGCGATTCGTAAGCAATCCATTCCACAAGTCGTGCGTGGTTGCACCTAACGCCGAAAGCGCACCGCGACCAGTGATTACTACGCGTCGCTTGTTATTCATCAAGTTACTTCCAGGTTAACTGTGACGCTCGAAAACCCGTCCGTGTGTCCGGCCGGCACGACATACGACAACGGTCCAGCCCCGCATTTCGCAATCATCGACAGTAATGCTCTTAAACCATTTGCAGCGTGTGGTATCACGTCTGAAATTTCTCGTTTGCGCTCAACCGAGACTAGACGCACGCGCCGATCGCGATACGGGTTCGCCGCTACTGAAAACAACATCGCGACGCCGAGTCCCGCAGCGCCATCTTCAGCCGCGTCCTGATCTCCCGCCATCAACAGTGCTTCCGCTTCAAACCCGGCAGCGAGACGCTCAACGACAGCTTCGAGTCCGCACCATGCCTGTCCAGCGGCGCCACCAAGACCGAGACAATACGCGTGATTCCGATGCGCAATCGCAAACGCAGACATCGCGAGATTGTCGACCGCGTGAAGCGTCTGCGTCGGATTCATGCGCATATTTCCGAGTGTCCCGCTCGCCATGCCCGCCGTAACAACATTTCCCCAACGATACAGATCCGCCGAACCAGGCTGACAAGGCGCTAACGAAATCACCGCCGCAGTCGACGCGTCCTGCGCAAACTTCATCACTTCATCAGCCGCAGCGAGGGCGAGTTGAACCGGCTGATTGTAGCGGCGTACCTGGCGCCACAATTCCGGCTTCTCTTCTCTCACCCTTGCGAGATCATCAGCCTGCGTCGCCGCCACCAGGTAAATCATTTTGTGCTTTTGGGCCTTCTTTGTGGCTAATTCTTTCCAAAGTAAACGGTGTGAATCCCTCGCTTAACCTTGGACCAGTAATACAGATTCGTGGCCAGGTTCACCCACAAATTCAGCGGCCGGCGACGAAACACAACCCGTCTCATGATCGATCGCAACGAGTAAAACTCCTGCACCGCATTCCACCAGCCATCATGCAACTCAGCGGGAGACAGTTGTTGCGGCTTGAAGACGACATAAGGCTCGCGCAGATGATTCAGATCCGTATCGAACACAGTTCCCGAGCGCCAGATCTTGTCGCCCGTCGGTGAACCGGGATACGGAGTCAGAATAAAAAACTGCGTGATTGGCACTTTCAGCGACTCGAGATAATCAACCGTGCGTTTGAACGTCTCCGCGTTGTCGTCGGGTAATCCAAAGATGATCAGCGCGTGCGGACTGATCCCCGCATCCATGATGCGTTTGAATCCCTCGGCATACTTATCCACCGCGTGAAACGTCTTATTCACGTCTTCAAGATTGCGAGCGGAAAACGTCTCCACTCCCAACGCCATCAACACGCAACCAGACTGACGCGCCTTCTTCAACAGCTCGGGATGCCGCGCCACATTGATCGTCGTCTGCGTTCCCCAACGGATGGGCGCGCCCTTCAAAGCCGTGAAGAGCCGATCGGAAAACTTCACGTCTTCACAAAGATTGTCGTCGCAGAAATTTATGTTGCGACTGCCTGTCGCCGCGACGTCGCGAACGATCTGGTCCACCGGTCGCTTGCGATACATGCCGTTGTAAACCGCCGCGATCGAGCAGTACTCGCACGTGAACGGACAACCACGCGTTGCCTGCACCGGATAAACCACCACGCGGTCTTTCTTAATGAGGTCATAACGAGGCACCGGCAGATTGTTGATATCCGGCGGGCGCTCAGATCGATAACGTGACTTTAATTTGTTCTGCTCGATATCTTCGAGCACGCGAGGCCACATCTCATCGCCTTCGCCGATCACGATCGCGTCGAACAGACCTTCAACTCGATCGGGCAGCATCGATGGCAGGTAACCACCAAGCACGACCTTCTTTCCGGCGGCACGAAACCGCCGCGAGATATCTACACAGCGCTGAAGCTGCATGATCTGCCCCGACAGCGCCACTACATCCGCGTCGCTCTCGAAATCGATATCTTCGAGATATTCCTCAACTAACCTGACCTCGTGCTTATCAGGCGTGAGTGCAGCCATCAGCGGTGGTCCAAGGTGAGGCAAATACGCACCCAGACGATCGATCAGATTCTTCGACTGAACGAGACTGCCGTCGTCACGATAGTGCGCTGGATGAACAATATCGATCTTCATCACATTTTAGTTTGAGCCACAGATGACACGGATTTCACGGATCAATCCGTAATAAATCCGCGTTAATCCGTGGCTAACTCTTCGATCATCTCCGCTAACCGTCGCAGACTCGTCCCACTGACAGAAGCCCGCGCCAATTGCTCACGCGTAATCCGAATGCGGTAACGATCTTCAACCGCCACCACCACCCCAAGCAGGATCACCGACGAGAACGGGATGATCGCATCCAACGGTTCGTCCTCGGAACAATCACGCACGGGCAACGCTGCATTCACATCCGGCGCCGCGCGCAAGATCAATTCACGCAGTTCGTTGATTGTCTCGGGACGCGCTATTGACTGACTCTCCCAGTGATTTGAACCAGGGACGGTCCGTTTTCAATCCTGACCGGTGCGGGCGATACCGGCTCGGCGTCGGGGAAAAACCGCTCGTCTTTGTGTCGATACAAATTGTTGTATGAGCACCCTGGCATGAGCCGCCCGTCGGGCATCACGTAATGCGTACAGCACTTCTTCAGCCGCGCCACATCAAGGTCCCACGGATCCATAAAGTTGTGAATGAAGAGTGCCTTGCTGCGTGCCTCCGTGCGACGTTCGATATCAGCAGCAGACAACGGATTTCGTGAGTTGAAAGTGTCTTTGAGGAACGATTTCAACGACGCCAGAATCAGATCGGAGTCTTCACCAACCTTCGTTGCCGACCACAGATTCGTGATCGAATCCAGAATCATTTTTTCGAGTTGATTGTCCGAACGAATGATCGCACGGTTCTGCATCGCATCGAGGTACTGCCTGATGTTCACAAACTCCGGCAGCGGTTTGTATTTCCCGTCATCCATGCGGAAGAGATACGTGGCCGTGTAACAACTCGGATGCGAGCACGGCACCGGATGAAAGTATTCGCGCTTGAACCAACCCGTCTGCTCCTCGATCAGTTGATGCACTTCCGGCATTGTGAGTCGATGTCCGGCGGGGCTTGCATGATATCCGTCGCCGCCGTCGCCGGTGTGGGCCATTGGTTGGATCACGATGCTCGAGCATTGATGCAACTCCAATCCGAATTCCACGAGGGCCCCGAGCTCGTCGCTGTTATCGCCTTTCGACACCGTGGGAACGATCACAGTCGGAATGTCGAGCTCTTTGATCACGTCGATGCACTGCATCTTCATGTCGATCAATTCGACGCCGCGTGTCTTCGGATAGACACCCGCCCGCAGCGTATCGAACTGGAGCGAAGCGTACATTCCGCCTGCTTTGAACTTCTCGGCAAACGCGCGGTTCTGCGCGATCTTTCTGCCGTGTGTCGAAATCAGCAGACGTTTGATCTTGCCTTCGTGTGGACCACGCAGAACGTAGTCGCAAAACTCGAAGAACTGCGGATGCAACGTCGGTTCGCCACCCGACAGCAACATGATCGGAAGTTCACCTTCCGCTGCAACCAGCAGATCCACAGCGCTCTTGAACTCATCAAAGCTCATCGAGTAACGCTGCTGATTGCGCACGATGCAAACAGGACACGTAAGATCGCAGACGTCGTTGATCTCGAGAATCGGCGAACACGTATGTTGCAGGTGATCTTCACACAGGCCGCAATCTTCCGGGCAGCCATGTTCAACTTTGGTCGCGAAGCGATACGGCATCGTGCCGGGCTTCGTGTACGAGAGCGACCTTGTGTAGTACTCCGCATCGCTCGAAACTTCGACTTCGAAAAATCCGTGTTTCGGACATTTCTTCTGCATCCAGACTTTGTCGTCGCGCAGGACGATGTGCGCATCGATAATCTTTTTACAGGTGGGACAGATTGAGCGCGTGTAAGAAAAGAAGGCGGCGTCACGGTCCCTCTTTGGTGGAGGACCCGCTAAGAGCTGTTCGAGTTGAATCACGATTCACACTCCTTTGGAATGGTCGAGGAATGCGCGGGATTCTAGTTCATTTGGGAAAGATTAGCCACAGATTTTCGTGGCCTCTTCACAGCTAGGCTAAAGTGCCGCCGTCGAGAAAGATTACGGTGCCATTTATATACGTGTTGCGGCGTGAACCGAGCCACGCGACGGCTTCGCCACACTCGGCGGGTTGTCCGAAACGTGAGAGCGCGCAGGCGTCGAGATAACGTTTCTGATGATGCTCGGGAATGGTCGAGCGTAAACCACCATCAAAGATTCCGGCCGCGATGGCGTTGACTAAAACACCGTAAGGACCGACTTCGTGTGCGAGGCTCCGTGTCAGACCTTCGAGTGCGCCCTTGCTCGCTGCGTAATGCACCGGTCCGGCGATCGAACGCGAACCTGTTATCGAGCTGATGTTCACGATGCGACCGTACTTTTGCCGGATCATGCCGCGCACTGCCGCACGACACATGCGAAAAGCGCCGAAGAGATTCAATTCCATGATGTCGGCGAAGTCGTTGTCGTCGATCAGTATGAATGGAACAGCCTCGCTGAAGGCGGCGTTATTGACGAGCGCGTCTACTGCGCCCCATGACTCTTCAACAGCCGCGACGACTTTTCCGGCAGCGTCTTTTTCGCGCAGGTCAGCTTGAATCGGCAGACATTCGCGGCCGAGGTCGCGCACGAGTTGTTGAGTTGCGTCAGCGCCGGTTTTGTTTCCGTGCCAGGTGAAGGCGACGTTGGCGCCTTCGCGCGCGGCGACCGTGCAGATGCCCTGGCCAATGCCGCCTGAGCCGCCGGTCACGAGTACGCGCAAGCCGGACATCAGGCGGGCGTCAGTGTTGTTGTCAGACGTTCCATTCGATTGCACGTTGATCTCCAGTTCCTCGCAGATTTACTTGAAAGACGTTCAGGCCAGATTCGCGGAAAGCGTTTGTTAGTCCGTACGGGTTTGTATCGACGTCGCCGACGAGGCAGAGCGCCGGACCGCTGAACCCCCAACAGCGCGCGAGCAGTTGTGACGCAAAACCGGGCGTGATTTCGAGCACCGCGCTGGGCAAGAGGCGACCGGAGATGACGGCTGCTGGCGGCGGTGAGAGTGGTTTTTCCATGCGGAAGAGTAGCACGTCGGGTGGAGCATTTGGGCGATGATCGATTGCCTCCGCCGCTAGTCTCTTCAACGTTGAATTCATCAACGGCCCAACGGGAGTTATGTTTCGCCAGCCATCAGAAAAACGCGGTACGGTTTTGTGAGCGCCATCGCCAATCATCGTCACGCCACACGCACCATTCAACGCCCTGCAACTCGTGAGTACGTACTGTAGGGGCGGCCCTCCGTGGCCGCCCCCCGATTGAATTCCAGGAGGGGGCGGCCACGGAGGGCCGCCCCTACAGTACGTTC
>DASSFI010000067.1:0-20657 GCA_035694465.1 Pyrinomonadaceae bacterium | reverse complement strand
CCATATCTCGATCTCAAACCGGGTCAACGAATCATCATCAGCGGCGAGCGTGCCGATCTTGAAGGTGTGTTTGCCAGCGAGTCGCTCGTACTGAAAGAAGTCGTGCTGGAAGCCGGCTTCACGGTGATCACGTTCACGTCGGTGCTCGTCAACAGTTATGTGCGCGACACGGTAGTTATCAACGCCAACATCGCGCTCGCCACTCACGGTGAAACAGTGACCGAAACTCTCGGCGGCGGCGATGCAACCCAGCAGTTCCAGCGTTTCGTGTTGAAACAACCACCGGTCACGTATGTCACCGATGCGAATCCGACCGGCGCGCTTTCGACTCTCGAAATCCGTGTCAACGACATTCTCTGGCACGAAGTGCCTGACTTCTTCGGTTATGGTCCAAACGACCGCATCTACATCACGCGACTCTCCGACGACGGCAAGACGACCGTGATCTTCGGCAACGGAGAAACGGGCGCGCGCCTGCCGACCGGACAGGAAAACGTCAAAGCGAAGTATCGCAAAGGCATTGGCTCGAAAGGTCTCGTCAAAGCGAACCAGCTCACGCAACTGATGACGAGGCCACTCGGAGTCAAAGGCGTCACGAATCCGAATGCAGCGAGTGGCGCTGCCGATCCGGAGAAACTGGCCGATGCGCGACGCAACGCGCCGCTCACGATCCTGACGCTCGGTCGCATCGTTTCGCTTCAGGATTACCAGGACTTCGCGCGCGCTTTCAGCGGTATCGATAAAGCCCTCGCAACGCCGGTTCAAGTAGGTGAAAAGAAGGGCGTGTTTGTGACGATCGCCGGCACCAAAGGCGCTGCCGTCGCGAGTGACAGCTTCCTTTTCTCCAGCCTGTTAACCGCGATTGAAGACGCGGGCGACACGACCGTGCCGCTCATCGTGAAGTCATATCAACCACGCTTCTTCCGTTTGTCGGCGCAGGTAAAACTCGATCCCGAATTCCTGACAGACAAAGTGTTGGCCCAGATCGAACTGGAGCTTCGCAATCGCTTCTCATTTGACGCGCGAGATTTCGGACAGCCAGTCCATCGCAGCGAAGTTGTCGCACTGATTCAGGGTGTGACGGGAATTGTGTCAGTCAACGTCAAGCAGTTTTACCGTTCGGATGAGAATCCGACGACGCATGTGCACTTGGTGGCGGCAGTGCCCGCTGCTGGCGGACAGGATCTAACGCCGGCGGAGATCCTGATGCTCGATCCGCAACCGCTCACCTTCGAGGTGTTGAAATGAGTTTCGACGCAAACAGGTTTTACGAACTGCTGCCGGCGGTCTATCGCATCCGCGACGCCGAACTCGCCGAGCAAGCCGAGCTGGTCTCCGGCAAAAAACAGGATGGACCACTGCGAGCGCTACTTGGCGTGATCGCCGAACAGGCCGCCGTGCTCGAAGAAGATCTCGAGCAGCTCTACGACGATCAATTCATCGAGACCTGTGCGGAATGGGTTGTTCCTTACATCGGCGACCTTGTCAGCGCGCGCCGCGTGTTTGTGTTTCCCAACGCACGATTCACCGAGCGTGCTTTCGTCGCTAACACGATGGCCTACCGGCGTCGCAAAGGCACCGCGTCGATGCTGGAGCAACTCGCGCGCGACGTGACCGGATGGAATGCGAGTGTGGTCGAATATTTTCAACTACTCGCAACGACCCAGTACATGAATCACATTCGTCTCGAAAACGAATCGATGGCTGAAATTCGTTACTCGGAACCGATGGAGTTTGTGTCCACACCGTTCGACAAACTCGCGCACACTGCGGACGTGCGTCGCATTGCTTCGCGTCGTGGCAAGTACAACATTCCAAACATCGGCATCTTTTTGTGGCGCATTAACAGCTACTCGATCAGCAACAGTCCGGCGTTTCGACTAGACGATCGGCGTTACTTCTTTGACGCCCTCGGCCGCGATATTCAACTCTACAACAAGCCCGAAACCGAGTCTGAAATCACGCATTTGGCCGAACCGATCAATGTCGCGATGCCGATAACGCGGCGCGTTCTCGATCGTCGTTTAGACAGTTACTACGGCGTTGACGGCGATGGCGAATTCGATCAGATGAAGAGCATTTTGCTCAATGTGGACGGTCGGTTTGTGTTGACCGATCCGCACACGGTTCACAGTCCGCCGGTGACGAAGCTGTCGGAGTTGATTCAGGTTTGTGATCTGAGTGACGCGACTGACGGTTCAGGCAACTGGGCGCATCAGCCTGCCGATCGCATCTCGATCGATCCGGTGTTGGGTCGCATCGCATTCCCGACAAATCAACCGGCGCCGCAACGTGTGAGAGTCAGTTATCACTACGGCTTCAGCACCGAGATGGGCGGCGGCGAGTACAGTCGTGCCTCGACGTTCAGCAAGCTGGAAACGATCGTCTCAGTTCCCACCGACGCGCCCGATCTCGACGCGGGAATCGCCGAGTTGCTCAACCGTCTGAATAACGATCCTGATCTTGCCGGCGGCGTGGTTGAGCTTGAAAGACCAACCACTCCGGAAGCGAGCGATTATCACGATCTGACGACCAACATCGTCGTTCCGTCAGCAAAGACGATCGAGATTCGCGCTGCGGATCAATATCGGCCCGTGGTCCGTTTAGCAGGCGATCTGTCGATCAGCAGCGCGGGTGAAGGTCAGTTGTTACTCAACGGATTACTCATCTCAGGTGGCACGCTGCGTTTGCCTGCCAACAGCGAAATGCGCCAACTGAGGTTCGTACATTCAACCCTGGATCCTGCTGCTCAAAATACGAGTCCGCCGACGAGTATTCGTTTGCCGAGTCTGCTCGTTGAATCGCCGGATGTCTCGATCGAGTTTGAGTCGTGCATCAGTGGTCCAATCGGCGCGGTCGACGGCGCTCACGTCTTTATTCGCAACAGCATTATCGATGCGGGTGGCGAAACTCGTCTCGCGTATGGCGACGTTTCGCTCTTCAATACCAATTCGCCGCCCAGTCCAAACTCGTTCGAACAATCAGGCGCGCCACTTCAGATCGTAAATAGCACGATCATCGGCAAGGTCAGCACGCTCACGATGGAGCTGGCGTCAAACACGATCTTCTTCGCCGATCTTGACGATGGCGATCCGTGGCCCGGTCCGGTCTATGCCGAACGTTTACAAGCTGGTTGCGTCCGCTTTTCTTATGTGCCCCCGGGTTCGAGGCTGCCGCGTTTGTATCGTTGCCAGCCTGCTGAGCTCGCAGATGCCACGCGCGTGCGTCCGATCTTTACGTCGCTGCGTTACGGCGATGCCGGTTACTGTCAACTAAGTCAACTATGTGCCGTGGAGATTCGTGAGGGTGCCGACGACCAGGCAGAAATGGGCGCATTTCACGACCTGTATCAACCACAGCGCGAAGCAAACCTCAACTCCAGTCTCGGTGAATACCTGCGCTTTGGACTTGAGGCCGGAGTTTTCTTCGCGAGTTAGCCCCACACGGAATGGAGGAACATCATGCCAGGTGATTACAGCCGCAGATTATTTCGTCGAGGAAAACAATATAGCGGCGTACTCATGCAACAAGGTCGAGTGCAGCTCGATGCCGATTTCAACGAGCAGTTAGACATCGCGTTGTACCGCACCGAAACGGAAGCTATCGACGTCATTGGACGATCGGGAGTGCCGCGTCACAACGCCGGCTTTCTGATCGGTGCTGGTCCAAACAATCAGGATCTCACGATCTCTGCGGGTCGCATTTATGTCGACGGCTTGCTGTGTGAGCTGCAGAGTGGGAGCACTTACGTCACTCAGCCTTTTCTGCCGAACCCGGATAACACGTCGCCGGTAACGAGTCCACCGGCGAGTCCGCCGAATCGCAGACTGAGTCTTCAGGATGGACGCTACATCGTTTATCTCGACGCGTGGCAACAGGAACGCTCGGCGCTCGACGATCCTTTGATTCGTGAAGTCGCGTTAGGTGGACCAGACACGACGGCGAGATTGCAAAACGTTTGGCAGGTGAAACTGCTGCGACTCACTCGCGATGTGCCTCGCAGTAGTCCGCCGATCGGCAACTTCACGTGTCGCACGCAGTTCCCCGAATTCGCCGAACTGACGGCGCCCAGCACCGGCACTCTCAACGCGCAAACTGCGCCGCCGCAACCGGAAGAAGATCCCTGTTTGCTGCCGCCGACCAGCGGTTTTAGCCGGCTTGAAAACCAGTTGTACCGGATCGAGATTCAGACTGGCGGCACCCTCGGACAACAGGGGGGGCCAGTAACGTTCAAGTGGTCGCGTGATAATGCGTCGGTGCAAACGTCAGTGATCAGTATTGCAGATGACGTAGCAACTGTGCAGGACACCGGCCGCGATGAGTTGTTGAGCTTCAGCAACAATCAGTGGGTTGAGTTGTACGACGAAGAGTCGACCTTGAAAGGTACGCCGCGTGCTCTGGTCCAAATCGATCACGTGCAACCGGCGACACGCGAGATCACATTCAAGTCGTCGCTCGCGTCGTTCTCAAATCGCATCCCGGGATTGAAGCTGCGTCGCTGGGATCAAACCGACAACGCAAATCAAAACGGTTTGCCGGCGACTCCGAACCAGTGGATCGATGTCGAGGCGGGAGTGCAGGTGCGTTTCTCGCCCGGCACCTATCGTTCCGGTGATTACTGGTTGATACCGGCGCGCACGGCTACGCGTGAGATCGAGTGGCCGCCGTTCAGGATTCCCAACACACAGCCCGAGCCACAACCGCCGCGCGGTGTGCGTCATCACTTCAGTCGTCTCGCGCTGCTCGAAGTTGTTAATGGACAGTTGCGCTTGAGTGATTGTCGCCAGACTTTCCCGCCGCTGACTGAGCTGGTTGATTTCTTCTACGTCGGCGGCGCGGGTCAGGAAGCAGCGGCTGGCGATCGTTTGCCGTGCCCGCTCGAAGTCGGTGTGACGAATGGACGTCTTCCGGTCGCAGGCGCGCGCGTGAGGTTCACGGTGCCGCAGGCTGGTGGCACTCTTCAGGGAGGCGGTAACACCGGTACGACTGTCTTTGTCGAAACGGATGCAAACGGTGTCGCCGCAGTGCAATGGCAGTTGGGCCAGGCTACTACGGCTGCTCAACGTTGTTTGCGAGTTGAAGCGACTTTGATCGATGAAGACGGAACCGAGTTCGCTCCGTCACTTCACTTCAATGCCAACATCACAACTGGCGCCGAAGAACCCGGCATTACCGTGCGCCAGATCGTTACGCCTGACGACAACAATCCACTGCGTAACGACACTCTCGTGGCGGTAACCAGACTGCGCCGAGGCATCCTGATAACTTGCGATCAACCGATCGCGCCAAACATCGGTGGCAATTCACCGGATCCTGCTTCATTCCGAGAGACTGCGGTGGAAGCTAAGCCGACGTGTTATGTAACGCTGGATATGCCCTGGCCGATTGGCGCTGACACGAATCTCTGGGACACAAATTCAATCTTTGGTTTTCAACCGATTGTTCTCGCCGCCCGAGTGGCTGTTAACGACAGGCAATTCCTCTGGAATCCAACCCGCGAGACGCAGGCTTGGTTGCAGAATACCTTGTTTACGGTTTTGAGACGGAATCAGACTGTCGATCGTATCCTTTGCCGTCTCACGATCAAGGGCAACTTCATCTTTGCGCCGAACAATCCGAATTTGAATCTCGACGGCGAAGTTTTTGGACGCCCGCGCGGCGACGACCGGATCGATGTGCAGTTGCCGAGTGGCGACAATCGTCGCGGCGGCGATCTCGAGATGTGGTTCTGGATAACGCCGCCTGAAGTTCCGCCGGCCACCGGTCTGAATCTCACGGCCACTGTTATCGGCGCTCCGGCGAGCACAGCACTCGGCAGCATTCGCGGCACGTTAGCCGACAGCAACGGAGCAGTTGTGCCCGGCGCCGTGATCAATCTGTTCGGTCAAATCGGAACGCGCACAGTTACCACCGACGCTTCCGGAGCGTTCACGTTCCCGAACCTGCCTCGCGGTACGTACCGGATCAGTGTGCAGGTTGGCAATCTAACTGCGGAGCAAAATCTGATTGTTACTTAATCGGATTTCATCCGTGTCATCCGTGGCTTATGTCTGATTCGTCTCAGCCGCTCGTTTCTTGCGTGATGCCGACTGCGGATCGCCGGCGCTTTGTGCCACTCGCGATCCGCAATTTTCAGGCGCAGGATTACGCGCACAAGGAACTCGTCATCGTGGATGACGGTGTGGAGAGTGTGGCCGATCTCGTTCCATCGGATCCTGCGATTCGTTATGTGCGTCTCACCGGCAAACGATCGCTGGGAGCGAAACGTAACGAATGCGTTGAAGCGGCGCGCGGCGATCTCATCATGCATTGGGACGACGACGACTGGATGGCGCCGCATCGCATCAGTTATCAGGTTGAAGCGTTGTTGCGAGAGGATGCGGAAGTTTGCGGACTCGACCGCATGCTCTTTTATCACGTCTATAAAGATGAGGTGTGGCTTTATCAGTATCCCGATCGGCAGTGTCCGTGGTTAGCCGGTGGATCGTTGCTCTACACGCGCGAATTCTGGAGCCGCTCGCCGTTTCCGAATATTCAGGTTGCGTCAGACACGCGTTTTGTGTGGGATCGGCCGATGGATCGACGCGTGGCGCTCGATGATTACCAGTTTTACGTGGCGATGGTCCATGCAGGCAACACGAGTCCGAAAGTCTTCACCAGTCCTTATTGGACGCGCTCTGACGCCGATTTGAAGTCAGTGATGGGACGCGATCTCGTTTTCTACCAGACGCCGAATGACGTTCCTGTTATGCCAGAGTCGCTGCCGAACAAGAGGTCCGAGCCCGTGAATGATGCAGTGTCGACTTACAGCGTTTTGATGGTGGTCCATAACGCAC
Organism: Pyrinomonadaceae bacterium; assembly: GCA_035694465.1. Lineage (GTDB taxonomy): Bacteria > Acidobacteriota > Blastocatellia > Pyrinomonadales > Pyrinomonadaceae > PSRF01. The sequence continues at coordinate 13,821 of DASSFI010000067.1, read as the reverse complement.
TCGAGATGACGCGCTTGTCGACACTCGAAACTTTGCGTCACCTCGCAGGTCACAGTGCACGCCTGGTTGTGGTCGATAATGCTTCGAACGACGGCACTGAGCAATGGTTGAAGTTACTGGCACAACGCGGTGACATCGACTTGATTCGGAGTGAGACGAACCTCGGGCATGGTCCGGCGCTCGAACTCGCGCGCAGCAGAACACGTTCGCCTTACCTCGTGGCGTTGGACAGCGATGCGTTTCCTTTGCGCGCAGACTGGTTGGACGAGTTGCGTTCGCGTTTGCACGACGAGGTGAAAGTTGCAGGCATCCTGCATCATCGAGATTACGTGCATCCGTCGTGTCTGCTGATCGCACGCGAGACTCTCGATGAGTTGAAACTCACTTTTCTGAATGAAAAAGATCAACCGAGTCAACTCGACGTCGCTGAGCGCATCAGTCATGAAGTAAAACGACGAGGCTTTCAGATCGCAGGCCTGAAACGAACTGCCGAGCAACGACGCGGGAGTGCTTCGGAACCTGTGTATCTCGGATCGGAATACGAGGGCATCGTTTATCACCAGTGGTACACGACGCGCGCTGCAACGGCGCCGGGTAGGCCGGTTGACGATGTGACGCGCGAATCAATCGACACTTCGCTGGCCGAACTGTTTCAAAAGTATGAGGCGCAGCCACGCAGTGTGACGGTAGTGATGGGAATTCGCTGCAATCCGAATGAGCCGGAACGTCTCGCGAATGCAAAGATCTGTTTGCAGGCACTCAACGTGCAGACCTTACCGCGTTGGCGTTATCGCATTGTTGTCGTCGAACAGGATGAAGTTCCGCGTCTCGAACGTGAACTCGCTCCGTTCGTAGACAAGTATGTTTTTGCCTATAACCCTGGCCCATACAATCGTGGTTGGGCGTTCAATATCGGCGCTGTGACGGCGAAGGATGAGGTTCTTTTACTGATCGATGCTGACCTGCTCGTGGCGCCCGATTTTCTCGAGCGTGGTTTAGCGGAGTTTGAAAACGGAAAACGTGTGCTTCTGCCATACACCGAGGTTCTTTATCTCGATGCGAAATCGACGGCAGAAGCGATTCGGAACTACCTTGCGACGCCGGCGCGCCGCCTTGAGCCCAATGGCTACAAGGGCCGGCTCTTCTCCACGTCGCAAGGTGGCTGTATCTGGGTCGAATCGAAGCTGTATCGTGAAATTGGCGGACATGACGAGCGTTTCCGCGGTTGGGGGCGTGAAGATCGAGAGTTCTGGGATCGATTGAGTCGCGCCACACGAATAGAACAGTCACGCGGTCGTCAGCTTCATCTGTATCACACCCGTCCGGCCGAGGAAGATCGTTGGGCCATTGCCAATCAGGATTTGTACTACCGGCTTGCTGTCGCGCCTGATATTCAGAGACGAACGATCGGCAATCCGGATCTCTATCACGACGAAGCAAAACCGGCTCTGGAGCCAAAGGATCGGCGCGACTGGGAGAACTGGTTTCGTTGGACGCCGCAACGCATCAAGCGCATCGTGCAGGACGAGCGACAGCGTTCGCGCGCACAGAGCAATCGTTCGGCGCTCGCCGATCTGCTCGTTAGTTTGGGTGACAACTTGCTCGACGTTGGTTGTGGACCAGGTGCGTTGTGGCAGCACTTTGAAAACTACCGGCCGCGCTTCTCGTGGATGGGCGTTGATGTTACCGAAGCGATGGCGGGTGTGGCGCATAAGCTCGCGCCGCATGTCGCTCTGGCTGTGACGGATGCCGGTAAGTTGCCGTTTGCGGATAAGAGTTTTGAAGTGGTGCTGCTGCGGCATGTGCTCGAACATTTGCCGCAGTGGCTAATGCAACAGGCTCTCGGTGAAGCAATGCGTGTGGCGCGTCGCGCGGTCGTCGTAGATTTCTACATTCCGACTATCACGACCACGGAGAGTGCGACTGAACGAGTGGGCGATAATTTTCTCGAAACACGTTGGGCCGCGGCTGATATCAAGGAGCCAATTGCCGCAGCCGGCTGGGCGGTCGAAACGCGGTTGAATCTTAAGAACGGCGGCGAGATCGACGAGATCTGGATTGTCGCGCCAACGGTTGGCATGATTGAAGAGTCCGGCCCCAAAGTCAGCATCATCATGCCGACGTATCGCCGCTCGCATACGCTTTTGCGAACTGTGGAGAGTATTCGTGCGCAGACTTACACAAACTGGGAGTTGATCATCATCGACAACGAAGGCTCGGCAGAGTATCGCTTCAACGATCCACGCATCAGTGTTCACGTACACGCAGAGCGGCCGAGCGCCAGTTACGCGCGTAATAAAGGGGTTGGTTACGCGCGCGGTGAACTCGTCTGCTTCTTTGACGACGACGACTTCATGTTCCCAAACTACCTCGAAACTTTCGTCAAAGCCTTCGAGGAAAACCCCGAGGCTAAGATGGTCCGGTGCGGCATGATCGTCACGGCCGGCAAGGTCAACTACAGCTACGCGACACCCGAGTGTTGCGTCCGGCGTGAGTTTGTCACCCCCTCGTGGTCCAACGGTCCCGCCCACGACCAGCATTACTTCAAATCAATCGTAGCCACGCACGGTTGGTCCACCACCAGTGGCGACATCCTTCTCCTCAACGAACCCCTCTGCCACGCCAACTGCGACCCCCGCGGCGGCCTCCGTAGCGGCCGCTTGTGAGTTTCATCCGAGTCCTCTTTGCCTTGTCCACGGGCAGCCTCAGATAGCGTCGAGTTGCCAAATGGACGCAGTTGGATTAACACTACCATTTGTTTCCGTTCTCGTTCACTACTTCATAAAATACCGAAACTGAAAACATGACCAACCCCACACCCTTACCTTCACGACCGCTTCCTTACTTTATCGATTTCTCATCACTCTACCGCCGTTCAGAAGCGATTTCCCATGCGTTTCAGGGAGGCAACCTGGTTTTCTTCCTGGGCGCCGGCGCCTCCATCGCTTTTAATTCCGATTTTCCAGGCTGGGCACAATTGCTTCAATCGGTTCTTGGCGAATTGCATATAGAAGCCGACAACAGGGAGGAAATTAGAAGCCTGATCGCAAAAGACAAATTCCTTTTAGCCGCTCAGGCACTCAAACACTTTGCGGTATTCGATCGCGATGATCGTGATCACGCAATGAGTACTGCCGTGAACACTATTCTCGAACGGGAAACTCAGCGGGGTGGAGATTCGATCCTGCATTTGGGTGTGCTGGATTTTGGGGCGCCGATCGTCACAACCAATTTTGACACCATCCTTGAAAATGTCCGTCGCGAACATAATCTCGACGTTGGGGGAAGCGTTTTCAATTTTGCAGATGACAATGCAATAGGGATTCGCCTGGACCCAACCGAGGCGCGTTCGCAATACATTTTCAAGCTGCATGGAACTGCGGGGCAGGGGAAAATCATTCTTGACGAGGGTGATTATGCGAACCTGTATTTTCGCGGTTGTTGGCCGCGGGCCGTCGCCCTTCTCCATCACATCCTCGCGACTAAGATGGTAGTTTTTGTAGGATTCTCGCTTTCGGATCCTGAGATCATGCCGCTCCTAAGGGAGGCTACGCGCCATGCAAGTTCCTATCAGCACCTGGCTTTTCTCCAAAAAGATAACGTTACTTCAATCGAGTGCGAGGTGCTGCGTTCTCATTACCGTGTAGATCCGATCCTTTACGAAAATCATGCGGAGCTCCCGCTTTATATACTGGAAATGAGCAACTTCCATCCTCGCGATCGGTTAACCCTGAAACTGGAGCAGAAGAATACGCAGTTGACTGCCCTAGCAACTGAAATTCGCAGGTACGCGAGTTTTAGTGAAGATACTTCCGTAGTGCTCTTCGGCTCATACGCCAAATATGGAGACTGGGTCTCCGATGAGGCAGACCTCGACATGTTATTTCTCAGTCCAACCGAAGTTGAGACTGATATCCCTATTTCCTTTGTCTCTCTTGGACGCAGAGTAGATGCCACTGTACTGACCCGCCATCAGTTTGAGACTTTCCTGCGTCAAGGAGACGCCTTTGCGAGTAGCATCCTGGTAACTGGCAGCCCCATCGTTGATCCAAAGGGAATCTTCGCGCTTTTGGCGCGGGGCTTGCAGCCGGAGTACAACCCGCACGAGCTCGTAGAGAATGCTTATAACAGGTGTAAGTTGCGATGGCTCCGCTTATGCGCTTTGAGGAATGCGCAAACGAAAGTGTTTAGACGCTCGTGTCAACAATGGGCTCTAACGGTAATGCAATTGGCCCTCATGCTACGCAAGCCGCCGGTATCGTTGTTGGAGGCGAGTCTGCTTGGCAACGCTCGCTATGTTATCTATAAATTTGGTCAGCAGTTTTATCGGACTGATGAGTCGTTCCTTCTTGATCTGATGCGCAGTACAAAAGGGCTTGCCCTCCCGGCTCGGTCCAAACACTGGCCGAAGCTTACTGAGGCAGTAAACATGTTTCGTAACGCGTTAGCCGGAGTAAGTAAAGAGTTTGAGCGGGATATTCTTGAGTCGCATCCTTCTTTGCCGGTAGTGGAAGCGGACAAGATCCTCGCTGTATATCTGGCGACCAAAGATTTGTTTGTTGACATTGACTCCGTCGAACTCGAGGTTTCTCTCCCAGGCGAGACCGAGATACGCCTGCTTGATCAGTTAGATGACAATGAGCTTCGAAAAGAATTTAGTACGTTCGATTGGTTATTCTTTTTCGAATTGCACGAACTCGCCACGATGCGAAGAGGGAAGCGGAATAACAAAGAACTGATCGCAATGATCGAAAGCCTTCAGCGGAATTGGAAAGAAGGCAAGTGGGACGAGTTACCACGTCCTGACGTTCCAAAGCCCGACTAACCCTGGTTGTTCTCGGCGGTGGTAATTAACCCGCTTTGCATACGATTCGAGAACTATCTGAGTGAGAATCCCGTGCATTTGTTACTAAGTAACTTTGCTTCACTTTTGGCACCCTCTTCACTTTTAGCTACAATCCCCCCGCTGTCCAACTGATTTCCTGTGCCCCTGTAGCTCAACGGTTAGAGCAGCAGACTCATAATCTGTTGGTTCGGGGTTCGAATCCCTGCGGGGGCACCAGCAAATTCAAGGATTTACGCGCCAATCATTACCAGCCAGCTTGTTCAATCTTCAATGCGCAGGCCCGCGATGGTCTAGGGACAATCTGTATTTACTTTTTCAACCCTGAACGAGCGGACAGGACTCCATGCGCCCCACACACCGAGTACCTTTGCGCGCACCATCCAGCGCCAGCCGGTTAGATTAGTGTTGATGATGTAGTCGCTTGGCGCGCTCGTGTGGTGGTACGACGACGTCATAAGGATCGTCTTGTTAATGACAGGAAGGGCAGGATTCTTCCAGACTTTGAGGTGATACTGAGTAGTAGGAGCTATGCTCGGCACGTCGCTCCAGTCGAAGTCCCAGGTAATCCCTTCCGGAGTACCCTTGCAGCCGTTGTCCATCACGGCTCCGGCGGCAGGTGAAATCAAAATGGGTGCGGCGGGCGGTGCTGGCGGCGTTGATGACACAACCGGCGTCAACGCCGATGCCAGGAGAAACGCCGAGACGAGCCAAAGAGCTTTGACGTGAAGATGAATAGTCATACTGGCGACCTCCGTTGTTAGGTAGAGAGTTGAACGATCTAATTAGCATGATACACCTTTCTGGCCCAGGTTTCGTGACAACTCAACCAGACGTGGCGATCGGCAGTTGTAGAGAGATGTTAATGAAGAAGGTAAAATTCTAAGTACCTCTTCGTTTTTATTATGAGACTCAGCAGGGTCCGTAGGTCTAGCGGTTGCTTACGTGAAGCTCAGTCTGATGACATTCTCAGTATCATGCCAGTCCCTGCCACACTTGCGGCACTGTTTGGCGTTGCGCGTCCGTAAGGTTGCACCACAATAGGGACAGGGCGTGGCCTCGTAGAGTGCGCCGATTCTTCGCTTTAGTTCCTGGTAAAGAGACTCCTCATTCTCAAGCACGCTTTGCCAAAGAGCTATGAGCTCTTGGGGCTGAGGATCTTCCATCATACGTTCGAAGGCGGCAATGATTTTGCTCTTGATATCCTTCTCTCGTTGAGTGTCGGGTCCGCCAATGCGTGTATCTTGCGCCGGGGGATAAACGGCCAGGTAGAGATCGAAGTTAGTGCGCGCGTCTGACAGGGAGTATCCATGATTTGGGCCACCCCAAACTTCGTCGGCGTTTGGCGTATCCTGTCCGTCATCTTCCCAGCTACACAGCCGACAAATTTCGTACGCAGCCGATTCGCCCAGCATTGGGAAACCGCAGCAGGGACAGGTAAGCCTGACACCCTTTGGCGGCACTCCTGCGGCCTGTTGGTTCGGTAGAGCGCCGTAGCTGTCGAAGAATTTTCGCCGGGTTAAGAATTCTCTCGTCATGGGTCCATCGTGTTGTTGCAGTTTCTCATCGAAAACCGCAGTTGCTCAACCATCATTTTATCAAGCAAGGCGACTCCTGATTCAAGAATCAGTGGAGTCGCCTTGCTGCTGCTTTGCAATACTCTTCACAAACTCGAGTTCATGGCGCAATGTTGCTTGCGATCGTTGACCCAGTTTTGCTGGATCAGATAGTCGCGCCCACCCAACTTCAGATTGGCCCTGGCGCCGTTTGCGGTTGCGTAGGTCGTTCCAAATTGGCCCACGCACTTGGCCGCATTCTCCAGTCCATACCGGTCAAACCAGGCGCCGCCGGTCGGGTTTGTGATCACCCTACTCAGCAATTGGGCTATTGTTGTTGTCATTGCATCCGCAGCCAGGTTGTTGTTTGGAGTTGGCAACTGCGTTGCGCCGGAAAAAAACTGCGGCGCTGCCACACTCGGACAGCGGTTCGGGTTTCCGACGAACGCATAACTGAATTGCGATCCCAACGCCTCACCCGTGCCGTGATGCGGAAGTGCTGCAGGCACACAGAAGCCGGTTGCGAGAGAACTCACGTCGGCCGATGCCACTACGATATAGATCCCACCCGGATCCTGTGGCAGACCATTGTTAGTGATTTGGTTTTCTACGATTGCCGCAATGTCCGGCGCGGTCAGGTCAAGACCATGCGAATACCGATCGACAACTGATCCACCATAGAGAATCGCGCCACTGGGACTTTGGCCGCTGCCATTCGGATACATTGCATTGATCTGGAAGTATGGTGATCCCCCCACATTCGAAAGGAAGTCAGTTAGAATTGCTTGCGCAGTTATATTGGCGGCGGTGTCATCCCAGGTTCCATACCACACTAAGTACACGCCAGGAGTTCCCGTCATGATTGGTCCAGCGTGGTAAGAAATTTTGCTTTCGGTTTTCGCCTGGCCGCCGCCGCCCTGGCTGGCCTTCAGGTTTTGGGAAAAGGCTGGGAAGCCACACAGAGCAAGGGTCACAGCCAGCATTGGAAGTATCGATTTGATCTTTTTTCTTTTCATTTCAAGTCTCCCTTCATATGCATGTGGCTGCGATCCGGTTTTCATCACACCCGGATTTATCTTCGGCACGGTTGGTGTCTTGATTTCTCGCGGTGACCGGCGACCGTGTACACTGTCGATGATGATTTCGCCTGAAGAACTTGTCGGTGAGGAATGGGCCGCGTGGTATCGTCTTTCACCAGTCGAGCGTTGGCGCGAATCGGAAAAACTTTGGACCGCTTATTTCCACCTTGGTGGCACGCTTGACACCCAACCCGATACTCAAAGTCCTTTCTTCGATCCGAGCGCACCGAGTACGCGCACTGCTAATGGGCGGCCAGGCATGCGTATTCTACGGCGCAGCCGAGTTTAGCCGCGACACAGATCTCGCCATTCTGGCCAACTCAGAAAATCTCGCCAAACTCAAAAACGCATTGGATGATTTGCAGGCCACGGTAATAGCTGTACCACCGTTTGAAGCAAAGTATCTTCGCAAAGGACACGCCGTGCATTTCAGGTGTTACCACCCCGAGGCGGCGGGTATGAGAATTGATGTCATGACGAAAATGCGCGGCGTCCATTCTTTTCCTAAGCTCTGGAACCGCCGCACCACTCTGTCCATTAATGACGGCTCGATAGAATTGATGTCGCTTCCCGACTTGGTCCAAGCCAAGAAAACGCAGCGCGACAAAGATTGGCCAATGTTGCGTAGGCTCATTGAGGTCAATTACTTTGCAAACCGCGAAAACCCCACTCGCGAGCAGATCCGTTTCTGGTTTCTCGAACTCAGGACGCCCGATCTGTTAATTGAATTAGCGCAAACGCAGGGACGAATACCAGGTCAACTGTGTCGTAAGCGTCCACTGCTGAAACTTGCTTTAACGGTTAGTAAGAGGGGTTTGGCTGATGCGTTGCATGCAGAAGAGCGGACGGAACGTGAAGCTGATCGGCAATATTGGAAGCCACTCAAAAAGGAACTCGAGAGTCTCCGACACTCGCGCGTTTCTTCAGCAAAGCGTTGAGTGTTGTAATTTCAAGACTTATTGGACCACGGTGCTGAGACTGTTTGCTTCCCAGAGCAGGACCGTTTTCTTGTCTTTACCTACCGTCGCCAGTAACTGACCATCGAGACTAAACTCAGCCGGGTCGCGGCCTTCGAGTGTTTCCCATACGAGTGCTCCGGTCGAAGCGTCCCACATGCGCACCGAACTATGATTGGCTCCGATCAGAAATTTACTGCCCGGGTGAAAGGAGAGAAGGTCGACGTCCTTTTGATACTCGCTGACAATGTCGAACCCCCATTTTGAAACGAGCGGAATCATTGTCTTCACTCGGCCCGTCGCCACATCAATGAGTGTTGCGTGATATTTTTTGTAACCGCTCCCCATGAAATACGTGCGACTGTCGGGACTGAATCCATGCTGATTTAGATATCCCATATCGACGTCAGAAATCGGCTGTAACTTCAAAGTCTCGAGGTTTAGCAGGCCAACGTTGTTCCCGTCCCGGATAAAGCCGAGCCAACGAGAATCGGGGCTGAACTTCGTGATCGGAAACAAAAGTTTGAACTCGTTAATGAGCCGTTCCGTGGCTGTGTCCCAGAGCTTGATCGAGTCGACGCTTTTAGTCACAACAAATTTTCCGTCAGGACTGTAACGAGCGTCATCAACCCCGGCTGGTTTGGTCTCGTACCGTACCTCCGTTGTATGGCCCAACTCAGCTCTCAGGAGTCCCGTTGATACGTCCCACAACTTTGCCGGCGACTTTTCCCAGTAAGTGGTGGTCAATACTGTCTGCCCATCCGGACTGAACCTCGCGTACACCCAAACGGGGATATCAAGCGCTCTGGAAATGATTCGGTAGCGCGGAATCTTTTTTACGCGCCATACCTTCAGCGTGGCTGTGGCCTGTCCGGTCGCCGCATTCCATATTTTGACGGTGCCGTCTTCACTTCCGGTGGCTAATTTACTGCCGTCGTTACTGAAGCTTACGGACGATATATTTCTTTCGTGTCCGGCTAAAGTGAATTTGAGTTTTCCGGTTACGGCGTCCCACACTCTGGCGTTTTGACGCTTCATAGTGACGAGAGATCTACCGTCAGGAGTGAAACCCGGCGCCGCTCCATCCAGAATGAAGAGGAGTTGGCCGTTAGTGGTCCATATCCGCGTGGTGGTTTCGTCTGCGGTTGCGATCAGGTCGCCGGCAGAGTTGAATGCCACCCTGAAAACCTGGCTCTGATGTCCGACTAACTTTGCCTTCAGCTTGAATTTGCCATCGAGGTTGGCTGACGTGGCCTGGCCGAATGCGATTGTTTGAACGCACCACGAAGCGCTGATGAGTATAAAACTGAAGACTATGGAGGTTCTTTTCATAACCTGGATTGAGACTCGCAAACAGTATCCACCTCGAAGCCTTACTTTACGAGTCGAGTATTCGGGATTAGTTGCCGGTTATGACTCTTGTTGAAGCTTCACAACCGGCTGAGAAAGCGTAGCGGCACTGAGAGTTTCACCTTTGTGAGGAACCGGCGAGCATTTTAAGATCCGCATCCCGCTTCGGCACTGACCGTATCTCCATGAAAGGGAAGTCTCGCTGAAGTGACGACTGGCCCTCGAACTGTCTATTCTGAGCAGGATCTTGCGACTCGAGTTCTTTCACTCTTGCCGCGAGTCTTAGACATATGTTCTCAAGCTTCAGGTGTCGATCCTGGAAACTCCGCTGTTGAAATTCGAGAAGTTGGTTGAAATGATCGAGATCCCGGTTTTGGACTTCAAGATTTTGGGATACTCGATCCTTTAAGGCCATCACGTAGTTGTAGGCTGGTACACCAATTACCAGCGACAGCAAGCCCACTAAAGTTAGCGCCCCGCCAAAAATGGCGAGCGCCGAGATCAGTGGCCTTGCAGGCGACCACCCCGGCAACGCGATTGCCAACAAAGCCAGCACCACAAACGCAACCCCGCAGACACATACAAACGCTGTGAAATAGGTGGCTGCTTCACGCTTAGGTCTGGGGGGCTGCACCGGCGTTGGTGCCTGCACTGGCGTTGGCGCAGGCGCGAGTGCGAGCGTGGGCCTGGGATTAGTTTGGGCTCTTTGTTCCCGCGTTTGAATCCAGGTCTTGATGAGTCTGTAGATGAGTCTTAATGATATCCCCAGGAAAATGCCACCAAGGGACGTAAGGAGGCTGGTCCAGGAGGGGTACGTCATGGCTCATCTCCAATGCTTTCGGATCCATGTAGAGCTGTATCGGCTAACCGACACCGCACCACAATTTCACCTCAACTAATTGCCCGTGATCGAGACGCGTTTTTTTCCCTGTTGGACCTTTAGATGAGGTCGGGTTCTCACCCGTCAAGTTAACTGTGTGAATCGCTCTCCGTACTCGTCGGCTGCCACCGATTTTTGAGCACGGGTTTTAACTTGGAGTACATTGGCACTATGCCTTGGTAGCGCCTTTGCACTCAGGCGGCTTTGACGTATTTGGCGCAGCTGGTAGCAGTCGCTTCGCTTGCCACCTTGATGACTCCACTCTGCGTCAACAACCTCAAAGCGTTTCTAATATTCGCCCCGGTTATTTTCTTGTGGGCGAACTCTCCATCAATCTCAACTAGCTTTTCGATCAGTTGATTCTTGTCGAACTGACCCTGTAACTGATCGATTGCTTTGCGAGCGGCCGCGAAAACACCCCGCACCCGCGGTTTTGGTTTAATCTTTACAAGTTGCGCTACCGACTTCGATTCCGCTTTAGTCGATTTCTGGTAATACTTTATCGTGGCATCCAATATATTAAGTTCGGCGAGTACTATTTCCTTGCGGGCGAGAGCGGCATTCAGAATATCTTGCGCCGATCGGTCCCCCTCTGGTTGTTGTATCGCTGGACTTAACTCTGAGCCCATGGTCCTATTCTAGTTGACTGGTTCTTAAAGGGTCAATTCATTTAATGACGAGGTGGTTAAGTTTATGTACCCCTTCTGTATGCCTTGCTACCTGTGATCTAACGATCAGCTGGAGTCGATTACTTCTAACAGAGAGGTCACTGAAGAAACGCTAACATGATGAGGAAACCCCGATTACAACTGAAAGCACTGGCAAACGCGACCGTGCTAAGTCTTCTAATGGCTGCTCTGCTTTGTCCAATAATATCCGCTGCCACGCCGCGCAAAGAAGAGCAAGCACAAAAACGCGGCGTTGCCGATCAGTCGCGCCGGCGAGCCGATGCGCTGCTGGCCCAGATGACGCTGGAAGAGAAGATTGGACAGATGAACCAGCTTTTCTTTTTTGGGTCGCAACCTTCCGAATCGATCACTGCTGCTATTCGAAAAGGAGAAATCGGCGCGTTCCTGTTTGTCAGTGATCCAGTCGTCAGCAACCGTCTGCAGCGGGTGGCGGTCAACGAATCGCGACTCAAGATTCCGCTGTTATTCGGCTTTGACGTCATTCACGGTTTTCAAACCATCTTTCCGGTACCGATTGCAATGGCGGCGTCCTGGGATCCGAAATTGGCCGAGCGCACCCAAACGATTGCCGCTCGTGAAGCAAGAAGCGCAGGCATCCACTGGACCTTTGCTCCGATGCTTGATATCGCTCGCGATCCGCGTTGGGGCCGAATCGTTGAAGGCGCCGGTGAAGATCCGTTTCTTGGCGCCGCGATGGCCACCGCCTACGTGCGCGGGTTTCAGGGAGATCGCCTCGGTGGTCCGGAGCATGTCCTGGCCTGCGCCAAGCATTTCGCAGGCTACGGCGCTGCTGAAGGCGGACGCGATTACGATGCGGCCAACATCTCCGACGCCCAAATGTGGAATATTTATCTTCCTCCATTCAAGGCTGCGGTTGACGCGGGTGTCGCCTGTGTGATGAGTGCGTATATGGATCTCAACGATGTGCCGGCGACGGGAAATCGTTGGTTGTTGCGTGATGTGCTCAGGAAAGATTGGAATTTTGATGGGTTCGTTGTCAGCGATGCCGACTCAGTTACAGATCTGAAAACTCACGGCTTCGCGCGAGATGCCCACGATGCGGCGGTTAAAGGGCTGAAAGCCGGCGTCAATATGGAGATGACTTTTGGCGCCAGCGTTTATCTCAAGAACCTCGCGAACGCGGTCAAAAAGAATGAAGTTTCAGTTAAAGAGATCGACGATCTGGTGCGCCCGCTGCTCGAAGCCAAATTCAAACTGGGCCTGTTTGAGAATCCATTCGTCGACGAAGAAAGAGCAAAAGAAGTTTTCAGCAGTCAGGCCCACCGTGAAGCTGCCCGAGTCGCGGCGCAACGTGCCGCGGTGTTGCTGAAAAATCAAAACAATCTGCTGCCGCTAAGCAAGAGCGGTTACAAGAAAGTCGCCGTCATTGGTCCCGTGGGAGATTCGAGACAGAACACACTCGGCTCGTGGAGTTTGGCGATGGATGTTACGAAGACGTCGACCATCTTCGCCGGCATCAAGAACAAGCTCGGTGCAGCAGCGATCGTCGAATTTGCTCCCGGTGTCCAGATCAATCGCGGTGTGCCGTCAATCTTCGACCTGACGTTGAAAGAAAAACATCCACCGGCGTGGTCGGAGCAGCAAGCGGCTGACGAATTCAGAAGAGCAGTCAAATTAGCGAAGGACTCTGATCTCGCCGTGATGGTCCTCGGTGAGAATCAGGATATGAGTGGCGAAGCGGCATCGCGCTCCGTGCTCGATTTACCGGGACGACAATCGGAACTGTTGCAGGCAGTGGCGGAGACTGGTAAACCGCTTGTGCTGGTCCTCTTGAGTGGCAGACCACTCGACATCACCTGGGCGACACAACACGTGCCGGCCATTCTGGAAGCCTGGTATCCCGGAAGCGAGGGTGGAAATGCAGTTGCTGATTTATTGTTTGGCGATGCAGTTCCGGGCGGCAAGTTACCGTTTACGTGGGTCAGGAACGTCGGACAAGTTCCGCTTTACTATTCACAGAATCTGACGCACAAGCCGGGCGAGGTGGAAAAGAGATACTGGAATGAGAAATTCGTTCCGTTGTATCCGTTTGGTTATGGCCTGAGTTATACAACCTTTGCGTTTTCAAATCTCAAAGTAAACCAACCGGAAGTCAGGGTCGGAAATTCGATTGAGATTACGGTTGAGGTTAAGAACACTGGGAGCCGTGCTGGTGATGAGGTGGTCCAACTCTACATTCATCAGCAGGCGGGCAGCGCGTCGCGTCCGGTACGCGAGTTGAAAGGATTCGAGCGAATTACACTGGCAGCGGGAGAAACGAAAACAGTTCGTTTCAAGCTTGGTCCCGCTGAGTTGCGTTACTGGAACGCCGTGGCAAAAGCGTGGATGCAGGAGGCAGAAATGTTCGACGTCTGGGTCGGCAATGATTCAACTACGTCGTTACATTCAACCTTCAGAGTCACTCGATAATTAAGAACGTACTGTAGGGGCGGCCCTCCGTGGCCGCC
>DASSFI010000066.1:0-59211 GCA_035694465.1 Pyrinomonadaceae bacterium | reverse complement strand
TTAGTTGACCTTGGCGTTGTCGGGAGTTGAAGGCTGGCGAGGAAGCGAGCCGTTTGGATTTGAAATGTCGAGCTAATTTGTTTCGATTACCGCCCTGCCGTAGTTACCCCGCTTGGTCCGACAAACACCCGCCGCCTTTTTTACCGGGTAGGGCGGCAATGTACACGCCTGTATGAGCGCATGTCAAGGAAAGAAGGGGGTATAAGGCCATCCACAGATCACACAAATTAGTTTCGCCTATGTGTAATTCGTGGATGGCCTGTAGCTAACACTTGCTAACGTTGCTGTTGAGCAGACGTGAGAGCGTCGAGGTTTCTCGGAACCACGTACACGCCGGCCGAGTGCGAACCGACGAAGAGAACGTTCTGATCGTGTGGATCAAAAGCGAGCGCCCAGATTCTCTGACTAGGCAAACGACCGTCTTTTGGATCGATCCGCGCCCAGCTTAAGCCCGCATTCGTGCTGCGATAAACACCGCCGCCAACTTCCGTGATTTGAAAAGCGTTGCCGGCAAATACTTCGTCGCCGTTGCGCGGATTGATCAAAATGCTGGTGAAATCACCAAAAGGAAGATTGCCGCCACGAACTCTCCACGTTGCACCACCATCATGCGTCATGAACAAAGCCTGCTTCGTGCCAACGTAAACGTAGTCCGGTCGATTGGGATCCTGAGCGATGGTGTTGACCGGAGCTTCGCGCGTGACACCGTCAACTTGTCGCCAGGTTTTACCGCTGTCACGCGAAATCAAAACTCCCGAGCTGGGTGTTCCGACCCAGATTGTCTCCGGTTGTTTTGGATTGGTCGAAATGCAGGTGGTGCGTGGATCGAGGTTCCCGTAAGAAAGTTTTTGCCAACCCTTCGTCGGATCGACAGTGCGATACAGACCGGAGTTAGTCGCCGCCAGAATAGCTGGTTCTTGCGTATCCGGGTCGACACTATGGACCAGTGCGTTCACCGCATCCGCCAGAATCAAATCGGAGCGTTCGGCAACCGCGGCATCACCGCCTTTGCCGATGCCCAACGCTGCCATCGTGATCGCGTCGAGCTTGCCCGTAGCCGGCAAGTGTCGATCGACTTGAAACTTCTTCAGCGCGGCAGTGGTTGCCGGGCCAGGCTTGCCATCAGGCTCGCCGAGATGATAACCAGCCGCGTTGAGTGCCTGCTGTGCAGCCAAAATCGACTCGGTGGCAGGCTGCGCCGATGCGCGTCCCTTTGGCGTGGCCGCGACCGCGCTTTTCGTTGTTTTCTTCGCCGGCGGCGTCTTTGTCTTGGGCTTCTCTATGGCCCAAACGGGCGACCACGAAGCAGCGCGGTCAGTCGAGCGATAGACACCGAGATTGGTACCGAGATAAATCACGTTTGCGTCTCGTGCATCCTGGAGAATCGCATAGGTGATGAGTCGCGAAGGCATGCTGCGCATCGAAGGACGCCAGCTTCCGCCATTGTCGTCGCTGACAAAAAGGAATCCGCCACCGGTCGCAGTGTTGATGGTGGAAGCATAGATGCGATTAGGAGTTTCACGATCGGGAAGAATCGCGTTGGCGAAGCGTCCACTAAAACCGCCATTAGTCGGAATGAACGTCTTGCCGCCGTCGTTCGAAACCATCACACCGTAGTTATTAGTGCCGATGAAAACCATGTCCGGACGTGACGGATGAACAGCGATCGAATTGATCTCGAGCTGGCGGGATGTGGTCACCATCCACGAGTCAGCGTCGCCACCTTTTTCCGATCTCCAGAAACCTTCCGTAGTGCCGGCGAAAACGATTCCCGCAACTGACGGATGCTGGAGAATCGCGCGTGTCCGGCGCGACTGCGAAGGAATGCCCTGCACCTTGCGCCAGCTCTCGCCGCCGTTCTTGCTTTCGTAGATACCGCTGCAAGCTGAAGCAATGATGTGATTGGGGTCACGCGGATCGATGTCGATGGCGAAGATGTCAGAGTCGTCGATGATTCCGTTTTTGATCGACCTCCAGGTTTGTCCACCGTCGAGTGATTTATAAGGCAAATAGAATGTGCCGGCGTAAATTGTATCCGCAGTGCGCGGATCGATGGCTAGGGACTCGACGTGAATTAACCCCTGAACATTTTGTGTTGGCAGTTGTTTCCATGAATCTCCGGCATCGTCAGAGCGAAAAACGCCGTTGAAGGTGCCGGCAATGAGCACGTTGGGATTCGAGTCAGACTGTGCCAGCGAATGCAGGGCCTCGTTCTTCAGTTGCGAGTTCTCCTGCCACGTGACGCCGCCGTCTTTCGATTTGAAGAAACCGCCGGGCATGTTGTGGCGATGTGCGGCAACATACAAAACACGCGAATCGCGTGGATCGACAATGATGTTGTCGACGAACATACGCGGCTTGCGGAAGTTATATAGGAGCTGCCACTGCTTGCCGCCATCTGAAGACGTGTAGATCTGTCCGTCGAGGGTGCCGAAATAGAAACGATCTGGATTCTGTGGGTCAACTACGAGTGCGCGAACGTCACCTCCCGGAGGTCCGGTGGTGCGCCAGTCGTTCGAATACGATGCAGGATCGGCGGCATCACTTGCCGCAAAAGCAAAACCACAAAGTGCAAAGAGAGCAATAACAAGGGGGATCAGACTAGAAAATCTTTTCATCGTTAGTTCATCCAGGGCTGTCGTCCATCAGGAGCAAGCGCTCACCGTGGTTCCTAGTTTATTACAGTTTTCATCCTTTGTGTCTTAAAAGCTCCGGCCGAGCTAGGATGCGCCACAAATAAAGCCTCGTTGCTAGCCACAAAATGCGCATAAAGCACCTTATGTGCATTTTTGTGGCCAAAAAGAAATCGGGCGATGCTCAATGAGCATCGCCCGACTGGTTAAAGGGTTTGGCCAAGCTAAGCTAGGGCCAAGCCTGTGGTTTATTCCTCGTCACCTCTGCGGCCCGGACGGCGATTACCACGTCGCTTGCATTCCGGACACGGCGAGATTGCACCCGAGGTATCAACTGCCGGTGCAGCCGCGCCTGACGGCACGATCCAGAGCTGAACCTTCAGTTCTGAACTGCAGCCACCATCAACAACTGTGATACGTCCGGCTTCAATGCCGCGTGTATTGACGAGATAGTCCTTAGCACGATCGCCACGCTGTTGACCTTCACCCTGGCAGGTGCCATAGACGATGATCGTTCCACCCGAACCTGGCTGGTTCTGGAGTTGGATAGCGTAGTTGTCGAGTCTGGCCTTTTCATCGTTGAAGCGGATGTTGCCATACTCGTCAAACTTCTGCGCTACCGGCGGTGGCGGTTTCACACCTGTGGTGCAGGAATTAGTCGTGCCGGTACAGCTCGGATCCGCGCCGCCAATGCTGACGGTAGCGGTTACGCTCTGACCTGCGAGACCATTCGTATCGACGGTAATCGTCGACGTTCCCTGACCGCTGGAGATTGTTCCGGCGGACACTGACCAGTTGTAGGTGTAAGACGAGCTTGAGTCACCACCGCTAACACTGGCGGTGTAGGTAATCGACTGACCCGGTTCAACTTCACTCGGGCAGCTAACTGAAACAGTCGGACACGGCGGTGGCGGCTTCACGCAGTCGGGACACTCAGCCACTGTTACCGTTGTATTACCGCTGGCAGTGTGCTGATTACCGTCATTTACTTCAACCGTTGCCGTGTAGGTACCGTTCGCCACACCCGTCAGATCCCAGTTTACCTGGCGGCCTTCGCCGCTCAGTTTTCCACCGGTTACCGACCAGGTGTAGAGCAATTGATCGTTATTATCGTCATGTGCAGCCGCAACCAGCGTTACCTCGTTTGGTGTCGGGCAATTAGATGAACTGCCTTGTCCCGGAGGACACGCTCGGCGCAATGCACTGATGGATGGAGTTACCGAGTCAACCACCGGCGGTACGTTCGGTGGCGGCGGAGGCTGTCGCGCGTTGCGACGGCCAACCCAGAACTGTGCGATAAAGCCGTTGGGCTCTTCGGACCACTGGAAGCCAATCGGGAAACCCTGCGAAGTAACCGGTCTGGAAGTTCCCGGAACAACCACGAGACCTCTTCCAATCACGTTTACGTTCGTAATCTGCGAAATCGGGATGTTGAAACCGTCAGACGGGTTGAAGTGATCCATGTCCTGTTGGTTCAGGTGTCTGCGATAGGCGAGACCAATACCGAACCAGCGACGCGGATAAATCTTGATACCACCAAGCACATCAACCGGATTGTTTTCAAATGCATTTGGCGTGCGGCCACCAACGTAGGTGGTCGATCGAACTTCGGCGATCGGCTGGAAGTGCTCGTTGAGCGGGAAGTCGAGTCCGACACCAGCAAGCAGTTCATCCGGACGATCCAACAACACGAAGTCGCCACCGGCGCCCTTCGGATTGCTGTTCAACCAGTAGCCGCCGTTGGCGGACACGTTTACGTGCTTGCCGAGACGACCATCAACCACAGCCACGACACCGAAGTCACCGATATCGCCACCCGGACCGGCGCCACGCTGCATCTGGTTGAAACCAGAAGCATCGTCACCCTTGTCCAGCCACCAGCGATACATCGGAATCACGGCGACGCCCAGCGGATTGTTCGGTCCAGTGAACCGAATCTTGGCGCCAAACACCATGTTATTGAAGTTGCTCTCGCCGTACAGACGATTCACGAATGGAGCATCCGGCAAGTAAGTCGGAGCAACCGTGAACGTAAGCGGGATGGTGATCGGCAGGGTCAGCGCGGTCGCGGGCAACACTGTTGTCGCGAGCACTACACCCGGCAGAATACCGCCCACCGGCGAACCGATACCCGGGAAGTTGTCAGCCGTGCCAAAGGTGCCGCTGTTCGGCTGGACCACTGCTGGTCCAAGCAAGGCGTTGAAACCCGGGAACCCAAACTGCTGACCAATCTGTCCAGCGGTCAAACCAAACGTTCCCGCGGAACCGCCGATGAACGGGTACTGAACGAATGGCTGATTGTTCAACGGACGAAATACGGCCGTGTTCGCGAGCGTGCCGACGTTTGGTCCAGACGGCGCCAACACGATAGCTGGCGGACTGCACAGCGTCGTGCCACAGAACAGTTGGGAGTTTGGAAGATAGAAGCTGGAAAGATTTTGCGGATTGTTAACCTTGATCCCGCGCCAGCCGTTTGTCTTGAAGAAGAGTTCAACGTGATCGTTCAAACCGACGTTGAAGCTCAACGGTACATCGGTGATGTCAACGTTGCCCGGATCACGATCGTAGTTGCTGTACGCAATACTGAACGTGAACTCCCCGCGACGCAGCGTTGAACCATCGTAAATAGTGAAAAGACCGGTTGGACCACCCTCGGGGCCACCAGTGCCTACTGACGGAGACTGATTACGCGGATCATTTGGCGACCGCAAAGTCTGTGCTGATACTGCGGCACACAGCACCAACGAAACGAGCGCAGCTATAAGCGCCCTATGTGCGAGTCTCATCGCATTCCTCCTGCGAAATGAGTAATAAGAATTCGTAAATAGTGCCGCCAAAACGGAACAAGAACCAAGACCCTTCTCCCGCGGAGGCCCCACTTCAGTTATCAATTCATTTGAACCGCTTGGACCACCAGGGCCCAGCGGCGTCACTCGGACCGCGGCGTAAACAGAGCACTTCGGCCTTTCTGAGATGCTCTAATACCGCCAATTTCTATTCCCGAGTGGCTCCTGAATCGAGTTCATTTCTTATAGGAAATGAACATCCTCTTGTCAACGATTTCGTCCCTTAAACCATGTCGTAATTATTGAGAAATCTTAACGCTGGTCCGAGCCGTAAATCCTGCCAGACCATACTCTACCTTAAATCGGAAATCAAGCCTTTTTCATGACTTAGCGGCGGTTAGATTATGTTTTTTCGGTCACGCATAGATACCTCTCATGCGCGTGTCATAGGCCACACGGTCTATGGCTAACATGTACGCCGCGGTCCTTGTATCGACGTTGTGGGCGTCGGCATAACGACACAGATCATTGAAGCTCGCCACCATCTTTTGCTGCAGTCTCTCGTTGACCACATCCTCGGGCCAGAAGTAGCCCATCCGGTCCTGGACCCACTCAAAATATGAAACCGTCACGCCTCCCGCGTTCGCCAGAATGTCAGGAACCACAAAGATTCCCTTCTGGTGCAGGATCTCGTCAGCAGCCGCCGTTGTTGGCCCATTTGCGCCTTCCGCCAGTACTTTGCACTTAAGCCGGTCTGCATTATGGGATGAAATCTGATTCTCTGTCGCTGCCGGAACCAGCACATCACACTCGAGCTCAAGCAATTCCTGGTTGTTAACAAACTCAACTCCCTCGTAGCCTTCGAACGACCGCGTGTTCTTCAAGTACTCGAGGGCTCTCGGAATGTCGATGCCGTTAGAGTTGTAAATCCCTCCATGTATGTCCGATATCGCTACAACCTTGTAGCCGGTCTTATGGAGCAGCTCCGCACCGATTCCGCCAACGTTTCCTGAGCCTTGCACCACTACACGGGTCTCGGACGGAGTCATCTTGAACCGCTTGATGGCTTCGTTGACTACAATTAGTATGCCGCGCCCGGTCGCTTCACGACGGCCCGACGAGCCACCGAGGTCGATCGGCTTACCGGTAACGACGGCGGTGACGGTATGACGCGCATGCATCGAGTAGGTATCCATGATCCAGGCCATGGTCTGCTCGTTGGTGTTCATGTCCGGAGCCGGCACGTCCTTCTCTGGTCCAATGAAGTCGAGCAACTCAGCCGCGTAGCGTCTGGTCATTCGTTCGAGTTCGCCCATCGACATCTGTTGCGGATCGCAAATGATGCCTCCCTTTGCGCCGCCGAAGGGCACGTTAACCACGGCGCATTTCCAGGTCATCCAGGCAGCGAGGGCCCTGACTTCGTCGAGACTAACGTCAGGCGCGTAACGAATACCGCCCTTTGCTGGTCCACGCGCGAAGTTGTGTTGCACCCGATATCCTTCAAATACCTGAATGCGTCCTGAATCCATCCTGGTGGGGATGTAGACTTTCAACTCCCGGTTGGGAACTCTCAAAACGGCGTAGAGGTCCGGATCGAGATTCAGCAATTGTGCCGCGCGATCGAATCGCGACATCATCGACTCAAACGGATTCTCTTCTTTTATCTCTCTGATATCGTCAACATAGGTCGTGCTGTACATGCTTGCCATAAGAGCATCTCCAAACTTATCCACAGATTACCCAGATTGAGTTTTCTTCTGCGTAATCTGTGGATGAAACTATTTCAAAATTTCATTCATCGAGCCACTTCTAAAACCATCGAGATCGAGGGTCACATACTTAAATCCAAGCTCACGAAATCGCTTCGCCAGCTCGTCGATCAACTCCTTCTGCAACACGCGGTCCATCTCCGACTGGGCGATCTCCAGCCGGACCAGTTGATCGTGATGACGCACTCTGAACTCTCGAAAACCAAACTCTCTCAAGATCTCTTCACCACGATCGACTTTACTCAGCCGTTCGATCGTGACCGTCGTTCCGTACGCAATCCGCGACGACAAGCAAGGACTCGCAGGCTTGTCCCACGTCGGCAACGTTGCCTTTTGGCTCAACTCGCGCACCTCGGTCTTGGTTAGACCAACCTCAATCAGTGGACTCCGTACCGCGTGCTGTGCGGCTGCCTGTCTTCCGGGCCGGAAGTCGCCGAGGTCATCAACCGTAGAACCGTCAACGATGCAATTGATGCCGCGCATTCGCGCCACTGCCTCCAGTTTGCCGTACAACTCGTCCTTACAAAAGAAACACCGGTTTCCATCGTTGGCGCGATAAGCCGGATTCTCGAGCTCTTCGGTATCGATCAATTCGTGTTGAAAACCAAACTTTTCAACTACTCGATCGATCTCGGTGCGTTGATATACGGGCAAACTGGCCGACTGGCCCGTAATACAGACTGCACGCGAACCGAGTTCTTCGTTCGCAACGTAAGCAACATAACTGCTGTCGACGCCCCCTGAGTAAGCGACGATTACCGACTCCAGTTCACGAAAGATCTCGCGCAGTCTTTCTTCCTTGGCGATTGTATTCATTGGAGGACCGCATGTTAGCTTATGCATCAATTGCTACGCAACCAGCATCTCACCCACAGATCCGCGGCATCAGTGGCAAGAATTCCACCGGGAATGTGCTAACATCAAAACCTCCCCGGATCGTTTTCAAATGTCTGATTTGAGCGCCTCATTCTGGAAGAGACCGTTGCTGATCGCTGCGTGCTTTGCCTCGCTCGCGGTGTGTTCGGCTGCGCACGCACAAACCGTAGAAGCGTTTGGTGACGATGCGGCAGATCCGGTGCGACTGTTCGAACGCGGACAAAGCGCACACGCACGCGGCGAACTGGAGAAAGCAATCGGATTTTACGAGCAGGCGATCAAAGTGCGGCCGGAGTTTCCGGAAGCCGAGTTCCAACGCGGCAACGCACTCGCATCGCTCGGACGTCTCCCGGAAGCGGAAGCAGCATTCCGTCTTGCGGTCTCTTACAAGAAAAACTGGTCGCTTCCGTATTCAGCTCTCGGCGTCGTCCTGATGCGGCAGTCTCGTGACAAAGACGCAGAACAGTCTTTCCGAATGGCGTTGAATATCGACAGTAAAGATTCGGTAGCCTTACGAGCGCTTTCCGAATTGCGACTGCGCGCAGGCGATTCCAAAGAAGCACTTGACCTGGCAAAACGCGCCACCGCGAACCCCGAGGCTCCAGCGTCCGCCTGGATTGGCCTCGCGCTGGCGGAAAAGGCCAGCGGCAACACTGTCGCCGCCAAAGCTGCACTCGATCACGTGCTTGCAGACGAACCGGAAAACGTCGCGGCGTTACTCGAGCGCGCTGATCTTTTCAAAGCTGAGAAGAATCTGGAACTCGCTATCACTGATCTCAAAGCTGCGGCGAAGTTGAAGCCACAGGATAAAGCCGTAAATTCTCGTTTGGCTGAAGCACTACAGCAAGCCGGCAAGGCAGAAGAAGCACTCGCAGTGGCAAAGGCAGCCGGCCTTGAAGTTCAGCCACCCAGTGGAAACGGCGTCGGCGGCGTAGTTGGAACTCCGGAAGAGATTGAAGCAGCAAACAGCGCCGATCCGGCCATCGCTCGCAAAGCGCTCGAGAAGCTGCTCGAAAAAAATCCGAACAACGCGATGCTGTTTGGGCGTCTCGGACTTTCATATCGCACCGACGATCCGGCACGCTCACTCGAGTTCTATCGCAAAGCATCCGAACTGCAACCAAAGGCTCCCGAGTATGCGCTTGGTTACGGGGCTGCGCTGGTCCAGGCACGTCGCTTTGCTCAGGCGGCATACATTCTGGGCCAGGTAGTAAAAGCACTTCCCGACGATTACGTGGCGCATGCGAACTTCGCGACGGCGTTGTATGAATCGAAGCGATACCAGGAAGCCGTCCCCGAATACGAATGGATACTCGCAGCCAAACCGGAAATCGTAGTGGCCCATTTCTTTATTGCCACCGCACATGATTATCTTGGAGAATACCCGGAAGCACTCGCATCGTATGAGAAGTTCCTGACGGCCGCCGACGGGAAAACAAATCAGCTCGAGATCGACAAGGTCAAACTGCGACTGCCAACGCTAAGACGACAAATTCAATTAGGAGAGGGCGTCAAGAAAAAGCCCTGAGGTCCGTATGACTCGCGAAACACAGCGCAGGTTTGCAATGCCGGCATCGTTACTCTTGCTGGTGCTTGCTTGCGTCCACGCAGTCAACGCTCAGGATGCGCAACCACAGCCAACTCCACTCACTGCACCGCCGCCGTTCAAGATGATCGTCAAAGAAGAGCGCGCGCAGTTGGACCAAACTCAGGATTCATCAAAACGTCTCAAGCTCACGATCACTTTTGCCGACGCCCATCTGACCGCTGCCGAACAACATACGTCGCGTGAAAACTATGAAGCGGCTTCGGTGGAAGTCGGCATGTATCACGCCCTGATAGAAAACGCTTTGCAATTTCTCAGCACCTTCAAACGCGACAGTAATAAGACTCGTGACCTCTATAAACGACTCGAACTGGCGCTGCGCGCCGATGGACCACGATTGACAGCAATGCGCCGCATTACGCCCCTCGAGTTCGCGGTTTGGATAAAACACGTCGAGGATTTTGCCCGCGACGGCCGCACCGAAGCGCTGAATTCGTTTTACGGCCACACTGTCGTGCGGGAACAGAAAACCGACAACGAAAAGCCTAAAGTGATTCCAACTCCAACCCCTAAGATTAGTAATCAGCCATGATCAGCCGCATCCTCTTAACTCTGGTAATCTCCCTGTTAGCCGGATCAACTTTCATCGCGCACGCCGCGCCGCAGAGAGACCATCTCACGCAGCAGGAAGTTGATTTGGTGAAGGAAGCTCAGATACTCGACAAGCGCATCGACGTTTTTGTTAGAGCAGCCGAGCGTCGCCTGATGGTGATTAATGGTTCGGCGAGCGCAAGTACAAACGCAAAGCAATTGAAGAAGGAATCAGAGCGTTGGGGAGAACTGCCGACGGGTTCGCGGGCGGAGCTGGTCGCAGACATCGCGAAGATTCTCGACGAAGCCATCACTAACATCGACGACGTTGTTACTCGCGACGAACGAAATCCCCTTGTGGCAAAAGCACTGCGAAAACTGGCTTCAGCAACGACCTCGATCATGGGCCAGCTAAAACCGCTCGCCACTGAAGCAAAGAGCGACGCCGAAATCGCAAGCTTCGAACTGCTGAACGAGGACGCCCAATCAATCCTCGAAGCCGCGAATAAACTCCCACCCGAAGTCGTCGACAAAAAAGCCAAAAAGAATAACTAGCCGCGGATTTACGCGGATAAACGCAGATCAGCGTTAATCCGCGTCAATCCGCGGCTTTTAATGTTTTCGTTGCTCGCTTGATTGCCTCAACGATCCTCATCAGCGATTCCTTTGCATTCGCCGCATTCTTATCATCCAACGCCTGCCGAAAATCAGTTAACGGCTGCGCCGCATATCCCGTATAAAAACCCGGTGCGTAGATCTGATGCTTGTACCACGCGCGACCGCGCAGTCCGCGCGCATCAATAAACTGCCGCTCTGCCTGGAGCAAAGCGTTGTTAATCTTCGCGAGTTCCTCTCGATCCGAACGCCGCACCGCTTCCTGTCGATTCTTCTCAACTCGTTCCGCCTCTTTCGCGAAGTCGTCAATCGCAGACGTCATCGCTTTGTCATCGAGCGAACCAGCGAGATTGCGAATACGCGCCAGACGCATCGCTTCGGTAAAGAAATCACGAATCTGCGTCGCGTAGTCGGTGTAATCAAACGAAAGCCCATCGGCGTCCGCCAGACGCATCGCGAGCGTGCCCCAGAGTTGCGCGGCGGCGACGTGATAAGTAAAACCGGGATCGCCGAAGTGGTCCATCCAGTAAAAAGAGTCGTACGCCGAATGGTAAACGCCGTAATCGCCGTTGAAGCCCATGTCAGTTGATGGAACACCGAGGTGCTGTAAGAACGGTGTGTAGTCAGATCCCGAACCGAGGGCTCCGATCCGCGCTTCGGGTGGATGTTGCTCACCTTCGGGACGATTCTCACGCGCACGATCCTGCCACTCTTGATAAACCGTCTTGCCCGTCTTCGGATCCTTGATGTCACGCGTGACTGCGCGGATCAGTTTCCACAACGACGGCACAGACGAAGCACCGAAGTGTGGACCGGAAACCGCCGCATCGAGATTCAGATAGGCGACCGCTTTGTCCCGGAGTTCGTCGGCGTATTCTTCGGCCCACTCAGTCGAACCGATGAGTCCATACTCTTCCGCGTCCCAACTGCATAAAATGATCGTTCGTCGCGGCTTCCAACCCTGCTTCAGCAACTCACCAAAACCGTGTCCCACTTCCAACATCGCCGAAGATCCGCTGTTTGGATCGACGGCGCCGAACACCCACGCATCACGATGGTTGCCGAGGATTACCCAACGATCCTTTTCTTCATTTCCATCGATGCGTACGACCACGTCCCAGATCTTGCGCTGCTTGTAATCCATGTCCGTCTTCAGTCGCAGCTTCACGTCGTTCGTGCCGCCGACGTGATAAGCGAACGGCAAGCCACCCTGGAATCCGCGTGGACGCACCGGTCCTTTGAGCTGCGAGAGGATCGTTTTCGCGACGTCGTATGCGATCGGCTGCACGGGTAAACGCGTGAGATCGGTCGCCTCTTCTGGCTTCAACCGTTGCGTTCCGGGAATCGCCGGCTTGCCGGGCGTTAAAGGATCGCCGGGATAATCAAACAAGTACTGCACGGAGCCGCGTTGTCCCGACGCCACCGGACGCCATGGTCCTTTCGGATACACGTCACCCTGCATGTAACCATCGTCTTCCGGATCGGAGTAGATGATGCAACCAACGGCGCCGTTATCTTCCGCAACCTTCGCTTTCACACCACGAAACGAGTTGCCATATCGCACGACGACAATTTTGCCTTTGACGTCGACTCCGGCTTTCTTCAGTTCTTCGTAGTCGCCCGGCAAGCCGTAGTTTGCATAGACGACGGGAGCAGTCACGTCACCGCTGGCGCTGTAGCCGTTGAAGAGTGGCGTGATTTTGGGATTTGACGAAGTCGGATCGCCGGCCACGACGGCTTCGCGAGTTTCCAGTCGCTGGCGTTTGGTGGTGATGAGCTCGAGCAAAGTTGGGGCGTTCGGATAGTTAAGCCAAACTTCATATTCCTTGAGCTCGGCAGCGAGTCCATAACTACGCAGTTGATCACGCACGTAAACCGCAGTGTCGTAATCTTCCTTCGAGCCGGCGATGTGCGGCTCGAGAGTGAGACGGCGCAAGTGCTCGCGTGCCGATTTTGGGTTTGGCACAGCGCGAAACTGTTCTTCCCAACGTCGCTGCGCGGCGACGCGATTCTGATTAAAGCCGTCAATTGCGGTTGAGTTTTGCGAGAAGACGACCGGCGAGGAAGCATTGAGCACAACCACGCCGGCGAGTAAAAAGACAAGTAAGACTCGAATTAGTATAGTTGACATATTTTGCGATGAACTCCCGGTCTTCGATTGCCGTACAATGAACGCGAGTTTGAACCGAAAGGAAGCCAGTAGATGGACAGTAGATACTATCCGAATGTAGAAATCGACGTTCCTCAGCTCAGCGGCGAACTGCGAAATCTTTTTGATAGCGAGTATGAAGTGCAGGCGTTTCAGGTATCGACAACCAGCATTTTTCAGGCACGCAAATCCAGCACGTTGCGAGATCTGACGGGCCTCTCCTCAGCGCTCACAATCAAGATCACGCCAGAGACTGCGGGCACACGCGTAGAGATGGGAATGCAGAAGTGGTTCGACAAAGCCGCCGTCGCTGCTGTCGGCGTCATCGCTTTTCCGCCTCTACTCGCGTTGGCGGCACTCGGCGCTTACTGGCAATACAAACTTACAGAAGACGCTTGGAAGATAATCGAAGATCACATCGCGCGCAAAGCGGGCGGCTACGTGCCGCCATTGCCGGGTCGTTGCGGCACGTGCGGAGCAGCGAACAGCGTCGGTTCGGATTTCTGTTCGGCGTGCGGCGCAAATCTTAAAGTCACGGCGAGCTGTTCATCGTGTGGCGCGCCACAAAAAGATCCATCAGCGCGATTCTGTAATCGTTGCGGGAAACCACTGGCTGGTTAATCTGTGTAATCTGTGGTTCAGTCGTGGCGAAGCGCTCGGACAGGATCGATTCTCGCGGCGCGTGAGGCTGGATAAAGCGCGGCAAGGATGGAGACGACGAGCGCAAACAGGATCGCACCCACCGACAGATACAGCGGCATCGAGAAGAAATCTATGAACGACGCCCCCTGCGGCTTGAGAATGAATCGATAAGCTAACCGGTTCGCGAGTCCGTCGATTCCCCACGCAACCACCACCCCCACAATTCCCCCAACCACACCGATCACCGCCGCTTCCACGAAGAAGATCAATTTGATCTCGCGATCCTCGGCGCCGATCGCTTTCATGATTCCAATTTCGCGCGTGCGTTCGAGGATCGACATGATCATCGTGTTGGCAATTCCAAACGACGCCACCAGTAAAGAGATCCCGCCCAGTAATCCAAGCACCGAGTCGATGATGAGAAACACGGTCCGGATCTGGTCGATCTCATCCACGATCGAAAAACTCGAAAATCCCAGGTCGGTAATCTTTTGCCGCACCTCAGTCAATTGCACCGGATCTTCAACCCGCACCACTGCCCGGTCGTAACCTTCCGTCTGACCTTCAGCAAGATTGCCGCTGGCCCGCGCGAGTGCGAGCTCAACCTGACTCATCGGCCCGCGATGTCGGATGGTCCATTGATGGGCCATCTGCAAAGGAAGGTAAATTCCGGCGCCAGGCATCATGCCACGCAAACCACCCTGACCGGCGCCTTCTTTGATCTCCGTGCTGAGCACGCCGGCAATGCGGAATGTTTTGACTTCGAGATCGGAACTTGATTCGTCGAGTCCGGGATCGTCTAAGGGAATGCCGAAGAAGTTTGGCGTCTCTTCCTCTTTCGGTGCTTCCTTCGTTTTGTTGTCTGAAGGCGGCGCGAGTAATTCGAGTGTTTGGCCAATGGCATCAGCAGGTTTTGCGTAACCAAAATCCTTGATGAACCGTTCGGAAACTACAGCTTCCTCAGCCGCAGGCGACTCAATCATTTTTCCGGCGGCGAAGTTTTGGAAACGCGTTGAGGCGTTGGGAATGTTTGCGCCACCGACCGTTTGGGTGAGTAACTTGCCGTTCGCTCGCACGTAGGCGCCGAAATTCACACTCGGCTCGACGTACGCGACGCCTTTGATCTCGCTGATTTCCTTTATGCCGGCGTCGTCGAGAATACGGGTGGGCGTTTTGTCTGTGCGACGGCGACCGTTACCGCGCTCACCTTCTTCTCTGCGTGAACGATTATCCAGACCGGCAAGATTACTGAGACCGCGACCAAAGACTTGTATCTCATTGAAAAGATCGAGCGCTTTGAAGCGCGCCAGCATGTTGCCCTGCAGTCCGAGGCCGAACGACATCATCGTCACGATCACTGCAACACCGACGATGACGCCCATCGTCGTCAGGATCGCGCGCAGCTTTGCCTGTCGCAAATTACGCAGCGCGAGATGAAGAATGTCGAGAAAGCTCATCCTAAAAATATCTGCCTAAAAGAGTCTCTTGACCGCATCAACGTTCCAATCAGCCAAACTCGCCGTCACCACATCAGCACCAGCTTCACGCAACGCTTCAGCGGGCACGGTGTTCGTCACACCCAACGTGCGCATTCCTGCGGCACGCGCCGACTGAACGCCCGGTGGTGAATCTTCAATCGACAAACATTCCGAAGCGAGTAGCGGAAGCTTCCGCTCGTGCTGACGCTTCTCATTCAACTTAGTCAGCCCGGCGAGATAACAATCCGGCGCGGGCTTGCAAGCAGACGCATCCTCAGCCGTCACGATCACTGAAAAGAGCGGCGTCAGATGTGCACGCTGAAATACGTAGCCCACTTCAACCTTGTTCGCCATGCTGACCAATCCCAACTCAAACTCTCGCGCGGCCGCTTTGAGAAACGTCACCACGCCGGGAAACAACGGCAGATCCTCAATCATTTCCCGATGCAGATCGGTCTTGGCGTCCTGCACCGCTGCCAACATGGAATCAGTTAAAGGCTTCTTCGCGTGCGCAAACATCGAGCGGACAAATGTCCGGTCGTCCATGCCGAGCGCTCCGAAATACAACTCCTCCGTCAGGGCGATCCCATGGCCCTTCAGGACCTGTTCATAGGCCTTCATCTGGATGGTTTCGTCGTCGATGATGACGCCGTTGAAGTCAAACAAGATAGCTTTGATCATTTGGCTTGTGCTCTCAGATCGTCAATCAGTTTTGGCAAACGCTCACTCTCCAGCACATCCAAACGACGTAACACTTCGGCCAACGAGAGTTCGTTTTTCAAATTTACCTGGTAATCGAGATCGGCGCGCAGGCGATCCTTCTCGCCCTGGCGGTTCTGCGACATCATGATGATCGGCGCCTGCATGCCCGCGATCACCGCCAGCACCAGGTTTAGCATTTGATACGGCGCCGGATCGAAACCGCGAATCAAGATCACTGAGTTGAAGATGATCCAGAAAATTATCAACGCGATCGAGACACCGATAAACTTCCAGCTACCGCCAAACTCGGCGATCAGATCCGCGGCGCGATCGGAGAGCGTCAAACGCGCTTTTTCTTCTTCGTTCGCGTTACGCGAAACACGCGACCGCAGCAGTTCGTCGGTGCGTCGCAATCTGTCCGTCAGCGCGCTCAACATCTCGAGAGCGACGTCGGGATTAGTTCTCACAAACGAAAGAAACGCATCGCGAGAAAGAATCGCGAACTGCGCGTCTTCGATCACTTTGGCGTCAGCAGATCTCTGACGGCCGTCAATAATCGACATCTCGCCGAAGAAATCGCCTTGTGCAAGTTCCGCGAGCGTCAGCTCCTGATCGTCGTCGTCGCGGATACTGATCCGCACGCGCCCGCTTTCGATCAGGTACATCGCGTCGCCCTTATCACCCTGTTTGAAGAGACGCGTGTTCTGCGGCACTTTTTTGTCAGACAGCAGCCTGCGCAATTCAGTTGCCGCTTCGTCATCGAGAGAGGCAAACAACGGCACCGAACGCAGCGCCTCGAGCGTCATTTGAGATACGGGCTCTGACATTGTCTCCTCCAAGATCTGCGTTTATCCGTGTAAATCCGCGTTAACAACTCTTCCATCCTTCATGAACACGATCCGATCGGCAAAGCTGTTTGCCAGTTCCTGGTCGTGCGTCACCATCAGAATCGTCAGTGAATCCTGACTGACCATCTCTCGTAACAACCCCAACAACTCGTGCGCGCGGATCGAGTCGAGATTTCCGGTGGGCTCATCAGCCAGCAACACCTTCGGATTATTTGCGAGCGCACGAGCGATCGCGACACGCTGTTGCTCGCCGCCCGAGAGTTCCGAGGGCTTGTGCTCCATTCGATCGCCAAGACCCACACGCGTCAGCAATTCACGCGAACGCGCGCGTCGTTGGTTGCCACGCAATCCTCCAAATGCGAGTGCGAGCGAAACATTCTCACGCGCCGTCATCGTCGGAATCAGATTGAAGTTCTGAAAAATCATTCCGACCGAGAAGCGCCGGTAACGAGCCATCTCTTTTTTCGTAAACGGTCCCAACGGTCGCGACGCAAAAAACACTTCACCCTTCGTCGGGTGATCGAGACCGCCGAGCATGTTTAGTAAAGTTGATTTGCCGGAGCCGGAAGTGCCTTGAATGGCAACAAACTCGCCCTCGTTGATCTCGAGCGAGACGTTGTCGAGGGCGGTAACATTGTTACTGCCCATCTGATAAATCTTTGAGACTTCCTGTGCGGCCAGGAGAGCGGGCATCAGTGCCTACGAACCCTCCATAGCTCAAAACGTTCGTCTTCAAAACCCTTTAGCAACATATCAAACGGCTCGGCTGAGAAACTATCCAACTCGATCAGCTCCTGCACTTTCGCATCTTCATAAACCGAGCTTGAGATTATCACGTCTGAACCCGACGAGAGACCCTCGAGACGCGCCGCCATGTTTACGGTCGAACCAAAATAATCGAGTCGATCGTTAAGGGTGACAGCGATACAGGGACCAGTGTTCAAGCCTGCTTTCAGTTGCAAAGGTCGACTGCCATCGCTGGGCTCGGCCAACAGCCGCTGCACTTCGAGCATTGCGAGCAGGCCGTCGGCCGCCGATCGAAACACAGCCATCACGGCGTCGCCAATCGTCTTCACCACTGCGCCATCGTGTTCGACGATCGCTTTTCTCACCACGTCGAAATGGCTCATCACGCGACCAAAGGCAGTTGCGTCTCCGATCTCTCGATAGAGTTGTGTCGAATGACGCAGATCGGTAAACAGCACCGTCAGTGTTCCCACCGAGATCTGTTCACCGGGTCGCAGTGCCTCGCTCGCAAATAGATCTCGAAACATTTGTAGCGCAGTGACTTCAGCCGCCGTGGTCGCCTGATCGCTCCATTCCAATCGTTCGAGGATGAAGAGTTGTTCGGCGTCGGTATCGTTTTTTAGTGTGAGCGTAAACTCTTCGCTGACTCGCAGAGTGTCCTCGGGCCAACCGTTTCGCGAAAGGGTAACTTGCGCCGACGTCTCACCGTCAGGTGAAACTGTAACGTCCTGCGATCCGGGCAATTCGAGGGCGCGAATTCGATAGTTGCCGGATTCGAGCGGCAACACCAGATCACGCTTTTCGCCGGGTGGCAACAGTTGCTGCGCAACGACGTGTGGCGTCCAGTGTGGACTGCCGATACAAAACGACGAAACGTTCAAACGTCTCACCGCCGGGTTCGGTCGAAACGTCAGTTCTACGTAGCGATCGAAGTTAGCGGTGAAATCGATCATGCACGTATCACAATGAACTTCAGTCTTGATGTCTTTTAGCGAGAGTCCGCTCTCCTGCGGACCACGACACAGCGGGCAAAGTAAGTCCCATTGAAAATCGAGCAAACCGGCTCTCGTCGCACGCAGACAAACTTCCAGCACCAGACGCCGCGGTTCGCCCCAATCGTCGGCAAGTTTGTATGGTCGAATACGCGCCACGGCGAAATCGTCGCCGTGCTCGAGAAAGTCAGCCAGACGAGCGGCGATGGCGAGTTTCGGCTCCGGCGATTCGGTCGTTTCCAGATCCGCGTTCAGTTTTTGTTTTAACGCGGTGAGTCGTTGCAGATCGAAGGACGACTGTGACGTGTTAGGTTCAGCCGCATCGAAGGCAGCTCCCAGCACCGCTGAGTCGTCGTACTTGCGAATCGAATCACGAAACCTGCGCGCGACTACGAGGTTGAGCTGCATCGGGATCGCCACCGCGCCGGGAAGGTTGCGCGGCGTCGACCATAATTCGTAAATCAAATGCGTGCCGCCGTCGGGATTTGGCTGTAACTGCGCGCGCATTTTCAGTCGCGCCAGCGGACCTTTGCTGTAAACACGCTCAACTCCAAAACGAGCCGGCTTGACCCATTCGAAAGGTTGTTCTTCCCACTCAACCGGCAATCCATAGATCGAGAGTCGTACTTTGCGGCGCGCATTGCGGAGTCGCTTGTCAGAGGCGTCTACTTCGATTTGAGGTACGCCAGTGTCGCGATTGAAGCGGTTGGTGTCAGCGATGAAAGGCCACAGTCGCTCGGGACTCGATTTGAGATCCAACTCCCAACGTTTGTGATATTCGCGCAGAGGCATCTGCGTAATCTGTGGGTTAGACTTCCTTGTACTCCGAGTCCACGTCTTCGTGCGACAGTGCGACGCGGTAGTTCTTCGACTGGAGTTGTTTGGTAATCAGTAAATCGTCCTTCGTCTTGAGAAGATCTGCGCGGCTGTAAACCGACAGTTCAAAGTTATAGCCGTGAGTGATGGCATCCTTTGGACAGGCCTCGACGCAGTAACCGCAGAAGATACAGCGACCGTAATCGATGTTGTAAACGGAGGCGTAACGTTCATCGACGCCGATGCGCTGTTCGGCCGGTCGCGGGTCGTCCGCGGCCACGATGTAGATACACTCCGAAGGACACGCCGCAGCGCAGAGATAACACGCCACACATTTCTCACGTCCGAGTTCGTCAACATGCAGCAGGTGTTGCCCGCGATAACGTGGTTGCACCGTGACGGGCTCATCGGGATATTGGACCGTCCACTTACGTTTGGGAATGTAAGACAACGTCACACCCATTCCCTGGATAATTGCTTTCGTCCCTTGGATTACTTCGCTGATGATTGACATGTTTTATACTTTGCTTTTTGTCTATGTACTGCTTTGTCTGCTTCGCGTTTACGCTATGCTTTTCTTTGCTCCGCTAGGAGCAAAATGTTTATAGCTACGAAAGCCCGAGTCTTTTCGCTCCATAGGAGCGACATGTTCATCGCGCTCCGCTGGAGCGCAAATTAGAACTAAACTCAAGCTATAAACATCGTGCTCCTCCAGAGCACTTTCGATCAGAGATCGACCTCTGGAGTTCCTCGTCGCTTTATTTCCGCACCCGTCGCCTGCCACCTGCCATCGCGCCATACAAACTTGTCAGTGAAATCGAAAGATACGGTGCGGTCGTCAAGGAAGTAAGTGATGATTCCGTTCAACGTCGCACGATCGCCAACAAGCGTAAGTTTCAAGTCTGTGAATTCCCACTTCTGCACGTCCTGATTACGTTCAATGTTTCGAATGTAATCGGTTTTGCTTTCAAGCTGATCCTGGTCACCCTGGCCGGCAAAGTCATCCGCAAGAATTCGTTCGAGCTGTTTCTTGTCGGCATTGAGATTTGCAACGGTCCATTCTTGTTCGAGGTTTGTTAACTGGCTTAAGACCTGATCGTGATCCGTCGGCGGCGAAGTTTCAACTGGTTGATTCGTGTTGGAATTTGAGTTCGTCTCCGGGTGGACATTCACGTTCGCATTCGAATTCGCATTCTCAACCTGACGATTCGCATTCCGGGCGGCTTGCTCACGCATCATTTTCGGAATGAGCAGAACACCGGCTACTGCAAGCGCCAGAATTCCCAGCACGAACGCGCCGCCAATACCCACCACCCACGGCCACGCACGACGCCGCTTGACCTCCGCACTTCCGGGCGGGACGTACGGGCGCGGCGGCTGATATGCAACCGAATTCCAATCGTTTTCTTCAGTATCGCGGGGCCTGACGACGGTTGTGTCGTCGTCCTCGGTATTGACGGGTGTCAAGGGAGTGCCGTCGTCGATACAAAAACTCAGATTAGGATCGGTATACGTCCGATTACAGGTGGAACAGCGCTTCATTGCGAATGAATTCTAAACCACGGCCGCAAAATCAACTAAAGGCCAGAGCCAAAATCCACCCGATGATCAAAAGGATGTAAAAGGCGATGGTGAGTGATCCGATGACGATTCCCGCGATCGCCATTCCTTTGCCACCGTATTTCTCAGGCGATTTCTTGATCTGCGAGAGCGCCACCAGACCCAGCACGAGGGCGGCAATTCCGGGGACCGGCCCGAAACAACTGGCCAGTAAAACACCCGCGATTCCTGTGATCATCGACGCGAGTGCTATTCCCTGACTGGGAGCGGCTCGGCGCGGATACATCGCCGGCGGAGCAGGCGGTTGCCACACACCCGGGTTCATCGGTGGTCGCTCGTCAGGCGCGATCCAACCACCGGCGACGGGCGGTTCGCGCGGCAGCCATAGCGTCGCTTGCTCGTCCGGAGTTTGGACCTTTTGCTCGCGAATACGCGGCTCCCAATTGGGATCGGCCGCCGGCGTCAACTCCTGGATGAGCGCCGTTCCGTCGTCGGAGCAATAGCTCAGCCATGCTTCGTTGAACTGTCTATGACACTGCGGACAATACTTCATTCCGGATCAAACAAGTTCCAAACGACTGAAGAAGTAGGAAATCTCGATGGCAGCGTTTTCGTCGGAGTCAGATCCGTGAACGGCGTTCTCACCAACCGATCCGCCAAACTCTTTGCGCAACGTACCGTCATCAGCCTTAGCCGGATCAGTGGCGCCCATCAAATCGCGCCACGACTTCACGGCACTCTCTTTTTCCAGCGCCATTACAACACACGGCGCGCTCGACATAAATTCTGTCAGACCAGCGAAGAACGGACGCTCGCGATGTACGGCGTAAAAACCTTCTGCCTGTTGCGTGCTCATGTGGATCAGTTTGAGTCCACGAATCTTAAAACCGCTGTCGAGAATTCTCTGAATGATCGATCCGGTGTGACCGGCGCGCACGGCGTCGGGTTTGATTATTCCGAAAGTTTGATTAGACATGCTCTGGTTATCGTGTCCTTGTGATTTTAAAGTGCTTCCTTCATCGCCTTACCGATGTCGGCCGGCGACTTAACAACGTGAATTCCCGCTTCAGCAAGTGCTTTCATCTTCTCTGCCGCGGTGCCTTTGCCGCCCGCGATGATCGCTCCTGCATGGCCCATGCGTCGGCCCGGCGGCGCTGTCTGACCTGCGATGAACGCTACGATCGGCTTGGTCACATTCGCTTTTGCAAACGCCGCTGCTTCTTCTTCCGCAGAGCCGCCAATCTCACCAATCATCACGATGCCGGTTGTCTCATCATCAGCCTGGAAGAGTCGCAAAGCATCGACGTGCGTCGTACCCACGATCGGATCGCCACCGATGCCGATGGCTGATGATTGGCCCAGACCGAGCGCGGTTAACTGTCCCACAGCTTCGTAAGTCAACGTGCCCGAACGCGAGACGACGCCGATGTTTCCCTCGCGATGGATGTGTCCCGGCATGATTCCGATTTTGCACTTGCCCGGAGAAATGATGCCCGGACAGTTTGGTCCAATCAGGCGCGTGGACTTGTCTTTCAAGTACTCTTTCACTCGAACCATGTCGAGCGTGGGAATACCTTCCGTAATACAAACCACCACCGGGATTCCCGCGTCAGCCGCTTCCATCACTGCATCGGCAGCGAATGACGGTGGCACGTAGATCACGGACGCATTAGCCCCTGCTTCTTTCACCGCATCGGCAACGGTATTGAAAACCGGAATTCCCTCATGCGTGGTTCCACCCTTGCCGGGAGTCACACCGCCGACGACATTTGTTCCATACTCAACCATCTGCTTCGTATGAAACGTTCCTTCTTTTCCGGTGATGCCCTGCACCACCAGGCGTGTAGATTTATCGACTAAAACACTCAATGATCAAATGCTCCTCTGTTAATCTGTGAAATCTGTGGATAAAAAACACAAAGTTTACACCAGCTCAATCTTTTCTCCGTACTGCGGAACGTGCACATTCCAGCCAAACTTCTCTTTGATATGACCCGCCATTGCGTTTGCAGCTTCGGGTTCGCCGTGCGTCAGGAAAACCTGGCGTGGCACACCGCTCTCGATTCCGTCCAGCCAGTGCAGCACTTCCTGATAATCAGCATGCGCCGAGAAACCGCCAATCTTCGCGATGCGACAACGCACCGGCACTCGTTGGCCCATGATCTTTACTTCCGGCTCGCCGTCGAGAATGCGACGGCCAGTCGTACCTGCCGCCTGATAACCAACGAAGACGATGGTCGTTTCCGGATCCGGTACGAGACGCATGGCGTGATGCAAGACGCGCCCGCCGGTCATCATGCCTGATGCGCTGATGATGATGCGTGCGCCTTTCGCATCGTTGAGCCGTTTCGATTCCTGTCGCGATGAGGCTGTCGCCATCGAATGAGTGCGCAGCGGATGCCGGTGTTGCGTGAGGATCGTCGTGTACTCCTCGTCGTGCTCCTCTTTGCGATTGGCATATACGGACGTCGCCGCCGCAGCCATCGGCGAATCGACAGTCACCGGCAAAATCGGAATCGTTTTCTCGTCTTCCAACTCGCGAATCAGGTAAACGATTTCCTGTGTGCGTCCCACCGCGAACGCCGGAATCAATACTGGAGCGTCGCGCTTTGCGGCGTCGTTAATGATTCGTGCGAGCGCGATTTTGGGATCTTCCGGATCGTGCAGGCGATCGCCGTACGTCGATTCAACCAACAGATAATCGCAGGCGGGCGGCGGCTCCGGATCGCGAATGATTGGTTGGTCGTAGTGGCCCAGGTCGCCGGAAAATAGGATGCGCCGTCCTTGACCATCAGCTAAAGCATGGTCCACTTCCAACAGGACGAGGCTCGATCCGAGAATGTGCCCCGCGATCCTGAAACTCGCACGAATGCCGGGAGCAACTTCGATCGCCTCGCCGGTGTTTGCCACCGGCTCCAGCAATTCCAAAGCAGCAAATGCATCCTTCTCGGTGTAAAGCGGAAGCGCCGGAGTGTGTTTCGTCAGGTTATGACGATTGCGATAGTCGGCATCTTCTTCCTGTAAACGTCCTGAATCAGGCAGCAGTATCTTCAACAGATCGGCAGTACCGCGCGAGCAGTAAACGGGGCCACGAAAACCCTGTTTGACCAGACGCGGCAGGTAACCAGTGTGGTCGATGTGCGCGTGTGTAATGAGGACCGCGTTGAGCGATCCCGGCGCAAACGGCGGTTCCTGCCAGTTGCGCTCGCGCAGTTCCTTCAGCCCCTGAAACAAGCCGCAGTCAACCAGAACTCGCGCCCGGTTAGTTTGGACCAGGTATTTCGATCCGGTGACTGTGCCGACTCCACCCCAAAATTCAATGCTCGCCAATCAATGACTCCTTCCGAGTGCTTCGATAGCCAAACCAGACAACGATCGCGGGTACGAGCAGCGCCAGATTTCGCAGCGCGGTCTTTACTCCAAGCTGGCTCGCGATGATGCCGCCAAAGCAACCACATTCCAGTGGTTCACCGTGCAATCCGTAAACGTAATAGAGCGCATACCCGGCGAAGCCGATCAACAACACCGCCGCACATAACGCTCCAAGTCTCACCGTGCGTGGAACAATCAGCAGTACTGCGGTGACGATCTCAGCCACGATAACGGCGATCGTCGCGGGCCAGGACCACCGCACGTAATCAAATCCGGACGAGCTCAACAGCTCACCCATGCTCTTCACGAACGTCTTGACGATCGCGAGCTTCGCAATCGCCGTGAACAGAAACAACGCTGCCAGTCCAAAACGGCAAACACGAACGAACCACTTCAACAAAATCGTTCTGTTCATCCGTTAAATCCGCGTTTAAGCAGCCAACCCAACAACTTTCTCGGCAGCGTCTTTCATCCCGTTAGCAACGGTAAAGTTAAGACCCGATTCGCGAATCACTCGCTGACCTTCTTCGACGTTCGTGCCTTCGAGCCGGACCACTACCGGCACTTTGATACCGAGGTTGTTCGCCGCTTCGACCACGCCGCGCGCGACCATGTCGCAACGTACGATGCCGCCGAAGATGTTGATCAAGACAGCTTTCACATTTTCATCAGCGAGCAAAATACGAAACGCCGCTTCAACTCTTTCCTGCGACGCGCCGCCGCCCACATCGAGAAAGTTCGCCGGCTCGCCACCGGCAAGCTTGATGATGTCCATCGTCGCCATGGCGAGGCCGGCGCCGTTGACCATGCACGCGATGTTGCCGTCGAGCTTGATGTAGTTGAGATCAAACTTCGACGCTTCGATCTCGAGTGGCTCTTCTTCATTCAGGTCGCGCAGGTCGAGAAAATCCTTGTGACGGAAGAGGGCGTTGTCGTCGAAGTTGATCTTTGCGTCAAGCGCGATCAGGCGATTGTCTTTCGTGAGTAGAAACGGATTGATCTCGGCGAGCGAGGCATCCATCTGTTCATACGCGTGATAGAGCGACTGCATGAACTTCACCGCCTGGCTCACGAGCGCACCCGGCAAACCAAGACCAAAGGCAAGCTTGCGGGCTTGAAATGGTTGAAAGCCGACGGCCGGATCGATCGTCTCTTTCATGATCTTCTCGGGCGTCTTCGCCGCCACCTCTTCGATATCCATTCCACCTGCTGACGAAGCCATGAATACCTGCCGGCCTGAGGCGCGGTCGAGCACGATGCCGAGATAGAATTCTTTGTCGATCGGCAAGCCTTCTTCGACCAGCAGCACTCGCACTTCCCGACCTTCGGGACCGGTTTGATGGGTGACGAGTTTCATGCCCAGCATTTGTCGAGCGATTTCGCGTGCCTCATCGGCACTGCGGGCGAGTTTCACGCCGCCGCCTTTGCCGCGTCCACCGGCGTGAATCTGCGCTTTCACGACGACGATATCGCCGCCGAGCTCTTTCGCCGCCTGATACGCCTCTTCAGGCGAGCGCGCCACGATCCCGCGCGGAACCGGCACGCCGTACTTCCTTAGGAGTTCT
Source organism: Pyrinomonadaceae bacterium (assembly GCA_035694465.1). Classification (GTDB taxonomy): domain Bacteria; phylum Acidobacteriota; class Blastocatellia; order Pyrinomonadales; family Pyrinomonadaceae; genus PSRF01. Next base: position 33,524 of record DASSFI010000066.1, on the reverse strand, counting down.
TTTCCCTGATACTCGTGAATCTTCATGCAACGCCTCTACTGGAATGAAAATAATGTTTATTTGAGTGGAACCCGGCGAGTGTAGCCGTGCCGCTAGTTCACCGCAAGCAGCCTTGTATAATCTGTGAAATCTGTGGATAGAACGGAGTATGCCGATGAGCGACGTGGTTGTGACTTCTCAAACAAACCTGCGGAATGAGGTGAGTTATGGTGCGGGGCATTCATTTATCACGGATGAACCAGCGAGTGCCGGCGGGGAAGACGCAGGTCCGGATCCTTATACCTTGCTGCTCGCCGCACTCGGCACCTGCATCTCGATGACGGTGACGCTCTATGCACGACGCAAGCAGTGGCCACTCGAGCAGGTCACGGTGCGTCTGCGGCAGGGACGAATACACTCTAAAGACTGCCAGGAATGCACTCTGACTGCGGAAGGCTACATTCACCGCATCGAGCGATCGGTGACCTTCACCGGACCACTCTCCGAAGAGCAACACGCACGTCTAACGGAGATCGCACACAAGTGCCCGGTCCACAAAACCTTCACCTCTCCGATCGTGGTAGCTGATTTGAAAGATTGAACGAGCGCGCTTTTATGCTGCAACCTCAAGCAGCACTTCGGGGTGACGCTCAGCAATCTTCAGCAGTTGCTTCGCGGCACCGGATGGCTCACGGCGTCCCTGTTCCCATTGCTCCAGGGTGCGCTTTGAAACTCCAAGGGCGGCAGCGAATTGGGCTTGCGAGAGGCCACTCTTCATCCGCACGCGTACCACGTGAGATTTCGCCTCAACTTTCTTCCGCTTGCCGCCGCCAGCCTTGATCTCCCGCACGCCGTCCAGAACCTCCTGCCAGACGTCACGCTCGGACTCAAATTTAGCCAGCGCTTTACCACTCAGCTTCTTACTCATCTCTATAACCTTTAGGTCAATCACAACGAATGATAATCATCATCGCGTTCCTTCCGACTGCTTATACGGCGGCCATCCCGCGCGGCGTAGAACTTCGAGCGCGACCTCCCGCAGCGGTCGCGCACCATTTTCAACTCTGAAGTCTTCCAGTTCCGCCTTATCTAAGATCGGGTCGAGTTCCGCAGTGCGATCGAGATGCCACTCTAAGCCGGCGCCGGTCTCGCGCAGGCGCAGACGTTCCCGGCGCAACTCCAGATCGGCCGTAAGATAACAAACCTGAATCTCCGCGTTTGGAATACAGCGACTATAAACTGCCAGATCCTCCCGACTTTCGATCACTCCCGCAATCACTAAACGGGTCGCGCCGGCTTCGAGAAAGTTGCCAACCAGGCAGGCAAGATTACGTTCAACCAGCACCTCGTTAAACCGACCCTGAGCGGGCCACGAGTAACCCAGCGCGTCGCGTTCCACACAGCCATGCGGGCTCTTCTCGTTCGACAGGATGTCGTGGAGTTCGCCCAGAACGGACGACTTACCCACACCGACGGCTCCAGATATCGCCAAAACTGGCAAGCGACTTAACATAGCGAATAGCGATCAGCTTCACGCGTTCGGCGCTGCGCAGATTGAATTCAAGTTTCGAGACAAGCGAATCCTTAAACCAAACAGTGTGTCTCACGCACGAACTACCAATTAACTTCCAGTGTCATTTGTTTTGCGCCTTTCGCTTCCGCCCAATCCGCAATCGCTTCGATGTCATTCAGGTCTTGAATAAACTCGTCGGCGACCGGGTCTACGTGGTTTGCGTTACGCTCGTAAACTTTCAGGACCACACCAGTCTCACTGCGGTTTGATTGAATTGCTTCACGCAGGTTGCGGGCGGCGTTTCGCAGTTCGTCCGGAGTCACCCATTGAACATCTTCATCCGCGACACCATCAGTGGTGAAAGTCAGGAGAGCGGCTGCGTTTAATTTTTTCATGGCCTCGATGACTTCAGGTTCGTCTTCGCGTTCCGCCATGAAGTCACCCCACGCCTTATCGTCATTGAAAAAGCCGGGCTGCGATTCCAACTGTTCATCGGTTATTCCCGGCCAGTAAGCATTGATACTTGCGCCCATTCGATTCTTTCCTTTAACTCAAACGACTTCAATGGACTCCTCGTCTACTAATGTGACTTCGGAAGAATTATTGTCGAGACACTGTAGTGCCTGTTGTTGTCCGGCGAATAGTCCTTTTCGCGCGATGTGACTTCGGTCAAACTCGAGATCACCAATCGGGGCAGCTTTTTGCTTGGAGTAAAGCTGACGGCTTTCGCCGTCACCGTGAACTCCACGCTCGCCCCTGGTGCAATCGAATCAACTTCGCAGATAAACGTTTCGGTTGATTGCATCGATCTGCCACACTTACCACTCGGCGTTGACATACTCAAGAAATCGGCATTGCTGAAATCAACGGAGAACACGACCTCATGAGCAGTGATCGGCTGTATACCTAAATTCAAAACCGTGATCTTATAAGTGAATTTATCACCACTGCGAACATACGGCGGGCCAACCACACTTTGAACAAAAAGATCCACCGCCGCGGCTTCATAGACTTCTGAGTCGAAGGATGCAACCACTATGCGAGCAATGCCGCTGGAATGTCTGAAGGCACTCATAGCATCGTATTCCGCACGCAGAGTCCTCGAAGCAAAGTCAGAATCAGTCGCAGGTGGTTCGAACATTGGCTTCCACTTGAGCAACCCGGGAACAACGATGTCTTCCGTTAGATAAAGAACCCTCAACTTTTTAAACTCCGCCTCGGTCTTTACCGACGGCAGATGAATTACGAGATATGGTCCGTCAGGGATTGCAGTGGTTCGAACTTCGTAGACATTGTCACCATACAGAGAGTATTCAAGCGGTAACTCATCAATTCTGAGCTTTTCATTCCGTGGTTTCCCATACATCTCGAAGGGCATGAAATCCGAAGGGATCTCGCGAAACCGCTCCTTAGGCAGGCGACTGGCCGAGGTTTCTCCCCGCTCAAAGACCGCGCAATAGTTTACCGAGACAAGGCCGTCGTGAGCCTCCGTAGCAGCCGACCAAACGCCCGAACTTTGCGGAGACGCAGAACTGCGATCGACCACCGCACGACATGGCTTAAACGAAGTCGACTCTTGCCCGAGGGAATTTGAAAATAGACCGAGGACGACTAAAAACAGAAACAGTTGTTTACGCAAGCTGAGCATTATGAGGACAGCGCCGTAACGGCGTTTGATGTCAACGAATGTGCACTGAATCCATAATCTGTTTCATTAGATCCGTATCAAAGCTCGAAGCATACATTTCGAACTTCGTGTGACCGTCACCCACATCCACCACAACCAAATGCATCTCCGGTCGATCTTTCCAGCTCATTAACATTCGCTCATTAAACTCGACGACGTAAAGCTTCGCTGGCTTATCATCGATTAGCAGATCTGTACGTGTTCCGGCCGGAACATTGTAGTCGCTGTTAACCTCACGGCCATATGTGTAGTAGACGTAGAAATCTACCTGTCCAACGAATGGTCCGCCAAAAGCATGAATGACGCCGATGTTGCTGGGTGGTCCAGTCTTCCTGAGATGTGCCGGAAGCGAGAATGAAACGCGCCCGATGTTGACTCTTCTCCATTCGACCTTAGCTGATCGCGTGGTGAGGGGCTTGGTTGAAACGATAACAGGCTGAGGCGGCTTTTCTTCAGGTATTGATTGACTAAAGCGTAAGGGTGATAGGGATGCAAGTACAACACCCAACGAGAACGTTAGAAACGCAACTGCGGTTCGAGTCACAAGTCTCTTCATAAATTCTAAATTATTCTGGTAGCACGAAACCCTTCAACTGTAGTTTCAAATCTTTCGAATCCCAAGTCTTTGATCGCACGTTTAGCATTAGCATTGAGCGGCACACCAATAACGTCCAGCACCGAGTACGGCGGATTACAGGAATGTCGCCCGTGATGCAAATCAATCATCGGCAGGATGTTGAGGCAACTTTTCAGACGAGACGCATTGTCAGCAGACTTGAAAGTTGTTATGCCAGATCCACAGTCATAGGTTCGGTTCTTAGAAGTGACCGCTCGATTCGCAGGAGTATCAATCACCCAAACATGAGCTGCCTCCGCGAGCGACGTGAGCTTGGCGCCATAGTCAGGGTCGAGCACCAATGCGACTTTGTTTATTCGCTCAGACATGTTATCTGCGCGGTATCATTTCGGCATCAGACGCTGCCGGAGGCCGCAGTGAAGTACGAGCGGGCGCCAGGCAGTCGTTTGTAGGTTCAATGTTTCGGCGCGTGTGTTCAATAGCCGAGACGCTTGCGCCACTTTTCTGGATCTTGTGAGCAGTGAAATACAGAGTAGATAGTAATGTTATCGACGGTCAACTCGTAGAAAATCTCAAATGGAAAGCGGCGAATCGGAGCTCGCCGAAACTCATCGATGGCGACTGAATACATCTCGGGATGGCGCTGAATTGCTCTCACGCAAGCCTCAACCGAGCGAAGAAAGTCTTCTCCCAAGCCAGGCTCCTGGCTCTCATACCAATCGTAGGACCCTGCTACATCATCGTCGGCCTCCGGGGTGAAGATAACGAGGTCAATCATGCTGCGTCCGTGCCCGCTGCTTCACCTGCTCCCACGTGCGACCTGATGACGGATGCTGTAAAAAACGTTCCTTGCGACGGTTTAATTCAGCTCGTTTCTCCTCCGAAACGGACAGTTCTTCGTCCTCTTGGACGATACTGTCCCAAAGGTCTTCAACGAGCTGAAGGCGCTCAGCGCGACTGAGCTTGAAAAGTGGCTCAAACTCGGTGTTCATAGCTCATCAGAATAAAGGTCTTCACGGCATCGTTCAAGCAAGTGAGCACCGCTGACTGCTTGCGGCTGCCGTAATGCAGAACGGCTGCCAAAATTGGCAGCCGTAAGTGATCTATAGAAATGGTCGGGACGGCGAGATTCGAACTCGCGACCTCACGCACCCCAAGCGTGCGCGCTACCAGGCTGCGCCACGTCCCGTCTCCCTGACTTAGTATCCTGCCAAAGAACAAATGTCAAATTACTGTTTACGACTGGTTTCCTGTTCGAGCAGCGACAGCAGTTCGCGGAGTTCATTCGCAAGCTGCTTCAAACCTTGTCGCTCTTCAGCCGTACGCGGGGCGACCGAACTCGTATAGGTGGGCGTCGCTTCGGTCGGAAAGAGTTCGCCATCAGCAAAGTCAACCGGCGCGTTCTCGACGTGCCCTTCGTCGTCAACCCCAACAACTTTCAGCTTTCCACCGCCGCGAAGTTCGTTATTGAGTCGCTTCTTCGCTCCGGCGATGGTGTACTGATCCTCGTAAAGCAACTCCTTGATCCGAAGCGCCATTTCCACGTCGCGTTTGCGATAGACACGTTGACCCGCGCGATTCTTTTGCGGCGCCAGCATCGGGAACTCCGACTCCCAATAACGCAAGACGTGCGCCTGCACACCGGCCAGTTCACAAACTTCCCCGATCTTGAAAAACAACTTTTCGGGAATGGCTACAGCAGGACGACTCATTCGGATTAAGCCTCGACCGGATTTCTCAGAGCTGACACTCTCTTTATCGGGCCTGAAAGTTTGGAAAGTCCTTGGCGAGTTTGCCAACGTTCGTACAAACGGCAAGCATGTTACCCGTGCGTACTTTCGCGTGTCAATACTTACACTTAGCGCCTCTCACTTAAAACTGTTTCTTAAAAGTAACGGTTGAGGGTCCGACGCCGTTCCCGGGTGATATTCTTGACAAGAACAATCAGGATCACTACTGTGCCAATGCCCTTGCCAATGGCGGATTCTGGTAACACCCTACGTGGTCATCACTGCTGATATTTCTCAAGTAAGAAATATCCACCACGACTTAGATTCCCATTTACATGCCTTTTGGACCAGGTAGAGGGAACTTGGGAGACAACTCACATGAACTATGACAAAGGTCCCAAAAAGATCTTCATTAGCTCAACCTGCCTGGATCTAATCGATGTAAGAGCTGAACTCAAACGAGAATTAGAGACGCTGGGATATGTTGCGTACACCAGTGAAACAAATGATTTTCCAGTCGATCCTCAAATTATGCCGATCGACAACTGCCTTGATGTGGTCCGTTCATGTGATATCTACCTGCTGGTCATTCACTCTCGCTACGGTGGTCAATACGACGGTGAACGAAAACTCCCTAACGTTCCCGACAAACCTCCGGGCGGGCACGTCTCAGTTACCCTTGCGGAACTCCTGATCGCAAGAGATCGGAAACTCGAAACCCGTATTTGGGTTCGTGACTCGATCTGGAATAGTCGTCCGGTCTTTCGCGGTGCAAATTCAGAGGCGACGAAACCAGGCGCGTTGCCGACGGCGGTCGAACCAGAGGTTTATGATTTTCTGGATTTCTTACAGAACAATTCCGAAACCGGAAGACTCTGGATCAACCAGTTCCACGATATAACCGACCTTAAATCCTCGGTCACAACGTGGCTAAAGGAAAAAGAATATTCTAATGAGCTGCAATTTAAGGACGAGGTTGCGAATCTATTTCGTCTCCAGGGTTTCGATCTCAATTCCGAAGAGCTGCTGAAACCATCGGTTCGACGAGTATTGGCCCACAATCCGAATGATAGTTTTGAAACTGAATTTGCCATCTGGACTTACTACCATCCGGCAAATCGCGTCGCGACATGGACCGATCTGCAATCGACGATCTTACAGATCAAAGATGATCTTAGTTTGGATAGATACGAGAAAGCCTTTCTGATCGCGAGTGGAGGATATGCTTCAGACGTTGTTGACGGTCTCCGGGATCGGAGACTGCACAAAGACGTCAAGTTAAAGAGCTACAACGAACTACTTGGTGGCCTGATCAATTTCAATTCTTATATTCGGCGAATTGTTCATGACTATGAGCACTTCGAAGAATTTGCAGACTCGACGCTGAGAAGAGATCCAGTCGTTTCCATTATGCGTCGATGTAATCTGTTCAAGTTCTTCGTACCGCTGCGTGCCAGAGTGGCAATGAATTCACGACGTAAGTTTGACGGCGAACTTGAAACATATGTTCTCGGTTGGCTGGAAGAAGACGGACGCAATCACCTCACCATCCTCGGTGATTTTGGCACAGGCAAATCGTCATTCGCGCTTTGGCTCACCTACACTCTGGCCCAGAAGATTGAAAAGGACGGATGGCATACTCATCGAGTGCCCGTGTTTGTCTCATTACGAGATCATGCCGGCAAGATCGACGTTCGCGAGATTATTACGAACACACTTATCAACAACTATGACATCCGAAACGCCGACTTCAAGAGTTTCGAACGATTACTGGAAGCGGGGCGGCTGTTAATAATTCTCGACGGCTTTGATGAAACAGCCACACTAACTGATAGAGCCAATACCCTCCGCATCCTTCGCGGTCTCAACTCGTTAGTAAGACGGAATTCCAAAGTTATTCTCACGTGCCGCAGCCATTACTTTCGGACGGATGAAGAAACTCAGTCAGAACTGAATCGCAGTTTGAACCGCGAGGAGACCGAGCTGTTTGCTGAACAGAAAGGTAAGGATAATTTTGAGGTAGTGCAGTTGCGAGAGTTTCGTCGAGATCAGATCGAGCTATTCCTCGAACGGCACTACGATGGCGATCGCGAGAAGGCTAAGTCGACCTTATCCAAGATGCAGGCGACCTATAACCTCACCGACCTTTCGCGGCGGCCAGTGATGCTCGAAATGATTCTCAAGGTATGGCCCAGGCTACTGGAGAAAAGCAAAGACGTCGAGGTCACTCCTTCTCTTCTTTACAACGAATATGTGGACGCCTGGATCGACAAGGTTGCCAAGGGTAATGAAGACTTGATGGATCCCGCAACGAAACGATCCTTCTGTCAGGACCTCACCAAATGGATGTATCGGGAAAATCGAGAAATGCTCCCATACACGGAGATAGAAAAAGTTGTGAAGGAGTATTTCAAGGATCGACCTCCGGCTGTTTATGCAGCCCTGGATACAGAGGTCAGGACCTGTACCTTCCTCAACCGTGATTCGGTTGGCAACTATCAATTTGCGCATCGATCCTTCATGGAGTTCTTCGTCGCTATGGCATGTGCCGAAGAGTTTCGGACAAAGCAATACGAGCTGCTCAAATTGCGTCCCTTGTCGCCCGAAATCACAAATTTTCTGCGCGGTCTCATTGAGGATAGTGAACTACTCTGGTCCGCTCTCAAATGGACCAGGTCCAAGGGATTGATTGAAGCGGGTAATCTGGGTGGCAATGCAGCGACGCTGCTTGCTCTTATGGATCAATCGTTCCAGGGCGCAAACCTGGAAGCTACTGTTGTCCTCGACGCTGATCTCACTAACATCGATCTTAGCGATGCAGACTTGAGTCATGCAATTTTGCATCGATCCAGGCTATTCAATGCGACTCTGGATGGCAGTGACTTTCGTTACGCTGATCTAACCGCGATTAGTATTGGTGAATTGGGAGCAATATCCTGTCTGGCATGGAGCAACGACGGCGACTATTTAGCAATCGGTGGCGAAGATTTCAATGTGCGCGTTCTTGATTATACGAATCGGAAATTCGGAGCTCTTTTCAGGGGGCATGGCGCAACTATAGTTGACCTCGCATTTATTCCGCAGTTGAACCTCCTTTGCAGCGTAGCTGACAACGTCATCGTTTGGGATATCAATAAAGGCAGTATGTTATTGAAGACTGCCTTCGACACTGTCGCCGAAACAGATCAGTTTACGCTTAATGCACGCCGTCCATTCATTACCATAACCGGTGCGAACGAGGCATTCGTCATTAAGCTCGGTACGTTCAAGAGACAATCTTTCTATTCGAATGTCACTCGCTTTTCGGTTGAGCTGCAGCACATGACAAGGATCGTTGTAAAAGACTGGTCCAAATCAGGTGCAGAAGTGTTTCGTTCCAAAGAGCATCAGGGAGCAGTCACAACTGCCGCCTTTTCTCCCACGGATTCGGTAATTGCAGTCGGCACTACAGAAAGAAAGGTCTACGTCTGGGACAGTTTTACAGGCGCCCTAATAGCGATCTTTGAAGGCAAACCCGTCTCGTGTAAAGGTATGAAGATTGAAGGCGCAAAGGGATTGAATTCCGGCGGTTATTACGTACAACAAAATACAGCCAAGGGAACCCTGGGTGAATGGCTGATAGAACGCGGCGCAGATTGGCCCAGGCTAAAAAATATTACTGACCGGATGCATGCCTTGCTCTTAAAACTGATCATTCCGGGCACTGGGTCTTCGTTAGACGATGCCGCAGAGCAGGCCAGCCAGTTAATCAAAAGGTGTTCGTCTCAAGCACATGACTTTCAAGACGATAACAAGATCCTTGAGCAAGCAATTCATGACCGTGAACGATTCCTGTCGACCACGCCACTTCTGCAAAAAGAGGTTGACGAAACATTCTCTCTGATTGAAAAGACTTTCCTAGAGAAACTAGCGAATGATTTACCGGATCAGTTTAAGAATGCACCCAAATCTCAACTCGTTGAAGTAATTGAGCGTCTTAGACAAATAATTGCCGACACCACTTACGCATATGAACATTACTACACATTCACAGCGTACCTTAATTTGGCCGAACAGATTTCCTGTATCAGGCAATACTATTCAAATGACCCCAAAATGGCCTCACAGATACGCACACTAAAGGACGTACTTAACCGAACACGGTACAATTGGCCGCTAAAGCATATAAACAAACAACTGGATCAAATCATCACAATCTCAGGTGCGAGATACACAGCACAGATAGAAACCATGCGATCTGCGCAAAGGCTTGTGGGTTGGCTGCGAGAGTGCGATCTGCTTTCATTAGAAGAAATACTAACTGAGCCCAGCGCGGACTAGTACCAAATTGGACTCATCCTTTCCCCCAAGCTATAATCCGGCTTCCCACGCATAAAGTCGGAAGGAAACAGATCCAAATAGTGACAACCTCGCCAACGGTTTTGCGCCTCGCTTCGCGACTCGAGCAGGTCGGCTTTTCCGATATCGTCAAGCTTCGCAATCGCGTCATGCAGTTGCGCAAACAGGGCGCAACGGTTTACCAGTTTGAAGGTGGTGAACCGTTCATGCCGACGCCGGATTCAATCAAGGAAGCCATGAAACACGCGCTCGACGAGAACCATACTCGTTATGCGCCCTCATCCGGAATTCCTGAACTGCGCGAAGCAATCGCCGACAAATTGCGCACCCGAAATCGAATCCCAGCGCGATCCGAAGACGTCATCGTGGTTAACGGCGGCATGCAGGCGTTGTTCGGAGCGTTCCAATCAATCGTCAACCCCGGCGACGATGTGCTGCTCTTTTCGCCGTACTGGACGCCGATCAAAGATCTCGTGTCGCACTGCCAGGGCCGCAGCGTACTGGTGCCCACAGACGAAGCGCGTGAGGTTGGCTTTCAACAAACACTCGCGCGATATGCAACCGAACGAACACGCGCGATCTATTACAACACTCCGCAAAACCCGAGTGGCGTTGTCTTCACACCTGAAGAAGCAAAAGCCGTGGCCGAATTCGCACAGGATCGCGACCTGATGGTGATCGCAGATGAAGCGTACGAAGATCTCGTTTACGACGGCGTGCACTGCTCGATCGCTTCGCTCGAGGGAATGTGGGAACGTACGATCACGTGCTTCACGTTTTCAAAGTCGTACGCGATGACCGGTTGGCGACTCGGCTACGCAGTCGCGCCTGAACCGTGGATGACCGGTCTAAAGAAAACTACGCTCTATTCGTCGAATGGTGTTTCCACGCCAACGCAGTGGGCCGGAGTTGCGGCGATGCAAATCGAAGAGGTAACACTCGCGGAGATCACAAATCAATATCGCATTCGTCGCGATCTGATGTTGTCAGGATTAAATGAGATTGGACTGCACTGCGAACCGCCGGCTGGAGCATTCTACGCGTTTCCGGATGTGAGCCGGATCAGTAAAGACAGTCGCGAAGCTGCCGAGGTATTACTGAATAGCGCGCAGGTCGCAACCGTTCCGGGAATCGTTTTTGGCGCCCAGGGCGAGAGTCATCTGCGCTTCTCGTTTTCCACTGCAATCGAAACAATAGAAGCAGGGCTCGATTCACTTCGTCGTAATCTTTGAGGATGCGAAACGAACACGAACAACTGCGTCCCGGCCACAACAGTTCATCAAAAAGCGAATTCGATTTCATCGATGCACTCCGCCAGCGCGCCGGGGCTTCAGCACATTCGCTGGTAGCAGGCATCGGCGACGACGCGGCTGTTCTGCGCAACTCCGCAGGAAAAGAAACAGTCATCACTGCCGATCTGCTGGTTGAGGACATCGACTTTCGTCGCTCCACCACGCCGCCTCAACTGCTGGGCCACAAAGCACTCGCCGTTTCACTTTCAGACATTGCTGCGATGGGCGCGCGGCCGCTCTGGTCCATGATTTCAATCGGTGTTCCCGAAGACGTCTGGCAAACGGATTTCGTCGAGCGTCTGTATGACGGTCTGTTTGAACTTGCGAATCGTTACGGCTTGCAGTTGATTGGCGGCGACACTTCACGCACCAACGAGAATATCGTTATCGACTCAATCGTCTCCGGTGAATGCAGCGCAGGAAAGGCTGTCATGCGCTCGGGCGCGCGCGCGGGCGATCAGATTTTTGTAACCGGTTCACTCGGCGCTGCGGCTGCAGGATTGCGACTGATCGAACGTGGCGCACACCTGGCCGAGCAAAATCTCGCCGACGATGATTCACAAAAACTCGATCATCTCTTGCTGCGGCAGCTTCGACCCGAGCCTCGCGTCGGATGGGGTATCGTCCTTGGTGAGGAACGACTCGCTACGGCGATGATCGATCTCAGTGATGGACTGTCGTCCGATCTTAATCGACTGTGCACGGCCAGCAACGTCGGGGCTTTGGTCGATTCAGCTTTGTTGCCGATCGACGATCGCGTAACCGAATTGTGTGGCCGGCGGGCGCTCGATCCGCTTCAGCTTGCACTGCACGGCGGCGAAGATTTCGAGTTGCTTTTCACCGTGAGACCTGAAGACATTGCGCGTCTGCCAAGACGAGTCGACGGAGTTGAGATCAAACGCGTCGGAGAAGTAAAAACCGCTTCCGAAGCCGTCACAATTTCCGAAGGCTCACGAACCTGGGAACTCAAACCGGGCGGGTGGAAACATTTTTAAGCCGCGGATTGGCAATCCACAATAATCTACTTTATCCTCAACCTCCCATGCTCAAGTTTCGAAACACTCTGACTGGCCGTGTCGAAGAGTTTCGCCCGATGAACGAGGGCGAGGTTCGGATGTACTACTGTGGTCCAACCGTCTGGAATTACGGACACATCGGCAACTTCCGCAGCGCCGTGGCTATTGACGTTGTCCGTCGCTACCTGAAGTTCAAGGGTTACAAAGTCACCCACGTCATGAACATTACCGACGTGGAAGATCGCATCATCGCCGAGTCGCAAAAGGCCGGCTTGAGTATCGACGAATACACCGCGAAATACATCGACGCGCTTTGGGAAGACTTCGACGCGCTGGGCAACGAGCGGCCGGAGATCGTTCCGCGCGCGACCCGTCACATTCCTGAGATGGTAACGCTGATCGAGAAACTACTCGCCAGCGGTCATGCCTATCGATCGGACGACTCGATCTACTACCGCATCGCCTCGTTTCCCGAGTACGGCAAGCTTTCCAAGATCAATTTCGCGGGAAACATCGCCGGCGCGAGTGAACGAGTCGACACCGACAAATACGACAAAGAAGATGCGCGCGACTTTGCGCTTTGGAAAGAACCCGGTTCCGAAACCGAACCGGCCTGGGACGCTTCAATCGGTCGCGGTCGTCCCGGCTGGCACATCGAGTGCTCGGCGATGTCAATGAAGTATCTCGGCGAGACATTCGACATTCACGCCGGCGGAATCGATCTCGTCTTTCCCCATCACGAAAACGAGATCGCACAGAGCGAAGGTGCGACCGGAAAACAGTTCGTGCGTTACTGGATTCACTTCGAACATCTGAAGGTAGACGGCGAAACGATGTCGAAGTCGAAAGGCAACTACTACACGTTTCGCGACGTTACTGCCAAAGGCTATTCGGCAGCGGCCGTTCGTTACTTTCTGTTGAGCGTGCCGCACAACAAGCAACTCAACTTTACTTTCGACGCTCTCGCCGGCGCGGAAAAAACTGTCGCCAGCCTGCGTGACTTTCGCGCGCGCCTGAGTGAAGCAAAAACGGAACCAGGCTCTAACGAGAAGTTGGCTGAAGCTGCCGCGCGTGCATTGCAGGAATTCGAAGCCGGTATGGACGACGATTTCAACACGTCGATCGCGCTGGCGGCTGTTCACAATCTTTCGCGCGAAGTGAACACGGCCCTCGCTCGCAAACAGGTGAAGGCTGACAATCAGCGCGAGCTGTTGGCCGTGATCGATCGTATCGATACCGTCTTAAATATCTTTGGCGAACAAAAACGAGAGATGCTCGACAGTGAAGTGCAGTCGTTGATTGATGAGCGTCAGGAGGCACGGCGGCGGCGTGACTTCGGACGTGCTGACGAGATTCGCGACGAACTGGCGAGTCGCGGCATTATCCTGGAAGATACGAAAGATGGCGTGCGCTGGAAACGTAAGTAGCCACCAAAAGGCACATAAAGCACTAATGGCTCATGATGGCTGAAACGGGATCGTGAGTGTGTTCGAGATGTTCAATTACCAGGCGCAGTTTGGTGTTTTGTTCATCTGTAAGATTGAGGAAGCGGAGACCGAAACCGAGCGGCGGTGTTTGGTGTGCAACCTCCCCGGTCAACTCCAACCAATCACCGTTTGGCATAAGCAACTTTATCCTGAGGATCTCGCCGACCGACGCCCCACTCAAACTGTCGATATAGCACCCCCCCTCGGATAAGTCTGTCACCCGCGCGCCGTAATTCCCGCTTTTACCGTCCCAAACGGCGTCGAGACAAACATCCCATCTTTTTTCCCGCCTGCGCTCGTCGCTCATACAAAAACAGTCGAGGCTGAAGCCTGAGGTGAGGCAATCTGCCGCGCAGACGCCTCATAACGGCTACTGAAATTTTTTATGGGCGATAAATGGCTGGTCGGTGGCGCAGGGTGAGCGCGCCGACAGGCCGGGTTAATTCTAACGCGCGTCGGAAAAAAACGGAATGACTAACCGTCAGAGTCAAGATTCGGGCAATTCTTGCTATCATGCGTCAAATGTCCACAACTTCAAGTCAACCCCAAACAGAAGTCGCGCCCGTTACCGAAATCCGAAAACAGTTCCCTGCTCTCGAACGGGTTCACAACGGATACCCAGTCGCTTATTTCGATGGGCCAGGCGGCACCCAGGTGCCGCGCTACGTCGTCGAGCAGATGAGTGATTATCTCTATCATCACAATGCCAACACCCACTGGGCCTATCCGACGAGTGCGGAAACCGATGCGGCGCTCGAACATGCGCGCGAAGTGTTTGCGGAATTTCTGAACGCATCACCGACCGAAATCGCTTTCGGCGCAAACATGACGACGCTGACGTTTCATCTGTCGCGAGCGCTCGGTCTGAATTACGAAGCAGACGATGAAATTGTGGTAACGGAGTTGGACCATCACGCCAATATCGATCCCTGGCGGCGGCTTGCGGTTGAACGAGGGATAACGATTCGAACCGTAAGAATGGACACCGCAACGGGACAGCTCAATACAGAAGATCTCGAGCGTTACATCGGTGAGAAAACAAAACTGGTGGCGATTGGAGCCGCCTCAAACGCTCTCGGAACGATCAACGATCTCAACAAGATCATTTCGCTGGCCCACGAAGCCGGCGCGCTTGCGTTTGTCGACGCCGTTCACTACGCGCCACACGCGCTCATCGACGTCAAGGAACTCGACTGCGACTTTCTCGGAATGTCGGCGTACAAGTTTTATGGACCACACGTCGGTGTGCTCTACGCCAAACGCGCGCATTTTGACCACATCGATTTTCCGAAGCTGGTTCCCTCTCCGGATTACGCACCCGAGAATGCAGAAACCGGAACACAGAATCAGGAAGGAATGGTGGGAGCCGGAGCAGCGGTGGAATTTCTTGCGTCGCTGGGAGGACAGTCAAACCGTCGCGAGAGTCTGCGCAGCGCATTTCACGAGATGCACGCCCGCAACTCTTCGTTATTCAATCATCTCTGGACTGAACTAAGCTCAATCCCGCGCGTCACACTCTACGGTCCACCACCCGACGCGCAACGAACGCCAACTCTGTCGTTCACCATCGAAGGCTGTACTTCAACCGACGCCGCCCACCGTCTCGCAGCGAAAGGCCTCTTCCTCTCGCACGGCGACTTCTACGCCTACACGATCGTTCAACGCCTCGGCCTTGCACCTGAAGGCCTGATCCGTGCGGGCTGCGCCTGTTACACAACCAGGGACGAAATCGATCGCCTGATCGACGGCGTACGCGAAATCGCCTCATCTTAATCCGCGTCGATCCGCGTTAACGAAGTCGGCCAACAACCCATACGCCGTACTTTGTAAATTCGGCCGATGCGAAATAACTGTTAATCCCGGAATCGTATCCAGCTCAAAATGAATCGCGAGCGATGTGCCACGCACACCACCCAGCGGATCGTTCAAAGCGATCTGCTCGGGCCTGACAAACGCCGCCACTGAACCATCCGCATTCACAGTCGCTCGCGACAACAGCTTAAACGGTTTGCCTTCAGCGCGTGCCGCTTGCAAGACGGCTGAATTCAAACCGTGTATTCCTTCACGCCGCACGTCGCTCGGCGATAACGGCGCGCGCAGAATCACACGCGCGATCGCACAAATTTTCATGATCGAATCCCAGCCATCGACGTCGTGACTCGGATCAGTTTCGGCGACGCCGAGCTCTTGCGCGGCTTTCACACCTTCGGCAAAGCTGCGGCCCTCTTCCATCGTTTCGAGGATCACATTGGTCGTCGAATTGAAGACCCCGCTGAAGCCGCGAACTCTCACTGCCGGCAGTGTCTCGCGAAAGAGTGAAAACACCGGCGCGCTGTCGAGCACAGTCGACTCAAACATCAATCGTCTGCCGTGCGCGATGGCGATTTCGTTTAACTCGTCATACGCATAAACAATCGGCCCTTTGTTTGCGGTGATCGCATGGGCTCCGGCTTGTAGCGATTTTCTGAGATGCTCGATCGCAGGCTGGCCAGTTTCAGGATTCAGCGATGTCGTTTCAAATACGACATCGGGCTTCGCGACGGCCAGCCATTCATCGATCCCGGATTGCGATGCGGTCGCGTCATTTCCGCCCAGCAACTGCGCCACATCAATCACAGTCTCGCTCGCACGCCAACCCATCCGTCGCGTCGCAACACCCGTGATCTCCCATTCGATTCCATACTTGTCACGTAGTTCATTCGACTTCGACACCAACAGCCGCGCGAGCGCACGTCCAACGTTACCGAACCCAAGGAAGCAGAGTCTGTAAGTTTTCATGTATGATTAGTCAGTCCAAATGAAACAGTATCACGACCTGCTCCGATCTATATTAACCAATGGGTCCGAACATCGAGACCGCACCGGCGTCGGCACTATCTCACACTTTGGTTTTCAGACGCGGTTCAATTTACGCGAAGGGTTTCCGATCGTAACGACGAAACGCGTTCCGTTTCGCTGGGTGGCGGAGGAGTTGTTCTGGTTTCTCTCCGGTGATACGAGTGAAACTAATCTGCGTGCGCGTGGTGTCGACATCTGGGCCGAGTGGGCGGACGAGGCACACACGGAGAAGTTTGGGCGGCCGGCTGGTGATCTTGGACCAGTGTACGGTTATTTGTGGCGATCGTTTGGTGGAAATTATCCTGAGAAGGACGGCGTCGACCAGATTGCGAAGTTAGTAAAGCAGATCCAAACAAATCCCGATTCACGAAGATTGATTGTGACTGGTTGGGATCCGCGTCAGGCGGATAACGTCGATCTGCCGCCGTGTCATACGTTGTTTCAATTCAAAGTCGAGAATGGTCGCGTTCTTCACTGCCAACTCTATCAGCGTTCTGCCGACGCGTTTCTCGGCGTACCATTCAATATCAGCTCCTATGCTTTGTTGACTCATCTGCTTGCGCACGTCAGCGGACTCGAGGTCGGTGATTTTGTTTACACGCTTGGCGATTATCACATCTACAAAAACCATCTCGATCAGGTTCAGGAGTTATTATCCCGCCAACCGCTGCCGCTGCCTGAGTTGAAGGTCAACGATCCCGAGAATCAGTTGCGCGGCCTCGAAGGATTGCTGGCGATGAAGTACGAACACTTAAACCTGATTGGGTACAAATCACACGGGAAGATAGCGGCGCCGGTCGCAGTGTAAAAATGATCATCGGTATCGCAGCAGTCGATCGAAAGGGCGCCATCGGCAAGGGCGGGAAGCTTCCGTGGCACTACTCTGCTGACATGAAGTTCTTTCGTGAAACGACTACGGGGCATGCGGTCGTGATGGGACGGAAGACCTGGCTGACGATCGGGAAGCCGTTGAAGAATCGGTTGAATATCGTGCTCAGCCGGGATTCAAACATTGAGCCACAGGAATCGTTGCTCGTGCTGAGTGACGTCGATTCGGTGATCTCGTTTGGAGAATCGCTGACGACAGATCTTTTTGTAATCGGTGGAGCGCAGATCTACGAAGCATTCATGCCTCATATAGAGCAATGGATTATCACGGAGGTTCCGTTGACTGTTAGCGGCGCGGACGCATTCATGCCCGAGGGATATCTCGAAGGATTCAAGAAAGTAGATTCGAAATCCATCGGCGACGACCTGGTCGTGAAGTTTTTTGGACGCGGATGAACGCGGATTAAAATCCGGATTTTATCTGTGTAATCTGTGGTTAAAAGAGTTCGTCGAGCGCTTCGTCGACCGATCGCACACCCACAACTCTCACGCCCAGCAATCGCTCAAGCCCCGCGACATTCGAAGCCGGCATCACGATCTTCTTGAATCCAAGAGCCTGAGCTTCTCGCGCGCGCACGGAGGCCTGCATCGCTCCACGCACTTCGCCCGTGAGTCCGATCTCACCAAACACCGCCGTGTGTGGATCGACGATCGTGTTCTTGAAACTCGATACGATCGCCGTCACGACACCGAGATCGGCCGCCGGTTCATCCACTTCAAGTCCGCCGGCGATGTTCACAAAAACGTCGTCGCCGGTGAGTTGCAGGCCCGAACGCTTTTCGAGCATCGCGATCAGTAGGGCGACGCGATTCTGGTCCAAGCCCTGTGTCATTCGCCGCCCGGTGCCGTATTTCGTGCTCGAAACGAGTGCCTGAATCTCAACCAGCAACGGCCGCGTACCCTCCATGCATGCAGTGACTATCGAGCCGGCAACGTTTTGCGGTCGTTCCTGCAGAAACATTTGCGAAGGATTCGCGACCGGCATCAAGCCGTTGCCTGTCATCTCGAAAACGCCGACTTCATTCGCCGCGCCAAAACGATTCTTGACCGCCCGAACAATACGATGGTTGTGATGTCGCTCGCCTTCGAAATAAAGCACCGTGTCAACAATATGCTCTAGGATCTTTGGACCAGCGATCGAACCTTCCTTCGTAATATGTCCGATCAGAAAAATCGGCACGCCGCGGTTCTTCGCCAGCATGAGAAACTGATGCGCAACTTCCCTTACCTGCGACACCGATCCCGGCGCCGACTCGATCGCGCTCGAAAAAACAGTCTGGATCGAATCAACGATTATGGCTCCAGGCTTCAGCCGTTCTATTTCGCTGATAACGTTTTCGAGATTTGTCTCGGGCAGGAGATAGACGTTTTTGGCTTCGACGGCGAGTCGTTCGCCTCGCAGTTTGATCTGCCGTTCCGACTCTTCCCCGGAAACGTAAAGCACCAGCGCGCCCGCAGCACTCAGTTTGTCGGCCACCTGAAGCAACAGCGTGCTCTTACCGATGCCCGGATCACCGCCGATAAGCACGAGCGTGCCGGGCACGATGCCGCCACCCAGCACACGATCAAACTCCGTGACGCCGGAAGGAAGACGCACGTCATCCTGCGATTCGATTTCAGTGTAAGCAACTGCGGATACGTCGCGGAGTTTGAAGCCGTTACGACTGCCCGAGCGGCGCGATGTTTGCGCTTTTTCTTCGACCAGCGAATTCCACTCGCCACACTCGGGACACTTGCCAAGCCACTTGCCAGCTTTGTGACCACAGTGCTGACAAACAAAAACCGTTTCTTTTTTCAGAGCAACTCCTTCACGTTTTCAGTCGGACGTCCAAGCACCGCTCTACTCCCACGCTCGACAATCGGCCGTTGAATCAGATCCGGATACTCAATCATCAGGTCAATCACTTCGCTGTCGCTGAATTTGTCCGCGGATAGCGCGAGCTCTTTATAGATGGGCTCACTCTTCCGCAAAAGATCACGCGGCTTCATTTTCATCTTGCGGAGCAGCTCGGTGAGTTTCTTTTTACTCAAAGGCTCAAGGTAATAATTGACTTTCTCAAACGGAATACCGCTCTCACGGAGCAGCTTGTCCATCTCGCGACACTTGGTACACGTTGGTTTTTCGTAAACTGTGATCGTATCTGCCAAACTCACGGGAAAATCCCCCTTACACTGGTAGCTTCAACAACTCTTCCGACCGCGAGAATATACGCACCGGTACGCATGTCGGTGTTGTAACGCTCGGCAGTCTCGTGCACGGAATTAAACGCCGTCTGGATCGTCGTCTCGAGTGTTTCATTGATCTGACGTTCCGACCAGAAGAACGAATACTGGTCCTGCACCCACTCATAATAACTCACTGTCACGCCGCCCGCGTTTGCGAGGATGTCAGGCACGAGGAAAACTCCCTGCTCTTCGAAGACCCGATCTGCGCCCGGCGTCGTTGGCCCATTCGCCAGCTCGGCAATGATCTTTGCTTTCACGTTGCCGACATTCTTCATCGTGATCGCGTTTTCGAGTGCCGACGGCAGCAGGATATCGCAATCGATTCCAAAAATGTCTTCAGGGGCAATCTCTTTCGTACCCGGCGATCCGGCGAGTGACTTCGTCTCTGCTTTGTGTTTCAACGCTTCGGTAACGTCGATCCCGCTAGTCGAGTAGATTGCGGCTTTCGAGTCGCACGCAGCCACTACTTTCGCGCCGTCTTCAGCCACCAGACGCGCGATATTCGCGCCTGCATTTCCAAAACCATGAACGGCGACCCGTGCATCTTTCAAACTCATTCCTTTGACGCGACAGGCTTCACGCAGTGCATAGAGACAACCACGCGCCGTCGCCTCCGCGCGACCCTGTGATCCGCCGAGCGAAATCGGTTTGCCGGTTACCACGCCAAGCTCCGTGTGTCCGCGCACCATCGAGATCGTATCCATGATCCACGCCATGGTTTGCTCGTCGGTGTAAACGTCGGGCGCGGGAATGTCTCGATCCGGACCAATGATCGGTGCGATCTCAAACGCATAGCGTCGTGTCAGGCGTTCCAGCTCGTTTCGCGAAAGGCTTTTCGGATCACAGATCACTCCGCCTTTGCCACCACCGTACGGAATACCGACTGTGGCGCACTTCCAGGTCATCCACGAAGCAAGTGCTTTGACTTCGTCGAGCGTGACGTTCGGGTGATAACGGATGCCTCCTTTGGCTGGACCACGCGCGATGTTGTGTTGCACCCGATAACCTTCAAACACTTGCACGTCGCCACCGTCCATCTTCACCGGGATCGAGACAATGAGTTGCCGCTTGGCATTCTCCAAAACATGTCGCATCGACGGGTCGAGGTCGAGGTAATCGGCAGCGCGGTTGAACTGCTGCTTGGCAATCTCATACGGATTTAGTTCTTCCTGAAACGCCTTTTGGGTCGCCATGCAATCTCCTCCTGGCAAGTGTGTGGGACTCGGAGAGCGGCAGTAATCCTATGCCGGGCGCGAATATGTTTCAAGCGAGCGGGAACCCTCGGCATGAGACGGTGTCTAATCTGCCGAGTAAGCTCCTGCGACCCGAATGGCACCGGCAAATAGTGGAGGAACTCGATGTTTAATAATTTGATTGAATCAACCTCGCATGTGAAGGAATTTAAGCGCCGCGGGTCGTTTGTACTGCTAACCACCGTCACGTATGGAGTGCTTCTTGTAGCGGGCGGTATTGCCAGTGTCTATGCTTACGACGCACATCTCGACAGTCAGAACACTGAGCTTGAGATCACGTTTGTGCCGCTGCTGGAGAACGCGGCCCAGCCTGCACCGCCAAGGAATACTGCTGCTCCTCGGCCAGCGTCGAGTAACGAACGTCCAGCGACCCAACCAGAGCGCACTGACTTATTCGACACCATAAACCCAAACAATCCACCAAAGGGAGTCAGCACGACGCCCCATCTAATTCCACCCGCGCCTCCTGGAGCGATTGTCACAGGCAGGAACATAGATCCGGACGTAGCTATTGGCAGTCACTTCGGAACACCTGGCGGTACGAGCAATACTCCTCAAATTGATGTAGGAGCGCCGCCGCCACCGCCGGCTCCAACTCCCAAACCTGAGCCGCCGAAAATACTGAAGATTTCACGGATCTTGAATAGCCAGGCGATCTCATTACCAAAACCAAACTATCCGCCAATGGCTAAACAGATTCGACTTCAGGGAATGGTCAGTGTGCAGGTACTGATAGATGAGACCGGCAAAGTGATCTCGGCGAATCCAACAGGCCATCCATTGCTTGTTGCCGAAGCAAAGAGAGCCGCGATGCAGGCTCGCTTCTCGCCGACCATTGTCGGTGAAACGCCGGTGAAGGTTTCGGGTGTGATCACTTACAACTTCGTCATGCCATAAACGACTGTCCTGCCCAACGCAAAGAGGTACGGAAATGAACTTTCCGTACCTCTCCCGCCGTTCATGAATCAAAATTATTCGACGCGGTCGCGAATGATGCCACGACCACCGCCGGTCATCACTTCTTTGCCATGTTGATTAGTGCAACTCCACTCCGAGTTAATGTCGAGATAACCGTCAGCAGGCGTGGCCTCGGTTAGCGTCACTACACACTCGATCGTATCTCCAGAAAACACCGGGCGGTGAAAACGAAAGAACATCTCGCGCGCGATCAGGTTAATGTCACCACCGATCTTCGTCGGCAACGTCGCCGTCAAAAGTCCGTGGGCCATCAATCGCCCCTGTTCATCAGGCACGAGGTGGTGTTCGCCACCATCTCCCGAAACAGACGTGAACAGGCGGATGTCCTCCTCAGTGAACGTCCGCCGCCACGACATTGTGTCACCTACTTTCATTTCGCCTCAAAAGAAGAAGTTAGCCACAAAAAGGCACAAAATGCACATAATCAGAAATGTTTTCTTTTTGTGACTTATGTGCCTTTTTGTGGCTAAAGTGATCTTACCCAGTGGTCGATTTCGCTCATCGCGGCTTCGAAGATCTGGTCCGGCGACATGCCAAACTTTTTCGGAGCCTTGAAGGAGTGGTCACCGCCTTCGATCGAGAAGATCTTTGCCGCCGGACGAAGACTCTTGATAAACGGTTTGATTTCGTCCGGAGTGCCGAGCGAGTCGCGCGTGCCTTGCACAAAGAGCATCGGCTTCTTGATGTGTTCGAGATGTTCGACGCGCAGCTTCGTGGGTTGGCCGGGCGGGTGCAGCGGATAACCGAGAAACACCAGACCCGCAACTTCACCGGCAAATGATTCCCTCTGCTCACCCGCCATCACCTGCGATGCAATACGTCCACCCATCGATTTGCCACCCAGCACCAGATGATTGCCCTTCAACTTCTTGTGCTTGAGTGCTTGTTCGATCACGGCAATGAAGCAGCCTTCGAGTTTGTGCTTCTGATCCGGAACTGATCGACCCTGCTCCATGTAGACGAAATTGAACGTCATCACATCGAGTCCACGCGCTGCCAGTCCCTTGGCAAACATTCGCATGAAACCGCTGGTCTGATTGGCGCCGGCCCCGTGACCCAAAATGATAGTCAGACCAGCGCGGTCTTTTTTTGCTGCCTGGTAAAGAAGCGCAGTGACTGCTTCTTTATCGTTAACTTGGACGGTTAGGTTCTCGGCTTCGTCTGCCATTTCCGAATTGTTTAGGCTTCCTTCGCTAGCATTGCCAGAGCGTCCTGCAATTCATTCTTGAATCTGTTTGCTACACCCTTCTGCACGGCCGGGGAACTCTTCGAGAAATAAGCGAGATTACCGTCGGCTTTTTTCTTGCCACGCTCCCCATAGATTGCCCTAATCGCCTGTTCGTCATATCCCGGATCAGTTTGTGGAAGAGAAACCTTCGCCAACGCTCGATGCACGATTGGTGTCGCACCGCCGTGTTGGACCGAACACGACCAGATTACGTCTTGCAGAGCACCACTTCTGGTGTTCACATCCAGTTCATCTTCATTCAATACTTTGGCTGCCAGCAGATCGTAATGAGACTTCTTGATGAACGCGTGTTGCGCTCGCTGGAAAGCGTCAGTTTCAGCGGTCGCGATGCGTTTCCAACACGCCGTGAACGGCGCCGTCCCGGCTTTCAGGTTTTGAAAATCGGACAACCAGGGAAATCCCGGCTGCGTGACAAAACGAGTTGGCACACCCATTTTGCTGGCCATCTGATAGGAGCCGTAGGAAACACCGCCCGGATCTCCAGCGCCCGTCGAAACCGTGCCGGGTCCGCGACCACCAGTTTCATACTTTGCTGAAAGCTCGCCGAGGGTATCGGCGATGGCGGCGCCCAAAGCTCCGGCGGCCGCAGCGGCCTTGGAGACAGGCGCTGCCGAGGGCGCGGGTCTCGGAAGTGGCTTCGTGTTTTCTGTAGAGGTGTCGGGAATATTAACGACGTCGCCGACACTGATCTTATTTGGATTGGTGATCGTTGGATTAAGCTGAAGTAGCTGAGCCAGTGTGATGCCGTTACGCGCTGCAATCTTTGAGAGCGTATCGCCACTCTTCACAACATAGTTCATCTGAGGGACTCCTTTTCCATGTTCGCCTATTCTGAATCGGGGTCTAGCAAAAGCGAGGATCTCGCATAGTAATCCACAGATTACACAGATTCAATAATTAATCTGTGTAATCTAAACAAAAACTCGTGGAACACGCTCGCCGACGCCACAGGTGACTTCATACGATAGCGTTCCCACGATACGGGCCAGATCTTCCGCGGTTATTTTCAGTTCGGGGTTATTCCGATTCCAGCCAAGCAACGTGGCTTGATCGTCAACTTCCACGCCGGGAACGTCAGTTACATCAATAAGCGTCAGATCCATCGATACTCGTCCTACCACCGGCGCATATCTGCCCCGCACGATTACGTGAGCGCGATTCGAGAGTCCACGCATGTATCCGTCGTGATAACCAACCGGCAGGGTGGCAATCAAACTTCTTCGCGAAGCTTCGAAGGTGCAGCCATAACCGATCGTTTCGCCGGGCGGCACCCACTTCAATAGACTTATGCGGGAGTGCAGCGACAGCACCGGCTGCAGTTCCGGATCCGAAATCGAAAGTGGCAGCACATCGCGCCACAAGCCATACAACACGCCGCCGGGTCGCACGAGATTTCCCCACGACTCGCGATACCCAAAAACACCCGCTGAATTAGCAAGATGCAGATGTGTGGGTCGATATCCGTGATCGCGAAACACGGTCACCACATCTTCGAATCGTTGAATCTGATCTCGTGTTAGTGGCTGGCAGGTGGCGTCGTCGGCTGCGGCAAGATGAGTCATCACACCGTCGATGCGCACGTTGCGGAATTGCGCGAGTGCGGGAATGAATTCATGCATCTGGTCGAAACGAACTCCCAGCCGGCCCATGCCGGTGTCGACTTTAACGTGAACGTCGCACACGATGCCCGCGTTCGCAGCCGCCTGATTCAACGCTTCGATCATGTCGAGACGATAAACAACCGGAGTTAATTGATACTGGATGCAGGCCGCAGCCTGACCAGGCCAGTAACCAGCCAGACACAAAATCGGCTCCCTGATGCCCGCGGCGCGCAGTTGAATTCCCTCTTCCGGAAGCGCCACTCCAAACCAGTCGGCGCCCTCCCGCGAGAGTCTTTGCGCACACTCAACTGCGCCGTGTCCGTAAGCATTCGCCTTCACTACAGCCATGACGCGAGCGGCCGGAGTGACCCGTTCCTTCACTCGTTTGAAGTTTGCCGCCAGGTTGTTGAGATCGATTTCCGCCCAGGTCGGACGCCGGGCGAGCAGTTTTCCTTGATCCTCAGCTTGAGACATGCGGCTAGTGTACTGTAAGAAGAATCATTGACTGAACTGCCTCGCGGACATAAACTCCGCTCGCCACGCTCAACTTCCTTCCCTCAGAAAGGAGAATAACGAAATGAACAAAATGGTGAGTGGCTTATTAATTGTTTGCCTTTTATCGATGAACGCGTACGGCTATGGACCACGCGGTCACCAGCTTGTCGGAGCAATCGCAGACAAACGGTTGGCCCGCAATCAAGCGGTCTTGAAGAAAGTTCGAAAACTGCTCGACGGTATGACGTTGCAACGAGCGGCTACGCTTCCGGATGAAATCAAGAGTTGGAAATGCGGGCAAGCGCCTGCTGGTCCGAATCGGATCAATCGCGAGCTGCAGGCATTTGTTAACGCCAACTGCAATGGACATCCCTCGCACAGCGAGTTTCACTACACTGACGTTCCGGTGGTCGGGGATGAAAAATATGCCGATGGCGAAGTCGGACGCTCCGAGTTTGACGTCGTGAAAATGATTCCGTTTTGTATTCGTGTGCTGAAAGGTGAGGTACCGGAAACTAACGAACGCGCGATCACGAAAGCGGTGGCAGTGATTCTGATCACGCATTACATGGGCGACATACACCAACCGTTGCACGTTGGGGCAGAGTATTTTGATTCGAATGGTAATCCATTTGAACCCACTCCGCAGAGTGTCGGCTTTGCAGATCAGGGTGGTAACAAGCTGACGCTCTTCACGTTTGTTAATGGCCAGCGAAAATCGGCGGGCAAGTTTCACGGCTACTGGGATAGCCAAACTGTTGAAAACGCTTTCGGCACGCAGCAGGACGCGAAGGTGGCGCAACGGCTTGGGTCAAAGAAGCCGGCTGATTGGGAATTGAACGGCGACGTCGAAACGTGGGCAGAACAATTAGCCAACGACATTCTTCCCACCGCTCGCGAGGCGCATTCGCGTCTGCAGTATAAGAGCATTCAATTCGAGACCAACAAACCGGAGATCAAAAGTGGGCGTGCGGAAGAGCGCACTCACCACGCGGGCGACACTTTCTACGCTCTCTGGGCGGCAGACATCGTAAAGACCGAAATTCACAAAGGCGGTTGGCGACTCGCAGCGCTGCTCGAAGAAGTAGTCCAGTAGTCTCCTACTATCCACAGATTACTACGCCTCACGGTGATCGGGTTGACGTGTGCTAAACTTGCGTCAACCTCGATTAAAGGAGATCGATCCTCATAATGACAAACGAAGAATTTGAGAGAACAACAGAGTTTCTCCTTAACCAGCAGGCGAAGTTTTTTGCCGGCATGCAGGAACTCAAAGAAGCCCAGGCAATCACTGAACAGAAAGTAGCTGAGGCTGCGGCAGTGGCCAAACGTGCAGGTGAGGTCGCGGAAGTGGCGCTTGAAGGTGTGTCACGATTAACGGACGTTGCCGACCAGATGATTACCACCATGACCGCCATTGTTCGTGCGACTTATGAGCGCATGAACCAGGGGGATGAGAAAATCAATGCGCTTATTCACAGCCAAATGCTTACTGAAGAAAGCCTGAAGGAAACCGCCAAAGAACAGCGGGAAACCGCCAAAGAACTGCGAGAAACCGCCAAGCGGCAGCAGGAAACTGATAAACAGATGCAAGAGACCGATAGGAGACTGCGAAACCTCACTGACCTTTTCGAACGCCATATTCGTGAAGATCATCGCGGCCGCAATGGCTCTCAAAACTAGATCAACTTAAACCCCTTTACTGCTCCCCCGACAGGAAAGGATTTATGAAAAACTTTATCGCGCTGATTCTCGCCGCACTGTGTACTCTCCAGAGCGGCGCAGCGCAGGCGCAGCCTCGTCTTCTCGCCACCCCACAGACGAGAGACACATGGCGCAGTGTGCGCACGAACAACATGTTCGTGATCGGCAACGCCGATCCGGAGAAACTCCGCCAGGTCGCTGCCTGGCTCGAATTCTTTCACCGCTCTTTCGCACGTCTGATCTCGCGCAATGTCATCAATTCATCAATCCCGACAACCGTCATCATCTTCAAAGACGAAGCTTCGTTTCGCCCATTCAAACCTTTCTATCAGGGACGATCCGCAAACATCTCCGGTTACTTCCAGCCCGGAGACGACGTCAACTACATTGCGATCTCACTCGATCCCCGCGATCGCGATCCTTTCGGCACCGCGTTTCATGAATACGTTCACCTGCACCTGAAAGACAACATTCCCAATGCACCATTGTGGCTGAACGAAGGTCTCGCCGAACTCTACGGCTCGTTACAGTTCTCCGGCAACGACGCGCTGCTCGGCGCTCCCATCTATCCTTATCTTCAGCTGCTACGCGGAGAAGGTCTGATACCATTGACAACCTTGTTCTCAATCGGCACTGACTCGCCTCACTACAACGAGGACGACAAGACGGGAATTTTTTACGGTCAATCGTGGGCCCTGGTCCATTACCTGATGCTCGGCGACTCCGGACGCCAGGAACAATTCAAACGTTTCCTTCAAATGCTTAGCAGTGGAAGCGACAGTGCGAAGGCGATCGAGAGTGCCTTCGGCATCAACGTCGCAACACTCGAAGAAGAACTGCGCTCGTATGTTCGTCGTGGAAATTTCGCGGCCCAACGTATTGCCACCGTCGACAACCCGCAGACTTATGGTTCCTACACTGCGATGCAACGCTCGGCACTTTCCGAGGGTGAAGCCAATTATTACCTCGGCGATCTGCTGCAGCACGCCGGTCGCGACAGCGACGCTGAACGTTATCTCAAGCAAGCAATTGCTCTCGATCCGGGGTTCACACCGCCGTACGCTTCGTTAGGAGTGCTTTACGTTCGCCAGCATCGTTATGCAGAGGCAAAGAAGTATCTCGAGAAAGCGACTTCATCAGAACAGAATTACCTTGTTCATTATCTGCACGCGTATGTATTGAGCCGCGAGAATATCTCCGCAGATGGTCGGGTTTCCGGTTACTCAGCCGAGAATGCTGCGGCGATGCGCGAACAACTGCTGCGGTCAATAAAGCTCGATCCAAATTACGCGCCGGCGCCTTACTTACTGGCTCTCGTCGATCTGGTAAGAAACGAACGGCTCGACGAAGCAGTTGAGATGGCCCAGAAGGCGCGACAACTCGCGCCCGGAAAGAAAAGTTACTCGCTGTTGCTCGCTCGGATCTATTTGCAACGCTCAGACCTTGCCACAGCGCGACAGATTCTTGAGCCCCTCGCACGCGATTCGGATCAGTCGGTAAAAACAGAAGCGCAGGAACTGCTTGACTGGGCAGCCGAGAATCGCTCTGGAGCCAAATCGACTCGCAGTTCAGTCAGTGCCTCGATGGACGCCGATCCGATTCCAACCGGAACATCACGCGTGCTCGGAGGTGAAACTGGTAGTGTCGCGATCAACGACGGCCGGACGATCCAGGCTTCAGGTTCAATGCCGTCCGTTGATGAAGTGCTTGCAAAATATGCGGCAGCAGTTGGCGGTCCCGCGATCGATGCGATGAAGAGTCGCATCATCAGAGGTACAGTCGACGTTGTCGGTGTTAGTCGAGGCGGCGTCCTGGAAACCTACGAGCAAGCTCCAAACCTCGTCTCGACCATGATCGAGGCACATCCATTAGGCAAGATGCGTTTTGGTTTCAATGGACGAACAGGATGGACGCAAACGGCGGCCGGGGTGAAGATAATCAAGAATCCGGAGCTGCTGGCTGTAGTCAGACGCGAAGCTGATTTCTACGGTCAATTCAAGCTGAAAGGCGCCACTCAGAAAATCACTCTGGCAGGTATGAGCAAGATCGGTTATCGAGATGTTTACGTTCTTGACTTGCAGTCCGCGAAAGGCCAACCGGATCGGCTCTATCTGGATGCGCAGACATATCTGCCGGTGCGGACCAACACGGTCTCGCTCCGTGGCGACGTCTTAGTGCCGGTTGAGATTTACCTTGATGATTGGCGTGAGGTCGACGGGATCAAGTATCCGTTCAGTGTCAGTCAGAACATGGGTAAGTTAACGCTCGTTCTCACCGTCACAGAGGTCAAACACAACGTGCAGATCGATCCGAAGGTGTTTGAACCTTAGAGTTACTCGCGATACAAATTGTCAAAGCGCATACTCGACGGCGTAAACCGGAGATCGACTGTACCGGTTGGACCATTGCGCTGCTTTGCGATGATTAGCTCGGCGATGTTTTTACGATCTTCCGGCATCGCTTCGCGTTCTTCGGCGGATTTGTACACGTCCTCGCGAAAGATAAACGCCACCACATCGGCGTCCTGTTCCAACGCGCCGGATTCACGCAGATCCGAGAGTTGTGGCTTATGATCCGAACGAGACTCAGGCGCGCGTGAAAGCTGCGACAAAGCCACGAGGGGCACGTTCATTTCTTTCGCCAAGCCTTTCAACTCGCGCGAGATCTGCGACACTTCCTGCTGCCGCGATTCGGAGCGCTTTGACGACCCCGACATCAGTTGCAAGTAATCAACAATAATCAGGTCGAGCTTCTTTTGTTCCGCGGCCAGACGTCTGATCTTCGCACGCATCTCCAGCACACTCAGTCCCGGCGTGTCGTCGAGGAAAATCTTCGTATCAGCGAGAACGCCGAGCGACTTCGCAATCTGGGCCCACTCGAGGCGCGAGAGAAAGCCGTTGCGAAAACGCTGCGCATCGATGTTGCCCTGCGAACAGAGCATACGCATCACCAGCGACTCTTTCGACATTTCGAGCGAAAACACTCCAACGACGGCGCCCGCATGAATCGCTGCATTTTCCGCGAGCATCAGGGCGAAACTCGTCTTTCCCATCGACGGACGCGCCGCGAGGATGATCAAATCGGAATTCTGCAAACCTGATGTCATCTTGTCGAGATCGGCGAAGCCGGTGGTGAGTCCGGTCAGAAGAGCTGCGCGACCTTCCATCTCCTGGATCTTCTCGAGCAATTGTTCCGCGATCGGTTTCACGTGCATGAAACCCTGTCGAATTCTTTCGTCAGCAAGTTGAAAGATCGCCTGCTCGGCGTGATCGAGAATGAGCTCAGGCTCGTCCTCTTCGGCGAGTGCTTCCTGTGTGATCTTGTTTGACGTCTTGACGAGTTGTCGCAACATCGACTTGCCACGAACGACTTTCGCGTAGTGAACGATGTTGGTCGAGTGCGGCAAACCGTACGTCAGGTTCGTGATGAAACTGATCCCGCCGACCGCTTCGAGCGAGCTTTCTTTCTTGAGCTCTTCGCCGATCAGAATCGGATTGATTTCACCGCCACGTTCGAAGAGCGCGATCATGGCGACAAAGATGCGGCGATGCGAAGGAACGTAAAAATCTTCCGGACGCAGTTGTTCGATCGCCTGACTGATCAAGCCGTTGTCGAGCAGGATGGCGCCGAGAATGGCGCGTTCGGCTTCGGCACTGTTGGGAAGCGCACGTTCGAAAGGTTGGTCGCGAATTGGGTCTGGAGCTGCCATGGACTGCCGATTATGAATTAACGATTTTCGTTTGTGGGTACTCTTAACAAAGATTGGCGCCGCAAGTTTACGTGAACTTGCGGCGCCAGACTATATCTCGGACTGTTTTATCTATTACTCGGCTGCCGACTCTTCTTCAGTCGCCTGTTTCGCGAGTTCGGCTTCCTGTTCGGGCGACATATGGCCGACGATAACCTCGCCCTCCGGCGCTACGCGCACTTTCAGATCAATCGTGACTTCGCGGTGCAGTCGAACCGGAACCGTATACTCACCCAGCCGCTTCAACGGCTCGCGCAAATGAATACGATGACGTTCGATCTCGTAGCCACGCTCTCGCAGGGCCTCAGCCACATCCATTGACGTAACCGATCCGTAGAGCGCACCCTGCTCGCCGGCTTTACGTTTGAACTCCAGATCGAGCGAACCCATCTGCTGCGACTGCGCTTCTGCCGTCGCACGTTCTTTCGCTTCCTTCTTCAACAACGCCGCGCGTTCGGACTCAATGCCTTTGACGTTACCCGCCGTCGCTTGAACTGCGAGATTGCGCGGCAGCAAATAATTGCGCGCGTATCCGGCTCTCACTCGGACGATTTCGCCACGTGCACCAAGGTCATCGACGTCTTCGCGCAAAAGTACTTTCGTGTGTGCCATTTCTCACTCCTGCCTTAATCGGTTGTGTACGGAAGCAGCGCGATGTTACGAGCACGCTTGATAGCTTCCGCCAGCATGCGCTGGTGGGTCGCACAATTGCCGGAAATTCGTCTCGGTAAAATCTTGCCCCGCTCGGGAAGGTAGTTCTGCAACAACCTGACGTCTTTGAAATCGATCAGGTCGACTTTGTCGATACAAAAGCGACAAACACGTCTTCGGTGCATGCGACGGCCACCGCCGCGGCCGCCCATCGGCCGTCTATCGCCATCGTCGTCGCTGTCGTAACCACCACCACCACCGCCACGTTGGCGGTCTTCATAATTGGTAGACATAAATTATCCTCTTAACTCGCCATTCCAAATCTATTCGCCCGATCTACTCGCCGGCGTCGGCAAACTCCATCTGGGGTCCGCGACGCGAAGGTCCGCCGTGCCGTTCCGGACGCTTTGCCTGTTTGCGCGCGCGTCGAGCCTTCAACTTCTCCGCCCGACGACGATCCTCGTCGACACGAACGGTGATGTAACGAAGCACGCGATCGTTAACGCGCATGCGGCGTTCGAGTTCGGCAATCTCACGACCCGATCCTTCAATCTCGAGCAGCACAAACGTGCCGTCTTTGTGGTGCAGGATTTCGTAAGCCAACTGCCGTTTGCCCATGGTCTCGGCCTTGGTTACGACACCGCCCTGATCGGTGATGATCTGCGAAAAACTCTCGGTGAGTTTCGGCACTTCTTCGTCGGCGGTTGGGTCTACAATGAAGACCACTTCGTACTGTCTCTTCGTTTCCAAAATCAAACCTCCAGTAAAGGTCACGCTCTTACTAATTTCGTTCAATTAAACTCGCTCATCGCTTTCAAAGCGCCATCCCTGATTATCGTTCGTATTGCGTCTGCACTCCTGGCGAGCGTCTCTGCAACCACTACCCGCTCACTACGCGGAAACTCGTCGAGCACAAACCGCTTTGAATCCGAGATCGGATGGTCCGGCTGAATTCCGATCCGCAGTCTGATGAATTCACTCGTGCCGATCGACGCGATGATCGACGTCAATCCGTTGTGCCCACCGGCTGAACCGCGTTCGCGAATGCGAATCGCTCCGAGTGGTAATGCCAGATCGTCCGAAATCACCACGAGATGTTGCAGCGGCAACTCGGTTTGCAATTTCGACAGCAAGCACGAGACTGCCTGTCCACTCAGGTTCATGAAGGTCTGCGGTTTCGCGAGTCTGGTTACCGTGCCTTCAATCTCACCACGCCCGACAAACGAGCTGCATTCACGCCGTCCAATGGCAATCCCTGCGTCGTGGGCCAACTTGTCAATCAGCATGAAACCGAGGTTGTGTCGCGTCCACTCGTACTCTTTACCAGGGTTTCCTAAACCAACAATCAACATCACTCGCCACCAACAGGCACAAAACGCACATTTTTTTGTAACTGCTGTGCCTTTTTGTGGCCTTACTCGGAGTCTTCGCCCTCTTCGTCCTTCTTGCCCTTGCCAATCACTTCGGGTTCGGCCGGCTCTTCACCTTCAGCCGGTGTTGCCGCTTCGACCTCTTCCTTCACGATGCCGACGGTGGCAATTACCTGCTCGGCGTCAGTCAGAATCTCAATTCCCTCTGCCACCTTGATGTCGGAAACGTGCAAAAGCACGTGCACATCCAGATTCGAAACATCTACATCCAGCGAGTCAGGAATTTCGCGTGGCTCGCAACGGATTTCGATTTCACGAATGATCTGTTCCAGCACGCCCTGCTTCTCTTTCACACCGATCGGCTCACCAACCAGATGCAAAGGCACTGTCACATCGATCTTCTGGCCCTTAACCAACCGCGTGAGATCGGCATGAATAAGCCGTCCCTTAACCGGATCGATCTGGCGATCGTGAAACATCACTTCACTGACGCCGACGCCCTCGACGTCGATCGTAAAAATCGTGTTTCGTCCGGCTTCAGTGCGAAGGATTGCAGCCAAATCACGAAGCGGAGCGACGGCGGCAACAGTCTCAGCGCCTCCGCCATACACAGTAATGGGGACCATGCCATCGCGCCGCGCGCGTCGCGCATCGTTTTTGCCGCGACCTTCGCGCAGCTTAGCCTGCACCTTGAAATCTTTTTTCTCCGCCATGAGTTCTCCTTACAAACTTTCAGCGACCCATCCACAGCTTACACAGATGAAGTTGAAATCTGTGTAATCCGCGAATTGGTCGCTGATGGTCTTCGTTTAAGCCATCAGTGTTTGCCCTTCGCTTAAACGAAGAGCGAAGAAACCGAAGTTTCCTCGTGGATCGACTTGATCGCTTTCGCCAGAAGCGGCGC
>DASSFI010000065.1:0-61333 GCA_035694465.1 Pyrinomonadaceae bacterium | reverse complement strand
CTATCAAAAGTTTGAACTGGCAGCTACCAACTAACCGTAACGCCCTGCCATGGCTTTAATAACGGAGGCTGGATGATAGCAACGCCCCAGAAAACACGCAACTCCTGGAGTGCGACGGCCCGGCGTCGCTTTGTTATACCCGGGAGGACGGTTTGAGTGATAAGTTGGAAAGGCCCGCAACAATTCGAAAACCTCGCGATAACTAAATAATCTCGCGATAACCAGGCTAGAACGTATAACAAAGCGGCGCCAGGCCGCCGCACTCCAAGGAGGCGCTCAACTCTTACTGTCGCTGAATTCTCTCGACGCTGATCGTGCAGCCGAGTGCTTTCAATGATTGTTCAAACTCGGTACTTCGCTTTACACGTAACGCGTCGCTGGGTTTGACTCTCACCACAGTTCCCTCACCAACGACGGCTTCCAGAGCCACCTCACAGTCGCCCGGGTTGGCGTAAAGGAGAGTGAGAATGGAATCGCACAATGTCGGGAAATCGTCGTGTTGAGGGGTTCGTAATACCAGAAACTCATTGTCCTTCGAGCGCGCGTCCATGCTCTGCAACTGATCGACAATGATCGTCGGTGGATTGTCTTCGCTCAATTCCAGCCGCCCGATTACGATCGCGGGTAATTCGTTCAGGGCGAGGGCCGCGTACTTCCGATATCCCTCCGGCCAAAGAACGCACTTGGTGCTGCCGGCCTCATCCTCCAAACGGAAAAGGGCAAACTTGTCGCCTTTCTTGGTCGTGCGGATCTGGAGGTCGCCAATAATCCCGCCGGTAGTAACACGAATTCCAGTGGTCAAGTCAGGCAGTTCGGTGGAACGCACAGCTTTCACTCTTTGCAAAGTCTCGGTATAACGCTCGAGCGGGTGGCCACTAATGTAAAAGCCAAGAGCGCCTTTTTCGGCAGCTAATGTTTCACTTGAAGTCCAGCCTTTTGCCGTTGGTGAGAGTTCATTCGCGTAGTCGATATCCTCCGGCATGCCGCCGAACAGGCCGCTCTGTCCCATCTGCTTTTCACGTTTTGCTCGCTGTGCTCGAGACAAAGCGGCATCAATCGAATTGAAAAGACCGCCACGCCAGGCCTCAATCGGACGGCCATCCTTAAGCGAGTCAAAGGCACCGGCGCTGACGAGACTCTCAAAGACCCGTTTATTCGACTCCACCCGTTCAGCGAAGTCGAAGAATGAGCGGAACGGCCCACTCTCGCGCGCATCACAGATTGCTTTAACAATGGATTGCCCCAGTCCCTTAATCGCAGTAAGCCCGTAGCGAATGGCGCCGCTTAAGGGAGTAAAACCGGAATAGCTCTCATTGACGTCAGGCGGCAGAAGGGCGATCTTCTGAGCGCGAAGCTCCTTTGAGTACTTAAACACCTTAGCGGCGTCCTGAGCCTCGCTCGAAAGGACTGCGGCATAAAAGTGTTCCGGGTAGTGCGCCTTCAGGTAGGCCGTCTGGAAAGCGAGATAGGCATAGGCGACGCTGTGGCTACGGTTGAAGCCATAGTCAGAGAACTGAGCCATCAACGAGAAAATCTTCTCGGCTTTCTCCTGCTTGATGCCGCGTTCGACAGCACCCTTGATGAACTTCTCTTCGTGCACAGCCATCTCTTCGCGCTTCTTCTTACCCATCGCGCGACGCATGAGGTCGGCTTCGCTAAGTGTATAGCCCGCCAACATCTGAGCGAGCTGCATTATCTGCTCCTGGTAGACGATGATGCCGTAAGTGTTGTTGAGGATCTCCTTCATCTGCGGCACCATGTAGCTGACCTTTTTCTTCCCGTGGTGCCTTTGGATGAACTCGTCAACCATGCCTCCGTCCAGCGGTCCCGGACGATAAAGAGCGTTGAGTGCCGCGAGGTCTTCAATGCCTTTCGGTTTTAGTTTGCGACAGATCTCCTGCATGCCTGACGACTCAAACTGAAAGACTGCTTCCGTCCTTCCTTCTGCAAATACATTAAGCGCCTTGGCATCGTTAAGCGCTATATCCGACCACTTAATCTCCTCACCAAGCAGTTGTTTAATGCTAATTAAGCAGTCATTTATAACAGTTAAAGCGGTAAGCGCTAAAAAATCCATCTTAAGCATGCCGGTTTTTTCAAGGTCCGACATGACATACTGCGTCGTGAGTTCTTCCTTACCCGAGACAGCGACAGGGATCAGTTCCTGGAGCGGCAGCGGCGAGATGACCACACCGGCAGCGTGGACTGACGAGTGACGAGCACAACCCTCAAGGCGCTGAGCAATCTCAAGTATCTCTTTAACCTGGGGATTCGTCTCCACTTCCTTGCGGAGCTCAGGTACTTGTTCAAGTGCCTGACCGATACTCACATTGCGGCCACGGACCGGCGGCGGTATCAGCTTGGCGATTCGCTCGACCTCGGCGTAAGGCACTTCGAGAGCACGACCGACATCCTTGATGGCCGCCTTCGAAGCCAGTGTTCCGAAGGTGATGATCTGGCAGACTGAGTCGCGACCATAGAGCCCGGCAACGTGGTTAATGACATCGCCTCGACCCCGGACGCAGAAGTCAATATCGATGTCAGGCATGCTGACCCGACCCGGGTTGAGAAAGCGCTCGAAGAGCAGGTCGTACTGAAGGGGATCGACGTCAGTGATTTCGAGGCAGTAAGCGACCAGCGAACCGGCGGCCGAGCCACGACCCGGACCGACGGGAATCGAGTGCTCTTTGGCGTAACGAACGAAGTCCCAGACGATGAGGAAGTACCCGGCAAACCCCATCTGTTTGATCATCTGAATCTCATTGGTCAGACGAGTCTGATAATCCGATGAGGGCTTTTTCAGTTCACCGCGAGCCGCAAGCAGGTCCAATACCTGCTGGCGCCGGCGCTCAAACCCATCGCGGACCACCTTCTCGAAGTAGTCGTCAGATGAGAGCCCCTGCTCCGACTCTGGAATGGGGTACTGTGGTAGGTAATTGACGTTTTCGGGAAGCTTCAGCTCGCAGCGTTCGGCGATCTCGACAGTTCTTGTCAGCACTTCCGGCAGTTCGTTGCCAAAGATCTGCCACATCTCTTCCTGCGAACGGACGTAGAAGTACGGGCTCTGATAGCGAAGACGATTTGTGTCGTTAACGGTCTTGCCCGAACCGATGCAGAGCAACACGTCGTGAGCCCGCGAATCATCAGGCATCAGGTAGTGTGCGTCGTTGGTCGCAACCAACGGCACGCCGGTTCGCTTCGAGAGATCGACGAGCGACTTGCGAATACGTTTCTGAGCGTCGAGACCGTGCTCCTGGATCTCGAGAAAGTAATTCCCTTTTCCGAAAATTTCTTCAAACTCGATCGCTGCCTTCGCCGCTTCCTCGCACTTGTCCTGTGCGAGGTACGCCGACGGCACGCCGGACATGCAGGCTGAGAGACCGATCAGTCCTTTGCTGTGCTCTGCAAGGAGTTCTTTATCGATGCGGGGTTTATAGTAAAAGCCCTCGGTGTAGGCTTTCGAAGTCAGCCGCACCAGGTTCTGGTAACCCTCGTAATTCTGCGCCAGCAGAATCAAGTGAAAGTTTGCCTTTTCACCGGGTGCGCTCGCGGCTTTCTCTTTGCGACTGCCGCGCGTGATGTAAGTCTCGCAACCGATGATCGGTTTCACCCCGCGACCCTTCATCGCGTTGTAGAAAGAGATCGCGCCGTACATGTTGCCATGGTCGGTCATGGCACACGCAGGCATTTTCAATTCCTCAATGCGTTTGGAGAGCGGTTTGATTTGAATGGCGCCGTCAAGAAGACTGTAGTCAGTATGAAGATGGAGGTGTACGAATTGGCGGTCCTGCATTTTATGTATGTAATCCGTGGTTTTGCTCTTACTCCCACTCTATAGTTGATGGAGGTTTCGAGCTGATGTCGTAGACAACTCTGTTAATTCCGCGAATCTCGGAAACGATTCGCGCCGAAACGCGCGCCAGCAGATCGTGAGGAAGTCGCGCCCAATCGGCGGTCATTCCGTCGACGCTCGTTACCGCGCGAATTGCCACCACGCGTTCGTAAGTGCGCTCGTCTCCCATTACGCCGACAGTCGAGACCGGCAATAACACCGGAAACGCCTGCCAGACTGAGTTATAAAGTTCAGCGAGTCGCAACTCTTCATCGAGGATTCGGTCCGCAGCCTGGACCAGCCGGATCTTCTCCTCGGTGATGTCTCCTAAAATGCGCACAGCCAAACCAGGACCCGGGAATGGATGGCGCCCAAGGATCTCTTCGGGAACTCCCAACTCTCTTCCGATCAACCGCACTTCGTCTTTGAACAACTCACGCAGCGGCTCGATCAGTTTGAGATTCATTTTCTCCGGCAGCCCGCCGACGTTGTGATGACTCTTGATCACAGCGGATGGACCACGCACGGAAACAGACTCGATAACGTCAGGATACAGTGTGCCCTGCACGAGGTAGCCGACATCACCCAAACGTTTTGCTTCCTCCTCGAACACATCGATAAAGACTTTGCCGATCCGTTTGCGCTTCTCTTCCGGATCGGTGATGTCCTTCAATGCTTCGAGGAACAGGTGGCCTGCACGAACACCGTTAATATTCAACTTCATGCTCTGGCGCAACAGCGCAAGAGTTGATTCAAACTCGCCTTCACGCAGCAAGCCGTTGTCGACAAAGATACACGTCTGTCGATCACCGACAGCTCTATGGACCAGAGCCGAAGCAACCGTCGAATCGACACCACCTGACAATCCCGAAACAACACGGCCTTCGTCGCCAAGCTGCGCCCGGATGCGTTCGACCTGTTCCTCGATGACTGCTTCGGGCGACCAATCGCCACGACAACCGCAAACAGAGAACAGGAAGTTGCGCAGAACCTGCGCGCCGAGTGGCGTATGGGCCACTTCGGGATGAAACTGCACACCGTAAATACCACGCGACTCGTCTTCCATCGCGTTCAAAGCGTCGTCAGTCAGCGCAGTCACTTGAAAACCCGGCGGAACTTCGGTGACGTGATCGCCGTGACTCATCCAAACATCCAACTCGGGAGGCAACCCTTGAAACAAGCGACTCGTCACATCCAGGACTTTCAGTCGCGCGTAACCGAACTCACGATTCGGCGATGCGGCCACGTTGCCACCAAGCTCGCGGGCAAAGACCTGAAACCCGTAACAGATGCCGAGCGTGGGACAGTCGACAGACTGCAACAGTTGTGGATGAGGCTTAGGAGCGCTGTTGTCGTAAACTGACGAAGGGCCACCGGAAAAGATCAGACCTTTCGGTGATCGCGCGTTGATTGTTTCAATTGGTGTATTAAAAGGAAGAATCTCGCAGTAAACACCGGCTTCTCTGACGCGACGAGCGATGAGTTGTGTGTACTGCGATCCGAAGTCAAGTATTATTACGGTTTCATGATTCTGGGTCATGGAGTTGGAAAGAGTGAGATTATACGTTCGACTGGAGCGAACGCAAAATCAGCCACAGATTAGACTGATTACATTGATCGATTTACACGGATGCCGGCTTTAATTCAAATCATTTCACTTTGGCTCATCGCCAGTTTTGCGAGTGGTGATGCGCTCTTATCGCAACCTCTCACGATTCGTTGGCGCTATCAATCGAGTGTCACAAATCTCACACCGGCTTTCGATAACGAACGAATCTATCTTCCGCTTTCGGGTGGACAGATGATCGCGCTGAAGGCGAAGGATGGACAGCTGTTCTGGCGTGCGGAAATTGGCGGTGAACTTTCGGTGTCGCCTGTTGCGGATGAGAATGCGATCTACGTTGCCTCAGAAACCAAGGTTGATGGAGACGGACAAAAACCTTCCGGCGCGTTGCGTGCACTTGGTCGTGAGGGTGGCGTGACACAATGGATGACGCCCCTGGTCCGGCCGCTTCGCGGTGGACTCGCACTCAGTCACGGAAAAATATTTGCCGGTGGCAGTGATGGACGAGCCTATGCATTTGATAAGCGAACCGGTGGTGTGTTGTGGTCGATACCGTATGCGTTGCAATTCAGTGGTCAGCCGGTTGTGAGTGACGGCAAGGTATATCTCGGTAGTGAAGACGGAACTCTGTTAGCGCTCGACGAAGCCTCCGGCACGCTGTTGTGGCGCTATCGAACAACAGGCGCGATACATGGACCAGTGGCTGTCGATAAGAAGAACGTCTTCTTCGGTTCAGGTGACGGATATGTTTACTCAGTGACGAGCGACAAAGGAAAACTGCAGTGGCGCAAGCGGACCGGCGCGGGCGTCGAGGCCGTAGTGCTTGCCGGCGACTCCATCCTCGCCGCCTCGCTCGACAACTTCGCTTATTTCTTGAGTCTCAAAGGCGCAATGCTCTGGAAAAAACAACTCCCCGGCCGCATCTCCGCCCAACCCCTTGCGGTAGCCGAAACGGCGCTCTTCACTCCACTCTCAAGTTCCGAAGGCGTCGTACTTGGATTAAAAGACGGCAAACAAGTCAACACACTTCCCGCTGGTGAAGAACTAACCAGCTCCGCCTCCCCCATCCTAGTCGGCGACGCCGTAATCCTCACGACTGAACACGGCCTACTCGCTTTCGCTCGCCCATCAGACTCCGCTTCAAAGCCAAACCAGCGATAAGATCGGTGACGCGGCAAAAATGAGTAACCTTTCTAGCTCTCGCATTCCACGAGGACCTTGCGCGCTGCAACGAGTTCTGCAGAGCCCAAGCCTATAAAGATCGCTACAGAACGCTGGGCATACCTAAGTGCTTCACCTTTTTTTCCTTGCCGCACTAACGCGATAGCCAGATGTCTGCAATCTGTGCCAATCAATTCCTGGCGCCCGACTTTTTCGGACAACGACAGTGCCTCACGTGAAAGTGCTTCCGCGCGGCTCCAGTCCTCGCGGTCTAAAGCGACCGTGGCGAGATTGCCAGTGATGTAAGCAATTCCCTCTCGGTAATCTACGGCTTTGGCGATCCGTAGTGCCTCATTGTAAGAAATCTGAGCCGCGTCAAGGTCCTCCGATAAGCCTTCGGCCACCCCGAGGTCATTCAGGCTGATGGCGACATCTTCGCTTTCGCGACCAAAACTGCGGCAAAGCTCCAGTACTTCACGATAGGCCGAAATGGCAGATGTGTAATCGTTCGCTAATTGATGTCCCATTCCTCGCAAGCGAATGGCATAGGCCCGTTCCCGTGCGCCCTCCTCGTGCCAATGTGCCCTTGCACGTTCTGCGCAAGCTAACACATCAGCTGATTGCCTGCGAAGGTAATGAACCCAACCCACATGATAAGCCCGCCAACCAGCCTGTAAGAGATCTTTCGCCGCAACTGCGGAGATTTCTGCATCGCGAGAGAGCGCGAACCATTCATCCCAGCGTCCAGTGAAATGCAGAAACTCATAGAGCGCGCTACACACAACCTGAAGTTGGGTATTGGACGACAGAAAACGCGGTATGGCCGCGGCAATTGTGGGCCAAGCGGCGTCGAGTACCGCGAAAGAATCGTGGCGACGATAGCCGTTCTCTACAATCAAAGCGTAAGCATGTTTCTCCAATCGATCACCTATCTCCTCCACGAAATTTGGCTTTTTCTTGCGTAAGAAATCGGCGACCAGCGGAACGAGCGCAAAGGTTTTCA
The DNA here is from genome assembly GCA_035694465.1 of Pyrinomonadaceae bacterium. Lineage (GTDB taxonomy): Bacteria > Acidobacteriota > Blastocatellia > Pyrinomonadales > Pyrinomonadaceae > PSRF01. The sequence continues at coordinate 53,773 of DASSFI010000065.1, read as the reverse complement.
GCTCTTCGCTCGGAACGACGAGTGAACGATTGATTAGACTGCGCAACGCATAGTCAGCATCAGTCTCAGAGCACTCAGCGAGTTCTGTGATGTATGGCGTTTTCGCCGGCAGCGTAAAGTAGGTCAGCGCACTGAGGACGCTCATCTCCGCTTCACTGAAATCATCCACAAGATCACCGAAGATAAATTCAAGGGGGTCATTTCCCTCCGGGCACGAGCGGAGGTAGGTGATGGCTTCAGTAAAGGTAAGGCAACTGCCGCGGCCGATCTGTCCGGCGGTCCATCGCAGTAACAGGGGTTTGCCTCCAGTTTCGCTGTAGAGTTCGAGGCGCTCGGCTTCACTGGTTTTCGCGAGAGCTGGCTTGCCCTCAGCAAGCTTGGCCAGGGTGGCAAGTGCGGCTTCTTTACTTAGTTTTTCGAGAATCAATTCTTCGGCGGCCGAGCCGATGCGTCCGCGCGACGTCAAAATAGCTTTGCAGCCGGAAGGAAGTTTTTTGACGAACGTGAAAACGATATCGCGTTCACGTTTGAGAAGGCTTTCGAGGTTGTCGAGAATGATTAACGTGCGCGTGCCGCGCAGTGCATCGAGAAGCAAACGTGGACGTTGCTTCTCAGGGGCCTTCGCGATCTCTCCGTGATTAAGTTCGCGAGCGAGTTCATTCAGGAGGTCCGCGAGACCACTGATTAGAAAGCCACTCAGATCACGCACGCCATCATCGTCAAGTTCACGAGGCTTGAGTGAGATGAAAACAATCCTGTCAAACCTGTCCGGCGGCGCATCGTAGGCAGCGCGGACGGCGAGCGAGGTCTTGCCCATGCCCCCTGGCCCATCGATTAGCGCGCCCCAAGTGCGGCTTTCAGGATCGAGGGCGTCGGCGATCTTGCGCAGTTCCTCTTCACGGCCAAAGAAGGGCTGTAGCGAAGGAAGGTTATGCGGGATTGGAGTTGGCGGTGTTTCGCCAGTGTCGTATTTTCCTCCGAGCCAGCGAATGATTTTTTCAAGGTCACGATTGGCGAGGAAGTATTGATAGCCGCGAAGTTCAGCGGGGAAGTACTCAGCGTCTGAGTCATCTAAGAGTACGACGCGAATATCGTTATTCATCCCACCGGCTTCGTAAATGCGTTGGCGAATAGCACCAGCTTCGTACGCTGCTCCCAGTCCGCTTCCTGGTGTCTGAGTTCCTTCGAAATATTGGAACCACTCGCGTGTGCCAATGATGAGTACGTATTCTGTCTTGAACGCTCGATCAGCGCTCCATTGAGCCCAGCGCTGGCTTGGACCTTCATCGAGGAATTGATCGAGGCTCACGTCGATGCCGGCGTCGCGAAGACACTCAGCGAATGCGCGGACGCGTTGTTTCTGATCGTCATCCGTCTGACGGTAGCTGATGAAGACTTGTGACATACGGCGGCCTCCGGAGGAGTGAAGTCGCGTTTTGTGCTTTTTGTGTAACTGCCTTAATGCCGGCTGACGGGATTGGGCTCAATCTTTCCTTCCGCCGCCTCACCACGGCGGAAGAAAATTCCGAACATCCGCGAAAGCAAGCCATAGAGAATGTATCCCACGACGATCGCGAGGAGCACGTACTGAGAATATAGAATGATCAATAAGAGAACGGATAAAGCGAGAATGATCGGTCGCATGCTGCGACTACTCGTCCCGACAGTCTTAAAGCTCGAGAAGCGCCAGGTGCTAACCATCATCACACTCAAAAACCCAACCAGAACCATCAGCAATGCGGAGTAGATCCGAGCTCGGTCGGTGCCGAAGTAAATCAACGGGTAAGGTGAGAAGTGGACGAGCGCCGCGACCATGCCGCCGGCAACCGGAATCGGTAAACCAACAAAACTCTTCTTATCAACCTTGATCGTCCCCTCGGCCAGCACCCGCGGGCGCGACGCTTGTACGTTGAAGCGCGCGAGCCGAAACGCACCGCAGATCAAATACATGAACGAAAGGAAAAACGCGATCTTATGCAGATCCGTACCTTCAGCGAGCGTCGACCCATATCCCCAAACATAAGCTAGCACCGCCGGCGCAAGACCAAACGTAACGACATCGGCAATCGAATCCAACTGCACGCCAATCTCAGTCGTAGTCTTAGTAAGCCGTGCGATACGACCGTCAAGCATGTCAAATAACAATGCAAAGCCAATAGCAATCGCCGCTCGATCAAAGTGCTCCGATGCCGCAACCGGATTCGAAGTTCCGGCGCCGAGCAACTGAAAACCACGCAACGATTCCATCACGGAGAGAAATCCCATACCAATGTTGCCCGCGGTGAACGCAGAAGGAATCAGATAGAGTCCCTTCTTCACTCCTCTACGCGGGGGATTCGGACGCTCAACTTCATCTGGTGTCAGACTCATGAGATTCTCCCAATCACCGTCGTCCCCCCTTGCACGCGTTGCCCTTCCTTAACCGTCACCACCACATTCGCAGGGAGCAAAACATCAGTACGTGAACTAAACTTGATCATCCCAAAGCGTTCGCCCAGCTTCAGATTATCGCCCTTCCCTTTCCAACAGACTATCCGTCGGGCCAGTATCCCGGCAATCTGCTTACAAACAACCGTAATCTTCTCGCCCTGAATGGTCAATGCATTTTGCTCGTTGACCAGGCTCGCGTTCTCATTCGTGGCCATCAAAAACTTCCCCGGCGAATACTTCACCTCAATAATCTTTCCGGGAATGGGCGAGCGATTTATATGAACATCCAACGGCGACAAAAAGATACTGACAACTGTAGGTGAATCGGCCTCTTCACTCATCGGTCCAACACGGGTCACGCGGCCATCAGCCGGCGAAACAACCAAATTCGGATCAGACGGCACCTTGCGTTCCGGATCGCGGAAGAAGAACGCCATAAAAACCATCACCAGAAGGAAAAATCCGGCGACAAACCAAAATCCCAAAGCCCCCGCCACCGCTGCCAGCAGCACGGGAACCACAATATACGGAATACTTTCCTTAACCATTCTCAACTGTTACCCAAGCACCTCAACAAGCTTTTTGCGACTGCTGTGCCTCTTTTGTTGCTAAAAAGGGGACGCAAACTCTTGGTTCTACGTCCCCTTCAATCTTTTAGCTCGGAGAAACTGCGCCGCAGTTTCAGTGACTCAAGCTCTGACTTTTCTGGTATTGCAGCATCATCGAGTACATCTGATCTTTCAACGCCAACTTCTTCTTTTTGAGATTAACTTCCTCCAGCTGTTCTTCGTCGCTCGGATAGGAAAGAGCTGATAATTCACTAAGCCGTTCTTCGTACTTATGATGTTCCCGGGCCAATTCGCGAAATTCTGGGTCTCTGTTTATCAACTCTTCTTTCAGACTATCCGTAGTTGCCATATCCATGTTCGTGCATGTCTCCTTTCAGACGAATGAAAGTGGGCAGGATGGTGATTGGAGGTTTTTTTGCCTGGAACCTCCATAAGGTTGTGTCGCACGGGAAAAATGGTAGCCCAATAGAGTGGCCAAATCAAGCGGGTAATTTACCCCAACTCCAGGCTCATCACGACGGCGTCTTCCGTCGGCTCCGAATAATAGTTTGCGCGCTTCGCAATCGCTTGAAAACCGCACTTTTCATAGAGCTCCTGGGCCGCATGATTAGTACTGCGAACCTCAAGAAATGCGGCTTTTGCTCCGCGTTGTCGAGCTTCGTTCAGCACCTGGTTGAGAAGTATCGCACCAATACCGCGACGCCTGAACTCCGGACGGACGGCGAAGTTGTTGATATGCAATTCCCCAGCAGTTTCACGGGCCACGATATAACCCGCAATTGGTGCGGGTGGGGTCGCCGAAGTTTGCGTGGACCGCGCCACTAACATCAGGTCGCGATTCGCGCCTTGCAGTTCTGCATAATAGGCCGACCAGCCCCAGCGACTCAGCCCCGACTGTTCTTCTATCTGAACAACTTCGAGCAGATCATGCTCTGTCATTCGCTCGAGGGAAATGTCATTGTGAGCCAGAGCGGCTCTCTGTTCGGACATGTCGACCAGGCTACCTCTTGTTCGCGGGTTCGGTCTGCTCGATACGGAACTCATCCAGCCAGAGAGTACCGAATATCGGACACGGTGACGACTCGCAGTTGTTTCGTTGCAAGCGAATAATAACCGCTTGTGACGTCGCGAGGGTGTTGAAAGTGAAGTTTAAGGTGCGCCAGGGTGTCGTCGCCGTGGGCAGGTTTTCTGACTGTCCCAACACTTGATTCGTGTCTGTATCGTTGACGAGGAGCACTGGCGGACCACCAGTCACGAGATCTTTTGTCTTCACTGCGAAGGATAAACGATAAATCTTGTTTGGGTCGACTGGAATTGTTTGAGACAGGAGCGGAGTGCCGGGAGTCCAGGTGCCGTCGAGATTGATCTGAAGACTCTTTGCGCCGTCGAATTTTTCCGAGATGTCGATTGCGGCGCGAGACTTTTGATCGGCAGCGATGATCCATCCGAAAGTGTTTTCGTTGGAGGCGATCGGTTCTTCAAAGCCGCCGTTGATTAGGCCCGTAGCCTTCTTTAGATCAAAAGCCGCGCGATAGGATTTAGCAGTGAAAAGCAAACGCGCGAGTTCGATTTGTTTTTCAGCGGAGAGAGGTGTGGTTAAGGAACGTATTTGATCGACGACTTCCTGACCTTTTCCCTTTTGTGCGAGGTACCGAATGAGTGCGAGACGCGTTGTGTCGTCCTTTATGTCGAGCGCAGCTTCAGTTGTTTTGATGTCACCGCCTGAGATGCCCCAGGCGAGATCGATCAGACTCGGCGTGTAGGCTGGATTGGCGGTCGCTGCCTGCCGAAGTTCGGTGAAGGCGTCGTCAGTTTTTCGCATGCGCAGGAGGAGATTGCCGCGTTGCCAATGTGTGTGTGCGTAATGTGGCGCCCAATGAACGGCTTGGTCCAACGCTGCGAGTGCGCCATCGGTGTCGCCAAGTTCTTCGCGTGTGTGGCCGAGATCGATCCAGAGAATGTCGTCACGGTAGCGCAGGCTGGTGGCAGTCTCGAGTGATTGCGCCGCGTCCGCCGGTCGTTGCATGCGGTTGAGAATCGCAGCGCGCGATCGATATGCATCGGGATCGGAAGGAGTCAGTTGAACAGCTTGGTCCGCAGCCGGAATTGAATTCGTTACGATGGCATACCTTGCCATCATCCGCGAGAACCCAAACCGCGCGGACGCCTGCATAAGGAACAGGCACAATACAATGCAAAGAATGGTAACCGCGATGCGCATTACACTTGAGGAAAATCAAAACCACGAAAAAACGCGGACCTGCGTAAATCGATTTACACAGATCCGCGTTTTCCGTGGTTTGCTTTGATCTACTAAGGCGTTGCGCCGCTGGGATTGTCCTGGAACGCTAACGGCGTCAATGCTGCCGCGCCGATACCTGCGAAGATCGCGACCGTGGCCGCTGTTCCCAAGCCAAACAATCCGCCGCCACCGCCTGCCGCCGCCGCACCTGCTGGAGCTCCTGCCCCGGCTCCAGCACCAGCGCCCGCCGCAGCTCCCTGCCCAACTTGCGGCGCGGACGCACCTTGCGGGAAACAAATATCGAGAATGCCACCAGCAGCCGGATCAGTCTTCCCTGCCGTTCCCTGCTCGGTGGCAACTTCGCCCGTAGTCTTCTTCTTCGCCGTCAGGATCGCGCAACCATAAACGATCAGCGCTTTCACATTGCCCTGCTCGTCGTACGTCAGCACGAGTTTCGTATTCGGCGCGATGTCGAGTTGACCAAGTGGTCCAAGATTGACGGTTGCCGATTGATCGGCGCCAGTCTCAATCGTCGCTCCGGTTAGAATCGAAGCGCCAGTGCCGGCACTCGCACCATTAACCGTAATCGGCTGATTGTTCCTCGTCGTTAATCTGGCGATGAACTGCTGCGGCAGCGCGGTTGGATTAGTCGTCGTGTTGGGTTCTGCGAATCCAACTTGCAGACTAACCTGTGCAATTGCGAATAGTAGTAAAATCGCAATCACTCTTGGACCATTCCGTCGTTTTGGATTCATCAAAAGTTTCCCTTCTCAGATACGATACACCACGACCCGCTCGTTCGGGTAAGTCTATCCACAGATTACACAGATTTCAACAAAAATCTGTGTAATCTGTGGATTACTTCTTCATGTACTTCTGAAAAAACTCTTCCGCGAGTTTCGGATTCAGTTTTTTCAGACGGTTGTACTGGTCCATGGCGTCCTTCTTATCGTTGAGAGCAACATAAGCCAGTGCCAGATTGAATTGCGCTTCACTGTAATCCGGTTTGAGTCGGACAGCTTCCTTAAAAGCCACGACCGCTTCCTGATAACGCTTGGTTCGAAAGTAAACCGTACCCAAATTATTGTTCGTCTCCGGATTCGCGGGCTTCAGTGAAAGCGTTTTCTTGTACGCCGCAATCGCTGGTTCAAACTGCGAGTCGCGATAGAGCGCAGTGCCGAGACTGTTGTAGGCATCCGCATAGTCCTGTTTCACTCGCACTGCCTGCTGAAACTCAGCGATCGCTTCTTTGAACTGGTTGCGGTTATACAGCGCCGTGCCGAGGTTGTAATGCGCTTCCGGGAAATCGGGCTTCGCGCGGGTGGCGCGCGCGAGCACGTCTGCTGCTTCCTGATATTGACCGAGTTTGTTGTACGCCGCGCCGAGATTATTCAACGCCTTCACGTAATCCGGTTTCAATCGCAGCGCTTCTTTGTACGCGTCAACTGCCTGGCGCAGATATTGAGCTGCAGCCGTGCGATCCACAGTCTCACTCATCTTCACGTACGCATAACCGAGATTGTTAAAAGCAACCGGATTACTCGAACGCAGCCTGATCGACTGCTGCAACTCCGAGATCGCTGATTGCAAATCACCGAGCGATATCAACAAACTGCCGAGATTCGTGCGCGCTTCGACGTAGTTCGGATTCAGCTCAATCGCCTTGCGATACGCCGCCGCTGCTTCGCGCTGCCTGCCACTCATGTAATAAGCGTTGCCGAGGTTGTAATGACCATCAGCCGACGTCGCTCTGGCGTTAACGGCTTTCTGAAAACTGTCGCGAGCGCGATCGTACTGTTCGAGCGCGTAATACGCCGCACCGAGATTGTTCAAGGCATCCGGGTCATTCGGATTGAGACGCACGGCATTGTTGAAAGCGTCGAGGGCTTCCTGGTAACGACCGGCTTTGTACAAACTGGCGCCGAGATTGTTGAAGGCAACGTCGTCATCCGACTTCAATCGCACCGCGTCTCGGAGAGCGCTTATTGACTCCGAAACTTTGCCGAGTTTGTCGTAGGTATAACCGAGGTTGCTGTACGCGGCAGCATTATCAGATTGCAAACGAACTGTCTTTTCATACGCGCTGGCGGCTTCAGCTAATCGATTGAGGGTGAGGTATGTGTCGCCGATTGCGCCCTGCAATTCGGGATCGTTAGGCGTTAGCTTGAGAGCGTTCTGATAGGCTTCGAGTGCCTGTGCAAACTGGCCCTGATCGTAATAGGTATTGCCCTGAGTCTTGAGAGCTTCAGCTCGCTCAGCGACAGTTGCAGTGGGAGCAGTTGTTGTCGGTGGACGTCTATCATTGTTGTTGCGCGCGACGTCGGAAGTGCGGCCTGTTCGCGGCGGACGTCTTGAAGCCATCATTGCCGTCGCACCGCCGGTGAGATCCTTCACGCGCTTCGGTGCCTTAAAGATAACTGCGGCGCCACCAATGATGTCCTGCCCCTGAAATGCAAGCGAGCCGCCGACGTCCTGCAACGGCAACGCGTTCAGTGACATGCTAATCGTTACCAAAACTGCAACGACGAATGTGGCTTTAACTCTCAATTAAACCTCGCTGCGGATTATCGATTCGTGAAGTCGCAAACATGATCAAAACCACGAACACGATCGCGTTTGCCGTGATGTGCAGACCAAAATCGACGAGACTGTGCGCCGCCACGCCGGTTAGCCCCAGGACAGCGCCGAGCCGCACGGCACGCTTGAATCCTGTGTCAATCGAAAGATTCTCACGTGTCTTACGAACCACCGCCACTACAAACCAAACTCCAAGCGCAAGCCCAATCAGACCAGCACTCGAAAGCAGTTCGAGATAATCGTTGTGTGCTTCCTGCGGCGTCATCAACCCCGAAGCGTCGTGATACGCGGTGATACCGATCCAATAACCTCCCAACCCCACACCAGCAATTGGATGCGCCGCAAACATCTTCAACGTCGCCCGCCAAATCTCATTTCTGCTGGCGCCTTCACGTGTGTTTGAAATCGTAATCTCACTCGTCGCGGCCTCGAAGTTAGATGCAAGTCGATCGCCGCCTACCCATAGCGCCCCAAACAAGATGCCAACCACAAGAATTACGAGCAACAGTGTTCGCAACGCGGCGGACCGCGCGATCTGTGGTAGTTCGTAATCACTCGAGAAGCCGCTGACTAACAACATAACGGCGACGAGAATCTGGGCCAGCATCGCTATAATGCCGCCACGCGAATTCGCCAACACAAGCCCCGTCCAGACCGGCAACAGCAGCGCGACATAGATCATCATGCGCTCGCGTGCGACTCCGCCACCGACAACAATACCGACACCGAGCCCAAACGCCATCTCCATCAGATAAGCGAAATGATTCTTGTTGATGAACTGAGCAAAGCCCTGGTTCTGTTTCAGGAGTGGCAGGAGGAAACCTGTCTGTTGTTGCGTCGTTTGTCTCAATATTCCAAAGACCGCACTCGCCACTGCAATCGCCAGGACAGTAAAGACCAGTACGCGAACGCGGCGATCGATGCTCGCATAGCGATATAGCAACGCAAGGAATGCAGTGAGCGCAAGGATCTGCAAGGCAAAGAAGCGCGTTTGATATGGATCGGCGCTGATGGTGTTCCAGACGGTGAGATTTGCTTCGCTCCGCGAGCCAAGCGAGATTGTTTGCAGTAACGCCAACAGCGCCAACGCGAGCATCGGCAATAGAATCGATGCACCGTCGATTCGTCGGATCGGATTTTTGATCGTTTCGATGAGCGCGACGATACAGATCGCAAAGACCGCGCAAATAAATGTCGCTTTCCACCAAGGTTCGACGGTGCCGTACGGGATAGGAGCGATTGCGATCAGTCCCAGGAGCGCGGCAAATATTAGTTTGCTTAACACGGATTCAGTCACGGATTTACGCGGATAAACGCTGATCTGCGTCCATCTGCGTGTATCCGCGTTCATATAGTGTGAGAATTCTCTCGGCGGCGTCGGTGAATTCGCGGCGGAATAAATCCGCCAGATAATTCGTATCGACGAGCAACGGGTCGCTATCTGCGTTACGATAAAAATTCAACCAGCCCCAATCGACACCATCTTTCACGAGCGGCAGTCGTATGCACCAATCCGAGCGCGACGGTAAATCTTCTTCATCCGTCCCTGACCAGCACCAGAACACGCGACCGTTGCGAAGCTCGAGCAATTGCTTCGGATGTCGTTGCATACTCGCACGGTAAGCACGCTCATTGATGTCCGCGCATCCGGCCTGGCCCACCTGCGCATTCGCAAAACTGAATTCGCCGAAGTCGAGCAAATGTTTTGTCGCCTCAAACATCTCGTGTAGATCCGCAGCCTTCGACAAAGCCAAGGCCGATCTTCTGACGCGAATATTGTTCGCCACACGCAAACGCCGATCGCCCACCGTGCGCTTCACACCCGCTCGCAACTCGTCGACCTCGTGATAGCGGAGATGGCCCACCGCAATGATCACGGCCACCGAAATCACGAACAACATAAAGCCGGTGAGCTTCGATCCAGTGGCGGGAAACATCAGCGCCACGAGACCAAACAACGCGCAAACACCATACAGCACGAGCGCGGCGCGCCGTTGCGACCAGCCACGCGCCAGCAACATGTGATGAATGTGCTCTTTATCACCTTCAAATACCGGCTTGCGACTCACGAGCCGGCGACCCATCGTCATTGCGGTATCAACCACCGGAAATCCGAACGCGAGAATCGGCACCACGATCGCAACTGCGGTCGTCGCTTTCTGAGTTCCGACCACCGACAGAGCAGCCAAAAGAAATCCCGTAAAGAGCGAACCGGAGTCGCCCAGAAAGATCGATGCGGGATTGAAGTTGTAACGAAGGAAACCGGCGAGCGATCCACACAATACGAGCGCCACCACGATCGTCAACGTTCGTTCCTGTGAAACCGAAACACCTAAAATGACGAGTGATGAGAACAAGGCTGCGCCCGACGCCAGTCCATCGAGCCCGTCAATCAGGTTGAAAGCGTTCGCTATCCCAACCAGCCAAACGATCGTAACGATGAACGACACTAACGCCGGTAAATGCACTGAGCCGACAAGCGGGATGGAGATCGCGTCGATGCGACCACCCATCGCGTAGAACAACGTGGCAATCAGTCCCAACCCGAGAAACTTCACCGTTGCATTCGTGCCACGCAGATCATCGTAGGCGCCGAGCAGCAACACGAGTGTCGACGGAATCAGCAACGTGAAGAAGTCTGACTTGAAATTGCCCAGTGTCTGTGTGAGCAGGTTGTCGACGAACGGCAGCATCGAGAGCGCCGCCAGGCAGGAGAGATAAAGGGCAACTCCGCCGAGCCGAGGCACCGCACGACGATGAATGCGCCGGCCATCAAGCGGTACATCGAGCAGCTTGTACCTTTCACACAGCCTGCGAATGACAGGCGTCGCTATTAACGAAGCAATGGTCGCAATTGAAAACAGAGCCAAATATGTTTTCAAAGTTCATTACCTCCGGGCGATGGAGTTAGTCCTGAAACTTCCGGTAGATCCTGTCCGACTTCGATGACGGCTATCAGCTCCGGCAGCAGCGTCTGTTTTGAGAAAGACAGCACCGGATCGGGTCGCTTGCTTTGCCTGACCTGTGAGATTGATTTCACAATGGCATCGACCTCACCATGCCGCGTGATAAAGAACTGGCCACGTTGCATTGCGATGTCAGTAATGTGACTCGGCTCTGGTCCAACGTAGAGAACCGGAGCACCAATCGAGAGAATGTTGTAGACCTTGCAAGGATGAACGATGCCGACAAACTCATCACCCATCACGACGACGTGCAGATCAGCAGAAGATAGCGATCTCGAGAGTTCATCGAGCGGTTGATAGGGCAGGCATTTCACATTAGGCAAACCTGATTCACGCACCTTTGCCTGTTCACTGCCGCCACCAACGAAATAAAAAGCGACCTCCGGATCATCTGCGAGAGATCGAGCCGCAGCGAGAAGCGTATCGAGTGGATGACATAGACTGTGGTTACCCGAATACATCACCACAAACTTGTCTGACAGACCATGCAGCCGGCGAAACTCTTCCCTTCCGTTGGTTGAATATCGCACGTGATCGTCGTGTGCCCATGGCGGCACGATTGCAACTCGCGTCGTATCGATACCCTTGGCAACAACGCGCTCCTTCATAAAACGATCGAGCACGATCGTGCGGGTTGCGACTCGGAGGCTGTAATTCAACATGCGCTGCAACACACGACTCGTTACGGAATTCTGTTCGAGCCAGCCAGCTGCGATTGCTTCATCCGGGTTGAGATCCATCACCCAGAAACAAAAACTGCCGCCTTTGAGTTTTACGAAGAGAGCCGCAAGAAATGAGATCAACGGCGGCGAGGTGAGCGCAACCACAACATCAAAGCGCTGCAAAACGAGCAGACGAAGCGAACACAGCAACATAAAGCTGCCAAAGTTCAGTACGCGACGCCATCGGCTGCTCTTTCCAAAAGACGCTGCCGGTATGCGAATGATGTCGATACCCTGCCATCGTTCGCGCCGCTTAAACCGAACTGTTGGATCGTCGTAGCCACGATCGCTGGCAATCACTGTTACTTCGTGTCCGCGTGCCGCAAGAGTCGTTGCGAGATCGGTGAGGTGTTGTGCTGTAGAAACCACATCAGGGTAGAAACACTGATTGAGGAGCAGAATTCTCAACTAAACGTTGACTCTGGCCTTGAAGTCATCAACTGTCTTCTTCAAACCCTCGCGCAGATGAATCGTCGGGTTCCAATCAAGTTTCAACTGCGCCTTGCTGATGTCAGGCTTGCGTTGTTTCGGATCGTCGGCCGGCAACGCGAGGTAAGTGAATCCGGATCGCGAGTCGCACGTCTTCACCACCTCTTGAGCGAGCTCCATGATCGTAAACTCACCCGGGTTACCGAGATTTATCGGCTCGTGTAAATTGTCGACATTCATCAGCCGGATCAATCCCTCGACCAGATCGTCAACATAACAAAACGAGCGTGTTTGCTGGCCCTCACCGTAGAGTGTCAGCGGCTCGCCCCGCAACGCCTGCACGATGAAGTTCGAGACTACGCGACCGTCGTTCTCCAACATTCGTGGTCCATACGTATTGAAAATGCGTGCGATGCGAATATCGACATTATTTTGACGGTGATAGTCGGTCATCAACGTCTCAGCGATGCGCTTACCTTCGTCGTAACAGGAACGAATGCCGATGGGATTGACGTTACCCCAGTAATCTTCAGTCTGCGGATGGACGAGGGGATCGCCGTAAACTTCCGATGTCGAAGCCTGAAGAATGCGCGCGCGTACACGCTTAGCGAGGCCGAGCATGTTGATTGCGCCCATCACGTTTGTCTTAACCGTCTTGACCGGATTGTACTGGTAATGAACGGGAGATGCGGGACAAGCGAGATTGTAGATCTGGTCCACTTCGAGCAGTATCGGCTCAGTCACGTCATGTCGAATCAACTCGAAACGCGGGTTATCGAGCAAAGGAAAGATATTCTCGCGCCTGCCCGTGAAGAAATTATCGAGACACAGAACCTCGTTGCCTTCGCCTATGAGCCGCTCGCAAAGATGCGAGCCGATAAAGCCGGCTCCTCCCGTTACTAAAATTCTCATCGTCGTGACGTCCCCATCGCTATTGATTTCGCCGCACTGCAAAATTCCCGAGATACAGCACGTCCATCTTCGTCTTTTTGAAACACTCGATCGCCTCCTGCGGAGTGCACACGATCGGCTCGTTCTCATTGAACGACGTATTGAGGATCACAGGCACTCCAGTGCGTTCGGCAAAATCTGAGATCAATTGATAATAACGTTCGTTTAGCGTTCGCGATACCGTTTGCAAACGACCGGAGCCGTCAACATGTGTCACGGCCGGAATTTCAGCGCGCCGATCTGCTTTGATCTGATAGACCATCAACATCGTCGGCGCCGGATGAGTCTGCTCGAAATAATCACCCACGCGTTCTTCGAGAATTGACGGCGCAAACGGTCGAAACGGTTCGCGCTTCTTGATGCGATCGTTGAGTATATCCTTCATTTCCGCGCGACGCGGATCGACGACGATCGATCGATTGCCGAGCGCGCGTGGTCCAAACTCCATTCGTCCCTGAAACCAGCCCACTACCAAGCCATCAGCGATGTCCTGCGCGGCTCGTTTGGTAAGTTCTGTATCGGGGTAACTTTCATACACCAAAGCACTCTGGTCCAGAGCCGCATGAACTTCATCATTCGAAAACTGCGGACCGGTGTAAGCACCCTCCATCACTTCACCGCGGTCGCACTTCAAAATGCCGTTGTAGATCTGATAGCAAACACCGAGCGCCGTACCACTGTCACCCGCCGCAGGCTGCACATAAATTCTTTTGAAAGGCGTGTTGAGCAGAATCTTGCCGTTCATTACGGAGTTGTAAGCAACGCCGCCTGCGAGACCGAGATCTGTGAGTCCGGTTCGTTCGTAAAGATTGTTAAGGACGTGAAAAGCGACTTCTTCGAGCCGCAGTTGCAGACTCGCCGCGAGGTCACGTTCACGATCAGTCAGCGGCGTGCCTTCCGCACGAGCCGGTCCAAACAGTTTCACAAACGCATCCGAGTAAACGCGGCCAATAACGGGTGAGCCTTGATCCCACGTCATCTCGACGCCTTCAGAGTGATGGCGGAAGTAGTCGAGATTCAAACGAAACTGCCCATTCTCCTCGGTGCGAATGATCTCGCGAAACCCGTTGATGAAACGAGGTTGGCCGTAAGGCGCCAAACCCATGACCTTTCCCTCGTCGCCGTAGTGCGGAAACCCGAGGAACTGCGTCGTTGCAGTGTAGACAATGCCGGTCGAGTGCGGATACTCAACCTGGCCCAGTACTTCGATTGAGTTTTCTTTGCCGGTGGCCCACATCGTCGAGATGAAGTCTCCGAACCCATCGATCGACAACAAAGCCGCGCGTTCAAACGGTGAGACAAAGAAGCAACTCGACAGGTGCGCACGATGATGTTCGATGTTGTGAAAGCGTGCGCGCAGTTGTTTTTTCGAAACACCAAACACGCGTGCGAGTTCGTCTTTTAGATCTCGGACGCGCGCCGCGTTCCCGAGTCGATCTTTTATCTGAGATCTCGCGAGACTCGCAACTCGCGTCGCCGCAAACAGAATCTTTTTATGCAGGTGTGCCGATGGATCTCTCGAGATCCCAACATGGTCCAGATCCGCAACCGAGATCCCCGCCTCAGTCAAACAAAACCGAATCGCCTGCTCCGGAAACCCCGCCGAGTGTTTGAACCGATTGAAGCGCTCCTCTTCAGCAGCCGCGATCAATTGACCATCCTTGACGATCGCCGCCGCCGCATCCCCGTGATACGCATTGATCCCTAAAATGTACACACTCAAACCCGCGTCTTCGATCCGTGTAATCTGTGGCTCAACATCACCTCCGCCGTCGCGCGTTGAAAAGCGTAGTAAAAACCAGCCCAACCATCGAGAATGCCGCCGCGCACGACGAGGCAGTAGACGAGTATTGCCGGCGGCGTCAAGATCATCCAGCGTCGCAATCGATCGATGCGGCCTAAGCGCGTACGATCAGTAGCGAGCAGCTTTTGCGCTTCAAGCTCCGTGTATTTTGCCTGTGAATTGAACCAACGCTTGAATGATTTGCGATCGTCGTGCAGCAGCGGCGCGCTTAAATCCTCAATCGCACCAGCCACCGCAACTCGCTGCGTATGTCCATCCTGCACATACGTCGCAGCTTCACGCCGGTAAAGGACCGTCACGGGTGGGTAGATCCCGCTGCGAAGTTTCTTGCCATTGATGCAGTAAACAAACTTTGCGCGGTAGCCACCGGTCGTGCTGTCAGGATTCAGCGTATTGAGCTCAGCGATCACATCGTCAGTGACAACATAATCCGCATCGAGCGCCAGCACCCACGGCGTCGAAATCCCCGTTTCCATCAGCCCAAACTCCCATTGGTTGCGATGACAATCAAATGCTCTTTGCACCACACGCACATTCGGAAACCCGTTGGCAATCTCAACGGTCTCATCATCGCTGAAGCTATCAACCACCACAATCTCTCTGGCCCAACTCAGCCCCCCAAGCGCCCGCGCAATATTCGGCGCCTCGTTGTAGGTGAGTATCAGCGGCGTGATCTGGTCTAACATCTGATCTGCTTAAATCCGCGTTTATCCGCGGCTAAATTAACTCTTACTTTCTGCGTGCATGGCAGATCATGTTCTTCCAGAGCCACGGAGCGCGGCCGTAAAACGTGAAACTGAAATCTTCAAACCCATGACTCTTTAAGAGCTGAGAAAGACTAAGAACACTGAAGAACTTGATGTGCCCGCCGTCGTGTAACGCCGAGAAATGCGCCTCCATCTTTCCGGTCGCCGCCAGCACGAGATTCTTGAAGTAGCCGTGATACGGCGTTCCGAGCAGGATCTGTCCACCCGGTTTTAGTTGCGCGCGAGCGGCTTCGAGGAGATCTGAAGGTCGGTACATGTGCTCGATCACGTCGCTCGAAACAACCAGGTCGAATTTCCCGAGACTGAGATCGCGATCAATCAACGCTTCAACAAACTCCGCATTAGGATAAGCACGTCGCGCGATCGCAATCCCGCTCTCAGACGCATCGACTCCGGTAACCTGAAACCCGAGCTGCGCGAGACGCCCGCTGATGTGACCATTCCCACAACCGAGATCGCAGATTGATCGCACTCCTTCGAGCTTCTTCACCAGCTCGACAAACACGCGCGTCAACTTTTCACCCGACTCACCGTTGCCGGCGCCTTCAGCCTGCCACTCAAACTCTGTGTACGTACGTGCTGCCATCCTACTTAATGAGTGTTCGATACAAATCGGCCAATGCCAGCGCCGCGTTTTCCCAGGAATATTTCTGCGCCAGTTGCCGGCCCGCGCGACCGCGCTTCGAAAGCTCATCCTTGTCGGCGAGTGCTTCGCCCAGGCGTCCTTCGAGTGCCGTTTTCTCGATCGGCGCAATCCATCCGGCATTCGCGTCTGCGATCTCCGCCGCAAGATCCACATTCGGACTCACCAATACAGGCACCGACTGCGACAAAGCTTCCATCACGCTCAAACCGAAATTCTCCTGGTGCGACGGCAGCACCAGCAACGACGCACCGTTAAGCACAGCGCTCTTCTCTTCGCCATCGAGCCAGCCCGTAAACTTTACTTGTGAACTCGCAGCAGCCTTGGCCTTGAGCAGCGAGACGCATTCGACCGGTCCATCACCCGCAACCACAAGACGCCATTTCGCAAACTCCGGATGTTGGACCAACGACAGAAATGCATCAATTAAGACATCCAAGCCCTTCTTCGGATGCAGACGCGACAATACAAGCACATAAGGATCACCTTTGCCGTTCGAGTTGTTCGCGGCTGTTTCAACGCCAAGCGGGATTACTTTGCCGTGATTCAAACGAAGACTCGATTCCGTTGCACGCTTCTCTGCCTCGCTCGTGTAATGCACGGCAGAAGCTCGGCCCATTATTCCCTTGCCGGAAAGCTGCCAGAAAAGTCGCTTGCGCACAGACTTCTGCGTCATGCTCCACGGATCGAGCGTGCCCAGCGGCCTAATGACGTATGGAACACCGCTCTTCTGACACGCGTGGGCAGCGGCGACAGACGAGTGATTGAACACCGCATGAATGTGTGCGACACCAAAGTGCTGAATATTTTCACGAAGCCACGACGACAACGGCCGCGAGTATTTGAACGACTCGCCGAGTTGCGCCGGAAAGAAAATCGCCGGCACGCCCTTGTAGTCCAGGATCTCACCCTGCCGAATCTGATCCTGCAATCCGGCATTCGTAGTCAACAACGTCACATCGATTCCCTGCTGCATGAGCGCACGACACATCGGGACAATCGCAGTCGCTGGTCCACCCGACCGCTCATCAACCGAAGGAATCACATGCAACACTCTCATCTTCTAAATCTTGAAAATCCTGTCTAACTCACCCTATTAATCTCACACCACTTCGACAGCACATACAACGACCATGGCCTTGACCATCCCACCGCACGCGGCTTCTCAAGAAACCTTTTCCAAACCTCTCGCACTGCCTGCGCATTCAACCCACCAGCCGTCTTTTCCAACACCGCACCGACTTCGACTCGCAGTTTCCCCTGCAACCAGTTCTCAAACGGCAATGTGAATCCCATCTTCGGTCGATTTAAAAATTCTCGCGGCAGTAGATCGCTCATCGCATCGGCCAGCAACGGTTTTGGACCGCTCCGTCCGGGCGCCTTCCATTCACCGGGCAGTGAAAGCACGTAATCGACAACTTTCGTATCGACAAACGGCACTCGCACCTCGAGCGAGTGAGCCATACTCATCGCGTCCGTGTCGCGCAACAACGTGTTTGTCATGTAACCAGTCAACTCGAGTCGTGAAATCGCATTCACAACGTCCCCGTCCGCATGATTTCCGTTGCGCGCGGAGTTGTGACCATTGTGACCGGTGATTTGTGTTACCGACTCTGTTGAAAACAGTTGGCGCGAGATTCGATAAATGTCTTCAGGACCGCCGTCGCTATTTGCCAGTTGCCAGAACTTCTGACGTTGCACCGATCCGCTCACCGCAAGCTGGCCGACACCTGACGCCACGCGCAAAACGCGCTTCGCCAAGCTCGACATGGCGTCAAACCTGAGGGCACGACGAAAGCTTGGATATCCGGCAAACAACTCATCGCCGCCAAGCCCGGAAAGTGCAACGGTCACGCCTTTACTCTTTACCGCGCCTGAAACGACGAACGTGTTGATGCCGTCCATGGTGGGCTGGTCGATAGACGCGATTGCACCTGGCAGGATTTCAAGTAGCCGATCTTCATTGAGCCGAATCTCGGAATGATCCGTTTCGAAACGCTCCGCGACCGCACGAGAAAACGGCGCTTCGGTGAACTTCGCCTCATCAAAAACCACGCTAAACGTCTGCGGTCGTTGTTTTGTGATACGGCTTATCAACGCAACCACCGCGCTTGAATCCATGCCACCCGAGAGGAACACGCCGAGTGGTACATCGCTCACGAGATGAAGTCGAACGGATTCTTCCAACTCGTGACGCAACCGTGCCACGGCGTCTTCGCGACGAGATTCAGTTTCAACCTTCTTGCGCTGAGCGAATTCCAGATCGTGTAACTCGATCTTTCCCGTGGCTCGGACTTGCAGAAGATGTCCCGGCAGCAGTTGTCGTACGCCGTCGACGATCGTGAGCGGTGCTTCTACCGAACCATTTGCGAGATAGGAATCGACACCGGCTGCACAAAGCCGGCGCGGGACTAACTCACTCGCCAGCAGCGCGCGCAACTCGGAAGCAAAGATGAAGGTGTTATCGGAGACGTAATAATAGAGGGGCTTGATCCCAAGCGGATCGCGAACGAGCAGCAGCGTTTCTTTCCGATCGTCCCAGAGCGCAAGCGCGAACATGCCGCGGATTCTGCGAAACGCTTCGTTACCAAACTGACGATACGCGTGCAGGACAACTTCTGTATCGGTGTTTGACTGCCACGGCGCGGAGATTTCTTTGCGCAGATCCTCAAAGTTGTAAGTTTCGCCGTTGTAACTGATCCAGTTGCCAGTGACGGGATCCTTCATCGGTTGATGACCGGCTGTTGAAGTGTCAATGATCGCGAGTCGCGTGTTGCCGAGCACGACTTCGCCACCGTCGAATTCAACTCTCGTCACACCCTGATCGTCAGGACCACGATGCTTCTGAGCGGCGTTCATCCGTCGCACTACATCAGATAGATCTGATGAGTTTTGACCAGCGCTAAAGATTCCGGAGATGCTGCACATTCAAGAAAAACTATTCGACATGATTACAAGATTCACAGGATTAACAAGATTCTTATCCTGTTCATCTTGAAAATCCTGTAATCATGTCCAACCAACGATCGCTTCACGCGCGCAATCGATAAATCGCGTCGCGCCATTCTCGAGCGTATGCGTGCTCACACTCGCGCGCGCCTGACGACTCATTTGCTCAAGCTCACTCGCTGAAAGCCCGGCTGCCTCACGCATCGCGTTAACTAACGCTGTCTGATCACCGGCCGGGATGAGCCAACCGTTGCGACCAGTTTCGACAAACTCGAGCGCCGCCCCCATTTGATCAGTCGCAATCACCGGCAGGCCGGACGCCAATCCTTCCGGCACGACGAGTCCCCATCCGTCATACCGCGACGGGACGCACAACACATCAGCGCTCGCATACACCGCTGGTAACTCATCCCAATCTTTAAAACCGATAAACTCCACTCGCTCGCGCACCGAGTGCACTGTCTGCTTCAGTGACGAGCACAACTCTCCATCACCAACTATCTTCAGCCGCACGTTTGCAAACTCCTGCGCGAGCTGAACGAAGGCAGCCGCAAGCAAGTCGACGCCTTTTCGATGAATAAGTGATCCCGAAAACAGAAACACTCGCTCCGTTTGCTCGGTGCGTTCCGAATTCGCAAAGCGTTGCAGATTAGAAAAATAAGGCAAGTTAAAATATGATCTTAGTGGTCCAAACTCTCTCTTGTATTCATCGACCGCAAACTTTCCAATGCCCCAGATGGGCGCCCGCACCGCGTGCAACTGCGACAGTTTCCATTTGCGCAAAAGGCGTCCGGCCCAGGCCGGTTGATGAAATCCGGGCCGCTCGCCCCAAAAACACCACGGCGTGCCCAAACTCGCGCGCTGTCCAATCAGTCGCTCCGCATCTGCGTGACGGTAATAATTGAAGACGACGAGGTCCGCGGCACGCGCAAACTCGCCGGCTTCATTCAATTCGATGGCGGTATGTCTAATCTCAGACGACTTCCATTGACGACCCGGATCGCGGCGGCGCAAGTAAGCCACTTCCAGCGAGCAATCACCACGCGCTTCAATCTCATTGAACAGCTCGACCTGGTACGGCGACGGACAATCTGTCAGTACAAAAACCTTCACTGCGCCTTCGCTTGTCGCAACTTAATAAACAAGTGCGACAGGCCCACCCATGCGAGCACCACGTAACTCACGAGTATTAGTTCAAGTATCGATCGCATACCCGAGAACAGCGCCATCACGACGATGCTGTAGATCACGAGTGCGCCCTGCGTCCGGCACCGTGCGAGCAAACCGCTCGCGGTCGCTGCTATCCGGCCATAAAACCAACCGCCAAATGCGATCCCGATAAAGCCCAGCGACATATAAAGCTCGCCAATGACAGAGTAAGAGAACGAAACCCCTTCAATGCCAAGCACAGTCGGTAGATCAAAACCTGCATCGACCGGTTTCCCGGGCCAAAACACCCGCGGTATTGGTCGCACCAGCACGTAGACCAAATACCGGTGATACACAAACGGATACGATTCGGGAATGAGCTGAATGATCTGACACAGGCGATAGAAGTTGTCGTCAACACGGAGGTGTTGCTCTTCCAGAATCTGCCGTTTTTCATAACGGCCGCTCGGCACCTCGCCGTTTCCTACCAACACACCAAGGCCGACGTTTCTGTACTCCAGCATGATCTGAAGGGTGACGAGCAGAGCCAGGATCGCAAATACAGTCGTGAATAGATGCTTGAGGCGCAAGCGCTGCTGGTCCAACACCCACAGAATGAGGGCCATGCCAATGACGACACCGACAACTCGCCGGCTTCCACTCTGCGCCAGGAAGAGTGCCATCACTACCGACATGCCGATGCAGATCACCGTTCGTACGTTGCGCAAACCCAAACGTCGACCCAAAACAACCGTCAGGGCGGGAAGCAGGTATCCGAAGTATTGCAGATGGTCCAGAAATGCATCCCAGCCACCTAATTGCCCGCGTCCCCACGGAGCCGCCCAGCGTTCCTGGCCCAGGTAGTAGACCATCTCAAAGATGTTGAAGCTGCACGCTATCGCGAAATTCAGCATGCCGATCAGAAAGCACGCCACCGCGAGAGCGAAGTAGGTATTGATCGAGAATTCCTGCGATACCGCACTAATCAAAACTGTCGGGATTCTCCACGACCGGCGCGCAGCGCCGAGCCACACCATTACCACAAAGATCCCAATCGCGAGGAACGCCTGGCGCACCTGGTCGGCAGTAATGTCCTCCATCGCATAAACACCCTGCAGCAGATCCAGCAGCAGCCAGTAGATCGGAGCGAGTGAAAGTAAGCATTCCCCTCGCAGCAATGTTTTAGGTTGACGAATTGCGGCCAGTAAGGGCGCAGTGGCGAGTCCGGCAGACATCACGAGCGCGGGATAAAACAGGGCGCCCTCGGCCGAAGGATCATCAGGCACGAGCAGAATCGCGAGAGTGGTTGCGATTCCAGTGCTCAGGATCGCCAACAACGTCGACCGTATCGTCAGGCTCGGCGTCGCCGCCATACTGGTCGCTGGTCTATTCCAGATGATCTGTTCCGCGTTCAATCTTGTAAATCCTGTTAGAAATTTACTGCCAAACTCTCAACCGTCTAATCTCTTTAACGACTCCGCCAACGCCTTCAAACTGAATCGCTCATCAACTGCCGACCTCATCGACATCCCCGAAAGCAACTCCGGCGCACGTAACAATCGCAACAACGCATCCGCAATCGCTCGCCCGGAAACTTCTTCCAGGATCACGCCATTGAACTCATCACGCACAACGTCGCCACAGAAACGCGATGCCACTACCGGCAATTTCCACGCTTGCGCCTCTAGCTGAGTCAAACCAAAACCGTCAGAGAGGGTTGGAAAAATAAACACGTCGGCATCACGGTAATAACTCGACACTTCAACACGCGGCGCCACACCAAACCAGCGCACCTGTGGATGCAGTCGCAAGCTTTGCGGAACGTCGATCTGGTTTGGACCAACAAACCAGAACTCGATGTTCTCACCCGTCAACAGTTCGATCGCTTCGAGTAACTGCGCCACACCCTTACGCAAATTTATCTGGCCCAGAAACAACACTCGCATCGGGCGCTCGGGACTAAAGGCGCGCGGATAAAGTCGCTCGAGTGATCCGGTGTCGGTGGAACTTTCGTACGCAACCGGAATCACGTGGAGTTTCTCGGCCAGCACGCCTTCACCGATTAACGCATCTTTGGACCACTCAGAGTTCACCACGATTTGATCTGCCAGTGCGCATTCATTACGCCAGCCTTTCCAGTAGTCTGCGGGCGCGGGTTCCCAGTGTTTGTGTTTTATCGCGGAGGTTTTGTCCAGACTGGCGACGATGCGTTCTTCTCCAGGACCGGGATCGATTTGACCCAACACCGTGCGCCAACCACGTTCTTTAGCGAATCGAAAGATTTCCTCGGCAGCATAACTGTAGGCAAAGACCGTGTTGTTGCCGTTCGTCGAGGTGCGCGAGAGTTCAGCGACGACATGCTCCTGAAACCACTGGTTGCGTCGATTAATCAACTTCCAACCGTTTTCGCGTGCGAGCGAGGCTTTCAGTTCAAACGTCAGCGCCGACGCATTTGGAGCCTTAACGCGGGCGCCGATCAGTCCGGGGTGAAATCGTCCAGTAAGTCGTTTCTTCCACGAGTGCAGCAACGTGCCGGGCCGAATCCACAAGTCAGTAATAAACTCACCGAGCAGTCCGCTAATCAGCAACGCTCTCGGAACCGCGTAATGTTCGCGCGCCCCGAGCTGACAACAAATCCAGGAGTTCATAAATCTGCGAAATCTGTGGATAGAGACGCGGCAATCGGCGATCGCCGCAATGCCAAATACGATCGTATGGCTCCATAGTTAACCGGCAATCGATACTGACGATTAGCACGCAGGTGCCCGGGAATCATCGTCACGCCTTTCAGGATCCCGCGACGCCGCCCATGTCGCAACAACCACAGCAACCGGTTCGCGCATTGGCCCACACCAATTCCCCAGAGTGAAACCGGATAACGCAGGTAGGCAAGCAGGGCGAGATTCGCGATACTGCCAGCCGTCACCCGCGGCTCTTCATGATGTTTCAGATCGGTGTTATGAAATACACGCAACCAGGGCGTCGTCAGAATCTTGCCGCCCTGTGAGTGCAAACGAATCGCGAGATCCACTTCCTCCATTCCATACGCAATCGGCAGCGGCACATATCCTCCCGCTGCGAGGAAAGCTTCGCGCTGATAAATACAGGCAGCCCCCGAGAAATCAGCAGTCCACTGCGCACTCCTGCTATCGAGTCCGATCGAATCACCGAGGTGATATACAGCACCGCAAATCACCAGGGCTTCCGGAAACTGTTCCACGACGCTCAAGACACGCCCAAAATAGTCAGAGTCGATCGGGTAAGAGTCGTCGTCAAAGCTGGCCACAAACTGGCACCGCGCCGCCGCCACTAACTTGTTTCGTCCACCACCCGGCCCCACCTGACTCTCGCTCCGCAATACACGAATACTCGGAAATGCTTCACGAATCGCGTTCTCGCATTCAAACTGATTCGCGTCAACATGGACCAGAATCTCATCCGGCGCAGGCACACAACTCTGAATTACCCGCAACGTGGCCAACGTCTGCTCGACTCTTTCATACGCGGTAACGATTGCAGAGATGCCGGATTTCAAGAGATTGGAGATGAAATTCGTCCCAGCGCGCGTAAGCGGCCTTTAAGACGTGGAAAGAAATCCCGGAAATTCAGACGCCGAATACAACCCAGAAAGCTCGACGTGGTTTCGATTGCAAAATAGAGCGTAACGAGGCCAAAGGCGCGCGCGCCACTCCGGCCGAGAGTGTCACGCAGAATGAAAAATCTATTGAAGAGATCGTCTTCAGCGGCCAGCATCGTGGTAACTCTGCCGGCCGGCGCGTGGTAATGAGACATCCGTGCCGCCGGACAGAAAAGAATTTTTCCAATGCGGGAGAGCTTGAGGCCAAGATCGACATCCTCGTTGATCGTGCAGCGGTGCAGGAAGAAATTCGAGAAGCCGCCAGCCTCGTGGTATGCCGAAAGTCGTACGAGGCTGCTAGCCGTAGTCAGCCACTCCATTCTTGCCGGAGCTTTCGGAACGGGGTTGTACCCAAAGCGCAGCAATGGACCAACTACGCGTCCCTGCCAGTCACTCTTACGAAGTCGAAGAACATAGTGCAGGTACCAACGCCACACGGTGGTGGGCTCGCTCCAAGGCTGATTGTCAAAATCGGCTGTGACTCCGACAACATCAGGATTGATCTTCAACAGGTCCACCATGTGCGCCACACACTCAGGCTCCAGCACCACGTCATCATCCAAAAAAAGCAGAAACTCACCACGAGCGATCCTGATAGCTGCTTCGCGTTGGCGGACGGCATTGGGAGCCTCAACAACTTCTCTGCTTATATTGAGCCCTGACCTGGACCACTGCGACTCATCGAGGAGTTTTCGCGTTTCATCATTGCCACTGGCGTCAGCAACAATCACCTCATCCACTCGGCGGCTTTGTACGCTTAGAGACTCCAGCAGCCTTCGCAACGAGTCCGCGCGGCCAATGGTTGGAATGATGGCGCTGATAGAACCAGAGCCATTTTTCACTGTCATTTGGGCCACGGATTACACGGATAGAAGCTGATGGAAGATCTGTTGCGTACGCGCGTGTGAAAAATATTGGCGGCCAACTTCGAGCGCGCACGATCCGAGTGCGAGACGATGAGCGGCATCGTTTGCGAGTTTAGTGATAGCGGCGCTCAATGCGGTTTCGGTTTCAACTACTTCGGCGACGCCTGAATTCTCTCGCGCCCACTTCACCGCCGAACAGTATGATGGGCCGTAAATCAAAAGCGGGATGCCGGTGGCTGTGCAGTCAGCCAGTTTGCTTGGAAATGCTATTTCCATGTTCGGACGATCTGATGCCGCAAACGACATCGGCACAAATAAGGCGTCCACTTCCTCACGCAACCGCAAAAGCAACTCGTCCGATGTTAATAGTCCACGGATTTCGGTGTTCGGATCGTTCAGTCCAATCTGTTGGGCCATCTCAGTAGTTAGTGGACCATAGATCAGTAGACGACCATTCACAAGCTTTAGCGCATTTTGCAGTGTCCGCAATGCGTCGACATAGCCCGGCGAATTGATCGTGCCTGCAAAAGCGATCGTGAATTGATTGTCGTTGTGACCAAGACGCGCCGGTGGTTCTGCAAACTCGGCGGCATCGGCTGCTCGCGACGGATAAATCACGGTCGAGGGTGCGCCGTAACGTTCTTCATAAAAACGACTCATCGACGGCGACACACAGAGCCGTGTGTGTGCCTGGCGATAAACACGCGCGAATTCGTCGTCCAACCAGTTGCGAAAGCGCGGAGCCACATCAGCAACACGGGGCCAATCGTCGTGGACCGCGAGATGAAGCGGAACGGACCGTTTCTTCGCGATCTCTGCTGCTGCCAGCCAACCAAAGCCGTGCGCCACGGTCAAAACGCTCTCGGCAGCAAATCCGTTCATTGACTGCGCGATCCGCGGCGCCGAACGCTTACCCGCACGCGTGAACCACGCCAGCAAGTACGGATGAAATCTCGTGTTGAGCCAGCGCTGTCTTCCAATCGGATAAGAAATGTATTTGACACGCGCCAGCCGTCGGGCCGGTGCTGACGTCGCCGCAGTCTCGAGAATCGTTAACCGTTCGACTGGATAATCCGACAACCATCGATGCAAAAGCGCCGAACCGTGGTACGAAGCCTCAACGGGCACATCGCCGACATAAAGTAGTCGCGGCAGCATTAATCAATCTGTGTAATCTGTGGATACACCCTTCGCATCCACTCAGCAGTTAGCTTCATGCCGTCTTCGAGGCTGAAGCTGTTCTTGTGATCCAGATCGCGAACCGACTTGGTCGTGTCGACGCGCTTTAACCTCGTCGTGAGGATCTCGGTTTCCTGATGATGAACGAGCCTTGCATCGGCGCCGGTAACTTTCAGCACCACGTCGGAAAGTTCTTCGATCGTGTGCAGATCCGTGCCGCCGATGTTGTAAGTCTCGCCCGGACGAAAATTGTTGGTGATGTTTGCGAGGGTGCGCACAGTGTCGGCGAGATAAGTTGACGTACGCGAATGTCCTCGAAAAACCGTCCACGGCAGACCATGCAGCGCACAATACAAAAACCGGCAATTTACCGAACGATACGGACTGTAGTACTCACCTGGTCCATAGGTATTGAATAGCCGCACGACTACGGTCTCGGTGCCGTACTGCAACGCGGAGTTTCGGATCTGCATTTCGTTGACCCACTTCGTCATCGCGTAGTCGTTCAACTGCTTGATTTCATACTCGTCCATCACCGTTTCGACCATCAGGTCGGGCCAGTCGCCGTAAACTTCCGATGACGAGAAGTGAATAAGACGAAACTTCAGCCGTTCCTGAAGACGGATGACGTTCTTCGTACCGATTGCGTTCGTCTGCCACAAAGTCTCGTAAAAGTCTTCACCATTCCAGCGGCCAAATTCGGCCGCGCAGTGATAGACGTAATCAAATGGGCCACATTGTTCGAGGACGCGTTCGAGCTGGCGAAACTCGCCGACGTCACAACGCGCGTAGAGCGGCACCTCGACGTCTGTGCGCAAGCTGAAACCGATCTCATCGGGCTGATGTTGTAAATCGCAGGAAACTACGTGATGACCGCGGCTACGCAGCTCCGCGATCAATCCGGCGCCGACAGTTCCGAGACCACCGGTTACGAGAATGCGAGACATGACTTTATCCAGCCCTCGACGTCATCCGGCGCAAGAGCCCTGGCATTATTTTTCAGAGTGCGATTGAAAGACTTCAAACCGATGGGTTCGTTACCGTTGTTCCAGATTAGGCCGGTTTCAGGATTGTAAGCTCTGAAACGATGCCGCTGACGGAAACCTGTCGCGGCGCGCTGGTATTCGTCGATTTCAAAATCGTGAATGACGATCCACGGGTGTTGCGGTTGTTTACTTACAACGTTGCGGATGGTCGCGGCACGTTGTGCGCTCGTCTTTGAATCGTCGATCAGGATCAAATCAAACTGCTCGAGATCGAGTTGAGCCACAGAGTCAGAGATTTCGTCTGCGACCAGATCAAGCTGCCAGCGTTCGTCATTCGTAGCTCCGCGAAGCGTTTCGGCCCAGACAACGTCGTTCTCGATGGACTGAAGTCGTTCGAGGTGCGGAAACGCCGCGCGATTGAGAAACGTCAAGGTGCTGTAGTTCCCGCAACCGAATTCGAGCACGTTTTTGATTTCGCGCAGCCGTGCCAGACCGATCAGAATGGGCACGTGCGTCGCGTAATCGTTGGCCGCGCGTGGCGTAGAGAAATACTTCGCGCAACGGCGCAAAGGCGCAACGAACGGCGCTACATAACTTCTGAGACCTGAATTCATCGTTGCGTCTTGGCGCCGTTGCGCGAGAAATCCAATGGGCGCGCCTTCAAACCGACGTTCCCAAACCACCCATCAAGCTTTCGTCCGCCGTAAACTTCAGTCTCAGCCACTTCAAACTTAAACGCTTTCGGCACAAACTCAATCAGTTGCCGTGCCATGTCTTTCAGATGAATTTCCAACTGGTAGGTGCCGGGCAACAGCGGCAACGAGTCGATCGTGAATCCGAGTTCCGCCGGTACACCCGCCGGCAATTCAGCCGTGGTCACAAAATCCTTCAGATCCAAACCCGTCAGCCGTCGCGAATCCATCGTTAAGATCGAAACGTAAAGCCCCGGATCTTTGATCTCAGTCTTCGGCACAAATCTGACTTTCACGTCCACCGGATCGAAAGTCTTGATTACTGGACCAGTGCTCGAGTTAATCTCGACCGATTGCACGGAAAACGTATTTGTCTCAACTGTCTCACCTTCAACCTGCAAAGAACTGATGTCAGACAGATATTGATCGATCGTCTTATCAATCTGGCCCTGGCCTACAACTCTTCCCTTCTCGATGATGAGCGCCTGTCTGCAAATGCTTCTCACGGCGGACATGTTGTGACTGACAAAGAGAATCGTGCGGCCCTGGTTTCCGATGTCGCGCATCTTCTCAAAACACTTCTTCTGAAACTGCGCATCACCAACCGCAAGTACTTCGTCGACCAGCAACACTTCGGTCTCCAGATGCGCGGCGACGCCAAATGCGAGTCGTACGTACATGCCGCTCGAATAACGCTTCACCGGCGTATCGAGAAAAGTCTCGACTTCGGCAAAAGCCACGATCTCATCAAACTTGCGATCGATCTCGGCTTTTCGCATACCGAGGATGGCGCCGTTTAGATAAACATTCTCGCGTCCCGTGAGCTCGGGATGAAAACCGGTCCCGACTTCTAGTAACGACCCAACGCGCCCGTGAATCTGCGCGTGCCCGCGCGTCGGCGTCGTGATGCGCGAAAGAATCTTCAGCAGCGTGCTCTTGCCGGCACCATTCAACCCGATGATGCCGACAATATCGCCGTGATCGATCTCGAACGACACATCGTGGAGCGCCCAGATGTTGCCGCGCCCGTTTTGTGAGCTGTTTTTGGAACGCCGAAAAGGAGCGAGAGCTGTGGTGGAAATCGCATCTCGCAGTGTTTTGTAACTATCTGGAGATCCGATTCGGTATTGCTTGCTTATGTGTTCACAGCGAATAGCGGGGGCTGACATCAACGAAAGAATATTGGCCGCGGATGAACGCGGATGAACGCCGATCAGTTTTCATGCTTCTTTCTGGTAGTACTTCTGGCCGTAATAACTTTGATAGTAATAATAATCGTGAGACTGCAAGTTAACGTTGTTCAGCACGACGCCGAAGATCTTTGCACCCACGTCGCTCAACAGTTGCTTGGATCGCTTCACGATGTGTCTCGAACTCTTGCCGCCGTGGACCACGAGCAACACACCGTCAACCATCGACGAGATCAGAACGCCATCGGTAAAGGAACTGACCGGCGGCGAATCGACCACTACGTGCGTGTAGTTCGCTTGCAACACTGAAATCAGCCTTCGCATCTGATCTGATCCCAGCAGCTCCGCCGGGTTCGGCGGAATCGGTCCCGACGTCAAGACACTCAACCCGCTCTCTTCATCATGATGGACCATCGTCAGCATCTCGTCTTCGGAAACTTCGCTCGACAGAATTGAGCTGAGACCTTCGAGGCCACGCAAGTCGAAGATCGACTGTAATCGCGGGCGACGCATGTCGGCATCAATGATCACCACGCTCGCGCCGGTTTGCGCCAAACTAATTGCAGTGTTGACCGCGGTCGTAGTTTTTCCTTCGCCCGGCAGACTCGACGTAACCAACAGCGATTTCGGCGCGCGGCCCGCAGTGGAAAGCAATACTGACGTGCGCAGGTGTCGATAAGCTTCAGCGAGCGGTGAACGACTGTCGACGTTCATCAATAATTCCGAACTGCCGTGACCATTTCCATTTTGCTTCTGCAGCGCCGTTGAACCCGAACTCCCCGGAAGCACCCGACGTCGCGCGGCACTGCCAACCGAAGGAATCACCGCGAGTGCCGGCAGATGAAGCACACGCTCAACTTCTTCAGTCGAATGCACGGTATCGTCGAGATACTCGAAGAACAGCGCGAGACCGAGGCCGAGTCCGATCGACAGGAAGAACGCGGCGATCACGGTACGAGCACGGTTTGGACCAACCGGACTGTCAGGCGTGAGTGCGTAATCCACGACTGAGATGTTGTTTGGCTTCCCGGCGAGGACCACGTCGTTTTCCTTCGCGCCCTGGAGCAGGCCATTCAAAAGAGATTTGTTTGTCTCGATCTCCTGTTGAATGATGCGGTAATTGATCGCGGCTTCGTTCTGCGAAAGAGTCTGTGCACGTTGTTGCTCGAAGGCTTTTCGCAGCGACTGTTCGCGTTCGAGCGTCTGTTGATAACGCGTATTCAGATTAGTCAGCAGCGTTGCCGACTTGCGACTGCGCAGATCCTTAAACTGCTTTTCGAGCTCGGTGATCTGCTCGTTCACTTCCTTTACTTCCGGCGCTTCCTCCGTAGCGTCAACAAGCAACAGAGCGCGCTTTTGTCGGAGCTCTACTAATTTCGCTTCGATCTCGTTGTTCTGTTTAGCGCCGTCGTCGGCGAGGGCGCTTGCAGCTTCCGGCGATCGGGCGGCGTTGTAAGCGGCTTCCGCAGTCTTGCGGTCATTTTCGGCTTCAAGCAGTTGGCGATTTAGACCGGCGAGCCGTTCGACCACAGTGTTTTGGTTCGGATCGAGCGAAATGATCTGATTGTTCTTGGCGTAATTGACCAGACGTTCTTCCGCAGTGCGGATCTGTTGCTGCAATTCGGCAATTCGTTTCTGAAGAAAATCACCTGTGGTGCTGTTGGCTTCAGTCCGCTTTTCCAGGTTCGCGAAGACATATGTTTCCGCGATCGCATTGACGATCTTTGACGCCACCAGCGGATCGAAGTGAGTAAACTTGATGTCTATCAGACGTGTTTCCTTGTAATAACCGCGCGTCTCTTTCACCGGCTCCACTTTGAGCCCGGCGAGTATGAGGTTGACGTATGGAGCTAGACGCTTCGCTTCGTTCAGATCTTCGCGCGCAGTCGCCTGGGCGACGGTGTTTGTGAGTGGCAACTGGTCCGGTGGTTTGACGCCGGTGTCTTGCGGCTTGCTGCCGAGTCCGATCATGCGCAGTAGTGTTTGCCAAGTCGACTGTCGCTGTGCGGCGTTGCCTTTGAAGAAATCGGGATTGTGTTCGAGATCGAGGGTACGAACAACGCGACGCAGCAGTCCGGGACTGACGAGTATTTGCAGTTGCGTGTTGAAGTAGATCGGATCGTCAGCCGGACCGTAAAGCGGGCGCGAGCTGTTGACGAGTGAACCCGTATCTTCGAGATCGACCTGAACACGCGCTTGAGCTTCATAAAAATCCGGTTTGCGCGCGACGTAGACGAGGGCCAGCATCGTGATCAGCGCCACGATACCCAGGACCAGCCAGAGACGTTTGCGGATCGCACGCCAGTAGTCGAGCAGATGGACTTCGTTAACGGCGTTGGGATCGACGCCGTAGTTATACGATTGCGGCGGCTCGATGGGCCTCGTTAGAGCTTCGAGTGGACTCTCTTTTTTAACGAGATCGGTTGGTTTCATTAGGTTTTATCGGGTCGTTTAAGGCACAACGCGCACAGGCAACTGTCCGACGCCGGGAACCACGCCCTGGACCAGGCTGCGCAGGAAGCTTTTTCCGGCTGAAGTTGGGACGTCGATGATGTCGTTTGGCAGCAGCGCCAGATCTTCAGAACGCTTTTTCTCGATCGCGGTTAGATCGACAATGATCTCTTTTTTGATTGTCGTTCCCGGTTCCTGACGCAGAACACGAATTTTGTCTTTGCGGGTGTCCTGCTTGAGCCCGCCGGCCATCGCGATTGCGCGCGTCAACGTGATCGGCTCCTTCAGCGGAATCGTGAGCGGCATAAAAACGTTGCCGACTATGTAAACCTGATCCGCTTCTGGAAGCGTGATGATATCTCCGGCTTCGAGATACGGGTTTGATTTCGGGTCGCCCTGGAGTACGTCGCTCAACTTGTAACTGGTGAACGCTGCCGAGGCATCATCGTCGTCCTTCTTGCAAGGCGATACTGTCGTCGAGTGAACGATATTGATTGTCTGACCGGCGCGCGGTGATGGTCCTTTGGCGTAAGTTAATAACTCGAGGAGTCGAACACGTCGTTGCAGTTCGAAACGGCTTTGATCGTTCACGGCGCCGATGATGGCGACCTGGCGCGAATGATATTCCTTGATGAAGACGTCGACCTGAAGGTTTTTGTAGTACCGCGCGTAACGAGTCGAGATGTCTTTCGCCAATTCGCCTTCAGTACGACACGCTGCCTGAATCTCGGTTTCGACAAGCGGCATGCGGATCATCCCACTGCCTTCGACGCGAACGGCTTCGCGAGAAAGTTGCGGGCGATTGTAAATGCGGATGTCGAGCACATCCCCGGCACCGATGCGATACCGATCGTCCTGCGCCTGGACCGGCAGAACAAAGAGTACCAGTGCGACAATGAATTGCAGGTAAATCGGTTTTAAGATCCGTGTCATCTGTGGCCCATACCGATCCGTCGAGACATAAGCGCTTCCCTCATATGATTTGGGTGTGCCAGGTTCAAGACTGTGTTACTCAACAATACGAGCAGTTCCTCGTGTTCGCGTTTGAATAGCCCCGTGAGCGGTTGGTCGCCGGTTTTCTCGACTACGCCGTCGCGCACCCATTGCCAAAACTGGGCCTGTGTCGTCCAAAACTGTTTTCGATCTTTGCAGATCACCAGCGCCGTCTTCTTTTTCCGCTTTTTCTTCGTGCTCATTTCGAATACACCTCGACCGTTGCGTGTTAAGCGACACACAGAAACCCGTTAGGGAAGCCTCTCTCGCGAGGCAGCATCAAATTTTCAACTGCGGACAGAATTCCCCGCTCCCGTTGCTACGAGCTTGCTTCGTAAGCGACGGCTATGTGACTCAGCGCTACTAAAGGAATTGAGTGGGCGGAGTTCGGTTCTGTCGTGACGTTAGGTAATGCTTTTAGAGACATCAATGGCTCAATGAATCACAGGCGGCGACGGTACTGTCGGGAAGCTCCGCGCAATTCAATGGACCCAAATTGAATGTGCATCGAGAGACTAATTATATCGATTGCCAGTGTCAAGTTTATTAGTCCACAGGTAACGCAGATAAATTTACAAAAAATCTGTGTAATCTGTGGTTACGAGAGCTGATCGACCATCTCGCACCAGAGGTGGCCGATGGTTATGTGTGCTTCCTGGACGCGCGCCGTGCGGCGCGAAGGCACTGCCATCACCACGTCGCAGAGCGAGCCGAGTGGTTCAGACGATTCACCGGTCAGAGCAATCGTCTTACAGCCGAGTTCCCTGGCCCGTTCCGCCGCGCGCAATACGTTTGGTGATTTTCCACTCGTACTGATCGCGATGAGCACGTCGCCCGTTTGCGCGAGACCTGCAACCTGGCGCGCAAATACTTGTTCGTACCCGAGATCGTTGCTCACGGCCGTCAGTGCCGAAGTGTCGGTGGTCAACGCGACCGCAGGCCATGAACGTCGCTGCTTTTCATAGCAACCAACGAGTTCGGCGGCGATATGTTGCGCGTCAGCCGCACTGCCGCCGTTTCCGCAAAGCAGTATTTTCCGACCACTCGTCAACGCGTCGCAGATCAATTGGCCCGATCTTTCGATCGCAGGGACTGACGATTCAAGCAGGTTTTGGATTGTGGCCAGATGTTCGTGTAGCGACTTGGTCAGAAATTCCACGCGGGGAACTTAACATAGTTTTACATGGATTCACACGGGCGATCCGGGGCATTTGTGGTAATCTGTCACGACTCACGCAACAGGATGAATAGTTCAAATCCAACGCCGATGCTGCGCCAGTACCAGGAACTGAAGCAGCAACATCCCGGGACGCTTCTGTTTTTTCGTCTGGGCGACTTTTACGAGCTCTTTTTTGACGATGCGCTGACGGGCTCGCGCGAGTTGCAGATCACGCTCACGGCGCGAGGTAAAGATAGCGGCAATCCGATACCGATGTGTGGTGTGCCTCATCACTCCGCGGCGAACTACATCGCGCGACTCGTGCGCAAGGGTTATCGCGTCGCCATTTGCGAGCAGACTGAAGAAGCCGGGAAGACGAAGAAGCTCGTGCGACGCGAAGTCGTGCGTATCGTGACGCCCGGCACTCCGATCGATCCGCAGTTGCTCGAAGCGCGTGAGCCGGTGTTTTTGGCGGCGATTTGTACCGCGGGAGAAACGATTGGCGCGGCGTTTCTTGATATTTCGACGGGCGAGTTTCGTGTCACTCAGGAAAGCGGGCGAGATTCGTGGACGCGGATTCGCGCTGCGCTGGAGTCGTATGCGCCGCGTGAATTGTTGTTTCCGGCGTCGCTCGGTGCGCTGATTAGAGCAAGTCTGTCGGGGAAAGTTCACACGGCCGCATTGCCGCTTCAGGACCAGAACGGCGCCGAACCCGGTGTCTCTACGAATGAATATGGTTTCGCCGCAACCTTGACGCCGATCGAGGATTGGCAGTGGCAAAAAGATGATTGCGAGACACTGCTGCTTGAACAGTTCAAGGTTAAGACGTTAGACGGCTATGGACTCGCGCGAAAAGACGAGGCGGTGCGCGCGGCTGGGGCTTGTTTGCGTTACGCGCGCGAGACGCAGCGCGCTGCCGCAGCGCACGTCACGGACCTGGTTTATTTCGAGCCGCAGGATCATCTGGTGCTCGACAGCGTTACGGTTCGGAACCTCGAGTTGATCGAATCGCTCGCCGGTGGCAGCGGTCGTTCGTTGTTGCAAGTGATCGATGAGACTGTGACCGGGATGGGCGCTCGCCTGCTTCGTGCGTGGTTGTTGCGTCCGTGCGTCAAACGCGGCGAAGTTGAAGCCAGATTGTCGGCGGTAGAAGATCTTTACCGGTCACAGGTTCGGCGCGACAAGCTTCGCAGTTTGTTGAAAGAGGTTTCCGATCTCGAGCGTCTCATCGGGCGTATCAGTCTTGGATCGGCAACGCCGCGCGATCTCTGTGCCATTCTGAAATCACTGAACCAGGTGCCCGCGATTCGCGAAGTACTGCGAAATGCCGATTCGTCGCTGCTGGAAGTGTTGCTCGAAAATACCGACGAACTGCCCGACGTTCGTTCCCTCATCGAGCGTGCCATCAACGACGATCCGCCAATAAAACTCAGCGACGGCGACACGATTCGCGAAGGTTATTCTGCTGAACTCGACGAACTCCGCTCCACCAGTCGCAACGCCAAACAGATCATCGCCACACTCGAAGCGACCGAACGCACGCGCAGTGGCATCAACAACCTGCGTATCCGATTCAATGGCGTCTTCGGATACTACATTGAAGTTTCAAAAGCGAATGCGACGAGGGTTCCGGCCGAGTACGAGCGTCGCCAAACACTCGCGAATGCTGAACGCTTCACCACACCCGAGCTGCGTGATTGGGAAAAGAAAGTTCTTGGCGCCGAAGAACGCATCGTCCAGCTCGAGACGGAGTTGTTCACCGAGGTCTGTCGCCAGATTGCCGCTGAGACTAAACGCATTCAGATGACGGCTCGCGCGCTCGCGGCACTTGACGTGCTCGCCTCGTCCGCGGAAACTGCGGCGCGTCGTCGTTACACTCGACCGGCGCTACACGACGGCGACGAGCTCGAGATCGTTCAGGGACGCCATCCTGTGATCGAAGCGTTCATCGACGAGCCGTTCGTTCCCAACAATACATATCTCAACAACTCAACCGATCGTCTGCTGATCATCACCGGTCCAAACATGGGCGGCAAGAGTACCGTCCTGCGACAAACTGCCATCATCTGTATTCTCGCGCAAACCGGCTGCTTCGTGCCTGCCGAGCGCGCACGATTGCCTTTGCTCGATCGGATCTGGACGCGCGTCGGCGCTTCAGACGATCTCACGCGCGGCCGTTCGACGTTCATGGTTGAGATGACCGAAACCGCAGCAATCCTCCACAGCGCCACCCCACGTTCGCTCGTCTTGCTCGACGAGATCGGACGCGGCACAGCGACATTCGACGGACTCTCGATCGCGTGGGCCGTTGCCGAGTACCTCCACAACTCAGCGGAACACGCGGCGAAGACATTATTCGCCACCCATTATCACGAACTCACCGAACTCGCCGAACGACTACCCGGCGCGCAGAACTATCAGATCACTGCAACCGAACGTGAAGGCGAAGTCGTCTTTCTGCATCGACTCGAACGCGGACGCGCGTCCAAGTCATACGGCATTGAAGTCGCACGTCTGGCGGGCCTGCCACCGGCAGTGATCGACATTGCGCGCGACGTGTTGGCGCGACTCGAGCGTTACGAGTTGGAAGTGTTTGCAGATGAGGATGGCGTATTGAAGCGAGCTGGCCGTCGTAGAGCCGTGGCGCAATCCACCCTGTTTGATCTAGCCGCGGATAACACGGATTGAAATCCGGATTTTATCCGCGTTCATCTGCGTTTCGGTGTGTCACTCACTTTAACTAACATTCGCAGCATTTCGGGGAGGGTGAAGGGCCGCGCTCCTCGCCTTCCAAACACTGAGATCTGATTCCCGCTCTCATCCACCGCGCGATCGCGATCGAGTGGCTTCGAGATGCCGAGCGCTTCGCCTTTTGTTTTGAATGTCGCGATCAATACCGGTCGTGGTCGCGGGCTGAATCCGGCGTATTCAGGCATCGTCTCGGGCGAGGTAAGTTGCACGATGCGCATGCCGTTCTTTCCATCTGCAACGTACGCGAACAAACTCGCATTTGTCATCGCCACTTTTACCTGGTGCACGTCGTTCAGCACGCCGCCGGCGTTGAACACTTGATCGAGACGCGGATGTTCGGGCTGTTCGACGTCGACAATCGTAATTCCCTCCGGGCCATTCGCGACATACGCGTAGGTGCGTGCGACATAAACGTCGTGCGCATGGGCTAGCGGCACAAAAGCACCGTCAACTAGTCGCGGCTGCTCGGGTGTCGTCACATCGATGACTTTCAATCCCTCATCGTCAACAACGAAAGCATAGCGAAGCTGAATTGCGATCGATTTCGGATTTTTTAGAGGGATCTGTTTGACGATCTGAGGTTTCAGGGGATTGTTGATGTTGACGATCGCAAGACCCTGAGCGGTGGTTATGTACGCAAAGTTGCCGGCAATCGTGATGTTGTTGGCGTCGTTGAGCGCGCCACCGGGATTGAATGTCAACGCGCGCTTCAGGTAGTTGTTCAGTGGATCGCCGTCGAGGAGCGTCGCTGCGTTGACGAGTATCAAACCTTCGTATTTGTCGACGACGTACAGATAGGCATAAAGCGGATGAATCGGCTGCTCTTCATTTTCAGCGCGTCTCGTACGTGCCGGATCGACCGCCAGAGTCGTCGGCGCAGCAACGGCCGTTGCGTATTTCGTTTTCACCCAGAACTTCTGGCCGAAGCGCGACACCGGCGCGGTGACGATCCGTTCTGAGAATCCTTTCTGATCGATCTGCGCTACGTCGTAAACACGCAACCCGCCCTCGCCCGCGGCCACGTACGCATACTCACCACGCAACTGCACCTGCAACACACGCGGATTGCCCACATGCTCGTAGAAGGTCTTCAACTGACTGCCGCCGCGAGTGAACTGTTCGTAGTTTGTCG
Organism: Pyrinomonadaceae bacterium; assembly: GCA_035694465.1. GTDB lineage: Bacteria > Acidobacteriota > Blastocatellia > Pyrinomonadales > Pyrinomonadaceae > PSRF01. The sequence continues at coordinate 16,539 of DASSFI010000065.1, read as the reverse complement.
GATACGCGATCTTGTGCAGCGTGCTGCCAAACACTGCCTGCGGCTCGGTCGGCTCAGTCGCGACGACAACTTCCAACGCATCGTCTGCCGCGACGTAGACATAGCGGCCCATGAAGTTAACGAAGTTCGTGCCCTGCAACATCAACTGCGCGAGCCACGCGTTGTTGTCGTTCTTTTCAGAGACGTGACAATCGCTGCACGTCTTCGTCTCTGTCGCACGAACGGTGTGCGGCACATGTGTGTTGAAAGCCTGCCCGGCAAAGCCCTCGGCCGACGTCGTTTGCTGTTGCGAGTAAATCCATTCGCGATTCTGATTCTGCGAGCTCACCAGCACTGCTGACGACGAGCGCACCGGTGCGACGCGATTTCCAGTCACCGTTCCATCACGACCGAGCATAAAGATGTCGTCGCGCAGGACCTGAAAGTTGTACTGCGTGAAGTTACGTGTGTTGCCGCCTTCGTTGTGGCGGTTTGGCATCTTGCGATTCGCCTGCATCGAGAGATGACAGCCAAAACAACTCGTCACCCACGACGAGTGACAGGCGACGCAGGTCATATTCGCGTCGCGATGGGCCAATTGGTTGCTGTCCGCCGGAACGTCACCCCAGGTCGCGTTGTCTTTCTGAATCGTCTTTGCGTAACGCGACTTTTCGTTATAGTCGCGACTGCCGGGCGTCACGGTGTCGGCTGTTTGCGGCACACGCCACCAGCGACCGGGCACGACCATCGAGTTCTGCATGATGTCGCCGGTCTTCAGATCGACGTCAACGCCTTTCTCATCTTTACGTTTGCGATCGCGAGTGACGCGCTGGAAAAGCGGAATACGCGTGCCTTCCGCGTCGCGAACACGTATGCGCGTCAGATCCTGTCCGACTAATGGTTGATTCTGTGACTTGCGACGCTCGGCTGCTGTTCCGGTTGCAACTGCCGCAGCCGGGCCTGAAGTGAAGAGCGCCGCTTTTTTCTGAATCGTTCCGTGACAATCTTCGCACGCGATCTCGATCGCCGCGCGTGGCTCGTTGTAGAGATTGCCGTCGCCGTGCGCGTCCTGGCGGAAGTGACAGTCAACGCAGTGCATCCCGCGTTCGAGATGGATGTCGTTGAGATGCACAGCCTTTTCAAACTTCGCCGGATCGTCGGGCGAAACGATATTGCCCGCTGCGTCGAGCAAATTACCCTTGCGATCGCGTTTGAAGACCTTTCGAAACATCCAGCCATGCCCGTGAAAGTCGGCAAACTGTGTATTACGCAGTAGTGCGTTGAACGACGCGGTACCACTGTCTTTCAGGAAATCGAAATTGGACCACGAGCCGCGCAGACTCGCGCCTTCGGGATTGCGATCGAGTTTCTCCTGCTCTTCATCCTGGCTCGGGTTGTGCTGCGTCGAGGGGTACATCTTCGCGCCATCGCTCTCGTTGTCCCACCAGGTGACACCGAGATAGCTCGCCACCATATTCGTGCCCGGGTGCATGTGACAGACCATGCATTGCGACGTCGGAATCTGACTCGTGAATTGATGCTTGATCGGATGGCCTGATTCCGTTTTCGGAATCGACGCATCGGCAGTTTGCGAACGACCGAGATTGCCGGCCTGTTGATAGAACGCTGAATGAGACGGATCGCGATCATTTGCGTAGATCACATGACACGCCGAGCAACCCGACGAACGATAATCACCGGGATGATCGTTCGTCCCGAGAAAGTTAAGCGTCGGATCGAGCAGACGCGTTTTTTGTATGCCGAGAAACACGGGATCGGTTCGCTGTGCGGTGCCGAAACCACGCGCGCTGAGTCCCTTGTCAGGCTTGCCCGGATCTTCTTCCTTGTCAGGCAGACCAACTTCGAGCCGTCGCTTCCCACCGCGTTCGAACACACGCAGAACATTTCCCGGCTGTGAAATCTCCCAGCGCGGGAGTGGATCGAGCAGACTCAAAAAACCCTTCGTGCGTCGTTCTTCGTCGGTCGTTGTTTGCAACAGTGTCTGCGGCGCTCCCGATTCGCTGTAGCTCTCGCCAAAGCGCGGATCCTTCAGATGAAAACTGCCGTTGTTGTAAAGCGCTGCTCCCCACAGCATCGCGCCGTGCGTCATCATGCTGCGCGACACATTCTTTGACTCAACGTCGTGACACGCTGACCCGGCGCACGTCTTACCGACCACACGCAAATCACCCGGATTGATAAAACGAACAAACTCCCAACTCTCTCGCGCCAGCAGCGTATTTGACCGCTCCGGATTCGCACCAGTGTACTTTCCATCGCGCCGCCACTCGCGTGGAAACATCGGCTTCACATGCGCCTGCTCTTTCACCTCCGACGCCGGGTTCCCTCCATGACACGCCGTACAACTCAACCCCACCGCATCCTTTCCATCCTTGATCTTCTCGAGCGTCTCCGTCGTCCCATACTTATGCATCGGCTCAATCTGCCCATGACACTTCACACACCCTTCAACCTTCACCGCCGTCTGCATCGCTGCACAGCGCGGCCAAACGGTCACCACAGCCGTAGCACCTAAAACCAAAATCAGTGTTATTAAGATCCGTGTCATCTGTGGCTAAAACACGAGCTTCATCTGTCCGAATAGCGAATACAGCATCTTCTTCGGATTGATCACACTCGGCTGGCAAAAGTCTTCAACGCCCGGCGGGCAGTTGCGCGATGCATCGGTAAAGATGTCACGAAAACCACGACCGGTTTGCAGCGACGAGGCGCCAAAGGTGAGCGTGAAGTTATTAATCAGAAAAGGCCGGTACGCGACGCCGAGGCTGTAATCAAAGCCGATGTCGTGTCGAATGCGATTCTGAAACAGGACCAGCTCCAGCGGTTCGGTGCGATGGAACCGCAGGTAATTCACGTTGACGACGGCTTTGATTCGCTGCGTCAATTCAACATCCACGCCGCCGTTGTAAATAAAGATGCCCGGGTTGACAAAATTTGCCTGGCCCTGCGTCTTGCTGCTTCGCAAACTCGGCAGCAAACTGTTTGGTTGGACCAGACCAACACCAGTCTGCGTCAGCCGAATTCCATTTCGCACCCAGAAAGAAAACTGTCCGCCGGCAAAATTCGGATCGTCGAAGATCGCGTCGAAGCCAGTCCCTCGATCGTCGGTCGGATTGCTGTCACCCTGCGCGAAGAAGAACGAACTCTTAAACCGCAGATAGTCCTTGTCGATTGACGCTTCGACAGCGGCCATGTTCGATCGCACCTCTACTCTTCGTCCGGCAATCTGATTTCGCTCGTCGTGACCGAAGGCGAAGTAATAAGAGTGCGACAGATTCAGCCGGCCGAGGTGGCCGTCTCCACTGAACCCAAGATAACCAACCTTGATCGCATGTGGTCTAACATCGCCAATCGGCGCCGGGCGCACTAGAAAACCGTTGCGGTCAAACTCCATACCGCGTCGATCGTCGTTGTAATGAAAACTTCCCTGGATCGTGTAACCCTTGCGAATGAAATCCTGTCGGAAGATGTTGGCGATGTAGACGTTCTGATGGCGCGTGTCGAAACGATTTAGACCGCTGTTCGTGTCCTTCTCGAGCATCGAGAAATAGGCGCCATTGAACTGGTAGCGATTGTTGTCAAACGCACCGAACACGCGTGCACCGAGGTTGTTGTCGGAAAAGATGAAACCACGAAAGTCAGAAACAAAAGACTGTATGCCCGCGCGTACGGAAACAAAATCGTAATTCTCGTTGAGGTCGGCCAGCTTAACCTCGCCGAATGCTTCTTCGAGTGACGCATGCCAATCGGTACGGTTCGTGCCGCGACGCACGTCGATATTGACGACGCCATTCTCACGCGCGTCGAGATAATTCGGCACGCTAAAGGTTGGCGAGAACTTGATCGCCCAATCGCGCGGCTTAAAAGTGGTGTCGCCATGAAATAGCTCAAAGCTGAATTGCAACGTCTCACTCGCGGCTAACTGTTCCGGTCGTCCAAAGAACTCGCCGCTCAAAGGATCGACGCTGCTGACGCCAGATGGAGTCGGCGCACGACGCTGCTCGATATTCGTACTGCTGACAGCAGTCAGGATCATGAAGAGCTTGTCGCCTTTGATCGGGTAGTCGCCTTTGAGAACGTTTTGATTGTACGGATCCCACCAGCGACCGCGTTTGAAAGGAATGTCGCGACCACGCGCGCCGCGATCCCCGTAGCGATCGTACTCCGGAAATTCGATGCGCCAGCGATCGGGAGTCTCGCGTCGTTGCGGAGCAGGCGCTTGATCCTTCGGCGGCGGCGCAATGGAGATATCGACGACGATTTCCTTGCCAGGCTCGATCACAACATTCTCGAGCGTATCGCCGCGCACGATCGCGAAGTCGCCGTAGTTTTTGTCTTTATCAAACTGCGCGGTGTTCGGTTGGTCCAGAGTAACGCGATACGCGCCCGCCGGAAGCGAAAGTGAGTAATTGCCGTCGCCGGCACTGCGTGTGCGGTGCACCTTCCGCGTCACCTGATTAGTGGCAACAACCACCGCGCCCGCAGCCGGTGTAGTCGCAGAGGTACGGACCACGCCTCTGAGCCGTCCCGATTGTTGCGCGCACACAACAACCCAACTCAGCATGACCAGCAACGTCAGCACTGTTGTTTGGACCGAACGACGGATCACGTTCGTGGCGTTGTAACACACGACTAACAAATAACGAAAGGATTTTCCGCCAAAGAGATTCTGCGTAATCTGTGGATAGCTTTGTGGTAAATTGTGCGCCATGCGGCTTGGCGTCATATTGCTGGCGGTCCTCTTGCTTGCGATTAGCCTTGTCACTTTCAATCGCGCCGGCGCACAGTCAACCAAACCAATCCTAGTCAGTCACTCCGATTCGACACGCGCGATCGCCTTCGAATCCGTAACACAACAGCGCGAGCCGTTTACGACCGCCGTCCAGGTGAAGTTTGGCTCTGACTCGGCAACACGCATCATGCTCTTTGCGATGAACCTGCAATTGCAGCCAGGCGAAACGGCGAGCGCGATCACAGCCGATGCAGAAGATGCGACTCACACGATCTATCAGTTAACTGTCGAAAACGTCGGTGTGGTCCCAAATCAACCGTGGGCCACTTCGGTGGTGGTCAGACTGGCAGACAATCTGCCGCAGGATGGTGACGTACTGGTGCGGATCAAATACCGCGGACTCGAGAGCAACCGCGTACGTGTCGGCATCGGTCATGTCGGCGATGGTCCACCTGACGACCTCAACGCAGTGCCAACTCCGGGAATGATCACGCCCGGTCCGCCCAACAATCTCACGGCCACGAATCTTACCCAGACTGACGTACAAACGATCCTGCAACAGGCTGCGTCAGCAGCGACGGCACTCGGCAAGCCATCGAACATCGTCGTCACCGATCGCGAAGGCAACATACTCGGGTTTTTGCCGATGCCGGGCACGCCAACGCCTTCAGTTATTCGCAGTGTCGGCCGGCTTGGCCAGGGTCTCGAGGGAATCGCCGTCCCGCCCGCAGAAGCAGCGACGGCGAAAGCAGCGACTGCCGCGTTCTTCAGCACCACTGGTAACGCCTTCACGACGCGGACTGCGGGCTTCATCATTCAGGAACATTTTCCACCCGGCATCAGCTTTCGCGCGGGTGGTCCGCTCTACGGCGTTCAGTTCTCTTCTCTGCCTTGCAGCGACATCAAGATACCTTCGGCACGACTCGGTCTCTCAGCCGATCCGGGAGGCCTTCCGATCTACAAAAACGGACTGGCCGCCGGAGCTATCGGCGTCGAAGGCGATGGCGCTTACACAGTCGATCGCAATCCGGCGGACGACGATCAACCCGTCGAAGAACTAATCGCCGCTTCAGGCATACGTGGTTTCGAAGCGCCCGCACTGATTCGTGGCGACAACATTCTCGTGGATGGTATTCGCCTGCCGTTCTCAAACGTTGCCACGCCGCCCGCGCCGGGTAGCGCGGGAAGCATCGTTGGAGCGACGTTTGGTTTTGGACCAGGCGGAGTAGCGCCGGCGTCGGAATTTGTGCCGCAGACGGTCGGTGGCATCGGAGGCGAGGTTAGTCCACGCTTCTTCCCGTTCATTGCCGGCACCGCGCCGAGCAGCAACGCACTAACGGCGAGTGAAGTGGGAACGATCATCACGCGCGCGGCACAACAGGCAAACATCACGCGTGCGGCAATTCGACAACCACTCGGCAGCAATGCGCGCGTCACGATTGCCGTTGTCGATACGGCGGGCATTGTGTTGGGAGTTTTCCGGCAACAGGACGCGCCGGTGTTTGGCTTTGATGTCGCGGTACAGAAAGCGCGAACGGCGGCATTCTTTTCGAGTACAAACGCAGCCACGGCTTTACGAACTGCTGGATTTGGCGCTTACGTCGATCGCGCCGTGGCCGATGGATTGCGATTGGACGGCACGGTCGCCTTTAGTGATCGTGCGATCGGTTTTCTGCATCGTCCATTCTTCCCGGACGGAATTGACGGTAGTACGGCTGGCCCATTCAGCACGCCGGTCGCGGACTGGAGCCCGTTCAACGTCGGCCTGCAACTTGATCTCGTCAAGACAAACTTTTTAGCGTCCGCAGTTGGTCCGGCAGTTCCATGTACTTCAATTCCGGCGCTGCCAAATGGCATTCAGATCTTCCCCGGCAGCGTGCCTTTGTATAAGAATGGTGTGCTGGTTGGCGCCATCGGTATCAGTGGCGACGGTGTGGACCAGGACGATCTTATTGCTGCGGCCGGCGCCAATGGTTTTTCACCACCGGCAGGCATCCGTTCAGATCAATTCTTTGTGCGTGGCGTACGTCTGCCGTTTTTGAAGTTTCCGCGTAGCCCAAACCTGTAAATAATGCGCGCTCCGAAACTCGTGTTCTTCGCGCTCTTGTTGATGGTGACGGTTGTATTGGCCCAAAGCCAGCAGCCGCCGGCCAAACAAACCGGTGTGCTCCGGCTGCGTGTGCGTGTGAAAGCTGACGACGCAACGCCGCTGCGTGGTCTCGCGCGCAAACGTTTCTTCCTGATTCCGGGAACGATTGAACAGAATCGCGGGCTCATAGACGCCATCGCACGTCAGGAATCAACGAGCCGCGATTGTTACTACCAGAAGATCAATGCGAGTGCGGCGTTGATCGCCTGGTTGCGGGACGGTGATTGCGAATCGGTTTACTGTCGCGGCATCGATCAGGATTTTGTTAGTGGTCCAAAGGCCGTTCCTGAGTTTGCCACCGCCTATGCTGCGAGTCAGAAAGAGTTTGGAAATGATGAGACGGCCCGGCAGTGGTTGACGACGAATCTCATGCCGGATGTGCGCGATGGTTTTTATCGATCTCGGCAGACGACTCTTCAAGCCCTACTCAAACAGGCCGGCCCGGAAGTGCACTCGGTGATGACCGATCGCAACGGGACAGCCTATTTCACCGATCTTGGACCAGGAACTTACGTCTTATCGAATCTGATCCCAACTGAACTGGGCCAAACCTTCGTGACCTGGAACTGCGAAGTGCAAGTCAAACCCGGAGACCTTGCGACCGAGAAGCCATACCTCGTTTCGAATCGAAAAGATAAGAATGTGAAGTGTGTTGGGATCGAGAAACCAAAGCCAGTCTGTAACTCAGATTAACGCGGATGACACGGATGACGCGGATCAAGACATTTACAGCAGTCTTATTTCTTATTCTGATCTGCGTTCATCCGCGTTCATCCGCGGCCGATTATGCGAAATTCTCCCACGCCACGCCTAAGCATAAGGCGACGTGCAATTCATGTCACAAGATTGCTTTTCCGGACATCAACGATTACCCGGATCACGCGGCGTGTGTGAATTGTCACCGCCCCCAGTTTTTCAAAGGCGCGCGCCCGCCAATCTGTTCCGTTTGTCATTCAAAAACTTCGCCGCGTGACGAGGCACGCTATGCCTTCCGGAATCCGGCGTCGAAACTGCAATTCACGATCGAGTTTCCGCACGACCGACACCAGGACGTGATCGCGATGTTGCGGTTCTCACACGCACAGCAAAGCTACAACAACTGCACCATCTGCCATGCGTCGCGCACGCCAACATTTAAAGCTGCGCCGACTAATCACTCGTCCTGTTTCAACTGCCATTGGAAGGCGCAGCAGCCAGTCGCCGACAACTGCAACGGCTGCCACAAGCTCGCAACGCCGTACCTGCCCGTAACAGAGCCAACCAGAATATCGATCAAGTTCATACACGAAGGCGGCGGTGAGAAGAAGCAACACGTTGCCGAGTGCACTACGTGTCACATCAACATCACGAAAGCCACTTCATTAAGCGGGCTAAAACCGGATGTTCCGATCACGGCATGTACTGAGTGTCATAACAAGGATGGACTGAGACAAGATTTGAATAAGGAACTCCTTGCGCTTGATAAGAATCGGAATTTTACGTGCGTCTATTGTCACGCGCCGAACGTCGGCAATCTCGATCCACCCGCCAGTCATTATCTGATCGCTGAACGCCCACCACTCAAACGCGGGGATATTAAATGACCAGGAATTTGTGGATACTTGTCTTCGTGATTGCGGCTTCCGCTCAGGACTCGCAACGCGACTACTCCAAATTCCTGCATTCATCCCCGAAGCACACGACCCTTGCCTGCAACTCGTGTCACGAACGCACTGACAACTCAGCCACGCCGCGTTTTCCTGGTCACAAAGCCTGCACCGATTGTCACCGCAGCCAGTTCACCACGCCGCAGATACCGATGTGCACCATCTGCCATACAAACGTCAGCGGCAACAATCCACCGCTGAAAAACTTCCCGGCCAGCTTCAACGAACCATTCAACGTCAAGTTCGATCACGCACAACACAACACCGGCGCTGCGCGTCCGCCAAAAGGCTGTGCGGGTTGTCATAGCTCGCCGATCAATCGCGGCGCCGGCTTATCAATTCCCGCAAATCTGGCAGCGCATAACGGCTGCTACACGTGCCACACACCGTCAAGCAAATCTGCAGCCGGCCGCGAGATCGCATCCTGCGGTGTCTGTCACGATCAAAAATCGTATCGACCAACGCCCACAAACGCACGCGCCTATCGCTACGCTTTCAGTCATGCTGACCACGACGCACGAGAAAAACTCGCGTGCAACGACTGCCACCGATTGACTGCCGGCGCTGCGCAAACCCGTCAGGTAAGCTCACCCGCCGCCTCCGAACACTTCGTCGCGACACGCAGTAGTTCATGTCTTACGTGTCATAACGGCCGCAGATCCTTCGGCGGCGATCTGGCGTTCAAAGATTGCAAGCGTTGCCACTCCGGTCCAACTTTTCGTATGCCGCTGTAAGAACAAGTAAGAAAAAATTGACAGTGTGAGCGATGGCTAACTAAGATTCCCTCTATGAAAATACTCGTCATCCTATTTCTGGCGCTCGTCTCCCTCGGCCTGGTCGCACAGGAAAAAGAGAGCAAGACGCAACCAAAGGAAGTCACGCTCTCGAAAGACAGCCAATCAGACAAGTATGGTGAGGTAGCTTTCAACCACGAGAATCACTCGACCAAGAAGTACAGCCCTGACGGTCAGAGCGTGCTGACGTGCGTCGAGTGTCATCACACGGACCAACCGGCGGCAAACCTGAAAGCGCCGTTAAAAACTTCTGAGCGCACAGTCGTATTGACTGCCGAAGCGCTGGCCGCGGCAGATGCAAAACCGGTAAAGAGTTGCCGCGCGTGTCACCTTCAGGCCGGCGACGACAGTGCCCCAATGCCTGCGGTCCAATACGCGGACAAACCAACACCCACAAAACTAACCAACGAAGTCGCCTATCACCTGAACTGCAACCTCTGCCACGATAAGGCAATCGCCGCGAGGCCAGCACTCAAAGGCAAAGTGCCGGGATCAAACGACTGCGTCCCTTGCCACAAACCAGCAGGTTAGCCACAAAAAGGCACAAAAAGCACAAAAATGATTATTGAGTGAACGCGCCGGAATTCTTCAGGAAGGAATTTAGCGCGCTTATTTCAAAAAATGTTTTGTGCTTTTTGTGCCTTTTTGTGGCTAATCTTCTTTGGTGCTTTCTGTGGACCAGCGGCGGGGGTCGATGATGTGCTGGACGTGGCATGAGGTGCAGTTGGGTTTACCGTCAGTCACGTGGCAATTTGCGCAGGTTGTTCGTGGCGTGATCCGATCGGGAGGATCGAATGAATTGTGGCAACTCGAGCAGGAGAGCTTTCCTTCGGAGTTTCCCTTCATCCCCGGGGCAATACGTACCCGCTGATCGTGCAGCGCATGAAACTGATTGCTGCGCCATTTGTCATCTGTATCCGTCGTCTGGCGTGACGTCCCGAGTTGGCGTAGATCCCATTCCTCATCGTTGATAGATTTCGGACTCCACACATCATTCACTACCGGATAGCCAAACGTTCCGCCGTGAGGCGTCCCAACCTTGCGACCATTGTAGAGTTTCTGATTACTGTCGTTGTGACACTGGGTGCACGAATCAAGCGCGCCTTTCGTGGCGCTGAACATCGCGCCCTTGTGCTCTGCATGACAGTCGATACAAGTGATCCCCGCCGCAGCGTGTGGTTTGATCATCGCAGGCTTGAACGCTTCAGTCGTGTGACACGTCGCACACCGCTGCTCCATGTGGCCGGTCAGTGAATGGCAATTCGTGCACGAGCCTGAGTTTGGCGTAGTGGCGATAGCGGGAACGATGCTGAGTTGTGTCAGGGTGTGCGCGGTGGCGATCGGCGCGGGCGCGAATGCATTCGTATAACGATAAGCAGCCGCAACGGAAACGACTCCCACAATCAACAACGCCCAGGTAAACACTGCCACAGGCCAGCGCGACATGAGATCCGTTGTCGGGATCCAATTGTATTGCGCCTTCCCCGCGCGTCGACCACCTTTCGGAAACAGCGGCGACGGTCGTGCCATCTTGGCCACGTCGCGCATTCGTCTGTCCCAGAAGACGTCGAGCGCTTTTGTGCCGGGCAGGGGCGCCGCACGCGGTTTTTTCCCTTTCGGGTCAGGAGCGACGAGATTGTCAGTGCTCAAACCCGGATCGCTCACATCGATCTCAGACGGCTTCATGCCGATCCGCAGTTCGATACGGAGTACGAGTGCCTCGTCAATTAAGTCAATCTGAAGATGAAATGGTCCAACTTCGACGATGTCGCCGGCAGCGAGGGCTTCATTTTCCTCGACTGGTTTTCCGTTTAAGATGACCGGATTCTTGGGGCGTAGAGCGAAGAGATAGTAATTCTCTTCAAACTGCTTGATACCCGCCTGCACGCGCGACACGGAGGGATGGTTCAGCAACACCTCACACTGCGGCAACCGGCCAATCAGGAGGCCCTCGCTGATGATCGTCACCGGATCCAGCGGCAGATCATCACGAATGATGTGATAGCGGTTCATCTAACGTTGAAGAAGATCACCTGAACGATATGGACCACCATCAGCCCAAGCATGATCGCGGTCGCCGCAATATGCATCGGAATCCAGAATTTGAGCAGCCAGTGCAGCGCCAGCAACGCATCCACACGGCGCAAAGTCACCGACGTCTCGACCGCAGCAATCAGCAGATCGCGTTCCTCGTCAGTAGTCAATCGCGTGGTCCGATCCTTGAACTCCTGTCGCGCCTGCGCCAACAGCGCCTTCAATTCTTCGCGCCGCGAAATCTGCCGCCAGAGAAATCCCCACGATAAAAATCGCGGGTAAACTCGATCACGGAGTTCTTCCTTCAACCAGCCATCGCTCTTCTCGTAAATCGCTCGCACGTCGTTTCGTAATTCTTTCCGCCGTCCTTCGAGATCTTCGACCAGCAACGGTTCGCCCTCGATGCGCGTCATGATTCGTGGCGAAACTACATAGGCGATTACTCCGACGATACCGGAGAGTATCGTCAGATCGAATGCGACATACAGCAGACTTGTCAGCAATCCACCCGTTCGTGCTCCGGAGTGAAACAACAGCACCACACCCGCGATCGCGCCCACATACGCATGCGCCAACATCCAATAGCGCAAAGCTCCGGCGCGTCGCCGATAAATCTTCTTACGAAACGGATACGACATCACCACCACCACGCCGACAAGACCAACGAGTCCGGTGAGCCAGCGCATCGTCAGCCAACCGCCGGCCACGACGGTATCGAAGCCGTATTTCGAAAGACCCCAAACAAGCCCAACAACCGCGAGGATCGTCACCGCGATCCCGGCTGCATGCCACGCGCGCGCAATCGGATCACTCTTATGGATGTTGCGGCCGACAGCGTGAGTTTGATCGCGAAAGACAAATCCCTGCGACGTTCCAATCTCGCTGAAGTACTCGATCGGATCGACGCGTACCAACGCACCGGTCGGACAATTCTCTTCGCACGAATACGCTTTGCGTTTTGCGCCCGGCGGATTCAGCGGCGTGTCCTCGCAAAGATTGCACTTGATTGCGACCAGGTCATCGGACGCCTCCGGCACCACCGGCGGATCGGTCCGGAAGCTAAAAAGTTTTCGTACTCGTGATGTAAAACTCGAGTCAATCGGCGGCGGCGTGCGAGCCACCATCGTGATCGCGTCGTAAGGACACTGTGTCGCACAATCAAAGCAGCCGATGCACGTATTGGGATCAATGTCGATCTCTCCGTTCGGGTCACGACCGATTGAGCCGGTCGGACAACCCGTCAAACACTCCGGGTCCGCGCAGTGCATACAAACCTGCGGCACAAGCGCATGCTGAAGACGTTTTTTCCCAATCGCTTTCGGTCGCTCGATCTGTATGCCTCGACGCAACAAACGCGATTGGCCGTGAACCTTGTGACAGGCCAGCGAACAGTTGCCGCAACGAATGCAAAGGTCCATGTCCATCACGAGCACGTTCGTGCCGTCGATGATTCCGGTCGCGATTTCTTCTTCGGCAGCCTTGAGCGCGTTTAAATCGGGAAGGGCTTCGATGGTGAGTGGCAACGAACTGCCGGCGCTCGAGAGTTTGGAGAAGACATCGACGAGTTCCTTGCGCAGCGCGGGATCGGTAGTAAACTGGTCCAGCGATATTTCAAGCACTTCGGTTCGCTGCATCAAGCTCCCGCGGAATTGCCACGCCGCCGGCTGAGCGACGCCGTCGAGTCCGAGACAGTTTCCGCCACCAACGAAATCGACGCCGATCGATTCGTCCATTCCCAGCACTACCTCAGGCGAGGCCGCATGAAACGGAATGCCGTGAGAACGTCGCACCCAGCCACTCTTGATCAGGATGAGACGATCTACAGGCGCGCCTTCCTGGCATAACTCGTGGTTCTTGCCATAGACCATGTAACGTGAGGTGCGGCTCAGCTCGTTAGCCAGCGAGTCGCTGAGTGGCTTTCCGTTAACTCGAGACAGATCCTCGAGCACGCGACCAACTCCATGCGTGCGATAAGTTTCATCGAGAATGTTGCCGAAGGTTTGAAGTTTGCGGAGTAGTCGCAGAGCCGGACGAGTGACTTCCAACACGACTGCTGTTTGATTGGCCGGGACGGAGACCGTCGCGTTTCGTTCGATACCAGCGAGCAGCGCCATTTCGCCGAAGCAAGAGCCCGGCTCGAGTTGGCTTATCTTTTTCTGTCCGGCGGCGTCGCGAACGTAAACATCGAGTGCGCCTTCGACGGTGATGTAGAAAGTGTTTCCACCCCATTCACCCTCGCGCATGATTTCTTCGCCTGCATCGTAGGAAAGAAGCCGGACGTATGGTCCGACGCGCTTACCGTTGGCGTAATCGCGGCCCTGAACTATGACTTCGAGATCGGTGGCATACTTCTGTTTGCCATTTTGTTCCTCGAAAAGTTCAGCGGTAAGAGCGAGATGCTGGACGGCTTCAACAACGCGACCCCGATCGGTAATCTCGCGTGGCATCTCATGTTTATACTATTAGCCACAAAAAGGCACAAGATGTTCACAAAATCAAATTTCTTTTTATATGCTTCTTGTGCTTTTTGGCGGCAATGCTAAACTCGGGCTGATGCTGCCAGAAAATCTTTTCGCGCTTCCCCTTGAACAACAAATCGGACAGTTCTTATTCATCGGCCTTCCCGGGCCTGAGCTTGATGCCGAAACACGAGCCTTAATCGACGAAGTCAAACCCGGCGGCGTCATCATCTTCGGACGCAACGTCGTTGGTCCAGAACAACTGCGCACGCTGATCGACGGCGTTCGCGAAATGCTGCCGGCACCGCCGCTCGTCGGTATTGATCAGGAAGGCGGGCTCGTAGATCGACTGCGCCGCATCTTTACGCCGATGCCGTCCGCACGCACGATCCGTCAGCATGGAGACCTCGCGGCAGCACGCGCGCTCGGCAGGATAACGGGCGAAGTGCTGCGGATGCTCGGTTTCAATATTAACTTCGCTCCGGTGATGTCGATCATGACCGAGGATCGCGATCTGCTGTCGAACGGTCTCTATTCGAGATCTTTTGGACGCTCGCCGGGTGAAGTTCTCGGTTACACGACTGTTTACATGCGCGGCCTGCAAGGCACCGGCGTCGTCGGTTGCTTGAAGCATTTTCCAGGCATCGGCGCCGGTGAAGTTGATTCACACGAAGAGATGCCGGTGGTTCAGCTCTCGCACGACGATTTGATTGCACAGGACCTCGCGCCGTACATCGAGCTCTTCCAGCGACGCGACGATCGCGTGCGCTGCGTGATGGTCAGTCACGGCGGTTTTCCAAACGTCGATATCAGAGAAGAAACAACCGGTGGGTTGCTCGAACCAGCCTCGCTCAACTACAACATCGTGACCAAGCTGCTGCGCGAGGAACTCGGTTACAAGCACCTTGTCGTAACTGACGATCTCGAGATGGGCGCAATCGCGCGTCACTGCGAGATCGAGGACGCTGTGGTTCGCGCCACACTTGCCGGCGAAGACATGCTGCTCATCTGTGCCAATCCGGAAAAGATTCGGCGCGGTTACCACGGTCTGCTCGAAGCCGCCAACAAGGGCAAACTCTCGAAGGAACGGATCGCCGAGTCTCTCGAACGTATCGCAAAATTAAAGACCATCATTCAACCACCGCGCGATCTCGACCTGGCGCGTTTCAAATCGCTGGCCGACGAAATACTCAAACTCAATTCCAAGCTTAACTACACCTACGGAGGCACGATTAAGTGAGCAAGGGCAAGCTAATCCTGCTGTTTCTTTTAGTCTCAGCGTTGCTCGCGCCAGCCGCATGCCGGCGCCGCAGCGATATGTTTGTAATTGCGCTCGGCGACAACGTTCGCACCATCGATCCGATCGGATCGCCTTCGGTCGACGCCGCCAGCGAACGTGTGCGCACGCTTATCTTCAATACCCTCGTCAAGAAGGATGAGAAGTTTGATTATACCGGTGAGCTCGCTTCTGACATCAAGCGGTCGGACGACGGCCTGACGTACACCTTTACACTCCGTGATGGCGTCAAGTTTCACGATGGTAAAGCGTTTAGCTCCGCCGATGCGAAGTACACGCTCGATCTGGTGTTCAGAAGCGATTTCGCGAAGTCAGCAAGCTTTTATGAAGGAACGGGCGCCGACAAACATAGTTACGTCAAGAGTGTCGAAGCGCCTGACGCAAAGACGGTTGTCGTCACTTTGATCAAACCATGGGTCGGATTGCTATCGAATCTCGTTCCAGTTGCGATCATTCCGAAAGACAGTTACGAGTCAGAAAAGACGCATCCGCTCGGTACTGGTCCGTTCAAGTTTGTTCGTTACGACAACACGCAGCAGGTATGCGACGTAGAAGCGTTCAACGAATACTGGGAAGGCGCGCCAAAGCTGCCGGCCATTCGCGTGCGAGTGATCTCTGATATGAACGCGCTCCAGGCTGAGTTGCAGGCGGGACGGGTTGATATCGCGCCGATGCCGACGAGTCTGTCACCAGATGCGGTGAAACGACTCGAGCAGGATCCGAATCTGCAAGTTAAAGCTTTCCCGGGATCGAATGTCAGGTTGTTGACCCTCAACACGTCGTCTCCGCCACTCGATAATGTGAAAGTGCGACAGGCAATCGCGTATGCGATCGATCGTGAGAGTTTGATCAAAAACCTCATGCTCAACTTCGCCAAAATTGCCCATTCGATTATTCCTGAGGAGTCATGGGCATATTCTACGGGTCAGATTTATTCTTACGATCCCGCTAAGGCAAAGCAGTTGCTCGACGAAGCCGGATTTCGCGATCCGGATGGCAATGGACCGCGCATGCGTTTTGAAAAGCCAATCGTTTACAAACTCTCAGGTAGCAGTATCGGGGGAAGACAGTACGCGGGTGTGATCCAAAACTCTTTGAAGGAAATTGGCATTCCAGTTGAAATTGAGACTCCGGAACAAAACACACTCTTTGATGAGTTGCGGCGTGGTAATTTTCAGATCGCGTACTCGCAATGGGTGGGCGGAAATCAGGATCCAATCTTTTACAAAGACCTTTTTGCGACGTCTGAAATTCCGACGCAAACACGACCATCACGCAATCGGAGCCGTTATAGCAACCCCGAACTCGATGCGCTGCTCGAGGAGGCAGTGAACACGTTCGATCGTGCAAAAGCACGGCAGCTCTATGTCAAAATCCAGGAAATCATCAGTCGCGACGTGCCGATCCTTCCACTATGGTATGAATCCA
>DASSFI010000064.1:0-28880 GCA_035694465.1 Pyrinomonadaceae bacterium | reverse complement strand
TAGCGGATGGGTCCAACGTTGAAGTGCTTGATTCGCCGATGTTTCGTTAACCTGATCGTCAACCCATCCGCTACCGCGGACGGTACTGACCCCGTCCAAGTGTGACATCTAGACTTTTGAGGCAAAGCCCATGAATGGCATGAATGGCTATTCTCATCCAGGCTACGCGGCGTCCCTGGCTGAATTCGGCAAGCCGCGCGCGTTGCCACGCAGTAGTGGCTGGATACTCGAAAGACCAATCCTCGGCACGCCATACCGCGATGCGATGGGTTGCTATCCGCTCTTTGCCTGTCGAGACTGGTCCCGGCTCGATCTTGATCTTGAGGAACTCCGTAGCGAGTTGGTAACGCTTACTGTCGTCGCCGATCCCTTTGGTAACCATGATCCGGCACAACTTGGTAAATGTTTTCCTACTCTGGTCACTCCTTTCAAAGAACACCTGGTGACTGAACTTTCAGGTTCACCCGAATCCTTTGTAGCGACGCAACACCGCCGCAAAGCGCAAAAGGCACTCGAACGAGTTGATATCGAGCGCGTCGCAGACCCAACCGCGTTCGCTGACCAATGGATCGAGCTCTACGCTAACCTGGTTCAACGTCATGGCATTCGTGGTCTAACCGTCTTCTCTGCAGCTTCATTCCGGGCGCAACTGGCTGTACCCGGTATTTCCCTGTTCCGTGTAATTTCCGGGCACGAAACAGTCGGAATGACTCTCTGGTACACCAATCGAGAAGTCGCCTATTATCATCTTGGAGCCTACAGCGATCTGGGTTACGAATTGGAGGCGTCTTTCGCACTGTTCTGGTATGTGCTTGAATCCTTCTCGAGCCAGGGGCTGCAATGGCTGGATCTTGGCGCCGGAGCAGGTCTCTCGACGAAAGACCGCTCGGACGGTCTGACTCGTTTCAAGCGCGGCTGGGCCACGGGTACGCGCATGGCATATCTATGCGGTCGCATCTTCGACCACTCGAAATATGAGCAAGCCGTGAGGGCTCGAAACCTGAACGCCGGCGATTATTTTCCGCCTTATCGCACGGGTGAATTTGCTTGAATGGTTGAGAACAAATATCTCAGCATCATTTCGCATTACGAGGCTTGCCTCGAGCAATATGGCGACTCACATCTCGGCGTGGATTGGCCCAAAGCTGAGGATGTTCAAAAACGCTATCGCGTCATGCTCGAAGTAATCAGACCTCAATCAGCGGGGCAAAGGGTCAGCCTGCTGGATTTTGGCTGCGGCGCCGCACACCTTAATGAATATATCCGCGAACAACATTTAGACTACATCGAATACACGGGCCTCGATTTGTCTGAGAAGTTTGTTCGCTTGTCGCAAAACAAGTTTCCCGGCAACAAATTCTTTGTCCTGGATCTGCTCGACGAGAATGCTTCGCTGCCGGTTTTCGACTATATCGTGCTGAACGGCGTCTTCACAGAAAAACGCGAGTTATCTTTCGACGAGATGCTTTCTTACTTCAAGCAACTGGTCAGGCGCGTGTTCGCGCATGCGGCAGTGGGGATTGCTTTCAATGTGATGTCAAAGCACGTGGATTGGGAAAGAGACGATCTTTTCCATTTACCGTTTGATATTCTTGCCGGGTTCCTAAAGAAAGAATTGGGGCGAAATTTTGTCTTCCGCAATGACTACGGGCTTTACGAGTACACAACTTACGTTTATCACGAGCACGACTAAGCCATGGCGAAGGTAATCATTTTTGGTGTTCAGGATTTTGCGCAATTGGCAAAGTTCTACTTGCAGCACGATAGCGAACATGAAGTGGTCGCCTTTAGCGTAAACGAGCGGTACCTGCCTGAAGGAAAAATCTTCGAGGGGCTGCCGGTCGTCGCGTTTGAGAACGTGGAAGAAACCTATCCAGCCTCGGAGTTTAAGTTCTTCGCTCCCATGTCTCCCAGCCGGATGAATAAGGTGCGCGAATCGGTTTATCAGCAAATCCGGCACAAGGGCTATGAAATGATCTCTTATGTGAGCTCCAGGGCAACGGTCTTTCCTGGATCCACAATCGGCGACAACTGCTTCATACTGGAAGACAATACCATTCAGCCATTCACGTCCATCGGCAGCAACGTTGTGTTGTGGAGCGGCAATCACATCGGCCATCACGGAGTAATCAAGGATCATGTTTCGTTTACGTCGCACGTGGTTCTGTCAGGCCACTGCGTGGTCGAGTCGTTTGCTTTTTTTGGAGTCAACGCAACCATACGCGATGGGATTCACATTGCCGAGGGATCATTCATCGCCATGGCGGCCGCAGTAACGAAAGACACCGAACCATGGGGAGTCTATAAAGGCAACCCTGCGAAAAAAGGTGAGACACTGAGTACGGCTCTGGATTTTTAAGCCATCCGTGAAGGTCTGTGGCTAACTCAACTATGAAGTGGATAAAGAAAGGCGTCATTTTTGCGCCTGATCGTAACTTCGACTGGATGGTCTCTCACGCCTCGATTCCGGTCGTTGACGAAGTTCGATCCGGCGTGCTGCGTGTTTACTTTGGCACCAGAGACGGAAACGGTCGTTCGCAGACGTCCTATATCGAAGTTGATGCAGCGCGGCCTGAGAATGTGCTCTACATTCATGACCAGCCGGTCCTTTCACTCGGACGTCCTGGAACATTTGATGACAGCGGCATCATGCCTTCGTGGATCGTCAATCACAAAGACAAAAAGTATCTTTACTACATTGGATGGAACTTGAAGGTTTCCGTTCCTTATCATTTGTCCATCGGTCTGGCGGTCAGTGAGGACGAGGGTCGGAGTTTCAAGAAAGTTTCAGAGGGTCCCCTGCTCGATCGATCCATTGACGAGCCGTTTTTCAATACCGCCCCCTGCGTGCTGCGCGGAGAAGATAAATGGCGCATGTGGTATGTGTCATGTACAGGCTGGGAGACTGCCGCTGAGCGACCCGAGCCCCGCTACTATGTTAGATATGCTGAGTCGACTGATGGAATGCGCTGGCGAAAGACAAACGAGGTTTGTATTGACTACATTGGAGAGACAGATGCGATTGGCCGGCCCTGTGTGTTCAAGCAGAACGGATGCTACAGAATGTTTTATTCCTATCGAGATGTTTGGGGCTACCGCACAGACCGCGCGCAGAGTTACAGGCTTGGCTATGCCGAATCGGAAGACGGCCTGGTATGGACCAGAAGAGATGCGGAAGCAGGCATCGAAAGATCAGCCAGTGGCTGGGACTCTGAGATGATGGAGTATTGCTACCGCTACCGGAGTTTTCTTTTTTATAACGGAAACGGGTTTGGTAAAACGGGGATTGGCTACGCGGTGCTCGCCGATACTTCCAACCTCGGCAATGGAATCGAATGAAAGCAATTGTTCGCGTCGAAAATCTATCCAAACAGTACCGTCTGGGTACCAAAGACGCTGCTTACCACACGCTGCGAGAATCACTTGCCGGCGCGGTTCGGGCACCCTTTAAGCGGCTGACTGACCGCAACGGCGCACGGAATCGCGACATGTTTTGGGCCCTCAAGGACGTGAATCTCGAGCTGGCCCCCGGCGAGGTGCTGGGAGTTATTGGGCGTAACGGCGCGGGAAAGTCGACGCTATTAAAAGTTCTGTCGCGCATTATTGAACCGACAAAAGGACGCGCTGAGTTATTCGGCCGCGTTGCTA
Source organism: Pyrinomonadaceae bacterium (assembly GCA_035694465.1). Classification (GTDB taxonomy): domain Bacteria; phylum Acidobacteriota; class Blastocatellia; order Pyrinomonadales; family Pyrinomonadaceae; genus PSRF01. Next base: position 25,232 of record DASSFI010000064.1, on the reverse strand, counting down.
GCTTGCTCGAAGTCGGGACCGGCTTTCACCCGGAGTTAACCGGCAAAGAAAACATCTATCTCAATGGCGCCATCCTGGGAATGAAAAAGAAGGAGATCGATCTGAAATTCGATCAGATGGTCGCTTTCGCCGAGTTAGATGCTTTCCTCGACACTCCAGTAAAACGTTACTCGAGCGGCATGTATATGCGATTGGCTTTTGCCGTGGCGTCGCATCTCGAGCCTGAAATACTGCTGGTCGACGAAGTACTTGCTGTTGGCGATGCCGCTTTCCAAAAGAAGTGTTTGGGAAAGATGGGATCAGTAGCCAGAGATGGCCGCACACTGCTGTTTGTTAGTCATAACATGGCGGCCGTCCGGAGTCTCTGCGCACGGACTATTTGGCTGGACAAGGGACAGATCATTGCGGCTGGCGAAACCGAACAAGTTGTACTCGACTATCTTGAACAGGCGTCTCTACCTGTCCTGGAACAAGTCTGGGACGACCCTGAGACGGCGCCTGGCACCGATATAGTGCGCCTTCGTTCTGCTCGTGTTCGTGGATTCGGCCCGCATGGTAGGCAAGAGATCTCCATTGAATCGCAAATTGAAATAGAGTTCGATTTCTGGAGTTTTCAAGTAGACGAAGTTTTGGGTGTCACTATGCATCTGTACACGGCAGAGGGCATCTGTGTGTTTGCGACCGGCTCGGGCCAGAAGTCTCGGTTGCGAGGCCTCAACCGGGAGACGCTGAGAATTCCGGCGAGGTTCCTGAACGATGGAACTTACGTCGTTACAATGCAGTTTGTGCAGAACTCGAGCTCGCTCCATCTGCTTCCCGAAGTATTGGTTTTTGAAGTGCTCGACAGTGTTCGTGAGGGGAATTGGTTTGGTAAATGGCCTGGTGTAGTACGTCCGAGGCTGGAGTGGATGTCAGAAACAATTGTTGAGGCGGAAGTCGGCTCATGAGTTCAAGTAGATCTGCTTTCATGATCGCGTTGATGAATCAGCTGACCAGTAGCATGACGAATTGCTATGGGGCGGACAACTGGGACTCCGAAAGGTTTGGTCCATACAAATCAACTCTCAAAAGTTCGCTGATTTCAAAACTGAATGGGCTGCTTGCCGGATCTCTGGCAATTGTGCCACTGACTAATGCGCCTGACCTTGATTGGGAAAAGCTGGACCGGGCAGTCGAGGGATTGTCAGCTCTTTACGAACTGCTGGAAGATGAGCAGTCGAAATCTACACTCGTCCAGCTTATTACTTACCGTCTCCTGGGTGCGCGTAAAGTAAAACTGTCACTCAACAATGTTTCTTATTGGTCTCAGAGACAGCAAGTGCGAAAGCTTGTCAAAAGTCGTGAGGGGATACAGGTGAGTATGCCCAAGGCAGTACTCAATCATCTGGCGCTCGAAGAAATTGGTTATCCGATTGAGCTTTACTACACCGCAGGCGGAGTGGTCAGCACCTTCATGCTGAAGCAATACCAGTATGGTAAGTCAATACCCCCCATCAAGGTTCAAGACTCTGACTACGTGATCGACGCCGGAGGAGGTTGGGGTGATACCGCGCTCTATTTTGCTCATGAAGCAGGGGCGCAGGGACGCGTTTTCACGTTTGAGTTCACGCCTGAGAATCTCGAGATATTTGCTCGCAATGTGAGTATGAATCCTCTTCTTGCAACCAGAATCGAACTCGACAAAAGGGCCTTGTGGAACGTCTCGGGTGAGGTATTTGATTACTTCTCGCATGGCCCGGGTACGTCGCTCGATAACACTCGCCATCACAATAACGGTGGCGCGAGTTTACAGGTAACAACTGTCTCAATTGATGATTTGGTGAAGGAAAAGAATCTCCCCAAATTGGATTTCATCAAGATGGACGTCGAAGGGGCCGAACTGAATGTTTTAAAAGGAGCAGAACAGTCGATACGCACCTTCATGCCCCGCCTGGCGATTTCGGTTTATCACAAGGAAAATGATTTGACCGAGATCCCGGAATATCTCAATGCGCTCGGACTGGGTTACAAGTTTTTCCTGGACCACTTCACCATCCATAACGAGGAAACCGTTCTCTTCGCCCGAGCAGAATCCACAGATTACACAGATAAATCTGCGTAATCTGTGGATACTGCCTTGGGAGCACTGAAACTGGATCTGTTTTTTAGTTGGGCCAGTGGTCGCTCAATCAGGTGCCATGACGCAATAGCGGCGGCAAATGTTGAGACGGTGGCAAGAACAGCAACCAGACGATAGTCCGGAACGGCTGACCACTTGAGCAAATAATAAAGCACTATCGCCAACATGAAATTGTGATAGACATACAGACCGTAACTTATCTTGCCGATATAAATAACCACCGGATTCTCCATTACAGTCTTTAATCTCCCTTTAAACCCGCGCGCCGTTTTCTCGATTAGCACCACGAACAGCAACGAGATGCCAAGCAACGAGAGTGTATGGAGTATTCTGAAGCCCTTGTTGTAAATATAAAGAAGTGTAGTTAGAGTCACTATGCCGAGGCCGGCAATCAGGAACCACTTCATGAGACCCGGCAATCGAGTGCGAAGCCTTTCGTCGTAGTGAAACAATGCCAGCAGCGCGCCGCCGCCAAGAGAATCAAGCGTAGCGAAAGTGAAGAGGCCTGCGGCATCGAGCGACGTGCTTAACACAAAGAGGACAAACGCTCTGAAGAGCACCGCTAACGCAATGGTGCCGACGATGGTTTTGGCTAAATGCTTGCGCGGCACAAAAAGCACAATCCATGGCCAGACAAAATAAAACTGCTCTTCAACAGCGAGCGTCCAGAAATGGCCGGCTGGCCCCATCCATTCGGGATGAAATACAGCAACATAATTGCTGAAATAGGTCAGGTGCCAGAAAGCGCCCTGTTGGATGGATCGTACCTGGAGAGCCAAAGCAATGAAGAGTGTCAGGTAGTAGATCGGAAAGATACGCAGCACGCGACGAAAATAGAAGCGTCGCAGTGCGTTACCGCGCTCGTCACTGCGATAGTTCAGAAGGATTCCGGTAATCAGAAAACCGCTCAATACGAAGAACAGCCGCACAGCGAGAAGACCGAGCGTCACGTAGTCGTTGGGAATGAAACGATCGACCGGCAGAAAATGATGGACCATTACTGCCAGCACTGCCAGTGCTCGTAATGCATCCAACTGCGGCATGTACCTGAGAGATTGGGAGGCTTGCATCGTGAACCGAGAGGATAGCTTACCCGGAGTTTTACGGGAAGCTTGAGGAACCCTGAAGCACAAACAAATGTCCCAGAGAGAACCAAACCGGCTCAAGAATGTAATTGGTGATCTGCAAATCTTTGGCGGTCGTCCGGCCTTTGACGAGAAGTTGCATGTTGGCCGGCCCAACATCGGAAACAGGCAAAGGTTTGCGGAGCGAGTAAACGAGATTCTCGAGCGCAAATGGCTCACCAACAATGGTCCCTGCGTGGAGGAGTTTGAACAGCGTATTCAGGATCTAACCGGCGTCAAGCATTGCGTTGCCATCTGTAACGCCACCATCGCGCTGGAAATTGCCATCCGCGCGCTTGGTCTTGAAGGCGAGGTCATCGTCCCCTCATTTACATTTGTGGCCACAGCGCACGCGCTCCTATGGCAAGGGATCACTCCCATCTTCTGCGACATCGATCCGCAAACCCACACGATCGCTCCTGACAAGATCGAAAGCCTGATTACGCCTCGCACTACTGGAATTATTGCCGTCAATCTCTGGGGAAATTCCTGTGACATTGCCGGCCTGGAAAAGATTGCTACCGGGCGCGGACTAAAGCTTCTGTTTGATTCCGCGCATGCATTTGGTTGCTCGTATCAGGGTCGAATGATCGGTAACTTCGGTAACGCTGAAGTGTTTAGTTTTCACGCCACCAAATTTGTGAACTCGTCTGAAGGCGGGGCCATAGTCACCAATGACGACAACCTGTCACAAGCAGCGCGGCTGATGCAAAATTTCGGCTTCACCAGCTACGACCAAATAGCGTGCGTGGGTACAAACGGAAAGATGAGTGAAATCTGCGCCGCGATGGGATTGACCAACCTGGAAAGCATGACTGACTTTATTGAAATTAATCGCCGGCATCGCAAACAGTATGCAGAAGAACTGGCCGGACTGAGCGGCCTCACGTTGTTGCCTACGAATCAGGAAGAAGAGTGCAACTATCAATACGTGGTGCTCGAGATCGATGCCGCCAGGACCGTAGTGACTCGTGATGAACTGATGCAAATCCTCCATCGCGAGAATGTACTCGCACGCCGTTATTTCTATCCGGGTTGCCATCGAATGAAACCTTACAATCTGTCGCGGCTTACGCTTGTTGAAACGGAGCGCGTTTCAGACCGTGTGCTATCCTTGCCTACTGGAACATCAATCACGCCGTCTGATATCAGCACCATTTGTGGAATGATTCGGCTGGTAATTACCAATGGTCGAGAAGTATCCGAAAAACTCCGTGCCGAAAGATCCTGATTCTTCCAGCAGCCCCAAAGTCAGCATCCTGATCACCACTTACAATCAGGAAAACCTCATCACACAGGCAATCGAGAGTGTGTTAATGCAGGTCACGGACTTTGATTGTGAGATTGTTATCGGCGAGGACGCTTCAACCGATCGCACCAGAGAGGTTGTAATGAACCTCGCGCGCCAACACCCCGACAAGATTCGTGTATTGCTGCGCGACCCGGAAGTGGCGAACCGCGAACGCCATCTACTCGGAAAGATGAACTTCCTGCAGGCGCTGGAAACCTGTCGCGGTGAGTATATCGCTGTACTTGATGGTGACGACTATTTCACTAATCCTCACAAACTGCAAAAGCAGGTTGATTTTTTAGACTCCAGGCCCGACTGCATAATCTGTTTTCACAATGTGAAGGCCGTTTACGAAGACGGCAGCAAAGCTTCGGAAAATCTTTGTCCGGCCGATCAACAAGAGATTACGGACATTGAACAACTGCTTTGGGGAAATTTCATTACGTCCTGCTCGATCATGTATCGCCGCGAACCGGTGGTTCAAATCCCGGATTGGTTTTATACCGCCAAAGTAGGAGATTGGCCGCTTCATATATTCAAGGCACAATACGGCAAGATCGGTTATCTCAACGAAGTAATGGCTGCTTATCGCGTCCATACAGCGGGAGCATGGTCTCTCAGAAAGAGATCTCATCAACTGCTTGTCAGTCTTAAGCTGCTTGATAACATCGACCGCGATCTGCTTTTCAAATATCACGCCAGTATTCGCGGAGCAAAAACACGAATACTCTTCGAGCTGGCCGAACTATATTTACAGCGAGGCCACTCCCGGCTTGCCCTGATCCCGGTGAAAAGGGCCATGTGGTGTAGTCGTGGAAGGCATAAGGGTATTCTCAGTTTATGGTTACGGCTCCAAACGCCAGGTCTGTATCGACGATTTACAACTCTAAAGAAGGTCGCGCGTTCGCTTGCTTGACCTGTCTGGAGCCGGTGGCTAGACTGATGAACTCCTGTCAAAAGCAACCGGATTCCAATACCTGACAGAAACGAGAATGGGGTTGAGCGTTCGCCGAATCATAAATAGCATCAACTACCGTGTGATTGGGCCCTTGACGGGTCGTAACACCAGGAACTGGGCCTCCAAAACCGACTTTCGTAAGACTCACCGCAGGCAATTTCAAATTCTTAGAGGCGTCTACTCAACCGATGAAGCAGCGAAGTTAGCAGTTGGGGGAGAGTTCGAGGCAATCGGGTTATTGTTGCGCGAGACACTCATTCTGCACGGCCTTCAAAAGCACCACAACGTGATCGATGTGGGTTGTGGATCAGGTCGCCTGGCAAAGCCACTGTCGGAGTATCTTACCGGCAAGTACCTCGGAATCGACGTCGTGCCGCAACTCCTTGATTATGCTCGTAAACTTGTACGGCGGCCCGACTGGCGCTTTCAGATGGCCCAGGGACTTACAATTCCGGAAGCGGAGGAGCAGGCCGATATGGTTTGTTTCTTCTCGGTTCTAACGCATCTCCTCCATGAAGAGTCGTTTATCTATTTACGTGAGGCGAGGCGAGTTTTAAAACCAGGGGGAAAGATAGTTCTTTCGTTCCTGGATTTTCGAATAGAAGGCCATTGGGATATCTTTCGGAATAATAATCTTAAGGACGTCGGCATCGGCGATCAACCCTTAAACGTCTTCATCTCGACCGATATGTTGCGCGAGTGGGCCAAGCACCTCGATCTGGATGTGGAAGTTATTAAGGATGGCAACGAACCCTACGTACCGATCCCAGAGCCGATCAGATTTGAAAACGGAACTATCGCCCAGCACCTGGCGCCTTTTGGACAATCTTTATGCGTGCTGACGAAGCCTGAAAATTCGGACAGAAGATTCTAGAACTCCTGTATGCAAAGTTTTCGCCTTCCGGCCGAGCCTCTCGTCGTTATTCAACCGACTAGCCGCTGGTCCCTGGTAAGCTTCAAAGACATCTGGGCCTATCGTGAGTTGCTCTTCTTTCTCACGTGGCGCGACGTCAAGGTGCGCTACAAACAGACGGCGCTCGGCGCGGCGTGGGCAATCCTGCAGCCGCTCTTCATGATGATCATCTTTACGATCTTCTTTGGCAGGATCGCGGGCGTGGCTTCGGCAGGAATTCCGTATCCCGTGTTTGCGCTCGCCGGACTCGTTCCCTGGACGTTTTTTTCCAACTCGATCACCGCCAGTGGCAATAGTCTCGTCGGCAGCGCCAATCTGATCACGAAAGTTTATTTCCCTCGTTTGATCGTACCCGCTGCGGCGATGATGGCCGGACTGGTTGATTTCGTGCTCGCGTTTGTGCTGCTCGGCGTCTTGATGATCTACTATCACGTCGTTCCCACGATTCAGATTCTGTTCCTGCCGGTCCTCGTCTTGTTGACAGCATTGTTTAGTCTCGGCGTGGGCACATGGTTCGCCGCCCTCAACGTCAAGTATCGCGACGTTCGTTTTGCTTTACCGTTTTTGATTCAGCTCTGGCTGTTTGTTTCTTCGGTCATTCTTCCTTCGAGTGCGATTCCGCAAAAATGGCGCTGGTTACTGACGTTGAATCCGATGTCGGGAATTATCGAAGGCTATCGTTCCGCATTGTTCGGACTCCCATTTGATTGGCCCGCCCTCGGCATCGCTTCCGGGTTGACCATCGTGACACTGCTCTACGCGATCTATGCTTTCGGACGCGTGGAACGCAGCTTCGCAGATATCATCTGACCTCCGTGCTCCGCGGAACATCAGCATGCAGCCAATCATCAGAGTGCAGGGAGTTGGAAAGCAGTACCACCTTGGTGGACCAGCCACCGCCTACACCACGCTGCGCGAGTCGCTCATGGATCTCGCACGCAAACCGGTGCGCGCGCTCCGCAAGAACGGCAAGAGCTCATCCATCTGGGCGTTACAGGATCTTGATTTCGAAGTTTCGCCCGGTGAAGTGCTCGGCGTCATTGGTCGCAACGGCGCCGGCAAGTCGACCCTCCTGAAAATTCTTTCACGTATCACTGAACCGACTGTCGGCCGCGTCGAACTATTTGGCCGAGTGGCCAGCCTGCTGGAAGTGGGCACCGGATTTCATCCTGAGCTATCAGGTCGTGAAAATATCTATCTCAACGGATCGATCCTCGGCATGTCGCGCAAGGAGATCGAGAAAAAGTTTGACGAGATCGTCGCGTTCTCTGAAGTGGAGAAATTTCTCGACACGCCGGTCAAGAGATACAGCAGCGGCATGTACGTCCGGCTCGCCTTTGCCGTTGCGGCGCATTTGCAACCGGAGATCCTGATCGTCGATGAGGTGCTGGCAGTCGGCGACTACGCGTTTCAACAGAAGTGTCTGAACAAGATGCAGGACGTCTCAACCAGTGGACGCACCGTCTTGTTTGTCAGTCATAACATGGGCGCGATCAGCCGTCTGACACAGCGCTGCATCGTGCTCGAACAGGGACGCATAGTGGCGTCAGGACCAACCGCTTCGGCGATTCAACTCTACATGACCAGCGGCTTGTTGCAACGGGCCGAGTTCACTAAAGACAGGCGTCCCAATAAAGCGATTGGTCTTCGTCGTATCGCCCTCGTGGATGAACAGGGCGAGGTGCGAAGCGAAGTTCCGTATGACGACTCATTGCGCTTTGTCCTCGAATACGAAGTGAATCAACCGGTGACCGGCACCAGTGTCGGCATCGCCATGTACACTGTTGACGGTACGTGCGCGATGGTGAGCGGCGATTTTGATTCGCATCCCGAGCTACTCGGCATGCGCGAGTGCGGGAGTTACCAGACCACGGTTGAGATTCCACCGTGCTGGTTAAATACCGGACGCTACACCGTGACGGTTTCCATTGCGAATGCGTCGAGCGGAGTTGTCTACGATCACCTGGAGGCAATTGTCCTTGAAATCGTCGACACTGGCACACCGGGTTCGCGTCACGGCGTGAAGCGCAAGGGCGTCCTGCAACCGCTGCTCGACTGGACCACGAAGCTGGTAAGCAAATGAAGATCGTAGTCATGGCCGACTCACTCGCGATGGCGCGTGAGGGTGAGACAAACGTTCCGTACGATGCGACCTATCCCTACCTGCTCGACCAGTCGTTAAGAAGGCGGTTTCAATCCGATGCGCCAATGGTTATCGAACGGGGCATGCGGCGGCGCACAATAGAGTACGTACTGGATGAATGGTATGAGCTGGTCGATCTGAGAAAAGCCGACGTCGTGGTGGTCCATGTTGGCATTGTCGATTGCGCCCCGCGAGTTTTTCTGCGACGCGAGCGCCAGTTTGTCGAAAACCTGAAACCGGCCTTTTTGCGCGAGTCGATTCTGAGCAATGTGCATAAACATCGGCGCGCGATCGTCAATCTGCGAAAAAAGGTTTACGTGCCGGTGGAACGTTTCAACAAGCTCGTGGCCCAGGTGATCGAAAGAGCGAAGCAAAGCAAGCTGCGTTCGCTCGTTTTGGTAAACATCATCACGCCGCCGGCGGAAATGGACGAGCGCTCGCCCGGGTTCGTCAAGAACGTCGGCGTCTACAATGAGATTCTGAAGTCACACGCGACGCGCGACGGAGTGCACTTGATCGACCTGGACCAGATGATCAGGGAAGCAGGAGGAGTGGAGCAGTTGACCGTCGATGGTATTCACATCAACGAAACCGGACACGCGCTGCTTGCAAACGAGATCGAGCACCATGTTTTGAGTCTAGTGGAGGGACGTAATTGAAGGTTGCGGTAATTGGAGCCGGTAATATTGCCGAGAAGCATCTCGAAGTGCTTCAGGCTTTTTCTGACGTCAAACTGGCGGCGATTTGCAGTCGCGGGCATCCGCGCATTGACGCGCTCGCGGATCGATTCGGTATTCCAGAAAAGTTCACCGATTATCGAACGATGCTCGATACTGTTTCCGTCGACGCTGTGTTTGTGCTCGTCAGTGCGATGCAGATCGTGCCGGTTACGGCGGAGTGTCTGAAGCGTGGTATTCCCACTTTGCTGGAGAAGCCGCCGGGTTTGACAGCCACGGAAACCGAGAGCCTCGCCCACATCGCGCATGAGACCAATTGCATCAACATGGTCGCGTTGAATCGACGTTTCTACAGCGTGATGCAACGAGCACGCGAGGAGATCTTGAAAGCCGGTCCCCTCGTTTCCGTACTGGTCGAAGGCCCGGAGCGATTGGGTGAAGTAAAAGCCGTCGGGATTCACCCGCCCGAGATCATCGCCGGTTTACTCTTCGCAAATAGTATTCACTGCATCGATCTGTTGCGTTATTTCGGCGGCGATATTGAACACATTGCCGCTGCTGCGAGCCAGTGGGACGAAGAGCAGAAGAACTCATTCGGCGCGCTTATCAAATTTGAGAGTGGCGCGACCGGTCATTACATTGCCCACTGGATGTCGCCCGCGAGTTGGGCCGTTACTCTTTACGGCATCGGGCGCCGGATCTCACTTAATCCACTGGAAAAAGCAACGCTGATCGATTCCGATCGTTCGGAGACACTGTTGCCGGTCGATGAAGTTGATCTGAAATTCAAACCAGGACTTTACGCGCAAAACCGGTTTTTCCTCGACGCCGTCAAGGAATGTCGACCGATTGCTTATCCGGGATCGGATCTCGCCGATGCTGTTAAGACCATGCGCTTGATTGAAGCGATTTCGGGAGGCGACACCTGGTGACCGAACGATCGATGCGCGCGGCGGTGATAGGTCTGGGTCGTCACGGGACGCGACACGTGGCTGCGTATCAGCGTCTCGAGAACGTGCGCGTCGTGGCTGTTTGTGACGTCAGAGAAGAAAACGTTCGTGCAGCAGCAGCCGAGTGTTCGTCTGCGCGTGGATATACCGACTGGCAACAGTTGCTCAACGATGAGAAACCGGACGTAATCAGCGTTGTGACCAATGGTCCAACTCACGCGCCGATCACGATTGCCGCTGCACACGCGGGCGTGAGTCACATTTTATGTGAAAAGCCTTTCGCCACTTCCATTAGTGATGGGTTGCGGATGATCGACGCATGCAATGCAAGCGGCACACGGCTGTCCGTTTGTCATGGACGGCGATGGGTTTCGAGTTATCAACAACTGCGCGACTTGATCGCCGGTGGTTTGATCGGGAAGGTCTGTCACTTCTGGTTCACGTGTGGTGGCGGACTGTTCGCCGGTAACGGCACTCATTTCATGGATCTGGCGCGCATGTTGAGCGGCGGCAGTCCGATATCAGTTACGGCGACGCTCGACAGCACGGGCACGCCGAATCCTCGCGGCGCTGAGTTTGCCGATCCGGGCGCGATCGCGCTCTATCACTTTGATAACGGCATGCGACTCGTCGTCGATATGTTTGAAGATCTCGGCATCCCTCCGCGGATCGAGATTGCGGGCAGCATTGGGAGAATTCTCATCGACGAGGTTGAGGGCCGCTGGGAAATCACTGCGCGCGCCGGTGACGATCGCGACAAGCCGGTGGGGCAATACTGGCTGCCGCTCGTGGCCACGCCGTTTCAGCCGGTGACACTCGACATGGTGCAGATTCTGGTTGATGGTTTGCAGGAATTGTTGGGAGATGGACCGATTACGTGTTCGGGCGCCGATGGTCTGACAACTCTCGAGATGGTGATCGGCGCACATGTGTCGAGTCGGAACGGCGGCATTCCGATCAAACTGCCGCTCAGTCACGAGTATCACGACGTCGATATTCCCTTAACTTAAGTCCGCCACAAAGTGCACAGAGGTTGCACAGAGTACTGAACCGGAATGAACATACTTTTCCTAATAACCGCCCGCGGAGGCTCGAAGAGCGTACCGCGGAAGAATCTCAGTGAGGTCGGTGGCATCTCGTTGATCGGTTTCAAAGCCACCGCCGCATTGCGATCTAAGTACTGCACGAGGCTGATAATCTCGAGCGACGACGTCGAACTACAGCAGAACGCTCTGAGCTATGGCGCTGAAGTTCCCTTCACTCGCCCGGCGGAACTGGCTACCGACACGGCTTCAAGCTTCGACGTCATTCGTCACGCGATGGACTGGATCGAGGCAAACACAAACGAACGTTACGAAGCCATCATGCTCCTCGAGCCGTCCGCTCCGTTTGCGACGCCGGTCGATTTCGATAATGCAGTTGAGATGATGATCGAGCGCGACGCGAGCGCCGTCATCGGCATGCGTGAAATGGAAATCAACTCCGTGTTTGTCGGCGAACTCGACGAAGCAGGCCGCATGACCCAAGTGATCGACCAGATGAAGCAGCGCTATCTGCGGCGACAGGACACGAAGCCGGAGTATACGATGAACGGCGCGCTCTACCTGTTCAAGTGGGACCTGTTCAAAGAACATCACACGATGTATGTCGATCGCGAAAACACTTACGGCTACGTGATGGATCGCTATCATTCGATTGAAATTGACGAGCCCATCGATTTGCAGTGGGCACGGTTTCTGGTGGATAACGGCTACATCGATCTCTCATACTGGAAATGAAATGCGTACCGTAAAGCAATTAATGGATCTGCAAGACCGAGTGGCGCTAATTACCGGCGGCGCAGGACATATCGGACTAGTGATTGGTGAAGCTCTGGCAGAACTCGGCGCTTCGATCGCAGTGCTTGACGTCGATCAAGCGGCGGCTGAAATGTCCGCCAGCGCAATCGCTGAAAACTATCACGTTAAGACCCACGCGCTGGCAGTTGATCTGACGGACATGACTGCCGTTCAGTCAGCACCGCAAAAAGTGGTGGCAGAGTTTGGGCGGCTCGATATCTTGATTCATAGTGCGGCGTACGGCGGTGACACCAAGTTTCCGGGCTGGGCTGTGCCTTTTGAACAACAGTCCACCGAAGCATGGGACCGCGCTTTGAGAGTTAACCTGACTTCTGCTTTTGCACTCTCGCAGGCGGCACAGAAACCGCTTACTGATTCCGGTCACGGCTCGATCATTTTTATTTCCTCGATCTATGGAGTTGTCGGACCCGACATGAGTCTCTATGAAGGGACCACGATGAATAACCCGGCCGGTTACGGGGCCTCGAAGGGTGGACTTTTGCAACTCATGCGGTACCTTGCTACTGTCCTCGCGCCGCAAATTCGAGTGAATGCGATCTCGCCGGGCGGTGTTTGGCGAAACCAGCCGGAACAGTTTCACGCGCGTTATCGCGCCCGCACTCCGCTCGACCGGATGGCCACGGAAGAGGATCTGAAAGGCGCTGCGGCTTACCTTGCCAGCGACCTCTCGAATTACGTCACCGGACATAATCTGGTCGTCGACGGAGGCTGGACTATTTGGTAGACACTATCGCAAAAAACATGGAATCAAGGTTACAGGAAGAAAAACAAACCGGTCAGGAACTCTATCGACGCGCCCGCCGGCGAATCCCTGGAGGCACGCAACTGCTTTCGAAGCGCCCGGAAATGTTTCTGCCCGAGCAGTGGCCCAGTTACTACTCGCGTGCGAAAGGCGCAGATGTTTGGGACCTCGACGGCCGCAAGTTTACGGACATGAGTTACATGGGCATCGGCGCGTGTGTGCTCGGCTATGCCGACGACGATGTGGACGCCGCTGTCAGAGAGGCGATTGATGTCGGGACGATGACAACACTCAATTGCCCTGAAGAAGTGGAACTCGCGGATCTGCTTTGCGAATTGCACCCCTGGGCGGACATGGTTCGTTACACGCGCGCCGGCGGTGAAGCACTCTCGGTCGCCGTGAGAATCGCGCGCGCACATACCGGCAGAGATCGCATCGCGTTCTGCGGTTATCACGGTTGGCACGACTGGTATTTGGCCGCTAACTTATCTGAATCAAATGCGCTCGGCGCTCATCTGCTCACTGGTCTCGAACCAAGCGGTGTGCCGAGTCAACTCTCGGGAACGGCGCGTCCATTCCACTTCAATCAAATCGAGGAACTCGAGACGCTGCTCGGCGATCGACGCGAAGAGTTTGCGGCCATCGTCGTCGAACCGGTGCGAAACTACGATCCGGAAACCGGTTTTCTCGAACGGATCAAAGAGATCGCCGAAGAGATCGGCGCTGTGCTCATCTTCGACGAAGTCACGTCTGGCTTGCGTCTGAACACCGGCGGCGTGCATATGATTTATGGCGTCTCGCCGCACATGGCGGTGTTTGCAAAAGCCATGGCGAATGGTTATCCCATGGCGGCGATCATTGGTACCGGCGATGTAATGGAAGCAGCGCAGGGAAGTTTTATCAGCAGCACGTTCTGGACCGAACGCATCGGGCCAGTTGCAGCGCTGGCGACTATTCGCAAACACCGCGACCGCAACGTCTCGTCGCATTTGATCGAGATCGGAAAGCTGGTGCAACAGGCGTGGCGCGATGCGGCGACGAAGTCGGGTCTGGCTGTTTCTGTTACCGGCATTCCGCCGTTGGGCCACTTCTCATTTGATTATCCGAACGGCCTCGCGATGCGAACGCTCTTCACCCAGATGATGCTCGAAGCCGGCTTCCTCGCGACGGGAGCGTTTTACGCCGCTTACGCCCATCAGGAATCGGATGTCGCACGTTATGCGGCCGCCGCCGATGAAGCCTTCGGCGTGATCGCAGCGGCGCACGAAAAGAACGAAGTGGAGAGTTTGCTTAAAGGACCGGTGGCCCACGCCGGATTCTACCGCCTGTCGTAATGCAAGACGTTCAGATTGCCAACAAGCTAATTGGACCGCAACAACCGGTGTTCGTGATTGCCGAGGCTGGGGTAAACCACAACGGCGATCTGAAACTGGCTCGCGATCTGATCGACGTCGCCGTTGACGCCGGAGCCGATGCGGTAAAGTTTCAGACGTTTCGCGCCGATTTGTTGGCGACTTCCGAGGCGCCGAAAGCTGAGTATCAACTGCAAACAACCGGCAACGCTGAGTCACAGTTTGAGATGCTGCAACGGCTGGAGCTTTCCAGCGACGCGCATCGTGAGCTACAGGCGTATTGCCGTGAACGCGGCATATTATTTCTCTCGACGCCGTTTGACGAAGAATCTGTAGATCTCCTCGATGCCCTCGGCGTCCCCGCTTTCAAGATCAGTTCAGGCGATCTCACTAACTCGCCGTTGCTTGAATACATCGCCGGCAAAGGCAAGCCGGTGATTCTTTCGACTGGCATGTCAGAGCTTTCGGAGTTGATTGAAGCCGTCAGTGTGTTGAATTTGGGTGGCTGTGAAAATCCGATCCTGCTTCATTGCGTTTCCAATTATCCAGCCGAACCTGCTGAGAGCAACCTGCGCGCGATGCAAACAATGCGCGCCGCGTTCGATCTGCCGGTTGGTTTTTCCGATCACACTGAAGGCCTCGATGTGTCGCTCGCGGCGGTGGCTCTGGGCGCGTGTGTCATCGAAAAACATTTCACCCTTGATCGTACGCTGCCTGGACCCGACCATCGCGCTTCACTCGAACCCGCTGAGTTGCGGCAACTGGTGCAATCGATTCGCCGGATTGAAAGTGCGCTGGGCAATGGCAGAAAAGTTCCCACGGCGAGTGAAGTTGAAACGGCAAAAGTGGCGCGTCGCAGTTTGTTTGCGAGTGTCGATATTCCCGCCGGTGCGACTCTGAAACGCGAGATGGTGATGATGCGACGACCCGGCACGGGTTTGTCGCCCGCCATTCTCAGCACCCTCGTTGGTCAACACGCAGTACGCGATATCGCCGCCGGGACAGTTCTGGAAATCGATATGTTTTCTCTGTGAGATCTTTGCACAGAGAAGGGTTCGAGGATTATGGGTTTGAACATTTGGATTACCGGGTGCAGTGGTTTTCTGGGTACCAGGCTGGCCAGAAACAGGGTCGCCAAAAACGATCGCGTCACGGGTCTGTCACGAAGAGAATCGTCCGCCGCAACTAAATCCGTCGTCGTCGATCTTGCCAACGACAGCTCTCCGAAATTGATTGCGAAACTGGCCCACCACGACGGCCCGCCCGACGTCGTTATTCATGCCGCATCGAAACAGCCGAGCCCGGGAGATCTCGCCGCCTTTGTCAATGCGAACGTCCAAACCACTTCAAACCTAATTGAAGGTTTAACGATGCAACCGCCGCGGCTGATCATCTACACCTCGACCAGCAGCGTTTACGGTAAGCCTTCGCTGCTTCCGGTTGACGAAGCTTGCCCGGCCGGTGGCACGCTGCCCTACGCCGCCACCAAGCGCTGGTCCGAACAACTGCTGGAAACGTTTCAACGCTATTCACGAATCATCGTGCTGCGCTTGCCGAGTCTCTACGGCGCCGGACAAGCAGACAGTTTTATCGACGGATTGGCGCGCACCGCGCAACGAGATGAACCCATCGAACTGTTTTCACGCGGCGAACTCGTCCGCGATGCGCTGCACGTCAGCGACGTTGTGAAAGCAATCGACAACTGTATCGCTCAACCCGCTGCCGCGATGTTTTCGATAATGAACCTCGGCTGCGGGCGATCGATCAAAACAGGGGAGTGGGCGCGCGCACTCGTTGACGCACTCGACAGCAAAAGCGATATCATTCCCGTCGATCGGGAGACTTCTCATTTTAGTCTTTATGCCGACATTACCCTCGCGCAGCAGCAGTTTGGTTTCGCGCCGATGTCGCTGGCCGAATCGATGAAGGTTTATGCAAAAGAACTACGAACATGATCCGGCGCATCCGCTGACCACCGCGTTTCCCTACTTTCCGCCGGACGAGCAGAAGTGGCTCAACGGCGAGCTGAGCCAGATTTTAAATGGCATGCTCGCGATGGGTCCGCGGGTGGCCCAGTTTGAACGGGAGTTTGCCGCGTATTGCGGTCAGCCGTACGGCATCGCATTTCCGAGTTGCACATCCTCGCTGGAAGCGGCGTTGCTCGCGTTCGGAGTGGGACAAGGAGATGAAGTCCTCGTTCCGGTTGAAACTTTCATTGCTACCGGAATGGCTGTTTCACTCACCGGCGCTCGGCCTGTTTTTACTGAAATTTCAGCAACCAATTTCTCGATGGATTTCGACGACGCCTGGTTGCGTGTAACAGAGAAAACTCGCGGCGCCATCGTGGTCCATTTCGGCGGTTTCATCTCGCCGCAATTGCCCGCGTTTGTACAAAAGATGCGCGACTCGGGCCGCTTCGTCATCGAAGACGCAGCGCATGCGCCGGGCGCGGAATTGAATGGCCACAAGGCCGGTAGTTTTGCTGATGCGGGCTGCTTCTCGTTTTATCCGACGAAGATCATGACCACAGGTGAAGGTGGAATGCTCGTCACCGGTCGTGAAGATCTCGCCAAGACGGTGCGGAGTCTGCAGTTGCGCGGTCGCGATCTAGATCATCGCGAAGAACGTTATGTACTACCGGGACGCAACAACCGTTTCACCGAAATCGCAGCCGCGATGGGGTTAAGTCAACTGCGTTCGCTCCCGGAGTTTCTGGCGACGCGGAGGCGTGTTGCCGCCGTTTACGACGAGATGTTGCTCGGCAGTGAACTGTTTGTTCCCTTGCTGGCTGAAGACGGCAGCGTGCCGAGTTACTGGCGTTATGTGGCAATGCCGACAGTGGAAATCCATCGCCTAGCTTTGCGAGATGCACTCGCCGCCGATCACATCACGATCGATTGGGCCTACGATCCACCGTTACATCTGCAACCGGTTTTTCAGCAAATGCTCGATACTCAGCCCGGGATGCTGCCGCGTTCAGAGAACCTGCTGGCGCGCCATATTTGTCTGCCTGTGCACGCTCGCATGCGCGACGAGGATGCCGAGTTTGTCGCCCAGCGACTGCTCGCCCACGTCCACGCCCAAACGCAATCTGCAGCGCAAACTTCGTGAAGATCGCCATTCACCAACCACAGTATTTTCCCTGGCCGCCTTATGTGCACAAAGTAATGTCTGCTGATATATTCGTGTACCTTGATACGGTTCAGTTCAGTAAGAACGGCGTTCAAAATCGTAATCAAATAAAGACGAAACAGGGACCGCAATGGCTCACAGTCCCGGTGCAACACGAACTCGGCCAGAGCATTCGCGAAACGCGCCTCGTCGACGCAAAAGTAACCGTTAAGCACTGGAAAACGCTGCAAGCCAACTACGCGCGCACACCGGGCTTTCAGCGCTGGAAAGAAGAGTTACAACACCTGCTGACGCAAACCTATCAAACGCTCGATCAAGTAGCTATCGCATCAACAGAATGGATGATCGAAAAGCTGGGAATCGGTAGCAAACGGGTTAATGCCTCGGAGATTCCGGAAACGCACGGGCGCGCCTCAGAGCTCGTCGCTTCAATCTGTAAAGCGCTCGCAGCCGATCGATATCTTACCGGCACCGGCGCGCTTGCTTACCTCGAGCTCGCAGACTTCGAGCGTATTGATTGTGAAGTTGAAGTACAACGCTGGCGATCGTTTATTTACGAACAGGCCGGCGCTGAATTTGCTCCCGATCTTTCGACCCTCGATCTCTTGCTAAATCATCCGGACACGGCGGCGGAAATGATTGGCGCTGCCGGAAGCTGGGAGGTCTTCAAAAGCGAATGAGCAAACGACGCGTGCTCGGCATTACAGCTATTCGCTCTGAATACTTCCTCCAGCGACCAATCCTGCAAGCAATCGTCGCTCATCCTGACCTCGAGCTGGAATTGATTGTGACCGGTGCGCACCTATCGCCGTTGCACGATTACACCGTCAAACAGATCGAAGCGGACGGTTTTCCGATCGTCGCGCGCATCGAGAATCTGATCTATTCGGATCGCGACGCTGCTCGACTCAAAGGCGCGGCGTCGCAATTGCAGGTTTTGACTCACGTCGTCGACGAACTGCGGCCCGATTGGTTGCTCGTGCCTGCCGATCGTGAAGAGTCGATGACGCTTGCTCTTTGCGGAACTTACATGAACATCGCCACCGCGCATTACGCTGCCGGCGATCGCGTGGTCGGCAATGCGGACGACATGCTTCGCCATGCCGTGTCTCGTCTGTCGCATCTGCTGTTGACGACACACGAGCAGGCGCGTGAGCGTTTGATCAAGGCCGGCGAACAGGAGTGGCGTGTTCATAATGTCGGACACGCCGGAATCGATCGTCTGCGCTCAACCGTTGAGCTGAATAATTCCGAACTCGCCCACGCGCTTGAGGTCAAAGAGCTCGCTGATCAGTTTGCGGTGATCGTTCAGCATCCATTGACGTCAGAGATTGATAAAGCCGGCGAACAGATGCGTGAGACGCTGTCGGCAGTGCTCGGGTTGGGACTACAGACCTTCATCAGTTATCCCAATTCGGATCCAGGCAGTAAACAGATCATCGACGTGATTGAAGAGTATCGCTCCGATCCGCATGTGTCCGTATTTCGAAACATCCACGATCCCGAGTTTGTAAATCTTTTGCGACGAGCGACAGTTTTAATCGGCAACTCGAGTCTCGGATTGCTTGAAGCGCCATATTTGAAGTTGCCTGTTATCAACGTCGGTCGCAGGCAATCAGAACGACATCACGCGAGCAATGCGTTTTTTGTGCCCGCGGATCGCGAAGCAATCGGGCGACAGATAAAAGCGATTATCGAAGACGACGAAACAAAGCAGCGGATCAGCGAATGCGAGAATCCGTTTGGCGACGGACATACCGGCGGGCGGGTCGCGGAGTTGCTGGCGACGACGAAGGTAGACGAGAAGCTCTTGAACAAAGACCTAACTTACTAAAATGCCGAACTGGGACGACGTTTACAGCCAGAACTTCATGACCATGTGGTATCCCAATGAGGATATCATTCGCTTCTGCTCACGCTTGATTCAGAAACAATTGACGCACGACAAGTTTGACGTCAAACGACGCGTCGAACGCGTGCTCGATCTCGGCTGCGGCAATGGACGGCACGCGATGTATTTCGCGCGCCAGGGTTTTTCAGCCGCCGGTGTCGATGTTTCCGAACAAGCGATCGCGTGGGCTAAAGACTGGGCCTCGCGCGAGCAACTCGAAATAGACTTCCGGGTTGGCGATATTGAGAATCTGCCGTTCGCCGACGGCACTTTCGATGTCGTGGTCTCGCACGGCGTGCTCGATCACGTTCACATGACGACGGCTCAGAAGGCCGCCGCCGAAGTGCGCAGAGTACTGGGACCGGGCGGTCTTTTCTATTGCGATCTTCGCTCCACGGAAGACTTTGAGTATGGCGTCGGCGAAGCCGCGGGGCTGAACACATTCGTCGTCAGCGAGGGTTTCGAACGCGGGCTCGTCCAACACTTTTTCTCACGCGCCGAGACCGAGGAGCTATTTGACGGTCTTTTTCGAATCCTCTACAGTGAAATCACCGAGAATAGGCTCGGACCTGACTTTCAGCGGAAATATTCTCGGTGGGTTTTCGCCGCTGAATCGCTCTGAATTCTTGATGAGAATACTTGTCATAGCACCCCATCCGGATGACGAGACCCTGGGATGCGGAGGCTCCCTTCTCAAGCATAAATCCGACGGCGACAGCCTGTCGTGGCTGATCGCGACGCGTGGCCATGAGCCGCAGTGGTCCGCGGAGCTGCTGGAGCGAAAAGAGAAAGAGATAGCGAACGTAGCCGCTGCTTACGGGTTTGAGAATACGTTCCGGCTCAGTTTTCCGACGATAAAACTCGACACGATTCCCCTCGACGAAATCATCGTTGCCATTCGTGATGCAGTCACCGATTGCAAGCCGGACATTGTTTATCTCAATCACTACGGCGACGTGCACTCAGACCATCGCGTCGTTTTCGAAGCGACGATGTCAGTGCTGAAACCTTTCTATAGTGGCCAGCACGGCGTCAAAAAAGTTTTGAGTTACGAGGTTCTTTCCTCGACTGACGCAGCGCCGCTGAATCCGGCGCGGGCATTCGTGCCAAACGTGTTTACAGACGTTACGTCCGTCTTCGAAAAGAAACTCGAGATCATGGCGCTCTACGAATCCGAGCTTCAGGCATCGCCGTTGCCTCGTGCGCTCGACAGCTTGCGTGCTCTCGGGCGCGTGAGAGGCGCGACGATCGGCGCTGAGTTTGCCGAAGCTTTCATGCTCGTGCGCGAGGTGAATTGATGATCCCGGTTGTCGGCTTTGGCGCGGGCGGCCATGCGAAGGTCGTAATCGAGATTCTCCGTTCGCTGGGCGAGTATGAAATCGTCGGGTTGCTTGAAACTCGGAGCGACTTGTGGGGGACCAGGGTTCTCGAAGTCGAAGTGATGGGCGATGATGCGCTCATGGATGAGTTGAAAAGCCGCGGTGTCAATCACGCGTTTATCGGACTCGGCGCCGTGGGCGACTCGCATCCGCGACGCCGGCTTTACGAAAAGGTTTCGCAGTTTGGTTTTCAGATCGTCGCTGCGATTCATCCGGCCGCAGTGATTTCGCCGTCGGCGCAGATTGGTAACGGGCCAACTATCATGGCCGGCGCGATCTTAAACGCGAATGCGGTGCTCGGCGACAACGTGATTGTAAATACCGGCGCGATCGTGGAGCACGATTGCGTGATCGGAGATCATTCGCATATCGCCACGGGCGCGTGCCTGGCGGGTGGGGTTCAAGTCGGGCGGGGTTCGCATATCGGTCTCGGTGCGGTGGTGCGACAGGAGATTGTGATCGGAGCCGATGTGATTGTCGGAGCGGGCGCGGTGGTAGTGCGAGACGTGCCTGACGGGCAGACGGTCGTTGGTGTCCCGGCAAGAGATCGGCGTTAATCCGCGTCACTGTTTGACGAAAGAATAAATGAGCCTATTAGATCAGGTAACAGTTTCGCCTCAGCAATCCGTGCGACAGGTGATGGAGTGTATTGACCACTCCGCGAAAGGTATCGCACTCGTGCTCGACGAGCACCGTCACCTCTTCGGCACTGTCACTGACGGCGACATTCGGCGTGCGATTCTCGCCGGCATGGACCTCGAGCTTCCAATTAGCGAACTGTTGCGGCAACGCCAAACCGCATTTGGCAGCGCCATAACTGCTCCTCCCGGAACTGCCGATCCCGCACTGCTCCACCTGATGTCTGAACATGACGTGCGACACATTCCGATCGTCGACGAAGATGGCTGTGTAACGGACGTCGCTTTTCTGACGGAACTGGTCAAGGAATATGAATTACCGTTGCGAGCCGTGGTGATGGCCGGTGGTCTGGGCAGCAGGCTGCGTCCATTGACCGAAGACGTACCAAAACCGATGCTGCCTGTCGGCAACAAACCATTGCTCGAGCACATTGTCGAACAACTCAAGCAAGCCGGTATTCGTCACGTCAATGTCGCCACTCACTACAAGAGCGAAGTAATCGCCGACCACTTCAAAAATGGTGAAGCGTTTGGAGTTGAGATCCGGTATGTCAAAGAGGATCAACCGCTCGGTACTGCCGGCGCGCTCAGTTTGATCGAAGAAGTGGACGAGCCTTTGCTCGTGATGAATGGCGATATTCTGACGAGAGTCGACTTTCGCGCGCTGCTCAACTTTCATCGCGAACACAAAGCCGATCTGACAGTGTGCGTGCGTCAGTATGAGTTTAAAGTTCCTTACGGCGTCATCGATGCTGACGGCGTGATGGTCAAAGGAATTTCTGAGAAACCGGTGATGCGGCAGTTTATCAATGCCGGAATCTACCTGCTCAATCCGCAGGTGCGGCAATCGATACCGAATGGCCAACCGTACGACATTCCCGATCTGATCGAGCGTCTGGTGGAAGAAAAACGCACCGTGGTTTGTTTTCCGATTCGCGAATACTGGCTCGATATCGGCAAGGTCGACCAGTACGACCAGGCCAAAGCCGACATGGCCGCCGGACGCTACTGATTAAGAACGGATCACAAGAAGCACATAAAACAAGAAATCTTGTCTTGGGCCTTTTTGTGGCTAACTAAAATGGACCTGTACGAGTTTCGACACGAGAGTGAAAAAAAGCACGCGGTGCAGTCAATGCAGGCGTACGTGCGAAACAAGCCGGAACAGGTGAAGTTGTTTGAAGAACTGATCGCTCCGTATCTCAAAGAGAATTCCGTTTCGGTGTTGGACGCCTGCTGTGGCATGGGCGATCTGATCTACTTCCTGTCGCAACTCAATCCTGACGCGCATTTCACCGGCATCGACAAAGCGGAGTTTCTCATTAACGAAGCGCGCGCGCTGTTTCCTGACAACAGCTCAGTCGAATTCAAGCAAGGCGACATCTACGCCCTCGCGGAACAATTCGGCGGCAAAAGTTTCGATCTATCGACGTGCAAGCAAACCCTGTCGTGGCTGCCGGGTTACGAAAAGCCAATTCAGGAATTGATGACAGTTACGCGTCGCGCGGTGTTTGTCAGTTCCCTGTTTTACGATGGCCGCATTGATTTTGAGACGCGCGTGCGTGAGTACACCACGGAGAGCGGCCGCGACGGCTATAATGCCTTTTACAACGTCTACAGCTTTCCGATCTTCAGAGAGTTTTGCATCGGTAACGGCGCCAGAGACGTAGTTGGTTTCGATTTTCACATCGGTATCGACTTGCCGCAACCGGCGAATCCGGACCGCATGGGAACGTATACGGTGCAATTACAAACAGGCGAGCGGCTTCAGATTTCAGGCGCGCTGCTAATGCCGTGGAAAATTGTCAGGATCGATTTGTGAGTATGGACTGGACTGGAAAAAAAGTACTGGTAACTGGAGCCGGCGGATTTATCGGTAGTCATCTAACGGAACGCCTGGTCGAACTCGGCGCAAGCACGCGCGCGTTTGTACGTTACAGTTCGACCGGTTCCTGGGGCTGGCTCGATCAATCGCCGTTGAAGAACGACATTGAAGTCGTGCTTGGTGACATCCGCGATCAGGACACGGTGGCAAATGCGCTCAAGGACGTCGAAGTCGTCTTCCATCTCGCCGCACTGATTGCCATTCCCTACTCTTACCACGCGCCACTTTCTTACGTGCGCACGAATGTTGAAGGCACGCTCAACGTGCTTCAGGGCGCACAACGCATGGGCACAGAAGTCGTGGTCCATACTTCAACCAGCGAAGTGTATGGCACTGCCCGCACAGTTCCCATCGACGAAAACCATCCCTTGCAAGGTCAATCACCGTATTCCGCCACCAAGATTGGCGCTGACAAGATCGCCGAGTCGTTTTTTCTCTCGTTTGGTCTGCCGGTGGTCACTGTCAGACCGTTCAATACTTATGGACCAAGACAATCGGCGCGTGCAGTAATCCCGACCATCGTCACGCAGGCGCTGAACGGCGCTGAAATTCGTTTGGGCAACCTCGAACCAACGCGCGATTTAAACTTCGTTGCGGATACGGTCGAAGGATTTATCAAAGCGGCTGCCACACCGAAAGCGATTGGCGAAGTCATCAACCTCGGTACGGGTCGCGAGATCTCGATCGGCGATCTGGCTGCACTGATTCTCAAACTAATGAACCGCGATCTTCCGGTCTCATTGGAAAGCGTGCGCATGCGACCGGAAAACAGTGAGGTCGATCGCCTCTGCGCCGATAGCCGCAAAGGACAATCGATTCTCGGCTGGACGCCCAAGCACTCACTCGAAGAAGGACTGACTGCCACTATTGAATGGATACGCGAAAACAGTGAACGATATCGAACAGGAATCTATGTCGTTTGAGCCCGGCGCCGCGGTAGCCGAGGGCAACATTCCTCTCTGTGTGCCGGAGCTGCGTGGAAACGAGTGGCTTTACGTCAAAGAATGTCTCGACACCGGCTGGGTGTCGTCAGTTGGGCCATTCGTCGAACGGCTTGAAAAAACAGTTGCGACTTACGTCGGCGCGGCGCACGGCGTCGCGATGTCGACCGGCACGGCGGCGCTGCATGTCGCTCTGCTGGCAGCGGGTGTGAAGCCTGCCGATGAAGTGCTGGTTTCTGACTTAACGTTTATTGCTCCAGCGAATGCGATTCGTTATGCAAACGCATGGCCCGTGCTGTGCGACGCTGAACCGATCCACTGGCAAATGGACGCAGCGCGCGTTGTCGATTTCCTCGAAAACGAATGCACCTGGACAGACGGAAAGCTGGTTAACAAACACAGCGGACGGCGCGTGAGCGCGATCATGCCGGTCCACATTCTGGGCCATCCCGTGGATCTCGATCCGATCCTCGAGGTGGCAAACAAGTACGAGCTGGCCATCGTCGAGGACGCAACTGAGAGTCTCGGCTCCGAGTATCATGGTCGCAAGGTTGGCAATCTCGGTCACATCGGCTGTTTCAGTTTCAATGGCAACAAGATCATCACGACCGGCGGCGGCGGCATGCTTGTAACAAACGACCCGGCCCTCGCAGCGAAGGCGAAATACTTGTCAACGCAGGCGAAAGACGATCCGGTCGAGTATGTTCATAAAGAAACAGGTTTCAACTATCGTCTCAGCAACGTGCAAGCCGCGATGGGTTGTGCGCAGATGGAATTGCTGCCGGAGTTTATTGAAATCAAGCGGAAGATCGCGACCGCGTACCGAGACGCATTTGCCGATCTGCCGGGCGTGACGATGATGTCTGAAGCGAGCTGGGCGCGCAGTATTTACTGGCTCAACACTGTACTGATCGATGATGCGGGGTATGGCGAAGACAGCCGTTCGCTGATGAAGCGACTCGCTCGTCGTGGTATTCAGGCGCGGCCATTGTGGCAGCCGTTACATCGATCCGAAGCTCTGGCCGGCGTGCAGAGTTTGGGCGGTGAAGTCGCCGACAACATCAATCGACGAGCGTTGAGTTTGCCCAGTTCAGTTGGAATGACTTCGGATCAAATTCAGGAAGTGATCGCTGCAGTTTGTGATCCGGGAGGTTTAAAGAATTGGGCGTAACTGTAGGGGCTGCCCTCCGTGGCCGCCCCTCTGCGGAGTTCAACGGAGGGGGCGGCCACGGAGGGCA